>CAZXFX010000056.1:0-21731 GCA_964640295.1 uncultured Dehalococcoidia bacterium | reverse complement strand
GCTCATCTACCATGAAAATACACGAAATACTCAATACCTACCCCTGTGAGCCCTCTCAGGGTCGGTATATGCGAGTATCGGGATTGTAATCGGCCCACGCGAACCAGAAAAGCGTTATAGAAGGAATTGCGGACAGGCGAGTTCCCGCCAGTTCCCCCTCGCTTGCCTGTCCAGTCGCCGGCGACCAGACGCTGCCCGTTTCTACATCCTTGAGACTTCCCGACTCCATCTCGAATGTGAGCGTCCGACCGTTCACCGTCCGACTGAATACGGCTCCGCTCTGACTATCCGACTTGAATGCAACCAATACCGGAATTCCGCCTGCCTCGTCATTGATAGCGGAAAATTCGGACAGAATCGAAAGCGGATACGCCTTCGCGCGGCCCCCCGCGTTTACTCCTATAACAAACTCCTTGGCGCCGAGCCGCCCATCGTTCGAGCTTCTCCCGAACAGCCCAACGGAATCGTCGGCGTAATAGGGTTCATACGGATCGAAGCCGTACTCTTCCCGACCGCCCTTATCCAGCGTCCTCGTGTCCGGATACTCTTCCAGCCACGCCTCCCACGTAGTCATCAGCGCGGGCAGAATAGTTAGACGCGCCCCTTTGCGCGCGCCGTAGACCGCCTCGCCGGACACTTGACTCCACATCGAGTCCGTTTCCCTGTCGTACATCACCAACCCATTCATAAACAGCTTTCCTGAGACGCCGAACGTCAGCGTCTCGCCTCCGATTTCGCGGGCATAGACCACGCCCGTATAGCACAACGGTCACCACGTAACCGCGACCGGCGTTTCGGCTACCACGTCGTTGACTATCTCGTGTCTGCTGAGGACTCTTATGGGATACGCTCGCGCGTCCCCGTCAATTTCTATCCCCAGAACAAGCTCGTCCGCCTCCATCCACTCGGACGCCTCGGACACGGGCGACAGCGCCGGAGACAGAATCGCGGGAATCGTGTCTCTCGGTCTTACCGTGATCAGCGCGCCGTCTGTCTGAGCGAACTCGGAACCGCCCTCTACTGTCTGAAATTGGCGCGCCAGATTCTCCGTATCGCTATGTATATAGGAGAATTCAGAAGCGGGTGTGTTGGAGGTCGCAGGGGAAGCATTGTCCGCAGTCGGTTCGGATTTGGCGCAGGCGGCGAGGCATAGGCAGGCGAGACACGCCAGTCCGATGAGCGCCCCGTATATCTGAAGCGGGACGCCTACCAACGGAGTTCCGACAGCGGAGTCTTGCCTCCATCCGGGAGACCGTCGCTCACGATGCGGCCACTGCTCATTTCCACGACTCTGTCCGCGATGCGCGATATTTCGCGGTTGTGAGTGACCACGATCACCGCTCTGCCTTTAGACGCTTGCTGGATAAGCAGTTCGAGTATCTGAGCCCCGGTTCTGAAGTCCAGTTCCCCAGTCGGTTCGTCCGCCAGCAATACCGGATTGCCGGTCGCAAGCGCCCTGGCGATAGCGACACGCTGCTGTTCGCCGCCAGATAGTTCGTGCGGAAAGTGGCGTGTCCGCTCTCCGAGACCGACAGACTGAAGAACTGCTTCTGCTGAGGCGTCTCCAGACCTGCCTGCGACGTCTATGCCGAACTCCACGTTCTCGAGCGCGGTCAAGCCCGGGAACAGGTTGAAGCTTTGGAATATGAAGCTTACAGTCTGGCGTCTGAGCGCGAACAGATCTGAGCGAGATGCGTCTGCAATATCGTGTCCGGCGACAGACACCTTGCCCGACGTGGGGGTGTCCAGCGCTCCTATGATGTTCAGCAAAGTCGTCTTGCCGCTGCCCGACGGGCCGAGCGCCACAACGAATTCACCGTCTTCCACTCGCAGACTCACGTCATCCAGCGCGCGCACCTCCACCGACCCCACCTCATATATCTTGGATACTCCAGTCAACTCAATCAAGCGTTCACCCCGTCTGCCGCGTTTGAAACCCCAGCCCAGATTATCCTACCAAAGAACGCCGGCATCCGAAACATTGAACCACAAAGAGAACCTGCATCAGCGACCCCGCAACGATTTATCCCACTCTCCGCCTCGCGCAAAAATCCCTTCCCCCTCTCAGCCCCTCTGCCGAGATTGCTCAACCCCAACCAGTCGTCAGGCAATTCCAAATTCACTATTCCACATCCCCCCACCCTGTGCTACAATACTCACAATCTAAGAACAAATATGCGTAAATTACGCAAGCCAATCTAACCACTAATAACTAACGACTAACTACTCATATACCAGAATTTATCAATAAGTCCGAGCGAGCGCAGAAAAAAACCTCTGAACTGGTAAATACAGGTGTTTGCAGGTGAGATACAGGTCTAAATGCCACATGAAGTCACCAGTAGGCCACCAGCATACCACCTGCAACCCGCCTGCGCGCTCACCAGAACAATTCCAATATCAATAAACCAGCATAAATGCAACCCGACAACCCCAGTCAGTCATAAGATAATTCCAAATTCACCATTCATCATACTCGTCTATCCCGCAAAGCGGTTCAGTGATAAAATCCACAATGTCATGGAGTTCTCCTCTGCGTGTTGTTTCAACTTACAAAACTGCGGAACTCCGCAACTATTTCAACCATGTCTTAAACTGGCCGCCAATGGTATATGAACCAACATATATCGAATAGCCGAACCGGGTAGAAGGAGTCGAACATGGAAAAGGCGCTCGACGGCGTGAGAATCATAGACTTGACTCAGTTCGAGGCAGGCACGTCATGCACCCAGATGCTGGCGTGGCTGGGCGCGGACGTCATAAAGATAGAACAACCCAACATCGGAGATCCTGGTCGCGGCGTCTCCGAGACAACCGACCTGGATTCCCCATACTTCATTCACTACAACTCCAACAAGCGCAGCGTCACCCTCAACCTCAAGTCCGAGAAGGGCAGGGATATGTTCTTCGAGATGGTCAGGCAGGGCGACATAGTGGCTGAGAACCTCGCGCCCGGAACCCTGGAGCGGCTGGGACTCGGCTACGACACACTATCCGAGGTCAACCCGCGTATCATCCTCGCTCGCGTCAAAGGGTTCGGCACTTATGGCCCTTACAGCCAGTACAAGAGCTTCGATCCTGTGGCCCAGGCCGCGGGCGGCGGATTCTGCGCCACCGGCGAACCCGACGGCCCCCCAATGCGCCCCGGCACCACCTCCGGAGATTCCGCCACTGGAATGCACACCGCTATCGGCATACTCGCCGCCCTCTGGCAGCGCGAGCGAACCGGCAGGGGACAGGTAATAGAAGTCTCGATGCAGGACGCGATAGTCAATCTGAGCCGCACCTGGATGGCGCGCTCGGAAGAGGGCCGCGTCTCGCCCGAACGCACCGGCAACAGCCTCAGGTCCAGCCCGGGCGTCGGGACGTTCCGCTGCGCTCCCGGCGGTCCGGACGACTACGTATATATGATAGCCTCACCGGCGCGCAAACCGATGTGGGCGGCGTTGGTAAAAGCCATCGGCCACGACGAACTTCTTGACGACCCCCGTCTGGATGACCCGGAGCAAGCCATCGAAGTAACCCGGGAGATAAACGGCCTCATAGACGAGTGGACGCGAAAGCGCACCAAGTTCGAAGCAATGAAGATACTGGGCGAGATGGGCATCCCGTGCAGCGCCTGCTTCAACGCGGTGGACATCTACGCCGACCAGCACCTCAGACAGCGCGAAATGATAGTCTCCGTGGACCATCCCGACAGAGGCGATTTCACCCTGCCCGGATGCCCTGTCAAGATGTCCGATTCGCCGGTGGAGTTCAGCCCCGCTCCCCTGCTCGGACAACACAACGCAGAGGTGTTCGCCGAATTCTTCTCCTATCGTGAAGCGGAACTTGATGAACTGAAGGAACAGAAGGTCATATAGGTTGAAAATAGCCGACGACCCCAACGTTGATTACAAGGCTCTCGTCCGCGGCGGCTACAATCAATGCGCCAATGACTACCACGAATCTCGAAGCGCGGAGCCGGGCCCGGAGTTGGACATTCTTTTGGATAGATTGGCCGACGACGCTTCCGTACTGGATATAGGCTGTGGCGCGGGAGTTCCTGTGACGCGCGCGCTGTCGAAGCGATGCGGCGTCACAGGGGTGGATATCTCGGAAGCGATGATCGAACTTGCGCGGGCGAACGTTCCATCAGGAAGGTTCATACATGGAGACGTAATGTCGCTCGAATTCGAGCCTGCCGCCTTCGACGCCGCAACCGCTTTCTACTCGATATTCCACATACCGCGAGAGGAACACCAGACTCTCTTTGAACGTGTCCATCGGTGGCTGAGACCGGGAGGATACCTTCTTTGCACCCTCACTTATCGTGGCGAACCCGCATATACCGAGGATGATTTCTTTGGAGTTACGATGCACTGGAGCAACTACGGTTTGTTTGAATATAGAAGGATTCTTGCCAACGCGGGATTCGATTTGCTGAACTCTGGGGAAGCGGGACACGGTTTCGACCAGCGTATCCAAAATCCGAGCGAACGACACCCAATCGTATTCGCTCGAAAGCGAAAGGCCCCCCAATGAAGTACGCTCTATTCACCCATGTTCCATGGCCGCAGGACACAGACGCCTCCAAACTGCTGTCTTACGCCGCGGATGAAGTCTGCCTAGCCGAAGACCTCGGCTTCAGCAGCGCGTGGATAGCCGAGCATCACTTCACGCGCTACGGCGTGGGGTCCTCCGCGCTCGTCATTGCCGCCTACGTCGCGGGGCGAACCGAGAAGATACGGCTCGGAACCGGCGTCCTCATACCCACGCTGCATAATCCGATAAGGCTCGCCGAAGACACCGCTACCATGGATGCGATAAGCGGCGGTCGCCTGGACGTCGGATTCGGTCGCGGCGTCTATGGGTACGAGTACAGCGGATTCGGTGTTGACCCGGCTAACAGCCAGGAACACTTCCAGGAAAGCGTCAACATAATAGAAGGACTCTGGACGACGCCCGAGTTTTCTCACGAAGGCCAATTCTACAATCTCGACAGAGTCAGCCTCGCTCCGCCTCCGCTTCAGAAACCGCATCCGCCCATATACATAGCCGCCACCCGCACCCCGGCGACCCTCGACTACTGCATATCCAAAGGGCACAACCTCTGCATTGCGGTCGTGATGGACACCGCGCCCGCGCTCGATCTGCTGAAACGATTCGTCAGAAAGTCAGCCGAGGCGGGCGTCGGCAGACCTGCCTCCGAAGTTCCATTCTTCAGGTATATGTACGTGGCCGAGACCAACGAACAGGCGCGCAGAGACGCCGCCGCCCACCTTGAGTGGGTGCTGGATATGCTATTTTGGCGCGCCTGGTTCAAAGACGGCGGCAGCGAAATCTACCACGACATCGAAGAGTGGCGCAGAACTCGCTCGGAAACGCCTGTGGCGCTGGACTACGTGTTGGATAACCGAGCCATAATCGGCGACCCTGACTACTGCATCGCGCGCATCGAAGAGCTCAAGAGCGCGGGCGTCGAATATCTGGGCGCCAACTTCGCCATCGGCGGCCTCGACCACAAGAAAGTCCTGCGCTCCATGGAACTCTTCGCCAAGGAGGTTATGCCGCATATTGGTCTGCCAACTTCTAACCACTGATACAGGGAATACATAACAATGGTTGTGCAGGACGACGCGCGCGAATTAGAACTTATCCGGCTATTTGAGTTGGAACGGCCTCAAGATTCTGGACGCAGCGGTACAGATGCAGTTCTCGCGCTAAAGGATCACCTGATTCCGTTTGAACTTAAATCCACAACTCGCGGATCAGTCACCACGGTTCGAGACTTCGGTCCCGAGCATATAGAAAGGTGGTATGGGAAGCATTGGTTGATTGGATTCTACGATTCAAGAGGAATTAACCTCAGGTTCTGTGTGTATGGTTCTCCTGAAATGATGTCCACATGGATATCGTCAAGGGAAGATTACGTGAAATTAGACTTCGAGATTTCTCAGCTTATTCCTGAACTCATAGATATTTCAGTTATGTACAAGTTAGTGGGACCTAAAGACAGCTACGATATCGAAGATGCGAGACGGGTACAAAAAAGGCAATATACTATTGAACAATACCGTGAGTTACAGGATATTCCTGAAGGATATTCACCCGAACGAATGTTGGAAATCGTTAAAGAAAGGTGTCGCTACCTCATCAGACGTGGTTCAACGCTGAACAATCCTCACATCCCTCAGTCGTACTTCAATGGCTGGGAGAGAATAACGGAAAATCACGCGACACGCCTGCGTGAACTTGTATCTCAAGCGCTTGACGAGAGTGTCTGAGCAATAGAGTTTGCAACCCAATATCCCACAGGAGGCGCAACCGAGTTCCCTATTTGACCGAGAATTTTATACACGGCCCCATCAAATTTCCAAGATTCTGGAAAACCCTGTAGTATGCTACAGTCTTGCACCGAAAGTCGGAAGTGCCCATTCTTGGAAACGAAACGGCGCGCAGACTCTCTGTCAGCCGATACGCCGTTAGGCCAAATCTCAATAGACTCCCATTGTGCCTGAGCGCCTGAGCTACTCAAGATTGATGTTGTGTGTCTAGGCCCTGTCAGTGCGCTTCGCAGCGTTGGGGCTAAAGCGTCATAACCAATATCTGGCAACCCTAGAGCAACTCTAGCGCCCATACATTGTTCTAAGCCATTGCGTTCATTGTATAACGACAATTGATGTGGTTGAATACTATCACGACGATGAGAGTTGGCTTCCCTCATATGATGCCAATAGTGAGTAGGATGCGGAATCCGATATGAATCCGATAAGTTGCTATCTTGGAATCCGACCCAGAACAGTCTTCTCCTAACCTGGGGAACACCGAAAGATGCAGCATCAAGAGTGAATGACTTAATCTCGTATTGGGTCGAGAGTGGTTGATATAGAATCTTATTTAGATACGAAGCGAATTTTTTGGATCCTAAACCAGGAACATTCTCCAATAGGAAGGCTAAAGGTTGTATCTCAGACACGGCGCGCACGAATTCCGGCAACATATCTCTTGAGTCTCGATTTCCTAGCTGACGACCTGCTACTGAAAATGGCTGACAAGGGGGGCCGCCATGTACGATATCTACTTGGCGTTTATACGATCTCCAGTCAACACTGGTTACATCTCCTTCATCTCCGCCCTTAACCGCCCAAATTGGACGGTTGCGGGTCAATGTGTCGGCTGCGAATTCGAGAATTTCATAAGAAGCAACGTGTTCAAATCCCGCTCTATCAAAACCTAGGTCCAGTCCTCCGCCTCCACTGAATAGCGATAAAGCTCTAATACTATTAGATTCACGCACGGGCATTAAGTCATCAGGATCCAACTTTGGTTGGTTGACTGGATGTAACGGTTCAGGGCCTTGACCCAGCGACGCCTGAATCTTCGCCAAACGAGAGGCTTGAGAACGCCTCCGATATTCCTCTCTCTGTTCATCTGTGATATCCCATCCTCTGTACCATGGAGTATCACTTCCCCTTGCAGTGTCATTTATTCTTGTGGGTTGTCGTGAAGACATCATTAGCCTTTATTCTGCGAATTTCCCATGCGCGAGATTTCTCTATCAGCGTCAGGCACTCGTCCCAGTCCATTTCTGGCTCGTAGTCAAACCCGTGTCGCATATCGCACTGATGGAAGAAATCAGCGAGATCTTTGGGTGGCAAGTATGTGTTGGGGACGCTTACTGCTTCAGTTCTGTCGCTCTGTACATTGTCTGGACTTTCATGCCAACCTCTCGATTGATTCGGAATATCCTCGTTCCGATCAAAATACGTCTTGCCTTTGCGCTTCGGAGGCTCTAAAGGCTTGCGAGTGAACACTAGCTTCTCTGCCGCCATATTTACGTCAGAAGTCTTCCATCCCGCCACAGTCCAAGCTCGGGCGTGGGTATGGCGTCCTTCATTGGACCACTATGCTGTGTAGAGGCGTGCGGAAGCGGGCAGCTTGAAACCCAGAATAGTCTCGATTTCGCTAAATGAAGCCCGCCATTTCCGAGTTGGAATATGGCGCAAGTGTCGGTACAAGGCTTGGTATTGGCCGCGCTCCACAGCTTCGCGCAAATTCTGTTGTAGGTCGCGAACCATGCTCTAAATCAGACCTCGTTCCAGTCCTGCGTAGAATCACCTTCAAAAGGGTATCATATATGTCATCTTCGGGAACCTCGCGTCGCGCTCAGTCCACGAAGAACGCGCGCAGTTCGCGTATCAGAAAGTCCGGGTTGTCCCCCGTGATTCCATGCCCTGAGTCTGGAACGTCCACCCATGTCATAGACGGCTGAGCCTCCATCATGCGCTCCTTGATCTCGCCCGACAGAAAGTCGCTCTCTCCCCCCTTCATCTCCATGATCGGGCAGCCAATCTTGCCCCACTGCTCCCACAGATACGGAACCTCTCTCACGCCGAAACTGCCGTTTATCCAGAACATATCCGGATCCGACTTGGCCACGTACTTGCCCGCGTAGTTCAGACGAAGGCCATGCCGCCCCTGATTGCGATAGTACTCCTCGCCCGGCCTTGAATTGCCCTGCATCTGAAGTTCCACGTACTCCTCTATGCTGCGGTATCCAAGCAGACGCTTGTTCATGCCCGATATCTGGTTGCGCGCCGACACGACGCTCATTTCGGGGCCGTAATCCAGGCACACGAAGTGCTTGAGATGGTCGGAGTGATCGCCCGCGTATGCTATGCCGTTGCGCGCCCCCAGCGACGCGCCCACATAGTCGCACGGAGCTATCCCAATCTTCTCCACGAACTCCGCCAGGTCCCGCGCGAAGTCCGCCACCCCATAGCCCTCCCAGGTATGGGACGAGTCCCCATGTCCTCGCTGGTCTATCGCTATAACGCGAAACTCCTCATGTAGTTCACGTGCTATATGATCCCAGTTGTGCGCGTTTCCGCCCTGTCCGTGGACGAGCAGCAAATTGCGGTTCGATTCTCCGCCCCAGTCCAGATAATGGATGTTGAGGCCGTTCACTTCTACGTTGTGGTCTGCGGGTACGATATTTGCCATGAACTCTTCTCCCTTGTAATCTTCACCCATGTACAATAACACGGAGTCGCCCCAGTTTCTTCTCCATTGCCGTATTGCTGGCGCGAAAAGCGGCGTGCGACTCGTTGAGCGGTCTCTCCGTCGTGCCGGATTCCCAGGCGTGATAGAATGGCTGAAACTGGGCGCGTTCCCATGTCCAACGCCTCTACGCCAAACAATCATCTCCCGTTCCAGCCATCCATGTTAGCCTCTCGCATATCCGACAGACCCATTTACAAATGGTGGGTATTCTCAGCCGTCGCGCTCGGCACGCTGATGTCCGTCATAAACCATGGCGGCATGTCGGTGGCGCTTCCGACCATCGCCCAGCATTTCGACGCCGACCTTTCTACCGCCCAGTGGGTCGTCATAGCCGAGGGACTCGCCATTAGCGCGCTCCTGCTCCCGATGGGCAGACTCTCGGACATCGTGGGGCGGAAGACCATATACCTGCTGGGGCTGATAGTGTTCGGCGCGGCCTCCCTTCTTGCTGCCGGCTCGCAGAGCATAACGGCGCTGATAGCGTTCAAGATTATGCAAGGCTTGGGAGCCGCGATGACGCAAGGCACGGGCATGGCTATGGTCACGTCCGTATTCCCCGCCGAAGAACGAGGCAAGGGCATAGGCTCACACGCCAGCGTGGTCGGAACAGGCGGCGTACTCGGCCCCATCATGGGCGGATTCCTGATTACCGCTTTCGACTGGCGTTGGCTCTTCTACGTGAACGCGCTGATGTCGCTGGTCGCCATAGTCGTCGTCCTGGCGGTAATCAGAGGCGGCGCTTTCAGGCAGGACTCGCGCAACAGGAGCTACGACTTCCCCGGCGCCGCGCTGTCCACCGCCGTTCTGCTCTCATTCCTGCTCACCGTTTCCAACGGCGCCCGCATGGGATGGACCTCCCCGCCAATAATCGTGGCGTCGCTCGGTTTCGTCGTCTTTCTCACCGCCTTCATCTGGTGGGAGAGACGCGCTCCCTCCCCCATGCTGGACTTGGGACTGTTCAGAAGTAAGGTATTCAGCATCGGCATAAGTACCAACTTCATGTCCTTTCTTGGAATTACCGCCGCGCGATTTCTCATGCCCTTCTATCTCCAGGCCGCGCTCGGATACACGCCCGCGCTGGTCGGAATAGCGCTGCTTCCCAACGCGATGAGCAGAATAGTAATGGGGCCGCTTAGCGGGCGACTCTCGGACCGCTACGGTTGGCGTCCGTTCAACATAATCGGGCTTCTTCTGTCCGCCGCCGGCCTGTTCACGCTCTCCGCCCTGACTGTCTCGTCGCCGATTGCCATGGTACTCATAGGAATAACCGTCCAGAGCGTGGGATCTGGCCTGTTCCAATCGCCCAACTCAGCGTCCATATTCAGCGCGGCGGACGCGAGCCGACACGGTGTGGTGGCGGCTTTCGTGAATCTGTCGCGCAATTCAGGGAACGTTACCGGAATCGCCATAGCCACCACGATAGTGACGGCGGTAATGGCGAGCGGCGGATTCGACTCCAACATAGACGTGGTGCTTGACGCCGGCCCCGGCTCAGGCATACTGGACTCGTTCATGACTGGCGTCAAGGTCGCGTTTTTGACGATGGCGATCCTCCAGGTAATCGGCGCCATAGCGTCCTTCTTCAAGAGCGATACCCGGCCTGCTGCTTCACCTCCATCCCTCGAAGCGCGAGCGTCCGCCGGGCGCCGCTGATGACGCTCCGCCGTTTCTCTTCACTAATACAGACCCGTCGCGCAGCCCGCCAGATTCGACTACATCTTTGGCGCGCCCCATGCGATTACCAGTTTCAGAGGCTCGTCTCCTTCTGTCCTGAAACCATGATCCACACCCGGCGCCGCCATTACAGCGTCGCCAGGCCCCACCGCCACTTCCTCGTCCCCCATCCACATAATCCCCTTCCCCGAAAGAAAGTAGTAGAACTCCTCCAGGCTGTTGTCACCCTCGTGGATATGCGACCCTTCGCTCGCGCCGGGCGGCAGTTCCCACACCTCTATGCGCACCGGCAGCCGGGTGGCTTTGCGGAAGAATCTGCTGCGCGTTACCACGCCATCCCCATCATGCAGTCCCGCCGTCTCGATAACGTCTTCCCGCTCATTCTGCTTCCATTCCATCTGAAATCTCCTTGCGCGACGCTAACCTGCATCGTCTCTTTGCGATATTATCGGATTTAGACCTGATGATATATGTTATCCTGCGAAACTAACTCGGTTTTTCTGAATTCTGGCGCGCCGGAGTCGCATTCCATGCGCGCAGCATCATTACAGCGACATATAGAGAGGAGCTTGCCATGTCCTGGATTCGTGAAGCGGAAGAGCGTTTGCACCCCGCGAATGTCATCAACGTAATGTCCATAAACCCGGCGGCAATGAAAGCCGTGAACGATTTCAACAACGCCATAACGTTTGGGGCGTCCGCGCTCACCCGGACTCAGGAAGAGGCGATAGCGACCGCCGTTTCCGCCCAGAACGAATGCCGCTTCTGAACGATGGCGCACGGAGAGTTTCTCCGTCACGCCTCTAATGACCCTGAGCTGGCGAGCCACGTAATGCACGATTACAGGAACGCCGACCTGGATCCCGCAACCAGGGCGATGCTCGATTTCGCAACCAAGCTGACAAGAGAACCGACCGCTATGCAGGAGTCGGACGTGATTGCGCTGAGAGAGCGTGGCTTGAGCGACGAGCAAATTCTGTCCGTAGTATTGATCACCTGCACATTCAACTTCATGACGCGCCTGGCGGACGGATTGGGAGTGGAGACGCCGGACGAGCGTCAGAGGTACGTCGAATCCTGGATTTCCGGCCCGGCCAAAGAGCAGGAATGGCTTATGAGAGGCAAGGGTTAGTTTCGCGCGGCGAGGCGGTATCATCATCAATACGGAAGAGTGAACCTCCCACCCCGCCCATCTCATCTAACAATGCAGAACCACAATCCAGAGGACCTTCTGCTTATGATTATATCCCGTTTGTCGACTTTTGCCGTCGCGCTTGCGGCCTTGGCGGCCATCGCCTGCGCCTCCGAAGATGCCGCTGAGCCAGCCGCTCCCCCGCAAGTCGCCGCTTCACAGCCTGCGACAGCGCCGACGCCAACTGCGCTGCCGCAAGTCACGCCCACCCAACCACCTGCTCCCACACCGGCCCCTGAGCCGGAGGAGCGTGATCTCGACCGTGACCTGGACATAGTAACCCTGCTCCCATTTGACGCCATCCCTGCCGTGCTCGACCCGGTGTTCATAAGCGCGGAAGACGCCAATGCGGAACTGACCAAGCGCGGCGAAGACCCGGACAACGCGCTCGTGCTCGGGCTGTCCATCAACGGCGACAGCCGCGCCTACTACGTTCCTTCGCTGAGCTCCGTCGAGATAATCAATGACACCGTGGGCGGACAGCCGCTCGCGGTTACATGGTGACCGCTCTGCTACTCGGCTATCGTGTATAGCCGCGAAATCAACGGCGAACTCCACACATTCGGCGTATCCGGCAAACTCATCATGAACGTGCTGGTCATGTACGACCACCAGACCAGGACACTCTGGAGCCAGTTCCTGCACAAAGGCGTGGAGGGAGAACTCGAGGGCGTCGAACTCGACGTCATTCCTGTTACGCAGACCACGTGGGGCGCTTGGAGGGAACTTCACCCCGACACCCAATTCCTCGACCTGTTCAGGTCCGATCCCTACGATAGCTACTATGTGGACGACAACAGACCCGGCGTAATCGGCGAACGCAACATCGACGACCGCCTCGCCACCAAGTCGCTCGTCGTCGGAGTCAATTTCAATGGCGTTCCGAAGGCGTACCCGCTGGACTCGCTCGAATCTCAATCCGTCGTGAACGATACCGTTGCCGGACAAGACACCCTAATATACTTCGACGCTCCAAGCGGCTCCGCGCTGGTGTATGATCGCAGCATTGACGGGCAAGCGCTCGACTTCTCAGTTGACCCCGAAACGTCCGGCGCCCTCACTACTCTGGTTGACGAACAGACAGGCTCGCGCTGGATGGCGTTTACCGGGCTTGCGGTGGAAGGCGAACTCGCCGGTCAGCGTCTGGAGAGAATACCGTCCCACCTCTCCTTCTGGTTCGCCTGGACGGACTGGAATCCGGAGACGGAGCTGTTCACAGGCTGACAATTCCTCGGCTAACAGGTACGATAGCAACCACTTACAGCTATTTCACCCAACGAATCGCTTTGTCACGGAGACGCCTCTATGACCACCGAATCTACTCAGCGCCCCAACATCATTGTGATACTAGCCGACGACATGGGCTACTCCGACATCGGCTGCTTCGGCTCCGAGATACGCACCCCAAATCTCGACTCTCTCGGCTACAACGGAATCAGGTTCTCCCAGATGTACAACTCGGCGCGCTGCTGTCCCTCGCGCGCCGCGCTTCTCACCGGACTCAATCCACAGCAGGCTGGGGTCGGACACATGGTTGCCAACCTGGGCGTCCCCGAATACCAGGGCTACCTGCGCGAGAACTGCGTCACCATAGCCGAGGCGCTGAAAGCGTCGGGCTACTCCACGTATATGTCCGGCAAGTGGCATGTCGGCGGCGACTACGACCTTTCCAACCCGGATAGCTGGACGCCCGGCGCGCCCGATCATCCCATACCCACACAGCGCGGCTTCGACCGCTACTACGGCATACTCACCGGCGCGGGCAACTTCTACTTTCCCAAGACTCTCATGGACCAAAACACCCTCGTCCCGCTCGACGACCTGGACGATTTCTACCTCACCGACGCTATCAGCGACAACGCGACTAAGATGATAGGCGAGGCATCGGATAAAGACGCCCCCTTCTTCATGTACGTCGCGTACACCGCTCCGCACTGGCCGCTTCACGCGCTCGAAGAGGATATAGCTCGCTACGAGGGACAATACCGACGCGGATGGGACTATCTGCGAACGAGCAGGCACGAAGAGTTGAAGAGCATGGGCATACTGGATGAAAAGTGGGAAATATCCCCGCGCGACGACAGCAGCCGCCCATGGGGCGACGCCTCGGACCAGGACTGGGAAGACACCCGCATGGCCGTTTACGCCGCGCAGATAGACCGCCTCGACCAGGGCGTCGGCAGAATACTCGACGCGCTTCGCTCGAGGAACATGGACGGCAACACGCTCATCATGTTCCTGTCGGATAACGGCGGCTGCGCCGAGTTTCTGGCAGAAGACGGCAGCCTTCCGCAGCCCGCTCGCTACGCCGGCGTCAACCCGGATGGAACCGCCGTAAGGATGGGCAACATCCCGAACCTCCGACCGGGCGGCCCCCAGACCTTCATGAGCTACGACCTCCCATGGGCAAACGCCTCCAATACGCCTTTCCGTCGCTTCAAGAGATGGACTCACGAAGGCGGAATATCCATGCCGTTCATAATGAGTTGGCCCGACAGGATTTCTGAACCTGGAATCGTACACTCACCGGCGCATCTAATAGACATAATGCCAACCTGCCTCGACGCCGCCTGCGCTTACCATCCGGCCGAGCGCGCTGGCCAGCCCACCGCCCCCCTCGAAGGCGAGAGTATGCTTCCGGCCATTGATAACCGCGGGTGGAGCCGCGAGAATCCGATATTCTGGGAGCATGAGGGCAGTAGGGCAGTGCGGCAGGGACAGTGGAAACTGGTTTCGGCAATCGGCGAGAAATGGGAACTCTATGACATGGAGCGAGACCGCACCGAACTCGACGACCTTTACGACAAGAACCGCTCCAAGGCGCTCGAGATGGAGGATATGTACGTTCGATGGGCAGAGCGATGCGGGGTACTGCCCTGGAATGTCGTCAATCCCGGTTGGAATCCGGCCATGTTGAGCCGCGGCGCTCACATGTCGGGGTAGCGCGCCCTGATATATCATCGTCCGCGAAAAATAGATTTGCCACTCACGCATCCGCGCGATGGCGCGGATATGTCTCTGAAGCCTAATAATGGATTGCCAAAACGTCGCGCTCCAAGAACAGACACAGGAATGTATGCCTTCCCGCATAGGCATATTGGGAGGCACGTTCGACCCTATCCACAAAGGGCATCTGCTAATAGCCGAATCCGCGCGAGCGCGCTTGCGCCTCGACAAAGTCGTCTTCATGCCCGCCGGTCGCCCTTGGCTCAAATCGGGCTTGCCCGTAACCGACGCCGCACACCGACTCGCAATGGTGAAACTGGCGATCCAAAACAACCCCAACTTCGAGGTATCCGACATAGAGATAGAACGCCCCGGACCAACTTATACTGTTGATACACTCTCCGAACTGCGCCGGACCCTAGATCGCCATGCCGAATTATATCTCATTCTCGGCATGGACTCGATGCGCGACTTGTCTCACTGGCGCCAGCCCGACCACATCTTCCGGATGTGCTCAGTAATCGCCGTATCGAGGCCCGGCGTATCCGACATCTCGATACGCGAACTTGAATGCGTCTTTCCGTCGTCCAAAGGCAAAGTATTCATAATAGACGGGCCAATGGTGGACGCGAGCGCGACCGACATACGCTCTCGCGTCGCGCGAAATGAACCGCTTGGCGCGGCGCCGGATTCCGTTCGAGACTACATCCGCCAAAACGCCCTGTACGCCGGCCAAATCCAGAAAGGAGAAGCATAATGGAACACCAGGTACTGACCAGAGAAGCCCCCAACGCTTTTTGAGATGGTTGAGGAGAGCATATTGCCCGTGAGGTAAACGCGCTGGACGGAATAGTGAATGTGAGTTTCGATTTAGGATCCAAGGTCGCCACCGTAACCTATGACCCAGACGTAGCGAACTCCGACGACATTCGAGCGGCGATAGACCGCGCCGACCGATCCGTGATCTCAGACGACGAGCAAGCCGACGACGCGGGGCGAGTGTTGGAATAGCGAGTCGCGCCAGTCATGCGAGGGGAGATGAGGCATTCAACAGCTACCAGACTCGATTGGGGCTATCCAATCCGCCTGCCAAACTGATGCTGGTCAAAAATATGGCTTGCGCTTGTTCCAATTGGCTTAATTTGGGTATTGGCACATCCAGCGCATTAAAGTAATGTTAATGTCCAGCGAACTGAATAAGTTGCTTGCAACAAGAATGGGAGGTATGAGCTATGACAGGATATTGCATGAAATGCAGGGAGTCGCGCGAGATTGAGAAAGCCGAGCAGGTTACCATGAAGAATGGCAGGCCCGCCACACGAGGAAAGTGCGGCGTCTGCGGCGCGACAATGTTCAGAATAGGCAAGCCATCTTAATATCTGAACGCCATCGGGATCGGGTGGCCAGACGAATTTAGAGCCGTTCCTTGCCGCTCAGATACTGGCGCCAAGCGTCGGCAACCGACAATCCCGCGTCTTCCTCGTTTATCGGATCCTGTCCATATTCATATTCATACCCATACGAATCCGGATCCACGGTCTGAATAGGTTCGTCCTCGCCCATATCCTTCAGATATTGAAGAAACCTCAGCGCCGTAGAAAGCTCACTTTCGGGAAGTTCGTCAACTAGTTGGTGTATAGATTCCTTGAGCGCCATCTTAATTTCCTCAACGGGAGTATGCCTTAGGTATTGTAGCGCTTTTAGCCGCCGTAGTCAGCAAACGACTTGGCGAGATTGACTCGGTTTCGCCCAAACTGCCCCGAATCAGTATATCCCTGCCAACCGTCTGCGGCGTCCCAGCGTAACCGACAATCTGCCGCGCCTTCCACTCAGAAAACCCGCAAATCACTGATTCAATCGGATAATTTACATTTTTGTAACATTTTCACAACAAAAATGTTACAAACTCGAAAAATTTCGGCAATAAATGTTCATTATCGTGAGTCATAACATCTAACAGCCCCCAATTGCAAGGAGGTATCTGAATTGGTGAACGCAAGAATACTCGACCTCACACCCTTCAAACTCAGACTCGCCATGATCGCGCTTCTGGGCATCGGGATTTTCTTAGGCACGATGGGTATCGTATACGCCCAGGATGTCACCGCATCCGACGTGGACAGCAAAGTGGAAGACATCGTCCTTACGATAGCCGCCGCGCTCGTCTTCTTCATGCAGGCCGGATTCGCCTTCCTTGGAGCCGGACTCATCCGCTCCAAGAACACAGTCAACTACATGACCAAATCCTTCCTCGATTTCTGCATAGCCTCTCTCGGCTTCTGGGCGTTCGGCTTCGCGCTGATGATGGGCGGAGGCGCCGCTTCAGGCATCATCGGTCTCGAAGGATTCTTCCTCGCCGATTTCAGTGATACAGAACTGGTCGGCTGGTTCTTCCAGATGGTATTCGCCGGAACCGCCGCCACCATCATCGCGGGCGCGATGGCCGAGCGCACCAAGATAAACGCCTATTTCGCCTATAGCTTCATCGTCGGCGCAGTAGTATATCCAATCTATGGACACTGGGCGTGGAGCGATGAAGGATGGCTAACCCAAATCGGACCCGGACTGGCCGACTACGCCGGCTCCGCGGTCGTTCACATGATCGGCGGTTTCCTCGCACTCGCCGGCGCGATTGTCGTCGGCCCGCGCAGAGGCTTCCGCGAAGGCGCGGAACTCAAGGGACACAATATGCCCTACGTAGTAATCGGCACGTTCATCCTCTTCTTTGGGTGGTTCGGATTCAACATCAACTCCGGCAGCCTTGGACTGAACGCCGTCAACACTCTGCTCGCCGGCGCCGCCGGCGCGACCTCCGCCATATACGTCACCCTTCTTCGCACAGGCAAGGCCGACATCGAAATGGCGTGCAACGGCTCTCTCGCCGGCCTGGTTGGCATTACCGCCGGCTGCGCCTACGTTGACCCTTGGGGAGCGGTCGTCATCGGACTCATCGCCGGCGTCATCATGATCTTCGGAGTTGAGTTCGTAAAGAACGTCATCAAGGCGGACGACCCTGTTGGCGCCGTCACCGTGCACGGCATCTGCGGCGCGTGGGGCGTTCTGGCAGTCGGCATATTCGCCGCCGGCAACAACGGCGTCAGCGGACTGGTAGATGGAAACGCCGAGCAACTGCTCCCACAGGTAGTCGGCCTTCTCGTCGCCGCCGCCTGGGGACTCGGAGCCGGCTTCATCCTCTTCAAGCTCATTGATATATCCATGGGTCTCAGAGCGTCCGAAGAAGAAGAAATAGGCGGTCTGGACGAGCCAGAGCATGGCGCGTCAGCATACCCCGAGGCGGTGCGCTAAATCCCGCGTCCCATTCCCATCTGAATAACCCTCCCTTTTTCCATAAGGCTCCGATCGCTCCAAGGGGGCTTGAGCGGTCGGAGCCTTCTTCTTTTCCGCAATATCCTGTAAACCGCGCCACGCTTTTCAGATGTTACACAAATTTAACATCTGAGTAACAACATCGAAACAATGATGCTGGATAATATAAATCGTAGAACAAACGCGATGCCCGACCGCACAGAGCGGCTCCGGCATCCAACCACGAGACAGGAGTCAGAAAGAGAAATGGGCATCGAGGCGATTCTAGGCGGAGTAGCGTTTGCGGGACTGTTCGGACTCTGGGTAATCCTGCCCAGCAAGGTACGCAAGAACAGAGAGCAGGAGCGGTAATCCAGATTGAGGCGCTCTGCCGCCGGAGCCGAATGACAGGCTCAGGCAAGAAGAGTCGAAACCAACAACTCCAAAATCAACAGCGCCTGGACCGATAGCCTCGACCAGGCGCATTCTAATTACAGGCTTTATGCTAAAATGCCTTCGGCTCGTCCCCAGTAGCCTGAAGACCTATCTCAGGGAACACTAAGCAGCAAAGGAGTGGAAGAATGACCCCAGAAGATGTCATAAAACTGATTCAGGACGAAGGCATTGAGATAATTGATCTCAAGTTCACCGACCTTCCTGGAACCCTGCAGCACCTGGGCGTGCCTCCCAATGAGGTCACCCCCAGCCTGTTCGAGGAGGGAACCGGCTTCGACGGCTCCAGCATCCGCGGCTTCCAGACGATTGACGAGAGCGACATGCTCCTCGTTCCGGACCCCAGCACCGCCGTCATAGACCCCGTTTACAACATCAAGACTCTCAGCCTGCTCTGCAACATACGCGACCCGCTCACAGGCGCCGACTACACCAGAGACCCGCGGCACGTCGCCCAAAAGGCGGAAGCGTATCTCGCCTCCAGCGGCATCGGCGACACCAGCTACTGGGGCCCGGAGGCCGAATTCTTCATCTTCGACTCCGCCAGCTACGACCAGGACGCCCACTCGGCGTACTACAACGTGGACTCGGATGAGGGCGTTTGGAACGCCGGCAACGCTTACATGCTGGACGGAAAAACCCTCAACAAGGGAAACAGGCCCCGCCACAAGGGAGGCTACTTCCCCGTTCCGCCGGTGGATACCCTCAGCGACATCCGCTCCGAAATGGTCATAGAATTGCAGAAATTCGGCATGGTCATAGAGAAGCAGCACCACGAAGTGGCAACTGGCGGCCAGGCTGAAATTGACATCGTATATGACACCCTGACCAAGACCGGCGACAACATCATGCTCTACAAGTACATCGTCAGAAACGTCGCGGCTCGCCACGGCAAGACCGCTACGTTCATGCCCAAGCCTCTATTCGGCGACAACGGCACGGGGATGCACACCCACCAGAGCATCTGGAAAGACGGAACCAACATATTCTACGGCGACGGCTACGCGCACATGAGCGACACCATGAAGTACTACATCGGCGGCCTGCTCAAGCACGCCCCCGCGCTCCTCGCGTTCGCCGCTCCCACCACCAACTCCTACCGCCGACTGGTTCCCGGATACGAGGCGCCCGTCAACCTCGCCTACTCTTCGCGCAACCGCAGCGCCTGCTGCCGCATACCCGCGTACTTCGACACGCCTCCCGCCAAGCGCATCGAGTTCCGCTGTCCCGACCCGACGGCCAACCCCTACTTCGCCTTCAGCGCCATGCTGCTCGCGGGCATAGACGGCATCCGCAACCAAATAGATCCGGGCGACCCACTCGACGTTGACCTATACGACCTCTCTCCCGAAGAGGCCGCCAACGTACAGCAGGTTCCGGGCAGTCTGGACGAGTCGCTCGACGCGCTGGAAGACGACCACGACTTCCTGCTCGCCGGCGACGTATTCACCTCCGACCTCATAGAGACGTGGCTCGACTACAAGCGCACCAACGAAATTGACGAAGTGCGCCTCCGACCTCATCCCTACGAATTCTTCCTCTACTACGACGCCTAAACCGCGCGAGTAAAGAAGCATAGCAAAAGGGGCGACCGACACGGTCGCCCCTTTCTGGTTGTCCCAAACCGGGGACAAACTACGTACATCTACGAATCGCTGAGAAAATATCATCAGGGGTTGATCGAATCGAACATCCCTGATTAGCGCGGTAGATCGCTAAAGGAACATCAGAACTTATTCGAGAATGCAGGAAATTTGACACTCTCCTCAAGCAAAGTTACCATCAACAATAGAAATAACCTCATCACTGACCAATATCCATCCCATCAGGAGATAGTGCGCAGAGGTATATCCCCATATTGGCCCAACACACCGTTTCATCCCTCAGACACAGGCTGGCTTCTGCCGGATTTAAAAAGGATTTTGTTCGGCAAGCCATCCTTCCTGATTGGTGGGATAAGTCCTGCGAGCAAGACCAAAGCCTGCTGGCGGATTTTGAAATCAGGGTCGCTCGCTTTCTTGAACTACCTATTTCCACTGTGCGAGACCCGACTGCGCCACTGAGCGCGTTACAACACTCTGAAGTGAAACTGCGTCGTGTACGTCATGTTGAGAAGGGCAGACTAGCGCCAGCGATTCATGCCGCTCTACAGATTGCGGCTGCGGTATGTCGGCGTATGGGTGAGACCGCGCCGGCATCAGACGCCATTCCCTCTAACGGTTTAACATGGCGCAATGAGATCGAGCGTGATCGAACCCATGTATCCTTACAAGATATTCTCACCGACTTGTGGGGGAGAGGTGTTCCAGTAGTGCCTGTTGATACGCTTCCAACCCCTAGCTTCCAGGGGCTGGCCTGTATAGTTGAAGGGCGTCCGACAATACTGTTGGGGCAGCGATATGACGAGCCAGGTCGGGTCGCTTTCATCATTGCTCACGAACTTGGCCATATCTCGTCTGGGGACTGCACCCCCGGGAATCCTGTCGTGGATGAGGAAGCTCAAGTCCTGGACGACTCGGATATGGAGCGACTGGCGGATCAGTACGCCAACCAAGTATTAGTTGGGGAAGACGCTATTCCAAAAGTTGGCGGCAATGACTTCCGAGAGTTGGCCCAGAACGCCGCCGACTTGGAAAGTGAGCGCGGCGCGGACGCGGGGGCGATAATCTATGCGTGGGCCTCCCATACAAGGGATTATCCACAAGCTGCGATGGCGGTTAATGCGCTATATCGAGGCTCAGGAGCGCTCAGCCTACTCAGACGCTATTTTAAAAGTAACATTGATATAGATGGCGCGTCCGAAACGGATCGCGCCCTGCTTAGCTGCGTTCTCAGATAACCAAAACGCAATGCGAATTCTGATAGATACGGACGCATTCTGCAAGTTGGCTGTCGGTGGGATTCTCCAAGATTCACTGAAATTATTCGGCATGGACTTGTCTGAGTGCGGACGATTGCCCGCTTTGCCTCATATGCTCCGAAGAGGCAGATTAAGAGCGATGTATGGCCAGGATATATGCGACGGTCTGCTCACAGTCGCGATGGATATGCCTGTCATCGAATCATTAAGCGACTCGTATCTTGACCTTCTGATAGATATACCAGACATTGACCC
>CAZXFX010000055.1:2328-21791 GCA_964640295.1 uncultured Dehalococcoidia bacterium | reverse complement strand
AACCTCTGAACTGGTGAATACAGGTCTTTGCAGGTGGCCTGCAGGTGGATACAGGCGACATATCCCACCTGAAACCCACCAGAAGACACCTGCAAGCCGCCTGCAGGCTCACCAGAACGCCATAAACCAGAAGATATATCGCATAAGCTTGGCTGGTGCCATGCCATGCCCAAAAGCCCCTATATGGCTGAGGGCTCACAAGGGTAGGTAAATCAAAACCCCGTTCGTCCTGAGCTTGTCGAAGGGCGCGCCAACCCCTCTCAGCACCTTGATAGGGGAAGGTTAGGATGGGGGGTGATCCAATCCTCCGACCAAACTGATACAGGCTCACGCAGCCGCCAATTCGTTGACTTATATCGCATAGTTGCCGCACAATTCGCGTTATGAGATTGTGCTCCCTAATACCAGCCCTGTGGACAGTCGCGGCTGTTCTGATATTGTCCTGCGGCGTGGATGATTCGGATATCCAGAATACCGTGACGCCCGAGCCTACCCCCCTCGCCGCGCCAGATTCTCCACCTGGCTCTCCCGGCGCGCCCGGCAGTTTCAATGAACCGCGAGCGAATCATACCGCGACGCTGCTGCCGGACGGCTCGATATTGGTGGTGGCTGGTTCGCGCCTGGACAGTGAACTGGCTTCTGTGGAGCGTTACGATCCGAAGACTGGCCTATGGACACTGACGTCGGGACTTGGGACGGCGCGGCAGGGACATACGACAACGCTTCTGCCCGATGGCCGAGCGCTGGTCGTAGGCGGATCGCTCAAATTAAGGGGACTGTCCTCATCTGAGATATACGACCCAGCCTCGGATTCGTGGATGGAGGCGCCGACCATGAACGAGGGGCGGTTCGAGCATACAGCGACTCTACTGCCGGATGGCCGCGTCCTGGTAGCGGGAGGGGTGGATCTGCTCACGGCGACGTCGGGAGCGGAGATATATGATCCGACGTCGAATTCATGGACGCGGACCGGAAATCTTTCCGAGCCACGCTCTGAACATACGGCCACCTTGTTGCCGGATGGCCGCGTATTGGTGGCTGGCGGCGTCCGGGGCCCAAACGCTCTGTCCTCAGTTGAAGTGTATGACCCGGCGACAGGCGCATGGTCACACGCGCCCTCTATGTCCGTTGCGAGAAGCGAACACAGCGCGACACTGCTGGCAGACGGCCGGCTGATGATAATTGGAGGTCAGGATAGCGGAGCGACCCACGATTCGATGGAGATTCTTGATCTGCGCGATATGGCATGGACGCGGGGAACGAGCATGGAACGGCAGAGAGCAGGACATCAGGCGACTATTTTGGAGGATGGCAGAGTCATGGTTACGGGAGGCGGAGCGGTGTCGCCGGTTAGCCTCGTCGAGATATATGATCCCGTCGGAGGTGAATGGAGTCGCTCCTCTCGTATGCTTACTCCCAGGATAGATCATACTACGACGCTTCTTGGAGACGGAACCGTTCTCGCATCCGGCGGGCGGGCGAGCCTGGTGTCTCCGCTCGCGTTCTCCGAACTATATATACCGGGAGCGGGTTCGTGGTCGCCCGCGGCGCTTATCAGAAATCCGCGTTGGGGACACGCCGCGCTGTCTCTATCCAACGGAAATTCGCTGATAATCGGCGGATATGATGGTGATGGATGGAGTCTGAATACCGCGGAGCGTTACGATGTCGAGTCGAGGAAGTGGACGTTTACGGGCGACATGGCGAGGGGACGCTGGGGGCACGCGGCGACTGCGCTTGCTGACGGGCGTGTAGTGGTGTGCGGCGGCGCCAATAGCATTGGCGAGTATCTGGCGTCGGCGGAGACGCTGCATACTGATGGAATGGAATGGGACGCGCTTCCGGATATGCTTCAGGCTCGGGCAAAACATACGTTGACTCTCTTGCGCTCCGGGCAACCTGTCGCGGCGGGGGGCTGGGACGGCGCGAGGAGCCTGGCCAGCGTAGAGACGCTGACGCCGGCTGGCGCCTGGACCCAGCTCGCTCCCATGTCCGAGGGGCGATGGGGACACTCCGCCACTCCGCTCCCGGATGGGCGTCTGCTGATAGCGGGCGGCGTTGGACTCGAAGACCGCAGTCTGGCGTCAGCGGAGATATACGACCCGGATACCGAAGAGTGGGCTGCGGCCGGAGCGATGTCCGAAGCGCGAGATGGACATACCGCCACTCTGCTCGCCGATGGTCGAGTTTTGGCAGTCGGAGGAGTGGGAGCGGATGGCGAATCGCTGGCGTCCGCCGAGATATACGATCCGG
This sequence comes from uncultured Dehalococcoidia bacterium, assembly GCA_964640295.1. GTDB lineage: Bacteria > Chloroflexota > Dehalococcoidia > Lucifugimonadales > UBA1123 > VXRN01. Next base: position 19,538 of record CAZXFX010000055.1, on the reverse strand, counting down.
CGACGGACGAGTGGACCTCGGTGGAGAGCATGGAAGCGCCCAGATCGAGACATACGGCCACGCTGTTGCTGGACGGTCGGGCGCTTGTGGTGGGCGGAACATCGAACGGGGTTACGCCGCTGGCTTTGGTTGAGCAGTTCAATCCTGATACGGGTCGCTGGACTTCCGGCGGCGCTATAGGGGAGGCGCGATGGGGCCACTCCACAACCCTGCTGATGGACGGACAGGTTTTGGTGGTCGGTGGATACGGATTCGCCGCGCTCAGGTCGTCTGAGATATACAGGCCTGCGGGCGGAGGCTGGAGATCGGGCGACAGCCTGGCCAGACTGATGACCCGAGATGTCGGAAAGCGGGCGGCTTGACCACACAAAATGACATGAGCGTCTTCAGGCTTGCCGCGCGCAGGCTGAGGACTGAGTGGAGGCTGATGTCGAGCGTCTTCATTGGCATAGTCATAGCCACCGCGCTCATGTCCGCCGCTCCCGCTTACCTGGACGCGCTGGAACGCCAGAGCGTCAACAGCGCGGTAAAGACGTTGGTGTCGCGGTTTGGGGACGATTTCTTCGAGGTAGTCGTGGACTCCGATTTCATGCCGCTGGAATCCGACGAGATCGAAAGCGCGCAGTCCGCCCAGACCCGGGTAGTATCCGACAATATGGGCGCTATGTACATAGGGAATCGCGCCTACCTGAGGACGACATACTATTCGATGGTATTGCCGAGAAGGGCGTCTGCCGCGCTGGAAGAGCCGCCGGAAGAGGGGGTAGAACCGGAGCTTCCGTTCGAGACAGGCTTCGCTCACTATCTTGAAGGGTTTGAGGAGAAGGTCACATTTCTGGAGGGCCGGCCGGCCGGAGATACTATTATGAGGGGCGCGCAAGGCCCCCTTGTGGAAGTTGTTCTGAGCGCGAGGACGGCTAACGTCTTTGGTGGACTGAAGACAGGGGACGTCGTTGTGTTCTCGCCCTCGGTGGACTCCCCAACCAAGGTTTCGGCGAGAATAACAGGACTGATAGAGGCTGCCCACCGGGCCGATCCCTACTGGCGAGACGACGTAGATTCCTATCTGTTTCCGCAAATGCCCAGCGAAGATGGAACGATTACTCCAAACTCGCCGCCGCTGCTTGGGTTTTTTGTTGGGCCGGCCTCACTGGCTAAGGCTATAGGCGAGTCTTTCCCGGGCGCGACTGTTGACGCTGAGTGGTACAACGGCGTTGACCCTGAGGTTCTGAAGACATTGTCTAAAGCCGAGATGCGGTCGCGTCTGGACGCGCTGAACGACGATATGTCGCTGGCGCTGCCCGCCTCATTCGTGTACAGCGGAATAGGCGTCATGTTGGCCCGGTTCGAAAAACAGAGCTTTCTGACCAGCGCCCCGCTCCTGCTGCTAATGACGGTTCTGGGGATAGCGGTACTCTACTTCCTGTTTATGATAGTCTCTTATCTCATACCCAATCGAGAGAGTGACGTGGCTCTTTTCAGAAGCCGCGGAACCGGAATTTGGCGTTTGCTCAGGCTTTACGTGGCGGAAGGCGTAATCCTGACAGTAATTGGAGCGTCCATCGCGCCGCTCATAGCGCTGCCTGCTGTCTGGCTGGCGGGTCTGCTTCCTTACTTTCGGCACATAACGGACGGCAGTCCGCTTCCTGTCCACATCGGCTGGATGCCATTCGCCGCCGCCGCCATAGCGGGCGCTATGTGTCTCGCCATATTCGTCATACCTAGCGTTCTGGGAGCCAGAGCGGGCTTGATCATTCATAAACTCAGGTCGTCTCGTCCGCCGCAGGTCCCCATATTGCAGCGCTATTACATAGATGTCATGTTCTTGGCTGTTGCCGGCATACTCTTCTGGGAACTTCAGGCAAGGGGCGAACTGGTGTCGGGCAGCCTGTTTGGGCAGCCGGACGTGAATGAGGCTCTGCTAGTCGCGCCGGCGCTATTCCTCATAACCGTAGGAATGCTTTTCTTTCGCGTCTTCCCAATGTTCATACGCTACATGAGTGGCGAGTCGCTCGCGCTCATAGATATGGCGGCTTGGGCAACGGCTGCGATTCTCGCGGCGGCTATTGGCATATCGGACTTCCGAGCCGGCGATCAGACTGGGTGGATCCCGCCTGTCGCGGCGCTGGGAGGGTTCACGGTGGCGTACTGGATGTCTGGCCGAGGAACGGGGCGGATACGCAAGATTGCGTGGACTGCCGTTCAATTGGCGTTCGTAGTGTGGTTCTTCTATATGAGGCCACCCGACCCGGACGCGCCCGCGGCTGTATTCGCTGGTTCTATCGCTCTCGCGACCCTGATTCCCGCTCAAGTCATCTTCTACGCATTGTCAACATTCATGCGGCGCGCGCCCGTCTGGGTGTCTATGACGCTATGGCACATGGCGCGCAATCCCATGCAGTATTCCTGGCTGGCGCTGCTGCTTACTCTTGCGGGCGGCATAGGGATACTCGCCACGACAGTCGGCGCCACCCTGGACCGGAGCTACGAGGAAAGAGTTCGATACAACGCAGGCTCTGACATTCGGGTACACGGCCTCGAGTCCCATCTAGGCAGGCGGGACGGCAAACTGGAGGCCGCTTATGAGGATGTGCCTGGAGTAGAGTCGGTTTCCCTGGCGTTGAGAGGCGGCGGACACGTGGGAACGGGCGGAGCGGGTCCTGCGTTCTCTTACCTCGCGGTGGACACGCAGAGTTTCGCCCCCTGGTATAGAGGCGACTTCTCGGAAAGGGATGTCCGTTCGATTCTGAATGACCTGAAGATAGAGGATCAGACGATCCCGACCCTGGTGCCGAGCGGCGCGGAGAGAATTCAGATATGGGCGAATCCGGCAAGCTACTATCCGCTAATGTTCCTGTGGATAGTCGTGGAGGATGCCAACGGTAAACTGGATACGATAAGTCTGGGCGAGATTGATACGCAAGGGTGGCACCTGAAAGGGGCGGACCTGCCCGACGACCTCGTTCATCCATTGAAGATAGTCGCCATACAACTCAACGAGCCTGGTTTTGGCTCTACGGGAACCGCCGGTAACGTGGTGTTCGATGAGTTGCACGCGGTAATGGAAGGAACAGGGGAGAGGACGCTGATTGACGGGTTTGAGAGTTCGTCGGAATGGGTCCCGATCGCAACCAGCGTAGTGGAAAGAGATGTGGTGTCGCATGTCGCCGACATAGTATATTCGGGCGGCGGGGCGCTCAGATTCACGTTCGGCAAAGAGTCGAACAACGGGCTGCGCGGATTCTATAAGTCTAGCGGGCATGGGTACATTCCGGCGGTAGTCAGCCGTTCATTCGCCGAATCGACCGGGGCGTGGGGAAACATGGGTATCATCGTCACTCTGCCCAGCGGACTGGTGCCCGTGGTAGTGGTTGATGTCGTGGAGTATTTTCCTACGGTAACCCCGCAAGGTCTGGGATTCATGGTATTTGACCTGGACACACTCATGGCATACGTGGACCCATTGAACCCTACAAGGCGCCCGCCGGCGAACGAGTTGTTTCTGACCGTGAGTGAGGGAAGCGATATAGAGACGCTGGCTAGGGTGGAGGATATGCTGGGCTATGGCGGCAGCGCGATAGGATCTGAAGCGGAGATCGCGGCCCAGGATTCGGACCCGCTGATATCCGCAGGTTGGCGGACGATGGTATTGGTGTCTATGGCGGTTATACTGTTCATCGCCGGGCTCGGATACATTGTCTATCTGCTTGCATTCGCAGACCGCAGCGTGAGCGAAATGGCGTCTTTGCGCTCTCTGGGGTTCAACCGAATGCAGACAGTCGGGCTGATAGCGCTCGAGCACATTCTCATAGCGTTCATCGGGCTGGGACTTGGCGCATGGGCGGGATACCAGATGAGCCGCATGATGGTTGCGGCAGTAACGGTCACGGACGGCGGCGGCCGTGTTCTGCCTCCCTTCATCCTGACCACTAACTGGCTATTCATGGGGCCTCTATACGTAGCCATGTTCGCCGTATTCGCGGCGTCGCTCCTCATACTGGGCAATCGCGTACTGTCAATTGACCTGAGACGGCTATCGCGCATGGAGTGACGGGCGAGGACACTCGACCGTCTTGGCCATGTTCGGGGGCGATGGGGAAGGGAATTGACCGCGCTCTTTCGCTATTCGGGGCTAACCTTTCGTGCCTACATAGCGTTGTGTATAGAAGAGCGTCGGCTCATAGTATTCAAAGCGCTGAACCCTGTTTGGGGCGTAGGATTTCGATTGGCCGTTGGCCATAGAGAGGGGAATGAACCCGCAGATGAGAGTTCTGGAGATATTCAAGTCTTGGAAACTATGGGTCTTCGCGGTGATGGTGGTTGTCATTGGGATAGGTGGATACTATGGCTACTCGCTGTGGTTCGATTCCAGCGCGTCTGAGGAGCAAGCGGCCCAGACTCAACTGGTCCCCGTCACGCTCGGCAATCTGGTCAACGACGTTAGCGTGCCGGGAACTCTCACATACACTATGCGAGAAGTTCTCACCTTTGGACAGCAAGGCATCGTCTCCGACGTTTTGGTTTCGGAGGGCGACGCGGTGTCAGAAGGGGACACGCTCGCCACGCTGGACGCTGAGACTGTGGCCAATCTCGAAAAAGCCATAGCGCAAGCGCGCAACGACGCGCGCGATGCCGAGGACGCGCTCGAAGACGCGCGCAATCCCTATACCGCCGTTCAGATAGCTCAGGCGGAGGCGGACGTGGCCAGCGCGCGTCAGAATCTCCAGAAGGCGGAAGATGAACTGAGTGAACTCGACGACATCTCGCGTTTCGATCTGGCGCAGGCGCGCATAGACATCCTGAACGCGAGGGCGGAGCTAGACGCAGCCAGAGAAATCAGGGCTGAGTTGGATTCCCCGAACTTGCGGGAACTGGCGAAGGCGAGGGCAGACGTCGCCGACGCTAGAGTCGCGTTGGAGGACGCGCGGGACGACCTTTCTGCCATATTGAATCCGCTGGACGAAGATGCCGAGGATGAGGTCGCGCGGCTGGAATCCGACATCGCGTCGGCTGAAGACGCATTGGCGGGAGCGCGTTTCGATTTGCAGACCGCGGAACGCGACGCGGGCGAGAAAATCGAGACTGCTCTGGAAGGTCTGGATGCGGCTCAGGAAGAGTATGAGGAACTCTTCGAGAAGTGGCTTGGGCTGAATGTGTCTCCAATCGCGCATCAGTCGCCCGACACGATTTTCGCGTCATACGACGTGGATATAGATGAGTTGCTGAGCAGGCCTCATATCCAGACGTTGGACTCCGGGTTCGCCCAGCGCATTCCATCCGATGACCCTGGCACGCCTTGGGACGAAGTGGTGGTGTTTTCGTGGGTGATTCTCTATCCCGGTCAGTTCCGCGTGAATTGCGCCGACCCCGATTCGGAATCCAACTTGATATGCGTCCGGGACGAATTCGCAGACGCATTCGACGCAGTGCAGGAAATGGCCTCCAACGTCGAAACGGTCAGAAGCGACGAGTTCGAAAAGACGCGAAAGGCGGAGGTTGCCGTTTCCGACGCGGAAGAGGGTCTGGAGTTGAAGCGGGATGCGTTGGAAGACTATCTTGCCGACCTCAACGCCGAGCCAGACCAATTGCTGGTCGAGTCCAGGAGCGGGGCGATTGAGTCTGCCCAAGCCGCTCTGCTCGACGCGGAAACTGCGCTGTTTGATCTGGAAGAGCCGGCGGAAAGCGACATACATCTTGCGGACGGTGAGATAGAACTAGCCGAAGCTAGGCTGGCCGAGGCTGAGGACGCTCTGGTCGAACTGCTGGAAGACTCCGATCCCGTTGATGTTGTCGTCAAGCAGTCCGCGGTCCGCCTCGCCCGAGAGTCGCTTGCCGAAGCGGAAGCCACATTGGATGAGTATGGCGTCATTGACCAGCTAGAGATCGAGTTGCGGCAGGCCGAACTGGTTGCGGCGAGGGCGACGCTGGAAACGGCGCTTGCCGATCTGGAACGCGCCACGCTGCGCGCGCCGTTCGACGGAATCGTAGTGGCGGTGAACATCGAACCGGACGAGCAGGTCAACGCGAATACGCAGGCCGTCGAAATCGCAAATCCGTCCATCGTCGAGGTGAGCGGTTATGTGGACGAGATAGATGTCTTGTTCTTGCAGGTAGGCTCTCAGGCCTATGTCACTCTGGAAGCGCTGCCCGGCCAGACTTTGGAGGGAGCCGTCTCCTCCATCGCCAGCGTTGGCGAATCTCAGCAGGGAGTGGTTACATATCCTGTGACGATTCGTGTGGACTCATCGGATATTGGCGGTCAGGCGCCGGAGGGCCTCAGCGCCACCGCGCAGGTCATCATTCGCGAAAGAAACGACGCTCCTCTCATCCCGCTTCAGGCTCTTTACGGCGCTGTTCAGTCCCCTATGGTGAGAGTGGTAAGCGGCAGCGACATAATCGAGCGCGAAGTCAGGCTTGGAATTAGCGACGACTTCTGGGTGGTGGTAGAGGAGGGTCTCCAAGAGGGAGAGGTCGTTAGCATGGAGGTGGTGGGCGGCGGCGCGAACCAGTTTGGAGGAATTGGAGCCACTTTCCGCGCGGTGGGTGGATTCGGCGGACCGAGGGGCGGTGGCGCGGGCGGCGGACCGCGCTGATGACCGAGCCTGTATATAGCCGCGCGCCGACGTGATCGAACATAGGAGCCGCCGTCTCTCACAATGACACTATTTGAAACCATAAAGACAGCGCTTGCGTCCCTGGGCGCAAACAAGCTTCGTTCCGGTCTCGCCCTGCTTGGAATCGTCATAGGCGTTACGGCGGTCATAACGCTTATGTCCATTGGTAGAGGCACGACGGAGCAGATTACTGGAATCATACAGGGGCTGGGAACGAATTTGCTGTTCGTTCAACCGGAAGGGGATGGCGCTCAGCTTACACTTGGAGACGCCGCCGCGCTGGTTGATCCTGTTTACGCGCCGACTGTGCTTGCCACCGCGCCGGAGATACGCTCGTTCGCTACGCTGTCGGCTGGACGCGAGAGCGTTTCCGCTCAGGTGGTGGGCATTACGCCGGAGTATCTGAACGCCAGAAATCTTGAGATGGCGAGCGGGATGTTCATCAAATCTACTCACGTGGACAACCGAGACGAGGTGATGGCGCTCGGTTCCAACGTCGCCGAACAACTCTTCCAGAATCGAGACCCGGTTGGCGAGTATGTACGGCTGAACGCTCGTAGATTCCGAGTGATTGGGGTTCTGGAAAGCCAGGGCGGAGGCGGATTTGGCACGTTCGATACACAGGTCCTGATTCCGATTACCACAGCCTATTACCGCGTTAGCGGACAGCGCTCGGCGACATCCGGCGAGATTGCGGTCAGCCTGATCAATGTACAGGTACGCGACGTGGAGGAAATAGAGAGGAGCGTCGAGGAGACGAGCGGAGTGCTTCGCCTGCGCCATCGCATCACGGGTGAGGATGATTTTACGGTCGTTAGTCAGCAGGGGGCCGTGGATACGTTGGAGGAGACGACGAACACACTCGTGGTATTCCTGGGGGTCATCGCGGGTATATCTTTGCTGGTAGGCGGAATTGGGATAATGAACATCATGCTCGTGTCGGTGACCGAGCGGACGCGCGAGATAGGCATTCGCAGGGCGATGGGAGCGAAGAGACGCGACATTCTCTTCCAGTTCGTGGCCGAAGCCGCCGCTCTCAGCGTTGGAGGCGGACTGCTGGGGGGCGCGCTGGGATTTTGGCTGTCCACCGCATTGGATGGCCAGACTCTGGGAAGCCAGACGTTTACGACCAGTTTTGGCTCCGAGTTCGCGGCGCTTGCGCTGCTGGTGTCCGTCTGCATCGGTCTTTTCTTTGGGATATACCCCGCGATACGCGCGTCAGCTCTGCATCCGATAGACGCCCTGCGGCACGAGTAGCTCGTGTTTGGTTGGCTTTCAACTACGAAACAGAATGATACAGGAAAGAGACATGAAGATGAGATCGGTTCTGGTTATCTGGATAGGCGCACTGATTTTTTCAATTGGCGTCGCCTGCGAATCGTCGGATGAGGAGAGCGCGCCTGTCGCCGCTCAGATAGCAGACCTGTCTCAATTCCCGACGCCCACGCTGTCTCAGGCGCGTCCTGCGCCAACTTCGTCGCCTCCTACCGCTCAGCCGTCTCAGACTCAGGATATGGACGAGACTTCTGAGGCGCCGCCGATGACACAGGATGAGATGCGGCAACTCAGGCAGCGATTGCAGAGCGGCGAACTGAGCGAGGAAGAGGCGCAACAGGCGATACAGCGTATTCGCGCTCAGCTTGGCGGAGGACAGGGCGGCCCGCCGTTTGGCGGAGACGCGGGCAGCGTGGCGGTTGGCTCCATCGAAAGCGTTGTAGAAGACGAAATCGTGGTCAAGACCGACATCGCGTCCATAAAAGCCACTATTAGGGAAGATACCAATATCAGAATCACCTCGCTTATCGAACCGGACGCGCTGGCAGATGGCGCGCAGGTTATGGTCGTCAGCGAGCGCGTCGAGGGAAGGGTTCTGGCGCGCGCTATCACCATCATCCCCGACATTCCTGAAGGGCAGGACGGGTTTAGGGGTGGACCAGGCGGGCAGGGAAGAGGACAAGGTGGATTGGGAGGCGGGCAAGGCGAAGTTGGAGTTGGGTCACTATTTGGTTCTGTCCAGGACGCGAACGACGCCGGATTTCTGCTTGAAACCCAGCAGGGGCCCCTGCCGATTGCCATTGATGACGATTCGGTGATAGTTCAGACGCGGCAGGGAACCATGGCAGACCTTGAAGTAGGTATGGCGGCCAGGGTCGTCGGACCCGCCGACGAGAGCGGCGTGATAGACGCTCGCTCAGTCGTGGTCACTCCTGAGGAAATGCAGGGTATTCGAGGTCTTGGAGGGAATGCGAGGAACTAGACAGCCCATGTCTCACGGCCTGCATTCTGGTGACAACCAAATACTATTTGTGATATATTGCACACACTATGACACAACTAGCGGCGTCTTCCAATATAGTGCCGTCTTCCGGTCGCGGATGGACCAGAGACACGTTGCTTATAGCCAGCGCGTTGCTGATGGCATTCGCGCTATACCTGATCTACTTCTGGGCTCCGACTGAGCAGAACCTCGGAATTTCTCAGCGTATCTTCTATTTCCACGTACCGCTGGGTTGGATAGGCATGGTGTCCATAATCGTGGTTGCAGTCGCCAGCCTGGCGCACCTGATAACCGGACGGCGACATTGGGACGACTTGGCCTACTCCACCGCCGAACTTGGCGTCATATACGCCAGCCTGATACTGGTGACAGGCGCCATCTGGGGCAAACCGGCTTGGGGAGTTTGGTGGACATGGGATCCGAAACTCACTACCACGCTCGTTCTGTGGTTCATCTACGTCGCCTATCTTATGATTCGCGCCTACGGGCCGGTCGGAAGCCAGGGCAAGCGTTTCGCCTCGGCGATTGCTTTGATAGGGGCGATTGACGCTCCCATAATCTACATGGCCTCGATTTGGTGGAGAACGGCGCACCCCCCGCTGAATATAGGCCCCGCCGCCGCGGATAGCGATGCGCTGGGGTCGTCCAGAATATATATAACCTTGCTGGTTTCGGTCATCGCGTTTACAGTGATGTATGTAGGGCTATTGGCAGAGCGGTACGCTTTGAGAAAGTCTGAGTCCGACCTCGATGAACTTCATCAGACAATGGCATAGCGGCAATGCGCTGCGACTGACGCTGCTGGCCGCGTTAATCAGCGCGGCTCTGGTCGCGTGGTCAATGTTGAACGGCGCTGAGGCTATTTCTCCAGCGCAGCAAGGCAGCGATCCGGAAGCCAACCTTCCCTTTCTGTTCGCCGTATTCATAATTACATGGGCCGCATTCTTTGTGTATGTATTCTATATGTCTAGGCGTCAGCGAGAAATGCAGCGCGAGATAGACGCCCTCAAGCGCGCGCTCCGGGAGCGCGAAGGAGTGTCTTCGTAGCGCAACCCGACGTCGTCAATTCAGATAATCAACGCTCGCAGGATGATATGTCTCAGATACTAGCCCCACTACCCCAAACCGAGCCGTCAGGCGACAGCGCGATTTCGTCTCACCGCGTAAAGTTTCTGATAGCTTTCGTCGTCTTGGTTGGCGCGCTCGGCTACTTCGCGTTTCAGGCGTTTTCGGGAGCGACCGTTTACTATTACACTGTGGGCGAGATGAACGATATGGGCCCGTCGCCTGACGGCAAGATAGTTCGAGTCAGCGGCAAACTGGATCCTGCCTCGTTCCATCGCGCTGAAGGGTCCACGCTCTCGGAGTTCCGCCTCACAGACGGATCGGAGGCGCTCATGGCCGCCCATGAAGGCGTCTTGCCGGATCTGTTCTTCAATGAGCATTCAGAGATCATACTCGAGGGCAGTTACCATCCCGACGGCGTGTTCGTTAGCGAGAACGTCATCGTGAAATGCCCGTCCAAATATGTGGCTTTGGAGGATGTGGGCGAGACTGGATGATGACCCGTCGAGGCGAGCGGTCATTGAAGCTTAGCCCTTCTCCTGCTATCGTAGAATTAGCAGGACCCTAAGTTGTTCCCCAAACCAGCCCATTCTGAAGATAGCCTAGACAGCGCCAAGCTCCTCCCCTCCGGACTTGACCGAACGCCGTATGTGACCTGGGCGCTCCTGGGCGCGAACCTGGCCTTGTTTCTGCTGACCGAATTGCTTGGGGGCTCGACCGCCACAGACGCGCTTGTGCGTCTTGGCGCAATGGAAGGCCAACTCATAGCCTCGGGCGAGTACTGGCGGCTCTTTACCGCAACGTTTCTGCACTCAGGGATCATCCATTTGGGATTCAACCTGATTGGGCTGCTCATATTCGGGCAGCAAATGGAGCGTCTATTTGGTCCTGCCCGATTTCTCGCCATATACATACTTGCTGGACTGGCCGGAAGCGTAGCGAGCTATGCTTTCAATATAAGCGTTACCCCCAATTCCATAGGAATAGGAGCGAGCGGCGCCGTATTCGGAATAGTGGGGGCGCTGGTCGCTTTCTTCATGTCGAACAGGAATATGCTTGGTTCTATTGGACGGCAGACTCTCACAGGGCTGTTGGCGCTTGCGGCGATCAACCTGGGAGTTGGTTTCGTCATGCCCGGCATTGACAACTTCGCGCACATAGGCGGACTCTTGGGCGGGTTCCTGCTGGGAATGGCTTACTCGCCCATATATAAGCCAATCTATAACATGATGGGATGGCCGGAACAGATCGAGGATACGAACTCGATGTTCAGGCGGGTATGGACACTGCCGGTAGCGGCGATCGCGCTTGTCGCCGGCGTATTCGTGGGAGACTTCATAGTAGGCGATACAGCCATTGAACATATTCGCCAGGCGGAGGAATACCAGGAACAGGGCGAATTCGCGCTCGCCCTGGAGTCAATAGACAGAGCGCTGGAGATTGACCCTGCGAGCGGTTCGGCGTTCCTGAGGCGCGCTCTGATAATGGTGGAGCTTGGAAATGTGGACCATGCGAGAAACGATCTTGGTCGCGCGATTCGCCTCGGGCTTCACGAATCAGATAGGTCTCAGGCGTTGAAACTTCTTCAAGAACTTCGCTATGCCATCCAATGACGTATAATTTACGGGAGAATTTCTCTATTAACTTTCATGTCAAGCCTGTTCAGCATATAATTGCCATAAATCTTCACTGGTGGAATACTTTATAAATTGCGCATATCCTATGGTTTAGATAAGCTTCCAGGCGATGTCTTCGGAGGCGTTACGGCAGCGATAGTCGCTTTGCCTGTGGCTCTAGCCTTTGGGATAGCGTCTGGTCTCGGTCCCATAGCGGGCTTATATAGCGCTATCGCAGTCGGTTTCTTCGCCGCGGTGTTCGGCGGAACCCCTACCCAGATATCCAGCCCCACCCCACCAATGACGGTCGCCATGGCCGTCATAATAACTCAGCATTCCAGCACGCTGGGCGAAGCGTTCACCATAGTCATATTGGCGGGTTTGATACAAATAGGGCTGGGCGTCCTCAGAATCGGAAGTTTCGTCACCTATACGCCTTACTCGGTCATCTCCGGGTTCACATCGGGCATCGGCATCATAGTCATAGTCATACAAGTGCTTCCTTTCCTTGGCACAGAGACCGCGCCCGGCGGAACGCTGGATTCCATCGCTCTATGGCCTGAAGCCTTAGTCAACGTCAATTGGCAGGCTTTGGCGCTGGGAGCGGTAGCGCTGCTCTCAGTGATCCTCTGGCCGAACACGCTCAGCAAGTTCCTGCCCGGTCCGTTGGTTGCGCTGGTAGTAGGCACAACCATCGGCTACTTCTGGCTCACGGGCGCGCCGACAATCGGGGCTATACCATCGGGACTTCCTAGGTTTATCCCGCCAGAGTTCTCGCCGTCATTCTTGGCGAGCGCGGTTCAGCCAGCTCTCATTCTGGCCATTATCGGTTCGATAGACAGCCTGCTGACCTCCCTGGTGGCCGACACCATGACCCGCACGCGCCACAACTCGAATCGTGAACTGTTTGGACAGGGACTCGGAAACATGGTCGCCGGATTCATTGGCGCGCTGCCCGGCGCGGGAACCACTCTCGGCACGGTGATAAACATTCAGGCGGGCGCCACCACATTCGTCTCTGGAGCGCTGCGCGCCATCATCCTGTTGGTGGTTGTGCTGGCATTGGGCCAGGTAGTGGAGCCTATCCCTCACGCGGTATTGGCGGGATTGCTGATGAAAGTGGGCTGGGACATAATTGACTGGCGTTTCCTGACGCGCGTTCGGCACATCAGCCCGCCGTATCTATTGGTAATGCTGCTAACTCTGATTCTCACCGTCTTCGTGGATCTGGTGACTGCTGTGGCAGTCGGGCTGATAGCTTCCACTGTCCTTCGCGCGAGACAGTCTGAGCAATTGGAACTGGACAACATCGTATCTGCCGCTATGCTGGATCATACATTCTTCGCGGATATTCTGGACGAAGACGAACTGGAGGAGATTGATGTATTTCAGTCCAGGGTCGGGCTTCTGAGGATGAATGGAGGGTTCACTGCCGCTTCCGCCAACGAGATGGTGCGAGTGGTGAGCGCGGACATAGAAGAGCACGAGATCGTGATCTTCGATTTTTCAGACACCGTTTACATGGACGACAGCGCGGCGCTCGTGATGGGGCAGCTTGTGGACGCGGCGAAAGATGATTTCACCGAATGCATCGTGATGAACCTGACAGGCGCAGTTTCCGACATACTCTACTCGTTCAACGCATTCATGGGAGTGCCTAAAGACCACTTCGTGGAATCTATGGAGGAAGCCAAGTATCTGGCTAAAGAAATTCTGGACATCAAGGCCGCGTAGCCAAAGATTTTGAAGCGTAAGCTTCCTTTGACCGACTGGGGTCGAGGCGCTAGTATCTGGCTCATCCGTCGGCATTTGGCATAAGTTTTCATCAAGGCAGATACCGAGTGAACCTTGCACCCCGTCTAGCTCGCCGAACCCCTTTCTTCTACGGCTGGGCCATTCTATTTTCAGCGGGCGCTTCCATCTTCGTCCGAAACGCGGCGGCCAGCCTTACGATAGCGGTCTTCGTTTATCCTCTGTCGGACGAACTGGGCTGGAGCCGGACTGTGATAGCCGGCGCTTCCAGTTTGGGCGGATTGGCGGCTACGTTCACTTCGCCCATAATCGGCTGGTTGGTGGATCGTTTCGGAGCGCGTCTCGTGCTGACCGCCAGCGTCTTCATTCTTGGAATCTCGACTGTTTCGCTGGCCTGGGCGACCTCTACCATTACGATATTTGGAGCCGCCATTCCGTGGGCGTTCTATTTGGCGTATGGCATGGGGCGGGTCATCTTCTCCAGCCCAATACAGATAGGCGCGTCGGTTGTCGTATCTCGCTGGTTCATCAAGATGAGGGGCAGGGTGAACGGGATACTCTCTATGACTCACTCGGCGGGAATGGTTCTGTTCCCGCTCATAGCGTCTCTTGTAATCGCGCAGAGCGGATGGCGCGACGCCTGGTTCGTTCTGGGTGTGATGGTCTGGGTTATCGCGCTGCTTCCGGTGTCTCTTCTGATAGCCCAGAGTCCGGAGGATGTCGGATTGAGGCCGGACGGCGAAGAGGAAGCGGATGAGTCCGAAGAGGCGTCTTCTCAAGAAGAAGAACCAGAATGGACGCTTCGGGAGGCGCTGAAAACGCCGGCGCTGTGGATACTCGCTATTGGGACGGGATTGTTGTTCCTGATGCAGGCGGGAACCAATACTCACGCGGCGGCGTTCTTCAGAGACCAGGGTCTCACCGCGACGACCGCCGGTCTGGGCATTAGTCTCAACGCGGCTTTCCTGGGCATTGGGGGAATTGTCTGGGGGCGGATAGTCGAGAATGTTTCCGCCCGGTATGTAATGGCGGCGGTCGCGCTCGTCATGGCGACAGGTTCGGCGCTGTTCATAACCACCGACACCGCAATAGAAGCGCTGGCGTACTCCGCTGTCTTCGGATTTGGGTTGGGCGGGATGCTGACAATTCCGCCGGTCGCCTACGCGGACTACTTTGGGAGGCAGTCTCTGGGGGCTATCAGGGGCGTAACCGAGCCGTTTACTACATTCGGGCAGGCGATAGGAGCGCTTGTGCCGGGCGTTGTGTTCGACTATTTCACGCCGGTGGGCGAAGAGAGCTATCTGCCCGCTTTCGCGCTGTTCGCCGCGCTGGGCTTGTTCACCACTCTGATGCTTCTTCTGGCCAAGCAGCCGGTCAAGCGGTCTGCGGGTGAGTGAATCGAATCGGGCGCGACTTCTATGGTCGCGCCCGCAGCTATGTTTGAGTTCGATTTTCGGTACGATTCAGCCTGAGCCGGGTCCGCGCTCCATCGAGTAGGGCTGCCAGCGCACCAGATCCGTCTTATTGAGAACCGATGGGTTCACGCACGTCCTTGGCCAGCGCCCGCTCAGGACCAGCGAGATTTCCTGGCCCACTCTTCTGCGCGCTTCGGGCGACATTCTGGATGAAGCGGATGCCACGTGCGGCGTCAGTATCACGTTCTCCATTTTCAGGAGAGGATTGTCCGGTTCGGGAGGCTCTATCTCGGTTACGTCCAGGCCCGCTCCCGCGATCCACTCTTCCTGAAGCGCCTTGATGAGCGCCGCCTCGTCCACGGTTGGACCGCGCCCGTTATTGATGAAGAGAGCGGTCGGTTTCATCATCCTGAAGTGTCGCTCAGTCAGCATGTGATGAACTTCGGATGTGGACGGGGCGTGCATGGATACGAAATCCGAGCGCTGCAGAAGTTCGTCCAAGCTTACAGGTTCCACGCCGTAGCTCGTTATCGTAAGTTCTTCGATGTATGGGTCGAAAGCGAGCATTCGCAGTCCGAATGGCTGCGCTCGCAGCGCGGTGGCGCGCGCGACGTGTCCGAACGAGACGAATCCCAGTGTTTGTCCATATAGACGCGGGAATTGATTCAGGTACGGCCTGCCTTGGCTCCATCTCTCGTCTCGAGAGTAGGCGTCCATGAGCGTCAGTCGTCGGAAAGTGGCCAGAAGAAGCATCATCGTGTGATCGGCCACCTCTTCAATGAAGGTGTCCGGCACGTTGGTGACCGGTATATTTCGCGCGGTAGCGGCCCCAATGTCCACGGTATCCGCGCCGACGCTGCCCAGAGCGATGATCTTGCAATTCTGAAGGTTCTCGATGATATTCGCCGTTACCCTGTCGCCTCTCGCTATAAGCGCGTCGCAATCCTTAACTTGTTCTATGAACTCGCCCTCGCTGGAAGCGTCGAACTCTACGATTTCAGCGTCCACTGTGGACAGGTATTCCATTTCATAGTCATATCCACCGCCGCCCAACGCATAGGTAACGTTGGTCGGCCTTTGGACAGCCACCTTGAATCTAGCCAATCTCGGACTCCTTTCAAGAATACAATTAGTCATGTTCACACGACACATAGGATAGGGTAGCGGTTATCGCTTGTCCAGCGTTCGAATATCGCAGGAGCGGAGCGCGCGGGATTGGGACGGGGGTTACGCGGTCTTTTGTTCGACCTCGACGTCTGCGGGTGTCAGGTGAAGGGGGATTCGCCTGCCCTCGGTGGTTACGAGGATTATGGGGGACGTTCCGTTGACGGCGCCGGCGTCCACTATGCACTGTTTGACGTCCTTTGTGCCGGGCAGTTCGTACATGACGTCGAGAAGGGTTTGTTCGAGGATCGTGCGCAGTCCTCTCGCGCCCGACTTTTGCCTGATGGCATTTTCGGCGGCGGCTTCGAGCGCGTCGTCTGTGAAGATGAGTTCAAGTTCGTCAATGGCGAATAGAGCCTGGTATTGCTTGACGAAAGCGTTCTTGGGTTCGGTGAGAACGCGCACAAGGTCTTCCTTGTACAGCGAATCCAGACTGACTACAACGGGCAGGCGGCCTACCAACTCGGTTATGAAGCCGTATTCCATGAGGTCGTCGCCGTTTACATGTCTGCGAACTCTGTCCGCGGTGCGCTCTTTCAGGACTTCAGTCGCGCCGCTGGTGTTGAAGCCGACGCGCCTATAGTCTTTGAACGCTCGTTTTTCGATTATTTCGTTTATGCCCTCGAACGCGCCGCCGCAGATGAAGAGGATGTTGTCGGTTCGTATCTGGATGAGTTCCTGATGGGGATGTTTGCGTCCGCCCTGGGGCGGGACGTTGGCTACGCAGCCTTCGATTATCTTGAGTAGGGATTGCTGCACGCCTTCGCCCGATACGTCTCTGGTAATCGAGACGTTTGGACTCTTGCGCGCTATCTTGTCTATCTCGTCAATATATATGATGCCGTTTTCGGCGAGCGAAATATCGAAGTCCGCGGCCTGTATGAGCCTGAGCAGGATATTTTCCACGTCCTCGCCGACGTATCCCGCTTCGGTGAGAGTCGTCGCGTCGGCGATTGCGAAGGGGACTTCGAGTATATGGGCGAGAGTCTGGGCCAGATAGGTCTTGCCTGACCCGGACGGGCCGAGCATGAGTATATTCGCCTTTTGAAGCTCTATATCGTCGCTCTTGAGGTTGGACCAGATGCGTTTATAGTGGTTGTACACCGCAACGCTGAGAGTTTTCTTGGCCAACTCTTGTCCGATGACGTACTCTTCCAGTTTCTTGTAGATGAATTTGGGGTTGACCTCTTTGCGTAAGAACCTGTTTTGCGCGCTTTGATTTCTCTGGGGGGGCTTTTCTTCAGAGATGATTTGATCGCATAGCCCAACGCACTGATCGCAAATATACACGCGGTCGAGTCCCGCT
>CAZXFX010000055.1:0-2318 GCA_964640295.1 uncultured Dehalococcoidia bacterium | reverse complement strand
GGCGTTTTACCTGGTCTTTGGGTTTGCCGCAAAAAGAGCAATGATAATCGCTTCGCCCCGTAGTCATTGATCTGGACCGCCTCGCTGATCAGGATATTCCGAATGGGATGCGTTTTTCATCGAAGTGAATTGTCAATCAGCCGCCGCCGCCGTCATGCCTGGGTTATCCAGCACATCGTCCACCAGCCCGTACTCCTTGGCTTCGGAGGCGCTCAAGTAGAAGTCTCGGTCCGAGTCCACCGCGATTTTTTCGATGGGCTGTTGTGTGCGGTCGGAGATGATCTTTCGGATTATGTCCTGTTGGCGCAGGACTTCGCGCGCGGCTATTTCGATATCTGAAGCCTGGCCTTGAGCCGCGCTCATTGCCTGGTGCATGTGAACAGTGGAATTGGGAAGCGCGAACCGTTTTCCGGGAGCGCCGGCGCACAGAAGGACGGTTGCCATGCTGGCGGCCATTCCGACGCAGATAGTGGAGACGTCCGGCCGTATTAGCTGCATTGTGTCGTAGATGGCGAGGCCGGCCGGTATCGAGCCGCCCGGCGAGCTTATATACAGACTGATGTCGCGTTCAGGGTCTTCCCTGTCCAGATATAGGAGCTGAGCTATGATATTGTTCGCCACCTGATCATATATCCCTGTGCTGAGGAATATAATCCGCTCTTTGAGGAGCAGTGAATATATATCGTAGGCTCGCTCTCCCCTGGAACCGGACTCGACCACCATGGGGATTACGTTCTCGGGCCTATTCATCATCATCTTGCGACTCTCCTTCTCGAGCGTCTTCCGGGTTTGAATCTATACGCGTTTCTTCGGTATCGTCTTCGGTTTTGGCTATTTCTACCAGAAGCGCGACTGTCTTTTCGTGCTTGAGCATTTCTTCGATAGACTCGCGGCGGCTGCGCCGTTCCCGCCTTCTTATACGCTGTCCGGCGTATAGCTCGTTGAACCGTTCGTCAATCTCCTGGTCGGTCGCTTCTACATTTTCAAGTTCGGAGACCTTATCTATGGCGAGCGCTCGCCGTATGCGTTGCTCAGCCGAATCTTCGGCTTCTTGCGCGACTTGTTCCTCAGTTTTCCCTATGGACTGGAAGTAGTCTTCCTTGCGTATATTCATACTTTCGAGGATTTCTTCGTTGGATCTCAAAATCCTGTTGGTTTCATTTTCCAGCATAACCGGAGGTATCGCAACGGCAGTTTCATCTATGAGCGTTTTGATGACGTTGGACTCGTATTCCGCTTCCACTCGCGTTGTGGTCTCGGTCACCATCTGTTCTCTTATGGAATTCCTGAGGGCTTCGACACTCTCGTAGCCGTCGGGCAGTTCCTGCGCGAACTCATCGGTCAGTTCTGGCAGCTTGCGTTCATTGACGTCGTTTACGGTTACCGTGAAAGACGCCTCTTTGCCGATTAGCGAGGCGTCTCTGAAATCTTCAGGAATCGTAAGGGTAAACAGGGTTTCCTGTCCTGGCTCTATTCCCACTATCGCCTGCGGGAATCCCTTTATCGGCACCGAGCCTTCTTCATCGAGGTATAGAACGCCGTCTTCGCGTCTCCAGAACTCTTCGCCTTCTACTTCGCCGAGCGCGTTCAGGTTGATGAGGTCTCCAATTTGCGGAGGTCTCTCTACGATTTCCCAAGTACCGAGGCTGCTGCGTATGCTGTCTATCCGTTCCTCAACGTCTTCGTCTGTGACCTCGTCGAGCGGGTAAGGCAGTCGAATCGCCTTATAGTCGCCCAGTTCTACTTCTGGTCGGAGCGCGACGGTGGCGGTGAAGCTGACGGGGTCCATGTCGAGGTCTTCTATTTTGGGAATGCCGGCGGCGTCCAGTTCCTTTTCCGCGATGGCTTTGCCGGTTACTTCGTAAACCATGCTGTCCAAAACTTCATTGAGCAGGCTCTCGCGTCCCATCAAGCTTTCGACGACATGGCGGGGGACCTTGCCTCTGCGAAATCCGGGGATGGAAATCTGCGGAGCCAATCGCCTGTATCCTTGGTCAAGATAGGGATTTAGGTCGGCATCCTCAAGTTCGATGCGGAGAGTCGTCTGATTGTCCACAACTTCTTCTTGAGTAATCTTCAATTGAGGCTCCTGATTTTGAGATTTATTCGATTAGTATAGCATAAAGCAGCATTGTTTCAGATTGCAAAATGTTTATGGCGTCCAAAAGCGGCGTATCCGGTTTTATCCACGAATCGCGTGAAGGTTGGCGGTCAACGGGACGTCGGAGGCTTCATTGCTTTGCGCGGTCCCTTCCACCTTGATGAGGGCTGAGAGGGGTAGGCGCGTAGCAGGTCGGCGCGCCCTTCGACAAGCTCAG
>CAZXFX010000054.1:12564-22047 GCA_964640295.1 uncultured Dehalococcoidia bacterium | reverse complement strand
TATCCTACCAGGGCAAGCCGCCCGATTTCGTATTGGAAATCGCCTCCCGGCGCACAGGCCACAGAGACATTGGCGAGAAGGTGGATTTCTACGCGGGCCTGGGAGTTCGGGAGTACTGGCGCTTTGACGAAACTGGCCAGTTTCACGGAACACGCCTGGCTGGGGACCGTCTGGTGAACGGTCAATATCAGCCATTCACAGTGCATGAACTTTCAGATGGAGAGCTTAGAGGATACAGTGAAGCGCTGGGGCTGTATCTTTGTTGGCGGCAAGGCGCTCTGGACTGGTACGACCCCGCTGCAGAAGACTACATCCCCAGCCTGGAATCCGAGAGTCTGCTCCGGCGGCAAGCGGAAGACAGAGCCGACTCTGAGCGCAGACTGCGCCTGAACGCCGAGAAGCGTATCAAGGAGCTAGAGGAGCGACTGCGCCGCAGAGAAGACTAAGCGTTGATTATATCACAACTTCTCGCATCAATCCTGAACTGCCTATTCACCACTGGTATTCTTAGCGCGTATGGATGTTCGAACTGTCATAGACCATCGCGTACCATGAATATCCTCTACATCCGACCGTTCATAGGGTAGGTAAACGCTCTAGCCGACCGAAAAAACCCCTTCCACCTCGACGGGGGAAGGCTAGTATGGGAGCGCTCAGCCTCACTACCTACCCCTCTCAGCCACTCGACCTTTACAATCCCACCTTCAGCTATGCTACAATTATTTTCAAGAACATTAGTGCGCTATATACGGTAGCGCGCCTGATGTCGGATACGCTGAACGAACGCAGAGGCAATTTCACCATTGAATCTTACTGACCGCTGAAAATTGATAACTATCCATTTATGAACAAACTATCAGCCGGCTCAAAAAACTTTCGTGAACTGGTGAATACAGGTCTTTGCAGGTGAGATGCAGGTCTGAATCGCACCTGAACGCCACCACCAGTTGACCTGCATACCACCTGCAACCCACCTGCGCGCTCACCAGAACTATTTCAATATCCATAGACTAAAGCTAATATATCGCATGATTGCCACATCAAGATGTGAGGCTTCTCGGACATCGAACATGAAAAGACTGGACGGAGAGACATGGCAGGTTCTCAAATTGGAGCGTTGATTCCCGGCTCTATGGAGTGGCGCTGCATAGGCCCTTACCGCGGCGGCAGAGTCGTAGCCGTTGCCGGAGACGTTTCCAATCCAATGGTGTTCTACTTTGGGTGCGCCGGCGGTGTCTGGAAGACCAACGACGGCGGAATGTACTGGGAAAACGTATCCGACGGCTTCTTCAAGACATCGGCGGTAGGCGCTATCGCCGTCTCCGAATCCGATCCCAACGTGATATATGTCGGCATGGGGGAATCCTGCACCGCCGTCCCAAGGCTGCACTGGACGTCTCGCGCCGACGGCATATACAGATCAACTGACGCGGGCAGGTCATGGCAGAATATGGGGCTGGAGAGTACGAGATATATCGCCCGACTCCGCATACACCCCACGAATCCTGACCTCGTTTACGCCGCCGTGCTTGGACACTTGGAGGGACCTGACTCGGAGAAAGGCGTATTCAGGTCGGACGACGGCGGTCAGTCTTGGGAGAGGGTTCTGTTTCGCAGCGAAAACGCGGGCGCGAACGACTTGTGGATGGACCCTGATAACCCGCGAATCATCTACGCCGCGACTTGGGATACGCGGCGTAGCTATTGGAATTCGTACAGCGGCGGTCCCGACAGCCGCATATATAGAAGCATGGACGGAGGCGATACATGGACGGACCTGACCGATAAACCAGGTCTTCCCAACGCGGTAAAGGGGCGTGTCGGCGTGACCGGAACCGCCGCGAAGCCCGGACGGGTATGGGCGCTCTTCGACGTGGGCGGAGCCGCTGGCGTCGCGTCGCTCGCCGAAATGGGTGGGAGAGTAGGGGGACTGTATCGGTCGGATGACTACGGCGAGACGTGGGAACATGTAAACGACGATCCCGAAATGACTGTCCGCCCTCACTACTACAATCATATCTTCGGCGATCCCCGGAATTCGGAAGTTTTGTACAACCTCAATCAGCCGTTCTGGAAATCTATAGACGGCGGACGAACTTTTGCCACCGTAGAGTTGCCGCACTATGACAACCACGACCTCTGGATTGACCCCAACGATTCTAGCCGGATGATAAACGGCAACGACGGCGGAGCTTGTGTCACATTCAATGGAGGCGAGTCATGGTCGTCAATCTACAACCAGCCTACGGGGGAGTTCTATCACATAGCCGCCGACCAAGAGTTTCCATATCGCGTGTACGCCACCCAGCAGGACAACACCTCGATCAGCGTTCCAAGCCGTTCGAGCAGGGGCGCTATCAGGTGGTCGGAGTGCCATTCGATGGGCAGTTCGGAAAGCGGACACATCGCCGTGCGCCCCGATAACCCCAGCATAGCCTATTCGGGCGCTCTCGGCAGTTCGCCGGGAGCGGGACCGATAATGCTCCGCTACGATCATGCGAGTGAGCAGGCGCGCGTCGTCACCGTATGGCCAGACCTTACCGGGCTGACTGTTCCGTCCAGAAAGTTCCGGTTCGAGTGGGATAACCCGATAGTTTTTTCTCCTCATGACCCGAACACGCTGTACTCTGCCGCGAATGTCGCGTTCAGAAGCGTGGATGAAGGGACTAGCTGGCAGGTAATCAGCCCCGATCTGACCAGAGACGACGTGGCGGACAGAGAGGAGTACGATCCAAACACCAACATCGCCCCTTTTGAGCGTTGCGCCATTTCCAGATTCGCGGAATCGCCCGTTCGCCGGGGCGTATTCTGGGCCGGCTCCAGCGATGGCCTGGTCCACGTGTCGCTCGATGGCGGAGATACATGGACGAATGTCACCCCCGATGGACTTCCTGAATGGACTCCCATTTACGGTATGGAACCGTCGCCGCATGACGCCGGAACTGCGTATGTCGCGGCGGCTCGGTATCAGCATGGCGACTACTTGCCCTACCTCTTCAGAACCAAGGACTACGGCTCTACCTGGCAAGCCATTAGCGAAGGCATTCCCGAAGGCGACTACACGCGCGTTATCAGGGAAGACCCTGAGAGGCGAGGGCTTCTGTACGCAGGAACAGAAGGGGGAGTGTACGTGTCATTCGACGATGGCGAATCGTGGGATACTCTCCAACTCAACTTGCCGCCGGCGCCCATACACGACATGATCGTCAGAAACGGCGATCTTGCGGTGGCGACGCACGGACGCGCCCTCTGGATACTCGACGACCTCTCCGTTCTTCACCAGCTTGAGGAAGTGGACGCCGACGCCGCTCATCTATTCCGCCCCAGACCCACTTACCGAATCCTCTCGGAACCATACGGATACTGGAACAGGGAGACTGGCGTCACAAAGCATTATCAGCTAAGCCTCGGTATTCCGGCGACGTATCGCATATCGGAAACGGGATACGGCTCCCGATCCATTGTCCCTATTGACGCGGGGCAAAATCCGCCCGACGGCGTAGTGGCGACATATTTCCTCGCCGAGAAACCGGATGAAGACGCCACTCTTACGTTTATGGATGAAGAGGGTAGGACAATACGTCAATTTTCCAGCAATTCCGGGACGCCTAGAATATCGCTTGAAGCGGGCATGAACAGGTTTATCTGGGATATGAGACATGAAGGCGCGCGTCGCGTAGGGGGAGAATCCGATGCGGGCCGCCCCATGTACGTCCCCATGGTCGCGCCCGGAACCTATCGCGTTCAACTCCGAATAGGTGAGAGTTCATGGGAGGAATCTTTCACTATCCTCGCCGATCCGCGAGTGGATGTCCCGCGGCGGGATATCGAACGCCAACAGGATCTGCTCATCGCCATACGCGACAAGGTATCCGAGTCTGCGGATGCGGTGGAAACTGTGCGAGGCGTCGTCAGGCAGATAGACCAGTGGACAATTCGCCCCACAGGCGAAAGCGGCAATGAAGTCCTGACCAATGCGGCGGACGCGCTGAAAGCCAAACTGTCCGACGTGGAAGATGAACTGCTCCTGGGAAGCGTCAGTTCCGACACACCGATGCGCGGCGCGTTCTACGCCAGAGGACTACGATACAGGCTCGCCGCCCTCGGCGACACCGTCGGAATGGCGGACGGCGCGCCCACTCAGCAATCATACGGGGTGTTCAACGATCTGAGTTCGCAGATTGATCATCAAATCGCGGCTTTGCGGGGTATCCTAGATAACGATCTGGAAGCCTTCAACAGCATAGTGCGGGAACTCGATTTGCCCCCTGTTATAATCTGACCAAACCACTCCCGAGTAGTCCGGTCAGTTCATCCTGTTCATCGTTCTGTCCACGCCTTCATCCAGCAAATAGAGAATCGAGTCCGCGGCTCTGGCTATCGCGTCATCAACCAGTTCCTGGTCTTCCGAGGACATCTCTCCCAGCACCCAGCCAATCATGTCGCCGCCGGGAGGGGGGCGTCCCACGCCTATTCTCAGCCGGGCGAAGTCCTGATTTCCGAGCGTCTCTATAATGGACTTGATGCCGTTGTGCCCAGCCGCGCCGCCTCTGGGCCTGAGTCGCAGCCTGCCGGGGGGCAGCGCGGTCTCGTCATACACGATGAGCAGACGCTCTTGGGTCGTTCTGAATCTGGCGAGCAGGTAGCGGACAGCCGCGCCGCTGCCGTTGACGTGGGTGCGCGGCTTGGCAAGCGCCACAGTATGGTTTCCGATAGCGCCTATGCCTAATCGCGTCACGCTGTGCGCCCTGCCGACCTCGATGCCATACTTCTTTGCAAGCAGGTCAACCAGCCACCACCCTGCATTGTGGCGCGTGCGAGCGTATCGCGGCCCGGGATTGCCCAGTCCAACGACGATTAGGTCCGGCTTGGCGGTTACGGGTGAGTCCTTATTGCGGATGAGTCTCTTGAGTATCATGCTAATCCGGGATATGTTCACTCTGAATTACAGGGTAGGATATAATATCGGCGTCCCTGTTTACGAATATGATCGCGCTTGGAAAAGACCATGCCCGACGAAAGTGATGAAATGGTACTCCTATTCGGGACGTGCTTGCCGTTGTATGGGGGCGCTGTCTCGTCTCAGTATCATGAACATGGCGGGAAGGATTGCTATCAGGCTGACTGCCATCGCTATCAGGAAGAATTCATTGAAGACAGAAAGGCCGGCGTCGGTCAGCGCGGACTCAAACTCGTGGACGCGCGCCTGGGTCTGTTGGGCTGTTTCGCCTGGAATTGCCAGAGGCAGTTCGAGTCCGACGACTAATTGCTGGAACCTTTCGGTTCCCCATGCGGTCAGCGCGGCCAGTCCGAATGTCATGCCGACTACACGCATGGCGGTGATCGTCGCGGAGGCGGTTCCGCGCAATTCGGATGAGACCGAGTTGAGAGCGGCCAGGGATATGGGGGCGATGAGAATCCCGAAGCCGAGCCCGGCCGCGGCGAGATGGAGCGACATCGCGGGATCGGCTATATCCGTTCCCCATGAACTCATCAACCAAAAACCGAGCGCTATGAGCGCGAGGCCGATAGTCGTGGGTATCCGGATGTCCACGCGCTGGCAGGCGAGTCCTCCGAGCGCCGCGCCAATTGGTATGGCAAGGGTCATTCGCATTAGCGTAAGACCGCCTTCCAGCGCGGATTTTTGCAGCACGGTGTTCGCCATTAACGGAATGGTGACCATTGCGATGATGAGGGCGGCGCCAACCAGCAGATGGACGATGTTGGAGGACGCAAACGAGCGCGACCGGAACATGGAGAGCGGCAGCAGGGGCGAGTCGGTCAGTCTTTGTCGAATTATGAACGCAAGGAATGCGACTGAGGCGGACAGGATATACGCGAGAAAGAGGGTGTCGGGAGAGTCCACCCTGGCGAGGGCGAGCGTAATGGCGCACAGCGACGCCGCCAGAAACGCGCCACCCAGGTAGTCTATGCGGGCTGGATAGCGAGGGCTTGTACGCAGTAGAAACAGCAGCGGAACGAGTACGAGTACGCCGAGCGGGATGTTGATCCAAAAGACCCAGGCCCACCCGAGCGAGTCGCCTATGATCCCGCCCCATAGGGGGCCTATGACCGCGCCCGCTTCGGAAGACGCGCCAATTAGTCCAAGCGGGACGCCGCGGCGGTCGGGCGGAAAGAGATCGCCGACAATGGCGATTGATATGGGAAGCAGGGCGCCGGCCCCGACAGCCTGAATGACGCGCGCGGCTACGAACAAGGTGAGGCTTGTGGCAAGCGCGGCGGCTATGGAACCGGCCATGAATAGCAATATGGAGGCGACGTACAGATTTCGGCGGCCCCAGACATCGGACATTCTGCCTATCAGCGGCATTGCGACGAGATAGCCGAGCAGGTAGCCGGTAATGGTCCAGGAAGCGCGGTCGAGTTCGTTCACCTGAACTTCCAGATCGAGCAGTATTTGGGGAAGCACGGTTACGATGACAGTCTGGTCATCGGCGGCGATGAAGATTCCAGCGAATACGGGCAGCAGTATTAAGTAGCCGGAACGAAGCCGTCCGCCCACACATTTGTCGTCCGAAGAAGCCAAAGGTCACCCGGTGTCGGGAGCGGTGACGCTGAGCGGTTCGTTGAACTGAGAGAGGGTGATGGTCCGGGTTACGCCGTCCGCCTCGCCGGCGGTCAGTCGTCCGTCTATTACCGCCCTCTTCATATACAACGTGTCTTCATCGAGCGAGATTCGCACTCTGACAATTCCATCCTGAGTCGCTGGACCAAGGAGCGGTCGCAGCGCCTGGGATTCAAGGTCGCCCTCTATTATGAACTCATTTCCGTTCTTGGAAGACAGCGTCGGATTTCTGATTCCTGCGATCATGGAGCCGACGCCCTTTTGCGGGTCGAAGAAACCGAGTGGACTGACTTCAGGGGGAACTCGTTCCCAGTCGCCGGAGAGAGGGTTGGTCATGTAGCTGTCGTCGCCAATAGTGATGAGGCTGGCGCGCATTGCAAACCTGTCGCTGAACCTGCCCGCGAAATCTATGGAGACGCTGTCCGGACTGACTACATCGCCTTCGGCCTCGGTGATGTCCAGAGTGTCGCTGAAGGGGGTACTGCCGCCGTCGCTATGCTGGAGCCTGAAATGGAACGCGGCGAGTTGTGATGTGGCGTCTCCCGAACGCCTTAGAATGTCCTCTACGTTTATGGGCGTGGGAGTAGGAACAGGGGTATGGGTAGGAGGCGGAACCGAGGTTGGCGAGGTAGGAGGGGCAGTTCGAGAGCAACCGACAGCGAGAAATAGCGACAGCAGGACCGCTGTTAGAAACAAGGTGACCACTCTGGACAACGGCATCATGGAATATCGTCGCCTGACCTTGGCGCGTAGGTCTCGGAATTCGGCGAGGTCGCTATGCGCCGTGAAAGCCCTTATGCGCGCGGGTAGCGATTCTTGTCCGGGGCGAAAATAGAGTCCTCTGGGACGTTGGGCATTTGATTGCGTCGAATGAACCTAGAGGCCACTCCGCCGGACACCACGCTAAAGACGGCGGCTCCCGCTATGGCTATCGGCGCTCCTTTGAGTATCTGCCGACGGGTGAACCCGTTCTTGGACTCTGTCTTTTCGCTCATGCGCAAACGCTCTTCCCTTAAAACTAGCAATTCAAATTGATGGGGATATTATAGACTGGGAGAGCGGATTCAACAAGGTTTGCGCGACGCGTTGTTGGAGAGAAGCTTCGCCGAATGTCGGGGCAGCTACCTTTCGGTTTGGTCTAACCCAGCGAGGAGGGACGCAATTATCAGGTCACAGAGCGTCCGCAATCTGATATTTCGAAAGGCCGATGACATCGGCGAAGCGTGAGCTAATTATCCACATGTTTGGCCAAAGCCTTCAATGCGTTTTCGGACACGCTTCTGTGGAATTTCTTGACACCCGCGCTCACTCATCTACAATGCGCTTAATATCATCTAAGGGGAGACGCAGCCATGATTGACAAATTTGGGAGCTTGTTCGCTGGGCATATTGATCTGGACGACATCGGTTTCGCGGGGACGGCGGCCAACGACAGGTTCTATTCGAACGAGCGGCTCGTTACAGTATTCGACAAGACCGAGTCCATCTGCACGCTGATGGACGATTTGGGATACGACGTATTCTGGATGGCGGAGCATCACTTTCAGCCAGAGGGCTACGAGTGCATTCCGAACATCCTTCAACTGAGCGTTCACCTCGCTCACCTGACCAAGCATATAAAGATGGGGTGCGGGTTCAACATCGCTCCCATGTGGCATCCGCTGCGCATGGCTGAAGATTTCGCCACCGCGGACATTCTCACAAATGGTCGCGTGATATTCGGAGTAGGTCGCGGATACCACACCCGGGAGGTGGAAGCGTTCGGGGCGCCGATGCTCGACCAAGATGAGAATCGAGATTACTTCGAGGAACAAGTCGAGGTAATGTTCAAGGCTTTCAACGAAGAGTCTTTCTCGCACAAAGGAAAGTACTATACGATTCCGCCTGAGGTGCCGTACAGAGGATACACACTCAAAGAGATAAGCTTGGTGCCTCGTCCGGTCAATACTCCGGTCGAGTGCTGGCAGCCTGTCGTCAGCGCGGGCGACCGCGGTTTGAACTTCATGGCCAAGCACGGCATAAAGGGGGTCATCGGAGGCGGGGCCGCGCCGGGCGGCGCGTCCGACACGGTAGTGAGAAAGTGGCAGGAAGTACAGGCCGCTCACGGCAACGAGACAGAACTGGGGGGAGACCTCATATTGGGCATATCGTTCTTCATCGCCGAGTCTACGGAAGAGGCCATAAGGCAGGCAAGGCCATTCTATGAGGAGAACATGAAGATGTTCGCGCCACTCGGATTCGTGCGCGGCCTCACTGACGACCAACTCAACGCGCTTGCCGACCCGACTCGGGCGCCGACCGCCGACTTGCCGACTCTGGAGTCCGCAGTGGAATCAGGGTCTTGGCTGGTAGGCACGCCCGAGCAGATAATCGAAAAGATGGAAGACATCGAGCGTCGCTGGCCCGGGCTGGACCATGTGAACATGGGCCTTCCGGTAGGCACGCCGCAGAGCGTCATTCTCGAGCAGCTAGAGGCATTCGGGAAGGAAGTGATGCCCCATTTCAAGAATCGCATGTCCACCGCCGCCGCGGCGGGAGACAATTAGCGCGCAGACTCAGGACGATTTTTCGCTCTAGCAATCTTCCTCAATCCAGACCGCCAGAGTATAATTACCTGAGGAGGAGTGAGGGTCAAAAGATGGAAGGATTCAACGCTGGGACTATAACGATTGTCCTATCCATATTTGGAACAGGGATATTGATCATGCTGTTCCAATGGAGACAGAGCGCCGCGCTGGAAAACCGATTACGTGAAGACGCGGGGAGAACGGAAGAGCGACTCCGCGAAGACGCTATAGCTATGGAGGTAAGGCTCCGAGGCGAAATTAAAGAGTCCGAAGAACGACTCCGCAAAGACGCCATAGCTATACGAGGCGAAATTAAAGAGTCCGAAGAAC
>CAZXFX010000054.1:0-12464 GCA_964640295.1 uncultured Dehalococcoidia bacterium | reverse complement strand
TAAGGCTCCGAGGCGAAATTAAAGAGTCCGAAGAACGACTCCGCAAAGACGCCATGGCTATGGAAGTAAGGCTCCGAGGCGAAATTGAAGAGTCCGAAGAGCGACTCCGCAAAGACGCCATAGCTATACGAGGCGAAATTAAAGAGTCCGAAGAACGACTCCGCAAAGACGCCATGGCTATGGAAATAAGGCTCCGAGGCGAAATTCAGGCTGTCGCCAAATCATCAGAGAGGGTGGAAGCCAGTATCAATCACCGCTTGGATCGAACCGACGACAAGATAAATACTCTCACCCAGGCAGTTGGCGTGGTGCAAGGAGCTGTGATTGGCGTTTCGGTCGAGACGCCACCCAGAGAACCTGTTGTACCTAACTAGACCGAGAAGATAGTCTTACGGCGCAGTCTCGCGCGGAAAACGAAAGCCGATAATACATGCCACTTATAATTGGAGTTACAGGCTCCATAGCCACAGGAAAGTCCACCGCGTGCCAATTGATGGTCGCTGAAGGAGCGATTCATTGCGACGCGGACAGGCTGGTTCATCGAATGTACGACCCCGGCACTGACGCCTTCGAGCGCATAGTATCAATCTTCGGGCGCGAAATAGTCGGCGAGGATGGGTACATAGACAGGCGAAAGCTGGGCGCCAAAGTATTCGGCAAGCCGGAGGAGATGAACAAACTGACCACCGCGATCGGGAGCATCGCCGACGCGGTCAAAGCGGTGATAGATGAGTGGAACCGTTCGCTTGGCCCAGAAGAGGTGGCCGTTCTGGAAGCGGTGAATCTGGTCGAGGCCGGCTATGGACGCTGGTGCAGCCAGGTGTGGCTGTTTGCCGCCGACCGGGAGATAGTGCGTGGGCGCCTCGCGGCGCGCAATCAGTACACTGACGACGAGATTTCCCAGCGCATGGCCAGCCAGCGGTCATGGGAAGAGCGCGCGTCAGCAGCCGACATCCTGATATTCAACAATGACACACAGGAGCGTTTCGAGTCTGAGGTGCGAAGCCATTTCGCGCAGACGCGCCACCTATGGCAGAATGGCGAATTGGAGCCAACTCGCTATATCGCCTGGTGGGAGGAGCGAAACGGCGAATAGCGAGACGGTTTCGCGTACTTGATCGAACATGGTCTCGCCACGCGCGCCGCGGATATTCCTCCGTCGAACGCAAGCTTTTCGATAGTGTATAATTCCGATATGTCTTCTATGACAGCGATAATGGAGGCGCAGGACCTCACCAAGCGGTACAGCGGCGCTGTGGCGCTGGATAAGGTCAACTTTGCCATAAGCCGTGGAATAACAGGGCTATTGGGTCCCAATGGCGCGGGCAAGAGCACCGCCATCAAACTGTTCTTGGGAATTCTGACGCCGACCGAAGGGTCTGCCACGGTTATGGGCGAGCGTCCTTATGAAAACGTCGAAGTCAAATCTCGGCTTGGGTATATGCCTGAGCACGATTGTCTGCCCACGTCGGTAACCGCTTCGGAGTTCCTGACGCACATGGCTCAGATAAGCGGTCTTCCTCCCTCTGCCGCCCGAACACGCGCAGCCGACACTCTGCGACACGTAGGACTGGACGAAGAACGCTACCGCTCGATTGGCGAGTATTCGACAGGGATGATTCAGCGAGTCAAGCTCGCTCAGGCTCTGGTGCATGACCCAGTGATCGTGATGCTGGACGAGCCGACCGCCGGGCTCGATCCGGTGGGACGCGAGGAGATGCTCGCTCTCATCAGACGCACGGGTCGCGAGTTCGGAATCAGCATCGTTCTCTCCACCCATCTGATGGGCGACGTCGAGACGACCTGCGACCGAATCGTCGTCCTCGAAGGAGGGCAGGTAATCGAGTCGGGCGAAGTGTCAGGCTTCATGCAGGAAACGGAGACCATCTACATTGATGTGGACGGCGATGTCGAAGCGTTGATGTCCACGCTCTCGGAACGGAGTCTGGATTGCTCTTTGGACGGCTATTCGATAGCGGTTCAGGGTGTCGGAATCGAAGAGTACGACAGAATAAGGGACGCGCTGGCGGATTCGGGAGCGCGGCTGCGTCGGTTGGGACCGCGTCGCCACAGACTTACCGAAATTTTCAGAAACGATTGATGACAGACATCGCGTTCATAAGTACGCGATGGTTTATGACGAAGCGAATATCCATATACGCTAAGAGCCTGTATCAGTTTGGCCGGAGGATTGTATCACCCCCACCCTACCCTTCTCAGCCCATCAAGGTGGAAGGGGCTTTTGCGCGAGGCGCGCCGCCTGCTAAGTTGATACAGGTTATACACGCTAAGAATGCCGACAAACATCATGGATAGGATATGACTGCGTCCGAGGGCCAACTATTCGATCTGGGCTACCAGCGCTATGAAGGGCCGCGCGAAGGAAGAGCGCGGGCTCGCAAGGCGCTATTCGTCAACGGCGTTCGCGCTTGCTTTGGGCTCGGGCGCGGAGCGATGGCGAAGGTTCTGCCCATATTGTTCTTTGGAGCGGTGATGTCCCCCGCCATCGTCTTCATAATCATAGCGGCCACTACTGAACGGGTTATCGGGGTCGCCTTGGATATTCCGGGCCACGCAGATTACTACCAGATTGTTTCGATAATACTTTTGCTGTTCTCCGCGGTCATGGCGCCCGAATTGCTGTGTCCGGATCGGCGGAGCGGCGTGATTACTCTCTACCTGGTGCGATCGCTCACCTTCACGGACTACGTGGCGGGACGCTGGGCGGCGTTCTTCGTAGTGAGCTTGTTGTTCATATACACGGGACAGGTAGTTCTGATGGCCGGCCTGATTCTGAGCGCGACTCAGCCGCTGGAATACCTGCGAGACAACTGGGTGGATATACCCAAATTCCTGAGCGCGGGCTTGGTGATAGCCGTAATGACCACGACAATCCCGCTGGCTGTCGCCGCTTTCACAACCCGCCGCGTGTACGCTTCGGCATTCGTCATCGGGTTGTGGCTAATAACCACCACCGCGGCTGACATTCTAGTTAGTGGGTTGGAAGAATCGGGGGCCGACTCCGACAGCGCAAACGTGAATATCAGCTTCATGCAAAGAGACGCGGACTTAGCGCGGTGGGCCGGACTCATTGACATTCGCAGCGCTCCGATTCACATCAGCGACATGATCTTCGGAAAGGAAGACAACGACAGTCCGGTCATGGAAAGAGTGGCTGAACTGCCTGAAATCGTCGTGATTTTGTGGTACGCGGTCGTGGTGGCGGTACCTGGATTTCTGCTCTGGAACCGTTATCGGAGGCTTTTAGCTTGACTCATTCCGAAGACAACTCCGGTTCAGACGCCACTATCCGGGTGGCGGGCGTATCCAAGTGGTATGGAAGCGTCGTCGCCGTAAATGACGTCTCGTTCGACGTGAATCCCGGGATTACCGGACTGCTGGGGCCCAACGGAGCGGGCAAGACCACGCTTCTGCATCTGATCGCGGGACTGGCTAGTTGTTCGAGAGGCGAAATCAGTATGCTGGGAGAGCCCGCGCGGGACAATCCTGGTTTGTATAGTCGGGTAGGCTTCATGCCAGAGAATGAGTCTATCTACGACTTCTTCACGGGCAGGCAACTAGTCGAATTCTCAGCGCGGCTTCACAGCCTTTCGAATATGGACGCCCAAGTTGACCAAGCTATCGCCATGGTTGACCTGGAAAACGCGCAGAATCGCAAAATGGGAACCTACTCGCGCGGCATGCGGCAGCGTATGAGACTTGCGGCCACATTGGTGCATGACCCGCAGGTGATAATCCTGGATGAGCCTCTGAACGGCACCGACCCTCGCCAACGGATAGAGTTTCAGGACGTAATGGAGAGGCTTGCTGAAGAAGGTCGAGCGATTCTCATTTCATCTCACATTCTGGAAGAGATAGAGACCCTGGCCAGCAGAATACTGCTTATGATGAGCGGAAAGCTGGCGGCGGCCGGGGATTTCAGGGCGATTCGCGCCAAGCTGGATGAGCAGGCATACAGGGTGCGCGTGGTAGTGGACGAGCCTCGCGTCATGGCGTCGGCGGTAGTGGGCATGGACGACGTTGATACCGTGACGGTATCGGACGACGGGTCGCTGATAGTTTACAGCCGGAATGTCGCTTCTCTTCAGGAATCGCTGGCAAGGCTGGCGAGGGACAACTCCGTCAGGCTGATGCGGGTAGAACCCATGGACGATTCACTCGAGAGTCTGTTCGAGTACGTGGTGGAGGGGTAGATGTACCAGATACTCACTCTCTCGCTGCGACAACTTACCGGCAAGTGGAGGCTCATACTCACCGCGCTGCTGGCTTTACTCCCGATAGGGCTCGCTTTTATTCCGGGCGGAGACGGACCGGACGCTGACCAGGAATTCATAGACGGACTGCTGGATGGTCTTCTAATCGGGGTAATAATGCCTCTGGTGACCATTGCGCTGGCGACCGCGGCGTTCGGCAACGAGATAGAGGACAAGACGCTGAGCTATGTATTCCTGAAGCCGGTCGCGCGCTGGCGAATCGCCGTCCCCAAGTTCTTTGCGTCTGTGATCATTGCCGCGCCGCTTGCCGTTACCAGTGGCGCGTTGGCCACCTATATCGGCACGGACGGAGACGCGCGCGCTACGATAGCGGTATCGGTCGCTTTGCTGGCGGGCGTTATAACATACGCGTCCGTGTTCACTTGGGCGGGACTCATAACGACCCGCGCGCTGCCATTCGCCATAGTGTATGTATTTCTGTGGGAGGGACTTCTGAGCACTTTCGTGGGAGGCGTGAGATATCTGAGCGTTCGAGGATATACTTTGGCGATAATGAACGGTCTGGACAGCAGCGGTTTCGAGGTTCTGAGCGACCGAGTGATAGAGTTTCCGGCCGCCGTCGGCGGCGCGATTTTGTTTACAGCCGTCTTCTTGTGGCTAACAGTCTATCGTTTGAGAAACATGGACGTGCCTTGAACGCGCGCGATTTTCATGTATGGGCGTTCAAGTCCTCATGAACCGGCGCGTACTGTGGATACTGACTTCTTTCATGGATTTAGGGGATTGTGAAACGCGATGATTGACAAATTTTCTGTGCTGTACGTGGGCAACATAGACCTGGACGACGTCGGCAGCGACGGCGCGCCCGCCGATCAGCGACGCTATCCGAGCGAGAGGCTTGCTGAAAGCCTGGATATAGCGAGGCAGGCGGCGGAGTTGATGGACGAACTGGGCTTCTACGCGCTCTGGATGGCTGAACACCACTTCCAGCATGAGGGATACGAGTGCATACCCAACATCATTCTTCTGGGGACGCACTTGGCGTCTCGCACCGAGAAGTTGAAGTTCGGATGCGCGTTCAACATCGTTCCGATGTGGCACCCGATTCGGCTCGCAGAGGACTACGCGATGGCGGACATACTCACCGACGGGCGCATCATCTTCGGAGTCGGACGCGGATACCACAGCCGCGAGGTCGAATCGCTAGGCGCTCCTGTGATAGACAACGACGCCAACCGCGAGTTGTTCGAAGAGCAGATGGAGTTGATCTTCAAGGCGTTCAACCAAGAGTCTTTTTCCCATCAAGGGAAACATTACTCGGTGCCGGCGCAGGTAGAATATCGAGGCTACGACCTCAAAGAGGTGACGCTGGTGCCCCGTCCCAAGCATCTTCCCGTCGAAATGTGGCAGCCGATAGTCAGCGGGCGGACGATAGACTTCATTGCAAAGAATGGCGTGAGAGGAGTGGTGGCCCTTACGGGCGAGACGCTGGTGGAGCAGATATTTGAACAGTACCGTGACGCGAACGCCAAATACGGACGGGATCTGGGTCTGGGCGAGAACCTGGCTCTGGGCGTCGGTTTCTATATAGCCGATACGCGGGAGGAGGCGATGGAGCGCCTGAGGCCGTACCATGACGAGCGTTATAAGTGGTTCGCGCCGTTCGGTTTCGTTCGATACGCCGACGAACAGGGTCGCGCGTGGGGAACGCCGGGCGCTCCCGCTCGAACGCCGCGCATCGAGGACGGCGTTCAGCAAAAGGCGTGGTTCTGCGGACCGGCGGAAGACTTCGTTGCGTTCTTGAAGGATTTGGAGATGAAGTATCCGGGACTCGAACACGTAATCCTGCATTGGGCTGAAGGGATGTCGCGCGCCGAGTTCATGGAGCAGTTGCGACTCTTCGCCGAAGAGGTGATGCCGGCGTTCGCGGGGAACTAATATGGTTATAGTCCGCGGGACTGTCAGCGCAGCCTCTCTATTGGCGCTATTCTCTTGTATATATTGTCTGCCAAGTCTTTGAAATCATCATATGAGGCTCTGGCTGCCGTTGCGTGGCTTCCCCGAGCGCCATCTGCTGTCGTCAGACTGAATATGGGTTTTCGCGCTTCCTGAGCCAGAGGAACAAGGCTTCGATAGTGCTTTACCGTTGCTAGCGCGTTTGGATCATCCGCTGGAGTAGCAGGAGTATCTTTGGAATCTTGCCCTAGCAAATTCTTGGCGTATTCGGCAGGCATTCGGTTAACCCATTTATCATATGCTTTCACTGGACGGCCTAGCCGAACACCATGTTGCTGGACCATGTACCCGATTGGTTTAATCTCGCCCCTGGGAATATTGAGGTCGTGAGTCGGATTCCGAGCGTAGCGATCTTTCCAGCCTTCCCGCCAATTTTGCAATGTGGGACCTAAATTTCTAAGACCTTGCAATGAGAATAGATCCGCTCCGAGTGGCACGACTACATAGTCAGTCGCTACCAAGACAGCTCGATTCAAAGCGCCTAAATTAGGGCCAACATCCACTAGAATCAAGTCCGCATGTTCCTTATCTGCGGCACTTTGCATAATACGCCATAGAGCTGAGATCACCCGAAACGCGCGCGGACGCCGATCGAGACACTCAGGCCATTGACTTGATAATTCATCTTCAGTGGAGGACAGCTTGAGATCACCTACGATAAGTTTCAAGCGATCCTCTATCTTTTCTAAGTGAGGGACAGTTATATCTCCTGTTCCATCCAATAAAGGCCTAAGCGCGGCATAAATCGTTTTTCGCGATCCATCATCTGGCCACAGAATTTCCAAACGGTCTTCGTCCAAGAACATACTGGTAAGATTGGATTGTGGGTCTAAGTCTGCGGCAATAACATTAAATCCTAAATCTGCATACATCCAAGCAAGATGATATACAAGGGATGTCTTGCCAACTCCACCTTTGTTGTTGAAGAATGTGAGAATAGGAACAGTCATATCAGGAACTCTAATATATGGCTCTCGCTCTTATGGTGACGAAGGCATAGTTCTCGACAGCGTCAAAATCCGGTTCAGGATGCCCCGCCTCTCTGAGCAGGCGACGCGCAATGGATATTCCGACGCCGAAGCGTTGGACAAATCCGAGAGTTCTCATTACATCCGCCAGATTAGGATTCCGATAATCAGTGAAACCGGGTTGCCCGAAATTGGCGGCAGACACTCCTCCAAACGGGCCACCGGGACTTATGATTTCGATGCGATCTCTGAACCAGTGCACTTTTGCGGGAGCGTTGGTCGCTTCATATGTACGATGCATTATAGCGTTTCGAGTAATTTGCTGGAGGGCTTGAATTGGATACTCGCTTCTTCTGATTTCCGTAGGAGCCGAAAGAATATCTACTCCAGTATAGTTATGAGCGTTCATCTTTTCGTCGAGACGATGGATCACGTCCGATATCACTCCCCTAATATCCTCGCTGTCGGATATTGTATCGGACAATTCTTCTCCGTCTAATTTCAGAAACTGTACATAGGCGCCTGGCAGGAAATCCTGAGGGTTTTTGCCGAGCGTCAGAATCCCCAACACAGTAGGAACCGGATCAGCGGCAGAGGCTATCATTTTAGTAGCCGCTAGGCGTTCTTCGATACTACGATCATTGTTTGCAAGAATCTCACGATGAAATGCTTGGGGCAGATATTCAAGTTCGAAATAGCGCAAGTCCAAGTCATGCAGTGTGGCGGATGGTACGGGGTAAATGTCGAAAGGGATGTCGCCATAGCGGCGCTTTTCACTAAGAATCCGTTCGTCCTGCGCTGTGGCGATTCCTCGGCGCGGGCCGATTCTCACATGAATGACGCCTCTGTAACGTACCGGAGGGGAATCAGACGGGGGAACTGTAATCACCGCTACGTCGCCATCGTCAAACGACACTTTTTCCACAGTGATTGAAGGTGGGGGCACTATATTGCCGTCCGTCTTCATATCCGCCAACTGTCGGAGCAGTTGATCTGTAACCTCCAGACCCGTGATAGCTCCTTCGTCGCTGGCCCCGACAAATACAGCACCAGGGTTACGGTGGTTAGGCAAATCGTTGGCGAAGGCGCAGATCGCCTCCCGAATCGCATTGGGCGAGCCACCAGATAGCGACTCTTTGAACTCTACTCGGTCGGATTCGCCGCCATTCAGCAATTCAAGCAGATCTTGGCGATCAAGATTCGTCATAGCCACTTCGCGCCGCCTCTACTTCTATGAGTTGTTCTATTATAGGGCGCGGAACGGGTTAGCGGACCGTTTGTGCTTAATTTGCATCGCCCGCGCTTCGCGCCGCCGCTGTTTGGGAGGCGCGGCGATAGAACGCATCCTGAGCCTTTTGAGTCGCGCTCTGGTCGGAGGCCCAGATTTGTAGGGGCGCGGACTGGAGCGCGCGCGCGAACGAGAAGCTGAGTTCCCACGGAGCTCCGACTTCTTTGCCGCGAATGTTTATGGCGCGGAGGTTGTCTGTCGCTTCGTCGTCGCCCTGCCCGCCTGAAAGAAAAGCTATTCCGGGGACAGCGGCGGGGACGGTTCTCATCAGACAGTCAACCGTTTTCTCTGCCACTTCATCGGGATTGGCCCTGTTGGGCGCGTCCTTCCCTGAAACGACCATATTGGGCTTGAGCAGAGTCCCTTCCAGAATGACGCGCTGGGACGCGAGTTGGCGATAAACTTCCCTCAGCGCATTCTGAGTAACATAGTAGCAGCGATCTATATCATGGTCGCCGTCCATGAGGACTTCGGGTTCGACGATGGGGACGAGGCCGGCTTCCTGGGCGAGCGCGGCGTAGCGCGCCAGCGCGTGGGCGTTGACTTCGATGCAGTAATCGCTTGGGAGATGTGGGCCAATGGCGATGACAGCGCGCCACTTGGCGAATCTTGCGCCTATCTGGAAATACTCGGCCATGCGGTCGCGCAGTCCGTCCAGTCCCTCTGTGACTACCTCTCCGGGCGCGCCCGCCAGTGGATGGGCGCGCGTGTCCACTTTGATGCCGGGGATTATGCCTCGCTCGTTGAGAGTATGGACGAACGAAGAGCCATCTGAGCAGTTCTGGCGCAGCGTCTCGTCGTACAGGATGACTCCGCTGATGAATTCGGACGCGCCTTCCGCGCCGAGAAGCGTCTCTCGGTAGTCGCGCCGGTTGCGCTCCGAATTTTCGACGCCCAGCGCGGCGAACCGGCTGCCGATTGTGCCAGAGCTTTCATCAGCCGCCAATATGCCTTTGCCCGGAGCGACCAGAGCTTTGGCTGTTTTAATTAGAGATTCAGAGTTTGGCATATCCAGACTGGTTCCTTTAGGTTGCTCGGTCATAGGGCATCAGAGCGCGCCCGCGAGTTCTACCACGTTCTCGAATCTGTTCACGAACTCGCTGGGAGTCATTCCGGCGGCTTCCGCAAGCCGACTCCTCATTGCTTCATCATCGAGGTCTGATTTTTCCAATCGAATCATGTATCTTCGAGCCACCATGTAGCTTTCGCCCTCGACATCCACGGTTCGCACGCGAGTGCGTCCGGTTTCGGGGTCGCGCAATTGGTCGAACGGCATCACTCTTATGTTGCCGCCAACAAGGCAAATCAGGCCGCCTCGCTCCGGAAACTGTTCGCTGGGTTCGGAGAGCAGCGCTCTCGCCGCGCCGAAGCCGAGCGTGCGCGTGTAGTCTATGTCGAATGGAATGGGGGCGTAAGAACGAAGTTCGTATCCCACCGTGCTGTCAATGATGGGAAGAGTCTCGCCCCTGTCTTCGAATCGTTTCTGTATCGCGCGCTTCAGAATCTTCTCAAGTTGAATCTCGCCGAGTCTAAGATGTCCGTGCTGGTCCTGAGAGACCTCAACGCCCGGGTAGCCCGCCAACTCTTCGGGGTCGAATTTCACGGCGACGCCTTCGGCGATGACCGCCAGTCCGCGGTCTTTTCCCATCACTCGGCGCTTGAGAATCGCGGTTTCCAACACGTCGCAGACGTCGGACACGCCAATGCGTTCCGAAGGGAACTCTTCAGGGATGATGGTGAGCGTGGCGCCGGCCGACTTTCCGATACCCAGCGCGAGGTGTCCGGCCGCGCGGCCCATGGCTATTACGATATACCAGCGATTGGTGGAGCGAAAGTCTTCTATGAGGTTGCGGACGATTCCCGTGCCGAGGTGTCGCGCGGTCTCATAGCCAAAGGTGGGCATTTCGTCTGGCAGCGGGAGGTCGTTATCAATCGTCTTGGGGACGTGTACGACTTTGATTTGGCCGTTGGACAGTCGCGAAACTTCGGATGCGCTGAACGAGGTATCGTCTCCGCCTATGGTGGCCAGGTACGAGACGCCGAGTTCTCGCAGCGAATCGAGCGTGTTTCGCATGTGCTCGGGACAGCGGGTGGGATTCGCTCTGGATGTGCGAATTATGGAGCCGCCGCGATGATGTATTTGGGATACATCTTCTATCCTGAGGGGGCGCGTCATATCAACGCGACGTTCCATCAGGCGCGAAAACCCGTCAAGTATGCCGATTACTTCATAGCCTCTGTTGACCGCTTCGATGGTTATCGAACTGATAGCGCTATTGATGCCGGGGGCGGGGCCTCCGCCCATGAGGATACCTACCCGGCCGCTTTCACGGTTCATAGGGACACTCTCTTTAGTGAAGCTGGGCGCTTGACAGCCATCATACATATAAAAGCGACGACCGCCAGCCTAGGCAAGGCTGGTCGGGGCGACTGGACTTGAACCAGCGACCTCCACGTCCCGAACGTGGCGCGCTACCGACTGCGCTACGCCCCGACAGTGCGTCACGCAGTATTGTAACGTCTTGCGCCCAGACAGGGCAATAGAAGAAAAAGGGGGTATTCATAGTACGCGCTGGCTTATGAGGATTTGAATGCCCGTAAGTGTCAAGAGCGCCCTTCGTCGGCATTCAGGGAGTCGGGAATCTAATTCATGCGTATGCCGCCGTCCACATTTATCGCCTGACCGGTTATATTGCGCGCGTCGTCGGACGCCAGGAACGCCGCCAGTTTGCCGATGTCTTCCGGAGTCTGCTCGCGCTTCATTGGGGTCATGCTCTCGACGGCGCGCTCGAACAGCGCGCGACCCGAAATGTTCTCACCGGTCGCGGCGGATCGTCTGATAGATATCGCCTGCCACATATCGGTCCACAGCAGTCCCGGGCAAATGGCGTTGACGGTTATGCCATGCGGCGCGAGTTGCTGTGCGCTGGATTGAGTCCAGCTCACCACCGCGGCCTTGGTAGTGGAGTAGTGAGGGATGTCGGGTGTACCTCGCCGAGCGGCTATGGAGGCTATATTGACGATGCGGCCTGAGCCGCGCTCTATCATGTGGCGCTGCGCCGCCTCGGTCACCATTACCACGCCGCGCACATTCACCATGTGAGTCAGATCCCAGTCTTCGTCGCTCGGGACGTCTCGCTCCCACCATGCGCCCGCTCCCACAACACCTGCGTTGTTTACGAGTATGTCAATGCGCCCCATCTCTTTGAGTACGCTGGAAATCGCGTCTGATATAGAAGCTCGGCTGGTGACGTCCATACTCATCGCGCGCGCTGTTCGCCCAATACTTTCTATCTCGCCGGCCACTGCGGACGCGCCGTCCAGATTCAGGTCGGTCACCGCTATGTCAGCCCCCTGCTCGGCAAGCGTTAGACATATCCCACGTCCAATGCCACGCGCTCCTCCGGTGACGAGCGCCACTTTGCCCGATAGGTCAATCATCATTGCGCTTGCCCCCGGTTCGAGATGAGGTCTGCCATCGCCCGCTTGTCGGTACCCACGATGAGGGCGCCGGCAGAGGTCATGATTAGCGGGCGACGGATGAGGCGCGGCTCTTGCGCCATCAATTCGAGCATTTGGGCATCGCTCATCTCCTCGCGCTTCAAGCCGAGCTTTCGGAATGAGGGGGAGCGCCACGAGAAGTAGTCGGCGACAGGGGCGTCTCCGAACAGGTCTGCGAGTTCCTGGGCGGTGAATGGGTTGGCAAAGAAGTCGCGTTCATCGAATTCGACTCCATTTTGTGAAAGCTCCGCTTTCACTTTTCTGCATGTACTTCATCGCTTCCACGTGTAGTATGTGGCGGTCATATCGAAATCTCCTTGCGCTTGGTCGAATTGATTCAAGATTACACTGCCAGCGCGAGGCGCGCCAAGCGGATTTCTACCACTGAGCCTGTATCAGTTTGGTCGGTGGATTGGATCATCCCCGTCCATTAAATGGTGAATTATCTGACGACTG
>CAZXFX010000053.1:0-22461 GCA_964640295.1 uncultured Dehalococcoidia bacterium | reverse complement strand
GCGCATACGGCTTAAGTCTCTATACCCTTCAATACAAAAGTGTTGAACCACTAGGCTTTTGGAGTAGGCGCGAAATTCCGCGCTAACGATCAACGTTGAAGGGGCGGCCTCTATCGGTCGTCCCTATGTTTGCGGCTACGCTTCCGTTCGGCGGATGCAGGAGATAGCGATGACCCAGATGAATCCAGACCAGCAGGCCCAGGCCAGGGCGAGAGTCGAGGCGATGCGCCGGCAGTTCGAACAGAAGCGGGCCATATCCGAATCTCTTTCGCGCATCAAACATAAAGTGGGGGTATATAGCGGCAAGGGTGGAGTCGGCAAGACGACTGTAGCGGTAAACCTGGCGGTTACGCTGGCGAACGACGGCGCCAAGGTCGGCGTTCTCGACGTGGATATTGACTGCCCCAACGTCATTCGCGCCATGAAGGTCGGCGAAGCGCCGGTAGTCGGCGAAGAACGCAAGATGATTCCCCCGGAACGCTTTGGCGTGAAGGTCATGTCCATGGGCTTCTTTCAACAGGACGAAGAAGAGGCTATCATCTGGCGCGGCCCGATGATCCACAACGCCATCAACCAGCTATTGCAGTCCACCGAATGGGGCGACTTGGACTATCTCCTGATAGACCTGCCTCCCGGCACATCGGACGCGCCCCTGACCGTGATGCAGTCCCTGGATATGGACGGGTTCGTCGTCGTCACAACGCCCCAGGAGTTAGCCAGAATAGACGCCATTCGCTCGGTGAACATGATCAAGAAGTTGCAGATAGACGTGCTTGGCGTGGTCGAGAATTTTTCAGGCGAGATATTCGGCTATGGCGCGGGCGAGGAACTCGCCGAACATCTTGAGATACCGTTCTTGGGCAGAATGGAGATGCGCGCGGCGTATCGCGACACGTCCAGGCCCACTGTTCTCAACAATAGCGAGGCGTTGGGTGAGTATAGGTCTGTGGCCAAGGGCGTGGCGGCGGCGCTGGCGGAAATTTAGCGGTGGAAGTGTAAACAGAACGATAGAAGGGCGGATAATGTGTATATCCGCCCTTCTTTTTTAAGCTATTGACGTGACCTCTTACTCACTGCGTTCAGGCAGAGCGGCGACCGCGTATCCTGGGGTTGTGCGCTTGCCTTCGTTGGTCTCGAGCCAGATTTCGCACTCGACGATATTCTCGTCGTCTTGTTGATACTTCTTCTTGACCACGCCCTTGGCGAACACCGGGGTTCCCGGCACGTCCATGCCGCGATACTGGACGCTGAGCTTCTTGAGAGATCCCCACTCGCCTATCCAGTCGGTCATAACCTGGCCCAGGAAGGCGTTCTTCAGCGCTCCGTGCAGAATCACGTCCGGCAGCCCGTTATTCTTGGCGTAGGGCAGATCGTAGTGAATCTGGTAGTAGTCGCCGGACGCGCCCGCGTACATCACTAGCTGCTGAGTGGTCGGGTCTTTGCGCAGCGTGGGGATATCCATCCCCTCTTCTACGTCTTCAAAATATACCTGTTCCGCCATGAAAGTCCTCCCTCGGCTCTCTATCTGGGAATCTATGGTTGGTAGCTGATTCCCGTCGTTCTCTGAATCGCCACCGTGGTCCCGAATTGGTTTACGTACTTAGTTTCGCGCTGTATGAACAGCATATTGCCCAGGCGTCCTGGGCGCTCGAATATATTGGATATCATGGTGGACACCGCTATTCTATCGCCTGGTCGAACAGGTTCGTAGTATTCCCATTCACTTCCGCCGTCCAAATTGGCGGGATACGGGCTCTGGACATCCACTTTCATTTCGCCCGAACGCAGCGAGCGGAAGAACGTCGGCGGAGCCACCAGTCCTCCGTACCGCGACTCTCGGGCCGCCTCTTCATCACTGTAGATAGGATTGGTATCGCCGATGGCGCGGGCGAACTTGATGATCGCCCCTTTCTCCACATCGTTTACATAGGCCTCGGACTCTACTCCGACAGCCGCTCGCATCTCATCCGTAATCACCGATTCCTGGCTCATTTTGCGCACACTCTCCCAGACAGCGAAAATCTGTCTCTGAAATCTTGTCCAAGTGTAAAACCGAGACCGTCAACTGTCAAGAAACCCCCAAGATCGAAGCCTGTACCAGTTTGGTTGGAGGATTGGGCGCTGAATAGTGAATTTGGAATTTCTGACGACTGACTGGGTTCGTCGAGTTGTATTTATCTTGGTTTATGTATATTGGAATTGTTCTGGTGAGCGCGCAGGCGGGCTGCAGGTGGTACGCAGGCGCTCTTCTGGTGGCTTCATGTGGCATTTAGACCTGCATCTCACCTGCAAAGACCTGTATTTACCAGTTCACGAAGGTTTTTTTGGTCGGCTAATAATTTGTTCATAAATGGTTGGTTATTAGCGGTCGGCGATA
This sequence comes from uncultured Dehalococcoidia bacterium, assembly GCA_964640295.1. GTDB lineage: Bacteria > Chloroflexota > Dehalococcoidia > Lucifugimonadales > UBA1123 > VXRN01. The sequence goes on along the minus strand of CAZXFX010000053.1, from coordinate 20,084 downwards.
TTCACTACTTAGAGTATCCGGGCATTAGGCGCTCCATTGCATGCAGCGCACTTATGTTCTTGAAATTGATTATAGCATAGTGAGGGCTGAGAGGGGTAGGTACTGAATACAAGCTAACGCTGCCGAGGGCGCCAACGACCGGGTTGGTCGGCGCGGCAGCAACATCGTGGGCGTCAACGACAGCGGCCAGTGGGCGCCCCTGCATCAGGCCGCCCAGCTCAAGATAGTTCCTCCCAAGAAGGTCAAATACACGCCCCTCGACGTGATCATGGTGATGCCGACCCCGGACCTGTATCATCCCGATGCAGAGTTCAAGGCCAGTGAGTACGGGTACAACATGTTGGCCTGCGACATGCAGACCATGACGTGCGACTACAACACCGCGCCTCCGTCCGATAGTTGGGCCATGAGGGAGTGCATTCGCTATGCGGCGATGCTGTTCCCCCAATAATGGTGGACAGCTCTACGTTGCTCCCAAGCGAGGCAAGTTCTATATGGACGCCGACACCTCGAAGGACCTCGGTCCGTCCGGCGGCAGTTGTTTGCTCCAGTTCGCCATGGTTGGCTATAACGGGAGCGAGGTGGTGAGCGTGTATAATCCTCCACTGCGGGGCAGACGTCGGCAACTTATACCCATCCCTCACTCCTCCTACACAAAGGGCCACGGTATGTTGTAGTTCGGGTCCAAGTTCGGAACCGAGCGGTCCCTGAGCAGGAAGCGAACCCGCTTCTTGAACGCCTTTACCTCGCGCCGCGTGAGACATTCGATAAACGAAGCGGTTTCGTCGGCGTCGGCGTCCAGCTTTTCATACAGCGCCGCCAGATCGTTGATCATGTCGTCCGGAATCGGCCTGCCCCAAAACTCCATCATCACGCTGCGCAGCTTGAAAGCCGGATGAAACGTCAGCCCGTGATCAATACTCCAAATGCGGTTCTGCCCGTCCATCAGGCAGTGTCCCGCCTTCCTGTCCGCGTTGTTGGCGATCAGGTCGAACACCATCATCCTGCAAAGCTGATCGTAGAAGTCGTCGTCCTGAACCATCTCGAAGTACGTCACCGCGGGGTCGCACTCCACATAGTATTGGAACATACCGATTCCGTATGGGCCTTCGCGCACCAGCGTGAGCGGTATATTGGGCCATCCCAGCAGCCTGCTCAGAAGAAACGAGGCTCTCTCTCTCAGATAGAGCGTCCCAAGCGGAAAGTCCCAGAGTGGACGTTCGCCGTCGCGCGGCTTGTATATCGCGCGCATATACTTGCCGGGGCCCGCGTCTATCCACACCAGGAATGTGTAGTTGGACCCGTATGGCATTCGGTGGCCGCCGGTTATCTCCCCCGATTCGAGGAGCGGCAGCGCTTCGTCTTCGCTCAAAGACACTGGCGAGGCGTCTTCGGGAACGGGAAAGACGATGTTGAGGTTCTGTCTGCTTCTGCGTGGCAAAGCGACCTATCCGGGGAACGGTTTGGCTATTCGGAGTCCATGTCTTCGGAGAGGTCTTCGGGCGTGAGCTTGGCGTGTCCGTTGAGCCGGGCGCAGTGGTGGTCGCCGTCGGAGTCCATTGGCCTGCCGCAAAGCGGACAAAGCGGACGACCCGCGGCGCACACTCGCAACGCTTCCTCTGAAAAGTCCAGCATCTGCTTCTTGTCCAGCCAGATGCGAATCGTCGGGTCCTCGCCGTCGCCCGCGTTGTATGCGTCAATCACGAACAGGCCGCGCCTCGGGTCGTGTCCGAGCGCCAGATTCACCGCCTTGAAATCGAGATTGGTGAGCCCGGGCGCCTCCCGCTCGGTAGGCGGCCCGGACAGCGACAGCTTATCGTCCGGTATCGAGTTGACGATCTGCTGTATGGCGAGCGCGAGCTGAAACAGGTCTTCCTTTTCCAGCCATACCGACGCCGAACTGCTCGCGCTGTCCGCGTACATACGGAAGGTCCTTTGACCAGGTTCGCCGAACGACTCCGCCTGGAGTTCGACTACGCTTGTGAATTCATTTTGAGGCTGAGACATGATCTTGCGAATTATATTAGTAGGTTAGGCGATACGCCGCAAGGGTTGCGATCTCTCTCGAACCTGTATCAAGTTAGTCGGCGCGCCACCGACCGCAAAAGTCTCTTCCATCTTGATGGGGGAAGGCTAGGATAGGGGTGATCCAATTATCTATTCACCATTCCAAATTCACTATTCCCCCAAAGTCGGTGTGGTACAATTCACAGGTCAAAATCGGCGGCTCGCCGTAAGGAAAGGATGTGACCAGAAATGACTACTATTACCGCCCGCGGCAGCGATGATGATTTCGACAGAGTGGAGCGGGGGATTGACTGGCTCGAGCGACTCGAGGTCATCAAGGCGCGCCAGGATAGAGAGTCCGCCATCCGCGAGACGGCGGAGTACGTGAACGGACTGAGGGAGGCGATAATCGCCCTGTCCGCGGACGCCGACGTCAGCCAGATTGCGGCGCGTCATGGCGGTGAAGTCGCAAGCGTAGTCGAGAGCCTTAGGGAATCCGAGGCTACCGACCCCTGGACAGAGTATCTCCACCCAACCCTCCTACAAAACCAATAGTTGCGCCAAACCCCTCGTCGGATCGCATCTTATGAGCAATACGGGGAATGAATTTGAGCAAGATTGCGCGAAATTTTAGCGAGGCGGTCGCCGATATTCCTGACGGCGCCATACTGATGATAGACGGATTCGCCGGGCCGGGCGGCACGCCTCAAAACCTGATACGCGCCCTGAGAGAACATGGCGCGTCCGACCTGACCATCATTTCCAATACGGCTGGCTTGGCTTCAGTCATAGGGTTCGGCACGATACCCGGAGACAGACCTACCGACATAGGCGTTCTGATTGAAAATGAACAGGTACATAAGATCGTCGCCTCTTTTCCTGTATCTCCGTCGCCGTCCAGACCCACCGCCTTCGAGACGTCGTACAGAGAAGGGAAGATTGAGCTGGAAGTCGTGCCGCAAGGAACGCTGGCGGAACGCATTCGCGCCGGCGGAGCGGGCATTCCCGCGTTCTACACCCCGACCGGCGTGGGAACGCTCATGGCCGAAGGCAAGGAGTCGCGCGTGTTCGACGGGCGCGAGTATCTTCTGGAATATGCGCTCCACGCGGATTTCGCGCTGCTCAGAGCCCACATAGCGGACACCGAGGGCAATATCCAATACAGAGGAACCTCCCGCAATTTCAACGGCGTGATGGCCACTTCCGCCGATGTCGTAATCATGGAAGTTGACGACGTGGTAGAGCCGGGCGAAATTGATCCGGGCGCGGTGCATACGCCTGGAATCTACGTGGACAGGGTCGTAAAGATATAACGCGACGCCCCTGGATGAGTGCGACACGCGGCCATGCCCGTTCCATTATAAGGCCCGGATCCGACCTTCTTTGGGAATGGTGAGCGCTATTCTCCCAATATCAGATCGCGCAGGGTGACTATCCCGATGGGATTGCGGTCATTGTCCACGACAACGGCGCGGGAAATATCGAAGCGCGTCAGCAGCCTCGCGGCGTAGCGCGCCAGCATATCAGGCGGCGCAGTCCATACGGGCTTGGACATGATTTCATATACGTTCGCCCGGTCCGGCGACCGATTCGGGGCGATCACATGGCGGGCGATGTCTGAAACCAGGACCAACCCGATTTCGTCATTCGCGTCGCGCCTGTTGACTACCAGCGAGTTGACGTTGTGCCGTCGCATTAGCGCCATAGCCTCCGACACAGTGGCAAGCCCGTTGATGCTGATAATATCGGTGACCATCACGTCGCCGACTCGCAGTTCTCGTTTCTCGCTCATATTTCTGGAATCAAGTCCTCGTAAATGGCGGGCAGTTGGGTAATCATGCCAACCGCGTCTTCCACGTCAATCTGAAAGGCGATGCCGCTCCCGCTCTCCGAGTCGAAATTCGCCGCGTCCCTGATGCGTTCCAGTATCTCCCGCGCTCGCGGCTCGACGACCAGGAACATGACGATGTCTCGGATGGATTCCAGCTCCAGCCCCAGGAATGTCTTCCCCGGCGTCAGTCCCTCGCCCCTTGCGCTGGTTACGATGGTCGCTCCGGTAGCGCCCGCGTCCCGCGCCGCGCGAACTACAACGTCGGTCTTATGTTCGCTGACGAGAGCGACTATCAGCTTGAGTCTCATGCCCCGACTCTTCCTCCGTTTCGGGCGAATCCATATTGCGTCCGCGCCTCTGCCAGGATGCGATAATCGCGTATCCCAACACTGTCATTATAGGGAATACGCTGGCAAAAGCAATAAGCCCGAATCCGTCAATCAGCGGGCTTCGACCCGGTATGCTGGCTGCGAGTCCCAGCCCGAGAGCCGCGACCACCGGCACGGTAACCGTAGAGGTGGTAACGCCGCCGGAGTCGTATGCCAGCGGCACGATTGTTCGCGCCGAACGGAAGGTCAGCGCAATCACTATGACATAGGCGACCATGATGTACCACGGCAGCGGCGTTCCAGTGACGATTCGAAAGCATCCCAATGCCACGCCGGCCGCCACGCCGACCGCCACCGCGATTCTCAGCCCCCACGCGCGAACCGCTCCGCCCGAAACAGTCTCCGCTTTGAGCGCCACGGCTATCAGCGAGGGTTCTGCCACTGTGGTGGCAAAGCCGATGGACGCGGCGAACGCGTACACCAGCCAATAGTCTCGCCAGTCCAGTCCCCCTTCGACCGCCGCCGCCCCCAGTGTGTCGGGCGAGGTCAACTGGCTGGCCATAGTCTCTCCGATGGGAAACAGCGCCTGTTCCAGTCCGACCAGAAACAGCGCCAGTCCGACCAAAACATAGATGAATCCGGCGATCAGCTTTCGCGGGTTGGGGAGCGGTCGGCGCAGAATGGCGAACTGGAAGAGGAGCAATATCCCGGCTATGGGCGCCACGTCCAACACGGTTGATCTCAAGGAAGCCATGAAAGAGTGAAACAGCAACTCCACGATCAGACCACCATTCCGTAGCCCATAACGCAAATCATGGGTGTCAGGCTGGCGAAGGCGATGAGGCCAAAGCCGTCGACCATGGGGCTGCGTCCGCGTATAGACGACGCCAGACCGACGCCGAGCGCAGTTACCAGCGGCACGGTAATCGTACTCGTGGTGACTCCGCCCGAATCGTAGGCGATTCCCACGATTTCAGGCGGCGCGAAGACGGTCATGACGGTCACCATTACGTAGCCCCCGATTATCAGGTAATGGATGGGCCATCCCTTCAGGATGCGAAACACGCCCAGCGTTATGGCGGCGCCTACGGAGAACGCCACTACCATGCGCAAACGCAGCGCGTAGGAGTTCCGCGCGCTGTCGCTGTCCTGGATTACATCTGCTTCAGATGCGACGGAGGCTGCCTCGCCCGCTACGGCGATGAGCGCGGGCTCGGCGACTGTGGTTCCAAACCCCAGGCAAAAAGCGAAGGCAAGCAGAGCGATGACGCTCCCCTTGCGCGCGAACCCCTGCGCCAGCGCCTCTCCAATTGGAAAGAGACCGCTTTCCAGTCCCTGAATGAATAGAGCCAGCCCAACAACCACGCATAACAGCCCCGCCACCACATTCCAGAGGTTGGGAAACGGCTGCTGGATCACCACTATCTGGAAGAACGCGATGACCAGTATGATGGGAATGAGGTCCTGCGCCGAGCCGGCGAGCCGACGTAAAATCGTGGATAACAGGTAGGAGGACTCCTTCATTCTGTTTCTGTGAATCAGCGCGATTATACCACTACCGGGGCGGGATTAGTCCCTCGGCCTCGCTGAGTAGTCCTCGAACGGACCGTCGCGCCACTGAAGCGCCGCCCTCAGACCTTCGGACTGGGAAATCTCTCCAAACACCCCCGCGCTGTTCCTGAAAGTGGAGAGTCCCTGCCAGTCAACCCCCACCTCGAGCGCTGTGCGCATTCCCATTATTTCGTAGGCGCGGTTGATCGCCTTCTTGGAGGCGGCGAGCATATCCGGCGAGATAGTGGCTATCGCCCGCGCCTCCTTCTGCGTTTCGGCGTCCAGCCTGTCGGCGGGAAACGCTTTGGTTGCCCACCCAACTTCGACCGCCTCCGTTCCGCTTACCGCTTTGCCCGTGAACATCAAGTACTTGGCCTGGCTCATCGGCATCTTCCACGGGAAGTACATTGTGTCCGGCGTCGTGAGCGCCCTCACCGGTGGGTATCCCAGTCGCGCGTCCTCCGCCACGAACATGATGTCGCACATCGAAGCCAGTTCGCTGGCTCCCGCCAGGCACCAGCCATGCACCTGCGCAATGACCGGCTTGGTCAGTTCCCATATCTGCCACAGCCCGTTGACCAGGTCTCGCGCGTACTGCGCGGTGAGTTGGTCGACGTCGTCCGATACGTAGCCTTCCACCGGTCGGTTTGGAGAAGGCTGCGTAGGCGTAAGGTCGTATCCGGAACTGAACGCCCGTCCCTCCCCTTTTATGACGATGCAGCCGACCTCCGAGTCGCGCTCCGCCGCCCTCAGCGCGTCCCTCAACTCTAATCTCAGCGCCCAGCTCAGCGCGTTCATCTTCTCGGGACGGTTGAGCGAAATGACGCACACGCGCTCTTCTATTGTGTACAACAGGTTTTCGTAGGTCATATCGTCCTTTCGCGCTTAGCGCGTCATTTCTTCACGCCATTCATGGCCTGCTTGGCCAAGAATGAATTGCGCACGCTATTCGTTCAGGCTTAATTATCAGCCATGTTCGGTCCGAATTTCCAGATTCTGCCGCCGCTTCCAGAAGCCAAGCCGCTATTGAGGCCGGTAAACATGACTCCTTTCAGGCTGTCTCCGGACGAAGTAGTCTCCTCTATAGTCCAGTTTGCGCCCCCATCCTCGGATTTGATGACCAGGTTGCGCGCGCCCACCGCCCAGCCGTTGTTCTCATCCAGGAAGAACACGCCAAACAGGTCTTCTGTCACGCCGGAGTCGGCGGCCGTCCACGTGGCGCCGCCGTCCGTCGTCCGGATGACTGTTCCGTCTTCTCCTACCGCCACTCCAAACGTTTCGCTCGCGAACCACACGCTGTACAGAACGGCGTCTATGCCAGAACTCTGAGCGGTCCATGTCTCTCCGCCGTCCGCGCTATGAACGACCGCTCCGTCGTACCCCACCGCCCACGCCTTGCTGTCGTCGGCAAGGAACGAGACATCCAGCAAGTCCTCGCGAGTACCTGAGTCCTGCTTGGTCCAGTTTGCGCCACCGTCGGACGTCTTGTAGATGGAGCCGGAGTCGGCGACCGTCCAGCCCACCTGGGCGTCCTTGAAGTGGACGCTTTCGAGAGCGAACACGCCCGGAACTGCGTCGAGTATCTGCCACGTATCGCCGCCGTCCGTCGTCTTGAGCGTCGTTCCCGCGGTCCCGACCACCCAGCCCGAGTTCTGGTCCACGAAGGACGCGCCCGTCAGGTTGATGGCCGTCCCTGACTTCTGCAACTCGAACGTCTTGCCCGCGTCGGTCGTCCGCCCTATGGCTCCGTCCGTTCCCACCACCCATGCGGTATTGGCGTCGAGCATATACAGGTCATTGAGTCCAAGCAGGCGTCTGCTAATCACCTGGTCTCTGGGCGGAAACTGCGGAAGTAGCTGCCATGAGCTTGGCAGGTTGCTGGATGAGTCCACCGAGGCGGCGGGCGATTCTTCATCGGTCGAGCCTGAACATCCAAAGGACGCCCAGATAAGCGCGACCAACGCCACCGCGAGCGTCGCCAGTGTCCCCAACCTGCTGATTGAATGATGATGTGTCTCCCCTGAGGCGCCGGCGCTAAGGGAGACTGGACCGTTCGTGTTGCATTTCATTATGGAGCGTCTCCTTGGGAGTAGAAAGTCGTTTGTCTGGGCGCGTTCCATGTAATTGCGTCGAGTGGCGGGACGCGCTCTGCCGACAGTGAGCGGATTGACAGTGTGCAGATAGTATGATATTTATTCTGGCATTGGCTTTGAGGATAAGAATAATCTACATACGCTATGTAATCAATCCCTTGACCATCCGCCCTGTTTAGTCTGTCCACTTGCAATACAGACGTCACTCATCCGAAACAAATCCCAAAAGTTGTGTTGCTCATCGCACTTTGAACGAAATATCTTATGATTCGCGTGATAAGGGCTATTTTTATATCGGGTAACGATTCGTGTCATAGCGCATAGAATGAATGATGGAGGTTCGTCACATGCAAAGAACGATGATAAGACTGGCGGCGCTTTTCGCCGCGCTTTTGACGCTGTCGCTGATTGCGGTCGCTTGTACGAGCGAGGAAGAGCCCGCGCCCGCGCCCGCTCCAACATCAGCGCCCGCTCCGGCGCCGACGACTGCCCCCGCGCCCGCGCCCGCCCCAACATCAGCCCCCGCGGCTCCGGCGCCCGCGCCAACCGCCGCTCCTGCCGTAGCCCCTGCGCCCGCGTCTCAGCCGGCAATGGCCGATTCGGCGAGCCTGACTTTCTGGAGCGATCTGGCTAAGGAGTGCCAGGTTCGCGGCGGACACATGAACCTTGGCAACCGCATCACGGAGTTCACCAACCTGAACCCGGCCACTGTAAACCAGGTGATACAGTTCTCGATCACGGCTGAAGTGCTGTCCGGTCTGGTTCAGCTAGACCCCGAACTGAAGCCTTCGCCGGACTTGGCTGAGAGCTGGGAAGTCTCTTCCGACCTGCTCACCTACACGTTCAATCTGCGCGAGAACGCCAAGTTCCACACAGGACGCCAGTTCACCGCAGACGACGTGGTTTACACCTATGACCACCAGCTAGACCCCGAAACGCAGTCCATTCACACCAAAGGACTCGAAGGCGTCAACAGGCCTGAGAAGATTGACGATTTCACTGTGGAAATCAGCACCGCTTTCCCAAGGGCGTCGTTCCTGACCAAGGTCGTGGAGCGCGCCAGTGGCCGCGTCATGACCATCGTGGACAGCGAGACCATCGCCGCTGAAGGCGAAGGTGGATTCAATCGGAAGCCCGTGGGCGTTGGCCCGTTCAGGATTACCGACCACATCTTCGGCGAAAAGCTGGAATTGGAAGCGGCCAGGGACACCTACTACGATCCCGCAGTGCCGTGCCTCGACAATGTGACCATGCACAACATACCGGAAGACAATACGCTGATAGCGGCGCTGGAAACGGGCGAAGTAGATATGATTTACGGCTTCGCGCCCCAGTTCTGGGACCAGCTAGAAGATACGTCCAACGTCGTCGTTGACACCACTCCTGACGTCGGCTTCCAGATGCTCGCCTTCAACATGAGAGGCGACCGCGAAGAGAAGACCGGAATCGGAGAGGCGGCGTGGGATGACATCAACGTGGTTTACGCCGTTGGCCGCGCGCTGGACAGGCAGGCGTACATAGACCGCGCCTTCCAGGGACGCGCCATCCCGTCCTACGGCCCCATACCGCCGGGAGAGGTTTTCTACTTCCGCGACCTGAGCGACACCAGCCGCAGGAAGTTCGACCCTGAAAGCGCTAAGCAGCTAATGGCGGAAGCGGGATATGAGGACGGCTTCGAAGTTAGCGTTATGACCGACCCGCCCAACAGGGTGCCACTCGAAGTGCTGGGCGCGCTCTTGAAGGAACAGATCAACGTAACGCTCGTTCCTGACATAGTAGAGACATCCGTTTACCAGCCGCGCCGAGCTGCGGGTGAATGGGAAGCCTTCATGGGCGGCAGCGGCGGAGACCCCGACCCTGACGACGCCGTGGACGACTGGTTCGCGGACGGCTCCAAGTTCAACACGTTCGGCTACAACGACGAGGGCGTAAATCGCCTGAATCTCAAGCAGAAGGCCGCCGTTGACCTGGACGAGCGTCTGAATACTATCCTGGAACTCAGCGATCAGATCGATGAGACGTTCCACGGGATATTCACGCACCACAATATCAACAGGACCGCCTACCGCGACGATGTTGAAGGCTACGTGTGGATACACGCGCTACGTCAGCTCAGCGCCGTCTGGCTTGACCGGTAACCTCTCGATTTACTGATTGAATTTGCCCTCCTAGGGCGTGTTGACTGAACTTCCACGCCGATACGCCCGGGAGCGGCTTAACCCTGAGTGTCAGCATCTGAGCGAGAGCGATTGGTTCCACTTCTATGCAGCGTTATATAGTACGTCGTTTCATATTCTCACTGTTCGCAATCTGGGCGACCATGACGGTGACCTTCATCTTCATGCGACTGCTGCCCGGCGACCCGGTAACCACGCTGGTGGGATCGGAAGGCGACCCAGCCCAGATAGAGGTGATCAAGGCGCGTCTCGGCTTGGACCAGCCTGTGCCAATTCAGTATTTCTACTATCTGAGAAGCCTGGCTACGCTGGACTTTGGCGACAGCATATACAAGCGTCTGCCTGTAAACGATCTGATGGTGGAGGCGCTTCCCAGAACGATTTCGCTTGCGATAGTGTCCTTCTTCGCCGGCGTACTGATTGGTCTGCCCGCGGGGATAATCTCCGCGATCAGACGATATTCTATCTGGGACCACGGGGCCACGCTGATAGCGTTCATAGGACTTGCCATGCCCGGTTTCTGGCTGGGCATGATCCTCATAATCGTCTTTGGCGTGCAGCTAAACTGGCTGCCCGTCTTCGGATACGCCCCGATGTCGGACGGTCTGTGGGACTGGCTGCGCCGTCTCATACTGCCCGCGCTCGCTACAGGCACCGGCTTCGCGGCGATATTAGCCAGGCAGACTCGCTCGGCTATGCTCGAAATACTCTCGCAGGACTATATACGCACCGCATACGCCAAAGGGTTGCGGGAGCGAGTCGTCATAAACAGGCACGCGCTCAGGAACGGCCTCATACCCGTGGTGACCGTGATGGGGATAGCGCTTGCCATCTTGCTGAACGGCGCGGTTATAACCGAGATCGTCTTCGGCATCAACGGACTTGGCCGACTTTTCATTACAAGCATATTGGGCAGGGACTATCCGATAGTGCAGGGTGTCATCCTGCTGGTTGCTTTCATCTTCATCTTCATGAATTTCCTTGTAGATATGCTCTACGCGCTCATAAATCCGCGCATTAGATACACTGACTAGAGTAGAGGGCGACAATTGGCTGAAGACAGTTCGCTACAGGCGCAGTTCGCCGAAGAATCCAGGGCCAGGCGAGGATTCAAGTATTTCGCTCGCAGGTTCTCCAGAGACAAGCGCGCAATGGTCGGTCTCGTCATCGTCGCTCTGTTCTGCCTCGCCGCCATACTGGGGGAGTTCGCCTCTCCTTATGACCCTCAGGCTCAGTCTTTCGAGCTACTCGAAAGCCCCACTCTCGCCCACCCGCTTGGAACAGACAACTTAGGCCGCGACCTTCTCAGCCGCATCATCGTCGGCGCGCGCATCTCCATGGTCGTAGGCATCAGCACTGTCGCGCTCGCCGCGTTCGCTGGAATAATTCTAGGAGTGGCCGCGGGTTACTACGGAGGCTGGATTGATATGGTGATCATGAGGGCGATTGACGTCCTCTGGGCCTTCCCCAACTTCATCCTCGCCGTCATGCTAGTGGCCATCTTCGGACTCGGCTTGCAGAATGTCATAGTCGCTATCGCGCTTGCCTACGTGGACGACTTCGCCAGAATCATCAGGGGCATGGTGCTCGTTCTCAAGGAGGACGATTTCGTAACGGCGGCAAGGGCGATGGGAGCGTCCAACAGCAGGATGATGTTCAAGCACATCTTCCCGAACGCGCTTCCGCCCGTCATAGTTCAGGCAAGCGTATTCGTAGCCGCGGCAATCCTCGCGGAGGCCGGACTCACCTTCCTGGGCTTGGGCGTCTCGCCTCTCACCCCGACGTGGGCTTCGATCCTCAACGACGCCAGGCCGTTCTTTACACGCGCATGGTGGCTGGGGACGTTCCCCGGCGTGGTCATCATGCTGGTGGTGTTGGCCGTCAACTTCGTTGGAGACGCCATACGCGACATCAACGATGTCCACGAATACGGGCCCGGCGTGACCGCATAACCAGATTAAAGCGCTCGCGCCAACAATCTCGTCATCTCGCGCGTGTATAATCTGCCCATGAGATTCAGGTATCGCAGGCATCCCACCGCCGAAGCCGCAGCGTTCGGTCTTCTGTTCCTGCTCGCCCTTGTAATCGGCACAATCTACCTCACAAGGGATACAGGAGATACGGGAACGTCGGTCGGCGCGGATGTCGGACGATGGAAGGCGCAGAACTCCGGCGTAGCCAACTCCCTGCTTGATGTCGAGTTCGTGAACGATACGAGCGGCTGGGCGGTCGGACGCGGCGGCGCGATTGTCGCCACAACAGACGGCGGCAAGTCATGGACGACGCAATCGTCGGGGTATGAACTTACGCTAAACGCGGTGGAATTCGTGGACGAGTCGAACGGCTGGGCGGTTGGGCAACTCGGACTCATCCTGAATACCGCCGACGGCGGAGCGACGTGGAATGTCCAGGGCAAAGACGCCGCTCTCGGGCAGAACCTCATCAAAGTACACTTCGACAACGCCAGCCATGGCAGGATAATTACTGAGCGGGGCAGTTTCGCGCTCAGAACGACCGACGGCGGCGAGACTTGGAGTCGGCTGTTCTTCGAGAACACTCTTCCGAGATCAGACGCCTTCTTTCTGGATGAACGGCGTGGCTGGGTGTCCTTCAAGTCGGGCGCGGTCTTCCTTACCGACAGCGGCGGAGAGTCATGGGAACTGCTCGATGGCGTCAACGGAGTGGAGATTGGGACGAACAACATTTTCTTTCTGGACGACCGCAACGGCTGGATAGCCGGATGGCGAGGGAAGGCGAAAGGGGCGGGAAGCGGCGTGCAATTCGTCAAATATCTTACCGACGGCATGATCGCACGCACCGCGGACGGCGGCCTAACGTGGACGCGACGCGATGCCGATACCGGAAAGTTCCTGTGGGACGTCGTATTTCTGGACGCGCGAGAAGGCTGGGCGGTCGGCTCTTTCGGAATGGCGATGCGCTCTCTCGACGGTGGCTCGACATGGGAGCCGCATCCCACCGAAACCGAGTCCCTATTGCGAGCGGTCTCCTTTCCCGACAGAGACAATGGCTGGGCTGTCGGCGACGACGGCGTGATTCTCAGGTTCAGCCGTGAGTGAAGAGTTTTGCGGCTCGCGCTCAACTTTGGACGCCATATATTCACCTCAACTATCTGAACGCGCTATGCGGCAATTAAAGACGGTTTCAAGGTTCTGGCAAGGCGGCTCCTTCGCCCTCGCGCTGGCTCTCGCCGCATTTCTGCGGCTGTACAATCTGGGACAAGGCCACCCCGGTCTCGCCATCTACACCTCCATCTCTTCACACGCCTACAAGTCCTTCCACAACTGGCTCTACCCCAATATGTTCGCGGACGGCTCTATCCTCGCGGACAAGCCGCCACTGTTCTTCTGGTATCAGGGGCTGTTCATCGCGCTTCTGGGGCATTCCAACATCGCCTTTAGACTGCCCGACGCGCTTGCGGGGATATGTTCAGTAGCATTGCTGTTTGTCATAGTTAGGCGCACTGCCGGAGTCGCGCCCGCGCTCATAGCCGCCGTCGCGCTTGCCATAATGCCGCTGGACGTGAACTACGCGCGCTCCACTTTCATAGAGCCGCTCACGACGCTCACCATGCTGCTCACGGCTTACTTCGTCGTCCGTGCCGTTCAGGAAAAGCGCGAGGGATTCTACTACGCCGCCGCGTTCGTATTGGGACTCGCGTGGATGATCAAGCTATGGCAGGGACTCTTGCCCGCTCCCGCGTTCGCCCTAGTCGCTCTCATGTATCGCTGGCAGCCGTGGGGCTCTTTCATTCGAGTCGGCGCGATTGGCGTAGTCATATTTTTGGCGACCGCGTTCTGGTGGCCCATCGTCGTATGGCTTACTCCGTCGGCATACGACTCGGTCATGCACGCCGACAGCGTGTGGGACATGATCTTCGGCTGGAACCTGCTGGAGCGGTTTGGAGAACTGGAATACGGCACTCGGCACAGGCAAGACATCCTGTGGTTCTTCACCGGCCCAATGGCCCCCTATTTCGGCGTTTCACTGTTTCCCGCCGCGGCGGTCGGAGCGCTGGCCGTGGCAATATCTCTGTGGAGTCGCGCCGCGACCTGGACGGCGCGACTGACGCCTGTCGTCAATCTGCGCGAGTCTGCGGCGTGGGCATATCTCGCTTCGTTTATGGACGATTCCGAAAGGGCAGCGAAACGGCCTGATTCCCAAGATTCGTCGTATCGCGCCACCGAAATGGAAATACTCTGGCTGGCATGGTTCGGGTTGGCCATCATCGCGTTTGGTGGCGCGAACATCAGGCTGGCCACATACTGGGCCGCCGCCACGCCCGCGGTCGCCGCCCTAACCGGCATCGGCGTCGCCGCTCTCCCATCACTACTCCAAAAAGGCGGACTAACTCGATGGATTGCCTACTCGTTCGCGCTGTTGGGTACGCTATACTGCGCGCTTGTCTATAACAGCGCAAGCCACGTTTTCAGCATAAACGCGAGTCTGGCCTCCATGATTGCGATTGCGGTCATAGCGAGCGGCGTCTTCCTCTACTTCCAGTGGCGTCCGTTCGGAAAGAGCGCGGCTGCCGTCGCGTTAGTGTCCTCGCTCGCCGTCCTAGCGCTGCTGACCTCCGCAGTGACTCTCAACAACATATTCAACCCTCGGGATGACACGCTCGGACGTATCGGTTTCGACATGGCGCCCGTGCGCAGTCCGCCGCGCTCGGAACCGTCTTCCCGTGAAGTAGAGTTGCAGCGTCAGGGCGCGATGATAACCGCAATCGTAAGAGTGGAGCTTGAAGATCTGGACACCGCGCTGGAATATGTCCGACAGCGCAGAGGAGACAGCCGCTACTTATTGGCGAGCGATTCTTACAATACCGGCGCATTCGTATCGATGAGAACCGGAGAGCCTGTGCTGCCACTCTACTCTGAATACAAGATGGAGAGTCTGGTGAACAGCGCCGAATTGAACCGCATGATAGAAGACGGCGACATACCCTTCTTCCTCACGGTAAGCTATCTATCAGAGATGGATTTCTTGCTGTACGCCCGCATCTACTCCAACAGCCGCGACGTGACCGCGCAGGCGGGACTGCCGTCGAACGGCGAATATCGTCTATTCGAGGTAATTCGCCGTTAGGGAGTCAGCTTTCCGAGTAATGCCATTTGGGGGCTTTCGGTTACTCTGTAGCTGATATACTGCCCGTTGGAATAGGGAGCAAGACAGCATGAGAGATTATCGAAAGGCCTTGATTTCAGGCTGAGCGAACATGATAGATCATAAGAACATACTTATAATAGCAGGACCAAATGGCGCGGGTAAGACAACCTTCGCCGCCGAGTTTCTTCTCAATGAATGGAACAGTCCAACATTCATAAACGCCGACCTAATAGCGTCAGGCTTGAATCCATTTCAGCCGGATCGCGCGGCATTAGAGGCAGGCAGGACGATGCTGCGTTTAATTCGAAGATATATCAAACAAGGCGAAAACTTCGCGTTTGAGACTACGCTGAGTGGACGCAACTATGCTCGAATGATTCCGCATTGGCAGTCAAGCGGATACCGCGTGAGCCTCTGATTTCTACGATTGCCCACTCCTGAAATGGCTATGGAGCGCGTCCGAAATCGAGTGATAGCCGGGAGGCCATAACGTTCCGGAGCGTGTCATCCGCCGCCCCTTCCACGCTGGATGGCGCAACTTTCGGGAAATCTATTGTCATCTCGTGGACGATTGGAGACTCTACAATTCGTCAGAAATGCCCCCGAAGAAGATAGGAGAAGACCAAAGATGACGGATACAAGTCGAAACTACAAGGACGCCGATAGGTCGGCCTATTACGATGGAATGGACGCGGCAATGCTGAGAGCCGCTATCAAGGCGCGTCGGCGTTCTATAGAACTGACAGGATCGGTCCCGACTTGGCGGAACGGCAAAATCGTATATGACACGGAGGTGTGGCCGTGCGGCTCCGACAGCCAATCGCAGGAGCGGACCTGCCAGACTGATTCATCATAGCGGTTCATGAGCCTGGTTATAGTTTAGGAAGATTCCCATAGCGATTGAGTGTCAATACGATGCGTCACGTTGTATTCGCTTTGAATTCTTCTGATTCTTCTCCCCACCCAATTGGATTTCTTGCAGATATAGTGTACTCATATCCGGAACTTCGGTTCAGTCCCTTTAGCGTGATTTCCGATTTATCTGTAAGTTTCTTATTGGACTCACTGAATATCCCATCTTTATTGTATTTCACACGGTATCTATAAATTTCGGATTCGCCCTTGTCTGGGTCATCCCATTCAATATGCAGTCTACGGCGTTCAGAATAGACTCTTGAATGGGTTACCGCACTGGGTCTTTCAAGATATATCCTCTCATAGGGCAAACCTTCGTCCACTTTTTGCACTAGCTTCACAGCTTCGCTTAACGCACCTTCTATGTTTGGGACGCAATCGCAATGGTCGTGTTTAGCATGACAGGACTTATCTTTTTCGGATGAACAGGACTTTACGGGCTCATTCTCGATAACCCCGATAAAGACTCTATCCTGCCCCTGCTTATCTTCTTTCACATAAGAACTGAGGTTATTGAGTTCGTGAAAATACTCAAGGATTGCGGTTGTCTTGATTAGATGCTTAGTTATTTGGGATGCATCGTCCCGGTGCTTAGATATCCACTTGCAATTGGCTTCCATACGCCGTTCGGCTATATCCATTTTGCGAACGGCGTCATCCATTTCCTTCTGACTGCGATTCCTATTCACAACACGCGTGATAGTTACGGCTGCGCCAAGAACTGCAAGGCCAGCTACCGCGCCTATTCCCGTAAGTACGAAAGGGGCTGCAGCCATTCCCAAACCGCCCGTCGCCAATGATCCACCTCCGAACCATGCTGCCGTCGCACCCGATGCGGCAGCTCCCGATAGTCCGCTGATAGCCGCTCCGGTGGAGGCTGTCCCAAACGCGCCTACCAACGTCCATGCGGCAAAGGGAGCGCCGAGAGCCGCCCCTATGCTGGTTACTCCTCCGGCAAGTCCTACCCTTTTTTTGTCGTCGGTTGAGAACCGCTCGTGATATTGACCTCCGAAGTTGTACCATCCCGCTACGATATTGCCGCTCTTATTTATCCTGATAGCCCCAGACTTGATTAACGCATTTATCGCTTCCTCGTATGCTTGGGCTGTGCCATGGAATATCGTTCTGGCGCTAGTCAAGCATTCAATATACTGTTGAACTTTTTCATAGTGCTGGTCAACTCTTTTATCGAAGGCTTCTCTATCCATGTGAATACTCGTCTCCTTCAAATTGTGTTTTTGGAATGACAAAAATGCTTAGCAGATTGGCCATTTCCACAGATAACCAAATACTGCTAAGCATTATATCATAAGAAGGCGAGATTATCAGTTTCTTATCACCGCCTACAGGGCGTGTGCAGAGTCCACGTCAATTCAAAATTCGTTCGTAGTTAGCTTGTCAAACCATGAACGGAAAGCTCAGGATGAACGCAGAGATTAATCTACTGACCGACTTTGCACAGGCCCTGCTCATCCCCCTACGTCAAATTATACGGGATATCCAACTCGCTGGTGATGTCCTGGAACCACTCGATTACTTCGGGATGGAACGGAATGCCGTGTTCGGCGCGCGCCTCCTCCTCCTCCGATTCGGGCAGGCCTGGGAACAGCACCCGCGCGTATCCGGGCGCGGGCGGCGTTTCCCTGAGCATTCTCAGGAAGTCGTCCATCGTTCTCTTGAATTCGGCGGTGTCCATGAACGCCTCGATGTTATACGCGGCGACCATGTGACCGAAGTTGGGTCGGCCCGGAACCATACCGAATCCGCCGCCCGACAGTATCCCGCCCAGTATGTCCACGACGCACGCCAATCCGTATCCTTTGTGCGAGCCGGACTCGCGGTTGCCACCCACCGGCAGCAGGAAGGAAGACGCTCTGCCCTCGTAGCCGGGCGTGGGCGGGTCCACCTCTTCCATGAGCGGAATGCCGTCCGAGTCCGCCACCCAGCCTGGATGCAGCTTGTTGCCGAGCCTGCGAGCCAGTCCCAGCTTGTTGCCTGCGACCGTGCTGGTAGCCGCGTCGAACACGAATGGCGGCTCCTTGTCGGCGGGCGCGGCGACCGCTATCGGGTTTGTGCCGAGTCGCGGCTCCGCTCCGAACGTGGGCAGCACACCCGGCGGGCAGGACGTGACGCACAACCCTATCTGGTCGTGTTCCAGCGCCATCATCGCGTGGTATGACGCCATGCCCAGGTGGCGCGAATTGTGTATGGTCACCATCCCAACGCCCACGTTCTTCGCCTTCTCAATCGCAATCTCCATCGCCTTCGGCGTGACGATGATGCCAAGCCCTCGGTCGGAGTCTATATTCGCCGTGGCGGGCGTTTCGCGGGTTATACGCCAGTTCGGGTTGTTATTTATCTCGCCGCTACCGTATCCGGACACGTATGCGCGCAGCATGTTAGATACGCCGTGCGTCTCCACGCCGCGCATATCCGCCACGACGAGAACGTCTGTGGCAAGCTCGCTGTCCGCGTCGCCAACTCCCATCTTCTTGAAAACGCTCTTGACCGTCTCCCGAAGCGCGTCTTCCTGTACGTGAACCGCTATATCCTCAGGAACCTTGAATTGTTCTAGCACCACTGCCTCCTCGAAGCGTGAATTGTTCTGTATGCGCTGGCTATATCGCCGCGCTCTCTGTTGCGTTAGCGCAAATTCTATTCTCGCCAACGACATTCCGCAACACGCCCATCACCGAGGCGCGTCCAAATAAATGGCGCGCGCTTGGCGTAATGCAATCTTTGTGACTCTTGGTGTCATTCGTAGATAAACTGGAAGCCCCCAAACATATACTGGCTCAGTCAAAATTAGGCGGCTGACAACATCGAGCCAAACCTGTAAACTGAAGACGATCACCGACAACTATAAACTGCGAGGTTCGAATATGGAAATCGGAGTTGGACTCGACCCCACGCTCGGCTTGAATCTGGATCAGCAGTGGGAAGTATCGCGCGAAGCCGCGAGGCTGGGATACTCAAGCATTTGGACGCCGGAAGGCAACGGCCAGGACTCTTTTCACATGTGCGTACAGCGATGGCAGGCTACGACCGATGTCGTTTCCGAAGGGCTGACGACAGGCATAGCCGTGTCCCCCGTCATGTACAGAACGCCCCTGTCATTCGCTATGGAGGGCGGAACTGTCAGCGAGATAACGGGCGGCAAGTTCATCATGGGCATAGGGTCGGGAGGCGCGTACAGGCCGCAGGCGAGAGCGTCGCTCGGTGTTGGACGAATGTCTGCGCTGGCGTTGATGCGGGATTATCTGTCCGTAATTCGTCCCCTCGTGCGCGGCGAACGAGTTGATTATGAGGGCGAGACGACCGTCCTGAAAGGGATGCGACTGGCCATGCGCCCCGCGCCTGAAACGCCCGTCTATCTCGGCGCGCTGGGCCCAAAGATGCTGGAGATGAGCGGCGAACTGGCCGACGGAGCGAGCCTCAACTGGTGCACGCCTGAGCAGATAGCGTGGAGCAGAGAGCGAATCGCCGAGGGCGCGGCGAAAGCGGGACGCGATCCGTCTGAGATAAACGTGGCGGAGTATATCAGGATTTGTGTTGACGATGACGTGGACGCGGCGCGAATCGCCCTCGCCAAGGCGACGATGGGCTATGCGCTCGGAGCGTCCGTCCCGACCGAGCGAGAGCGCCAACTCGGATACAGGGCGCACTTCGAGCGGATGGGATTCTCGGACGAACTGGCGAGTCTGGACGAGATGCGAAAGAAGGGCGCGTCCAGGGACGACGTGGCTGAGGCGTTCCCTGCCGAGATACTTCAGAGCGTAGGCTACTTTGGGAAGGCCGACGGAGCGGCAGCCGCTTTCGCGCGGCTCTCCGAAGGCTTGGATACCGCCATAGTTCGAGTGGTGGCCGCCAGGCGCGGCGTGGATTCCACTCTGGCGGTTATGGAAGCCTGCAAGCCCGATACGGTTCGCGCCGCGTAGTCGAATCCCTCCCCCCTCGACGCTCTAAGCGTCCTAACCGACCTAAAAATCCCTTCCCCCTTCGATGGGGGAAGGCTAGTGGTTCAACATTATTGAAATAGACGCTCTGAAAGCCA
>CAZXFX010000052.1:0-22466 GCA_964640295.1 uncultured Dehalococcoidia bacterium | reverse complement strand
GAATGGACTGGGCCTGACGCAGTGGGCGTGGAGCGGCGGAGAAGGTCTGAACATGGGTGAACTGATCGCGGCATAGTCAAACATTGTCTACCTTCCAATGGCTTGACTCTCTTATCCATGCGACAAATTCGCCCACCGACTATGGGACGGTTACGAGGGGAGTGAGCGCGTATCAGTTTGGTTGGAGGATATTCTCCCGCCATCCGTTGAATAGTGAATTTGGAATTATTTGGCGACCGACTGGGGCTGATCTTTCCCCGTTGAAGGCTGAGAGGGGTTTTTTCGGTCGGTTAGAGCGTTACCTACCCCTGTGAGCCCATCGAAGGGGGAAGGGACTTTTTGATTGGTTAGAGCGTTTGCCTACCCTTGTGAGCCCATCAAAGGGGGAAGGGACTTTGCAAGGCTGTTGGACGTTTATCTATCCCTGTGAGCCCATCGAGGGGGAAGGGATTTTGCCTGAGGTGGATCGCCGACTAAATTGTTAAAGGTGCTAGATATATTGAATATATTGATTTATATATTGAAGTTTCTTAGTATATTTGGCATATTAGATTAATAATAGAGATGTGATTGAATGCGGGAGGGAGTGATGGCAGGGGATTGGAGCGATTTGACGAGGATGACGGGCGGTTCTCGTTTTGTGGTGGAGCGGGTGCGAATGGCGAAGACGGGGATAGCGATAGAGGGGAGTTTCGAGCTTCCTCCGCTGGCGCGGCTTCCGGCGGAGGATCAGGTGTTTTTGGTGGCGTTCCTGCGCAGCAGAGGGAACATGAGAGAGATGGAGCGGATATTCGACATAAGCTACCCGACAGTGAAGAATCGCTTGGAAGGTATCGTCGCGCGACTGGACTCGGCGGATATGAGCAGGGGGCCGCGCCGCTCGGATCCTCTATCTCGGCTGGAACGCGGGGAAATATCCTTCGAGGAGGCGCTGGATCGGATATCCAAAGAAGATGGCTGAAGGGGAAGTCATGAGGGACGCAGGGTCTTTCGGTTATTCTACAAGATGCCTGCGAACTGACTGACAGCGCCTTTCAACAGGCGTCCTTCGACAAGCTCAGGGCGAACGGACTCAGATAATCGAAAGGCCTTGATAAGGAACGAGGTGTGTTTGGACATGGCGAATGCGGATAGAAGGCGAGCGCTGGACCTGCTCGCGGACGGGAAGATTACAGTAGATGAGGCGGAGCGGCTGCTGGAAGCGCTGGACAGGAAAGAGTCCCGCGCCGAGAGGTCGGATGACACGATAGACGACAGGATCGAGCGGGCGGTCGCCTCGACGGTTCGCGGCGCGGTCGCTACGGCGTGTTCGGTGATCAACTCGGCGGCGAACGCGGATTGTATGTCGGACAACCCCAATGGTGAGAGGCGAGTGGACAGATTTCGGGTGGAGGGAACTCCCAGGCTGGTCGTAGAGAATTTCAACGGAATGGTGGAGATAGTGGGAGACAACGTTGACGATGGCGTGGAAGTCGTCTCTGAAATCAAGCACCCGGATCTGGTGGACTACCTGGCTACGAAAGAAGGGAATACGATTGTCGTTCGGATCAAGCCGAGCGGAAAGAGCTCTTTCCTGGGGTGGAGATTTCTGAATCGCGGCGCGAATATACGGGTTTCGTTGCCGCAGAAGGTGAACTTGGACGTCCGGACGAGCAATGGACGCGCGTACTTGCGTCGCATAGAGGGCGCTGGAACGGCTCGCGCGTCCAACGGACGCATCGAGGCGGACACGATAACGGGGAATTTTGAAATGCGAACCTCTAACAGCAGGATCACCGCGACGCGGTTGGATGGGGATTTCAGGCTGGAGACTTCCAACGGCAGAATAGAGGCGCTGGATGGGCGAGGGACGTTCGACCTGGAGACCTCGAATGGCAGAATACGATTTAGCGGCGAGGTTTTTCCGAGCGACGCGAGCAGGTTTGTTACGTCTAACGGAAGTATAGACGTGGCGCTCAGAGGAGAGCCGAGCCTGCGATTGAGCGCTAGCACGAGCCACGGTTCCATAACCTGTGATAGAGAGGTGAAAGTGCGGGGGGAACGAAAGAGGCGCCAGTTGGAAGGGATTATTGGCGAAGGGGAGGGGGCGTTGACGCTGAAGACTACCAACGGGTCCATCGCTATCAAGTAGTCATCTGACGACAGACGGGGGAAGCGTCAAGAAAGCGGCGCATCCAGTTTACCCACGAAGGACACCAAGAGGCGCAAAGGCCGCGCTACGTTAAGCGCGCGCCATATATTTGACGCATTCACAGACGGGAGCGCGCGCGATGGCAGGCGATTGGAGTGGCAGATGCGGGAACTTGCATGGGGACCTGCCGCTGACCGTTGACAAACTGCATAAACGATATAAGCGAGGCGTTCACGCTAACAGGGACATATCCTTCGAGGCGCGTCCGGGCGAGATATTGGGGATACTGGGGCCGAACGGAGCGGGAAAAACGACTCTGGTGAGACAGATAACCACTGAATTGCTGCCTACGTCGGGCGAGATACGCGTATTTGGCGTGGACGCGGTCGCTGATCCCATCGGGGTGAAGAACCTGATGGGCATCGTGCCGCAGGAGGCGCAGTTGTTCGAGTTGTTGACGCCGCGAGAGACGCTGCGGATCTTTGGGAAGATGAGGGGGCTGCGCGGCAGGGATGTGAACCGCCGGGTTGAGGAGATCATAGACGAACTGCGGTTGAACGCGCATGGCAACGTGGTCAACGTGAAACTGTCGGGTGGGTTGAAGCGCAGGGTGATGGTTGGATTGGCCGCGCTTGCCGAGCCTGGGTTGATCGTGCTGGACGAGCCTACTACGGGACTGGATCCACAGTCTCGGCGAGACCTCTGGGACATGGTGCGCGGCCGTAGTTCGCGGGGCGCGGCGATTCTGATGACCACGCACTATATGGAAGAGGCTGAGGAGTTATGCGACAGGGTGGGGGTAATATCGAATGGCCAACTGCTCGCGCTGGACAGCGTAGCCGGCCTGAAGTCGGCTTATGGGTTCGAATTCAAGATTGACTACACGGTCAATGGCGATGGCGGAACTGTGAAGACGATGTACGGCAAGGATGATCACGACCTGGTGGAGCGTGTGAGGGCGCGGGGAATACGGCAATTTAGCGTGGGCAGGACGACTCTCGAGGACGTGTATCTGGAGCTTACTGGGGACCGGGAGACCGATGGCGACTCGAGAGCGAAATAGCGTTCGGGCGCGGGAGGCGCTCGTAACCGGATGGAGCAAGTTCTTGCGAGACGTGGTCTGCGTGCTGCAGATCAGGTTCAGCATCATGCTTCGAGGCTGGCACTGGTACCTGATGAGTACGCTGGTATTTCCAATGGGAATGTTCTACTTTGCCAGCGCGCTGGCTCCCGACAACCCGGAGGCCACTCGGCGGGCGATGGTCGGCAGCATGATATTCGGCCCGACTATGCTGACTATCGCCATGCTGGGGCAGAACGTGCTGTTCGACCGCTTTCAGAACAGACTGAAGCTCATAATCACCATGCCCGTTTCCAGGGTCGCCTACGCTTTGGGCATACTGTCGTTTGGGATTGTCCTGTCTGGTTCGGCGGTCATAATCCTCATAGTCGCCGCGCTCGTCGCGGGCGTGGAGTTCCACTTCACATGGGCGGCTCTGCCTATAGCGTTCATGACGCTGCTGACGATGTCCGGTCTCACTCTGTTCGTGGTGAGCTATGCTCCAAGTCCTGAGGTGGGCGGCATAATGTCGAACCTGCTGGGGATACTGATGGCACTGATCAGCCCTGTCTATTTTCCGATGGAGCAAGCTCCCGCCGTAATGAAGGCGTTCGGCTGGGTATCGCCTTTGCGATACGCCGCCGACGGCATGATGAAGTCGCTATCCGGTCAGACCGACGTATTTGCTGAGATTGCGGTTCTGGGCGTGTTCGCGTCTGTGTGCATGGGTATTGGATTGTGGAAGCTGAAGTGGCGTGAGAATTGAGTGGGATGGGGTGAATTCGTTTTCAAAAGGCATTTTAGTCGGTGTCTCAGAGCTATTCATATTCCAGCGAATCTATCCCAAAACAGCATTCAAATCCGTTGACTCATACAATTCATAAGTGTTACTTTTTTAGAACTGTAACGAACAATTGTACTGCTATATGGAACGAGGTAGCAAATGGAATATGCTGTGCAAACCAAAGGCATTGCGCGCGACTTCGGCGATGTAAAGGCGGTTGACGGAATTGACCTGGACATATCTCGAGGGGAAATATACGGATTCCTCGGTCCTAACGGCGCGGGCAAGACGACGTTGGTGAGAATGCTGATTACGCTTCTGCTGCCGAGTGGAGGGGAAGCTACTGTGGCGGGATTCGACGTGATCAACCAGTCGAACGACGTGCGGCTTCGCATAGGAGCCGCGCTGCAGGAAGCTGCTCTGGACCCGAAGCAGACGGGGCGCGAGATTCTGAGACTCCAGGGACGGCTTTATGGGCTGTCGAGGCGCGACGTGGATACGCGCTTGGCTGAACTGTCCAGTCTGGTTGACATTGGGGACGCCATTGACAGATTTGTGGGGACATACTCGGGCGGCATGAAGCGGCGACTGGATCTTGCGGCGTCGCTGATACACAACCCGGAGATACTGTTTCTGGATGAGCCTACGACCGGCCTGGACCCTATAAGCAGGGCGCGGGTGTGGGATGAAGTGCGGCGCATCAACTCTGACATGAACGTGACTATATTTCTGACTACTCAGTATCTCGAAGAGGCGGACGCTCTCGCCGACCGGGTGGGCATCATCAACAACGGTCGGCTGATGGCGGAAGGCACTCCGGAAGAATTGAAGCGCTCGCTCGGAAAAGACGTGATAATCGCTCGGGTGCAAGGGCAGGCGGAATTGGCAAAGGAGGCTTTGTCGGGCCTCGAGGTCCTGGACGCGGTGGATGTGACCGGGAACGAAGTCATCATGCAGGTCTCGAACGGCGCGGCGGCCATCAGCAGGGTCGCCCTGGCTCTGAACTATGTGGGCCTGGAGGTCAGCGAAATCACGTTGAGGACGCCGACCCTGGACGATGTATTCTTGAGCGTAGCCGGCGCGCGTATGGACGACGCGGCTGAGAATGATGATATGGCGGCGGGCGCTGCGGACTGACCCGCCGGAGTCGGGATTTACGGGATGCGGGGATGTTCGAGGCGCCGCAAAACGGAGCGCTCGAATTCCCCGCCAGCATTCGAGGAGAATCAATCAAAATGAGCCAGGCAGTGGCGACTTACTCAAACATCAGGGCGCGACGCGCGGGATTCTTCTCGGACGTTGTGTCTGTAGCGATCCGGGCGCTGCGTTCCATTCCGCGCGACCCGGAGGCGATATATCCGGCACTAATCATTCCGGTGTTCTTCTACGCGATCAACATAGGAGCGCTCCAGGACATGGCGGAGAGGATACCGGGAATGGACTACAAGGCGTTCCAGCTTCCGGTAGCCATCATATTCGCGGTTACGGGCATATCGAGGGCGGTGACGCTGGTCACCGATATACAGACCGGATATTTTGACCGAATGTCTCTTACGCCTGTCAACAGACTGGCATTGCTTCTGGGCCTGACGGTCGCCGATTTCACGCTGGTCGTAGCCCTTACTATTCCCGTAATAGCGATGGGGCTGATTCTGGGGGTGACATTCGCGTCCGGAGTCTTGGGATTGCTGCTGTTCATACTGATGTCGGGGCTGTGGGGTCTTGTGTTCACCGGATTTCCATACGCGATAGCGCTGAAGACGGGTAATCCGGCCGCGGTGAATTCCAGCTTTCTGCTGTTCTTTCCATTCGTGTTCCTCACTACAGTCTTCGTGCCAAAAGAGGCGATGACAGGGTGGCTTTCGACCGTCGCCACCTATAATCCGGTCACATACTTGCTAGACTCTCTGCGGTCTCTCATAACTGACGGCTGGAACATCGAAAAGCTGGCCATGGGGTTTGTGTGCATTGCGGCGGTTGGAGCGGTGAGCGGAACTCTTGCGCTTACGGCGCTGATTGGGCGGACGAGGCGGAAGTAGCGTGGTATAATTCCGCAGAATTTTGAATGAGAGGCGTGAGGCATGATCTCCATATTCGTAACGATACGCATTAAAGAAGGGTACGCGGACGAGTTCCGCCAGGCGAGTTTGGGCGACGCGGAAGGCTCGACTCGAGACGAACCGGGCTGTTACCGGTTCGACATTCTGCAGAACGCTGAGGACCCGAATCTGTTCCATCTGTACGAGGTCTATGAAGACGACGCGGCGCTGGACGCGCACCGCGAGGCTCCCCACTACAAGACGTGGCGCTCGTCGGTTGAGCATATGTTCGATGGCGACATAGAGCGAGTGGCTATGACGACCATATTCCCGTCGGACGAAGGCTGGCGGAATCAGAAGCCGCACATACTGAACTGGTAGGCTGGGGATGGCTGAGATGGGTAGGTACTGAGTACGATCACCCCCGTCCTAGCCTTCCCCCATCTTAGCCTTCCTCCCCCATCAAGGTGGAAGGGATTTTTTGATCGGCTAGAGCGTTTACCTACACCTGTGACGGAGGGTTGGCGACGCCTCGTAAGTTTACGTCCGGCCGAATTCGCGTTCGAGTTGGCCTGAGCTCATGTGGATCATGGTGGGGCGACCGTGCGGACATGAGTTGGGCTGGGCGCACTGTTCAAGCTGGGTTACGAGTTCTCGCATCTCTTCGGGGCTCAGGACTTTGCCCGCTCGTATAGAGCCGTGGCAGGCGATTGAGTAGGCGGCGCGCTCTTCCCATGTCTCGAATCCTCCGCCGTCCGCCATGAGGTCTAGTACGTCAATCAGCGCCTTCGCCTGGTCGGAGTCTTTTAGAAGCGCGGGCGTTCCCCTGAGTATGACAGCGTTCTCGCCAAATCGCTCGATGACGAAACCCATGCCGGACAGAGTCGAGGCCTGTTCGGAAACCATTTCCATCTTGTCCGCGTCTAGCTGCACGACCGCTGGTTCGAGCAGGCTCTGTATATCGGGCGTCCCGTTTGCGGTCTGCGCTCGCACCCTTTCGAACATCACGCGCTCGTGCGCGGCGTGCTGGTCTATCATATACACCCCATCCGGGCCTTCCGCGATGACGTATGTGTTGCGTATCTGTCCAAGTACGCGAAGAACGGGCAGCGCCTTTCCGGGGGTAACATTGGCGGGCGGAGCGTCGTTGTTGGAGCCGTCTGGCGGAGTGAAGAAATCGGCGTGGTCGGCTGCGTGATGGGCAGCGGGTGAAATTCCGTCACTGCCGCGAGCGTCCCGTGGCGCGCTGAACGGCGATGTAGGCCAGAAAGCGGCGGGGTCGTTGGGTCGCGATGTTGACGGGTATATCGGAGCGTCGGGCCTTGATATAGAGCGGTGGCTGATTTCCGGAACGGGCGCGTGGTCGGTGAGCGTCTTCCTGACCGCCTTTTGGACCGCTCCGAAGACCTGATTCTCTTTCTTCAGTCGAATCTCGGCTTTGGCGGGATGCGCGTTTACGTCAACGTCTTCATACGGGACGGATATGTTGACGACGGCGACAGGGTATCGTCTCTCGGCCATGAATCCGTGGTAGGACTGCTCTACCGCGTAGGAGATGGAGCGGTTCTGTATCCATCGCCTGTTGACGAACAGGCTTATGTATGTGCGGTTGGCGCGATCGAGCATGGGCGGTCCAATCAGGCCGCTTACCGACGGTCTAGCGATATCCTCTTCCGATTCCGAACTGATTTCGAGCATATCGGCGGCGACTCTTCTTCCGTGTACCGCAGATACCGCGTCGCGCAGATCACCGCCGCCGGGTGTCGAGAATGGCCTGCCTCTGTCCGAGCGGAGGTCGAACGCTATCTCCGGGTAGGCCATGGCGTAATGGGAGATGACCATCTGAATACGGGTTTGCTCCGTCGATGGGGAGCGCAGGAATTTGCGACGCGCCGGAAAGTTGCGGAAGAGGTTTCTGGCTATGAGAGTCGTGCCGATGGGCAGGCCCGCGCTCGAAAACGAGATTACCTTGCCGTCTTCGATCTCGATGCGGGCGCCGGAGTCCTGGTCGTGGGCGCGGGTACGCATCTCCACGCGCGCAATGGAGGCTATGCTTGGGAGAGCCTCTCCTCGGAATCCGAGTGTGGAGACCGCTTCCAGGTCCTCGGCTTCCGAGAGTTTGCTGGTGGCGAATCGCTGGAATGCGAGTTCGACCTGATTGGGAGGTATGCCGACGCCGTCGTCGGTTACGCGAATGTATTCTATGCCGCCGACCCTGATTTCGATCTGGATCCTGGACGCGCCCGCGTCAAGGGCATTCTCGACGAGTTCCTTTATCGCGGACGCGGGTCTCTCGATAACCTCGCCGGCCGCTATCTTGGAAGAGACGTCGGGTCTGAGGAGTTCGATGGACATAATCTTCTCATTCAGGTTTTATGCCGCGAGCGGGTTTGTACCCCACTTTTTTGGAGGAGCCGGTAGCGACGAAGTCTTTGATGATTTGGTATATGTGTTCCATTTCGTCGTCATCCGCGGATCGGAAGAAATATGGTCTTGCGAGAACGCCGCCGAAAATGTCCACGATTTCAGGATAGTCGTCTATCACGAAGTCGGGCCAGTGCGGCACTTTCAGGAGCGACAGGCCATTGATGAAGTCGTAGATCGGCTTCTTGTACACGCCGGATACCAGATCTTCCAGATCGTGTCGCTTTACGTCGTCATTCCGAAGGCCTACGCCCGACCAGATGAATATCTGGTGTCCGTCTTCAATCAGTTTCTCGAAGGTTTCCCTGGTTAGAGGGCGGAGGCTTCCGTCCATTGATAGCAGGGTGTAATCAACGTCGAAGAATATTTTCAGTCCCAAGTTCCAGCCTTTGCAAGATGATTTCTGGTGTTTTTCCGGTTAGGTTATATGGATCAGAGGCGCGCGCTGATTTCATAGACACGGGTCCTAGACTTCCGAGCGTCAGCCATCTGGGAATCATTTGTACTCATCCAATCCGATAAGGGACATCGTATTTCCCCACGCCCCTTTTTTAATGGCCCATGCAATAGCCTTTTTCTGAGTCATGGGCTGCGCCCGTTGGGTTCGGATGCCTATAAGGTCGAGATCAATGCTTTTGAACATCCAGAATCGACCGTCGTAATTTCTCAACAGCGTGTTCCAGCCCAGCCGTGTCTTCTTTGGCCAGATGGTCTCAGAAGATACAAGATTGTACGGTTCATCCGACTCTACGGGGGTGAACATCCTGACCCCTAGCTTGCTCATAGTCGAATCGGGAGCGTCGTATTTAGCCGCCAGGAATATGGCGTACGATTTGCTTATTGGAGAGATGTAGAACCTGGGGTTGAAGGCTATCGTGTAGAGCATGGCCAGAAAGTAGTTGCCCAAGGGAGTGACCGCGAGGATATTTCTTCCTCCCAAGAGGGGATCCCAATAGTGAAGGATGTCTGCGGTGTCGGAGTCGTAGATAACTCCGTCTTTTTCCTGATAGATATGAACTTCTTGGCGTCCAAACACTGTTGCGCTCCAGAGACGCGCTCTTACGCGGGCTATTACGAATCAGCGTGTATTCTCAATCCTAGCTCACGCTACGGGGTAGCGCCAGACTTCCCCGGCGGGCGGCTCGTCGGACAGCCTGAATTGTGGCAGAGTGAAACCGTCTTCGATGTCCATGAAGCAGACCTCGACTCGTTTGCCTATCGCCACGTTCTCCTCTTTCTCCGCGTCCATGTTCTCGTCAACGAGATTGGCGGTAATGCGGAGGCCGTCGCCCGGATTCGGCTGGTCAACCTGCTCGTCGAGTTCGACCAGTATGATGGGGTAGGGCGTCCAGTCCCTGAATCCCGGCAGGATGCTGTGCGGGACTATCTGATAGCTGTATATCGTTCCCTTGCCGCTCACCTGTTGCCATTCCGCGTTCATGGAGGCGCACCATGGGCAGGCGGCTCCCGGTTCCCCGCGCAGGAGGCCGCAGTCGAGGCACTTCTTGAGAACGAGCTTGCGTTCGTTGGCGGCGTCGAAGTAGCCCTTGTATTCGGAGTCTTGTTCAGAGATGTTGACTGGCAGTTGGCGGTATTCGTACACCGGCATGGATATTACCTCCTGAGAATCAGCGCGCTGCCCGTCGCCGGGGACGCCCAGCCCATGTTCATCGTGACATTGACGTCTTCGACTTGTCGGCAATTGCCTTCGGAATAGTCGTAGGTGTGTACGCCGTCCCGCCACTGCGGACAGTAGTCGTCCACAGTTCCGCGCAGTTGGCGGACATTTTCGATGACCATATTCATTCCGTGCGTGTAGCCTTCGCAGAGGTGTCCGCCGCTGGTGTTGTTGGGGCGGCGTCCTCCCAGATCGGTAATGCCGGAAGTCACGTATTCTTTGGCCTCTCCCTTCTCGCAAAAGCCGTAGTCCTCGAATTGGAGCATTACTGTGTAGGTGAAAGCGTCGTAGCAGCCTGTAACGTCAATATCGTCGTGGGTCATGTCGGCGAGGCCAAATATCCTGGGGCCAATATAGTGTCCGGCAACTCTTGTGATGGGAGCGTGCTGGTAATGGAAGTCGCCGCCCCGCTTGGTTCCGCGGCCCTGAACGGCGCGGATGTAGGCGGGCGTCTGTTTCAGGTCCTTGGCGCGCTCCGCCGAGGTGATGATGATGCAGGTGGCATTGTCGGTCTCCAGACAGCAGTCCAGCAAATGGGCGCATGGGCGAACTATCCAGCGCGAGTTCACCACGTCGTCAACCGTTACGCGATGCTTCATCAGCGCTTTGGGGTTGTTGCTGGCGTGATTGCTGTGCGTCGCTTTTATTTGAGCCAGTTGCTCGCTCGTCACTCCGTATTCCATCATGTGTCTGGTGAAGGTGAAAGCGAACGACTGAACTGCGCTGGCGAGTCCGTAGGGTCGTCTGAGCAGGTCGGGGCCAGACACGGGCGTCGCGGACCTGGCGCCGGTTCCTCCTATGCGCACCTGCGAATAGCCGTTCATGGAGCGGAATATGGCGATGGTGTCCGCCATGCCCGCCTCGATAGCGCCTATTGCTAATCCGACGAGCGCCTCTGTGCTGGAACCGCCGCCGGAGCAGTCCATGTAGAAGTTGAGCTTGACGCCGAGGTCGTATGCAAGGGCGCTGGAGTTGGTGGAGTCTCCGCCGTGGTAGCTGAGCATGCCGTCCAGGTCCTGCGGCTTGAGGCCGGCGTCGGCGAGCGCGTTGTTGATCGCTTCGGCGGCCAGGGCGCGGGTGCTGCGTCCGGAGCCTCTGCTATAGTCGGTCTCTCCCACGCCGACTATGCAGTACTTGTCCATGAGATTGTTCTTCAATGCGTCTTCTCCCCATAGAATTGGGAAAATGAAATCTCCCCAATCGAATCGTTACTGAGTGTAGATGCTGGGCTGTTGAATCGCAACCTGTCCTGTGGCTGCAGCAGGGCGCAGCCATCGAACTGGGGGCGATATTCCGAAATTCCTGAAATTTTCGGATATACGGGTGAAAATTGGAGTTCAGTTTCTGGTAATCTTACGCTCATGGAAGATAGAGGTTCGACAACTGAATCGAAGGGCGGAATGCGGGCGGAGGCGCTGAAAGCGGGACGCGCGATTCTCAATGGGGAAGTATTCTACGGCTGGTGGCTTGTCGGACTGTCCGCTTTCATGCTCACGCTGATGTCGCTGACGGTGTTCCAGGGGCTTGGCGTTATGCTTGTCGCGCTGGAGCGGCGGTATGGATGGAGCCGGACAGCGCTTTCGGGCGCTTTCTCGCTGGCGCGAGTGGAGGGCGCTATTCTTGGCCCGATAGAGGGCGTTCTGGTGGACAGGGTGGGAACGCGCCGCATGGTGCTGATTGGGTACACCATGATGGGTTTGGGGTTTATATGGCTGTCGCAGATTGACGCTCTTGGGCGACTCGGACTGTTCCGCGCATTGCCATTTTCGTCGTTGGACGAAAGGCTTTTGCACTTCTACGGCGCGTATATGTTTGTTTCACTGGGCACTGGACTAGGCGGATGGCTGGCGCTGATAGCTATGGTGAACAACTGGTTCAGTCGTCGCCGTTCGTTCGCGATGGCGTGTTCTATGTCGGGGATACATATTGGCGGACTTCTGGTGCCCGCGCTGGCGATTGCGATTGAACTATTCGAATTGAGCGGAGCCGCCATGGGAATAGGCATATTCCTGCTGGTCATAGTCGGGCCGGCGGCGAAGGCGATTCGGAATAGGCCAGAGGATATGGGGCTTCAGCCAGACGGCGACATAAGTCCGCCGCGTCGCGGTGACGCGGCGAACAGTGAGGGCGCCGAGGAGACAGAGGACGACGAGCCGGACTTCACGGCGATGCAGGCTCTGAAGACCCCGGCGTTTTGGATGCTCACGATAGCGCAGGTGGCTTCGAGCGTTGCGATAGTCACGCTGGCTCTTCATCTAGTTCCGAAACTGACCGATACGGGTATGTCTCCGACCGCCGCCGCGTTCATCCAGACGGTTTATACATTGGTGGCGCTTCCCGCGCAGTTCATATCGGGTTACCTGGCTGACCGGCTTTCCAAGACTTTTATGATAGCTTTCTTCCTGTTTCTTCAGGGAGTGGGGATACTGGTCATAGCGCTCTTCGACAGCGTTGCGATGGCATACCTGTTCGCGCTTATGTACGGAATCGGTTTCGGTGGGCGCAGTCCCTTGACGACGGCCATTCGCGGGGACTATTTCGGTCGGAAGGCTTTCGCCACGATTATGGGCATATCGCAGTTTCCTATGAACATAGCGATGATATTCGCGCCGCTGTTCGCGGGCTATATGTTCGATACGACAGGCACGTACATAGTGCCGTTCACGGCATTCGCGGCGTTGAGCTTCATGGGAGCGGCGCTCATGTTGTTCGTGCGAAAGCCGAAGCAAGTATGAATGCGATAGCTTAGATTGCATAGATTGGTATTCTCAGTACGCGATGGTTTATGAAGATTTGAATACCCATACGTGTCAAGAACACCCACAGATTAGACTGTTGGAAAAGCAAGAAGAGTTTGGTACCTTTTGTGATATGTCTTTTGCGCGCCTTGTTGTCCCGTTCCATGATGAAATACGGTTGGGTCTTTCTGGAAATCCGCGCTCTATCGCGATGCACCCGTCGTTCGTTGGCCGGCCGCGCGGCAATGAGAGGGGACGCTTCCTCGCGCTCGACCTGGGCGGCACCAACGTCCGAGCCACACTCGTGGAACTGGGAGGGAAGCGCGACATCCGCGTACTCGACCATCAATCTTTTCGTCTTTCTTCGATGTCCGGCTCTGCTGAGGACCTGTTTGGCCCAGTCGCACAGTTCGTAGTTGATATCCTTGCCGCTGACGGCTCTTATAGATCCGACGGATTGGGATTCATCTTTGCCTTTCCAATAGATCAGACCGGCGTCCGCGCGGGCCGGTTGGCCAAGTGGACGAAAGAGTTTGACTTCGAGGGTGTGGAGGGGAAGGATGTGGTCGCGCTGTTGGAACGGGCGATTGCGGCGAGGACGCGAGCAGGGCGCAAGTTGGCAGTCAGCGCCTTGGCGAACGATACAGTGGGCGTTCTGGCGGCTGGCGCATATCTGGATCCGCGCTGCGATATGGGACTCATAGTTGGGACGGGCGCCAATCTAGCGGTCGCCGTTCCCAGTCGCATGACCGGAAGGCGCGATTTGCCCGATCCGTCGGGCAACGCCGATGAGATGATATTCAATATGGAGTGCGGGAATTTCGACGGCGTGGACGCGATGCGAACGGACGCTGACAAGCGACTGGATGAGGAGTCGGGCGCAGACGGCCAATTGATGGAGAAGATGGTAGCGGGGCGTTATCTGGGAGAGGTGGCGCGTCTCAGGGTGGCGGAAATCGCGGAGCGAGGCGAGGGATTCGAGGATTGGCTTGCTGGGGAATCCGATTTTACGATTCCATACGCTTTTACGACCGAGCGCCTGTCGGACATCATCTTCGACCAATCTGAACAACTCGAGGCGACCGCTATGCTTCTGGGCAGTCTTGGGGCGCCGAGCGCGTCGGCGCGGGACAGGCGTCAGCTCAGGGATATATGCGTCTCGGTGGCGAGGAGGTCGGCGCGAGTAGTGGCCGCCGGCATAGCCGCCACAGCTACATATATGGATCCGAACTTGGAAGAAGAACACGTGGTGGCCGCCGACGGCAGCGTCTTCAGGGGTATTCCTGGATACGCGGACGAGGTGGAGCGGGGACTGGAGGAGGTATTGGGAGATGGAGCGGAGCGCGTGCGTGTCTGTTATCTGCGCGACGGATCGGGCATGGGGGCCGCCGCGGTGGCCGCTGTCGCATCCTGTATTGGAGAGGAGTGACGCCGCGCGAGGTCTTTCGGTTTGTGCAAGATGGCTGGTGAACTGGCTGACAGAGCCTCGACAAGCGCCCTTCCGCGGGCTTCCCTCGACAGGCTCAGGACGAACGATTCTGGGGATAATCGAAAGGTTTTGGACGCCGCCCGGACCCGGGCGGCGTCAGCGTTTAGAGTGGCTAGGAGTTTTGCGCCATTACCTCGACGAGTTCGCGGACGGCTTCGGCGGAGTTGAGAAGACTGGCCTGTTCGGATTCGGTCAGGTTGAACTTGATGATGTCCTCCACGCCGCCGGCGCCCAGTCGGACGGGAACGCCCACATAGAGTCCGTCTATGCCGTACTCGCCTTCCAGATACGCAGTGCAGGGCAGAATCTCCTGCCTGTCGAGCAGGATTGCCTCGACCATCTGAACGATGGCGGCTGAGGGGGCGTAATAGGCGCTGCCGGTCTTGAGCAGGTTCACTATTTCGGCGCCGCCGTCCTGGGTGCGCTTCACGATTGAGTTGACGCGGTCTTGGGACAGAACTTCTGAAATGGGCTGTCCGCCGACGGTGGTACTCGCCGTTACCGGAACCATCGTGTCGCCATGGCCGCCCAGCACGTAGGCTTCGACTGAATTTACCGACACGTTCAACTCTTCTGCCAGGAACGTTCTGAAGCGCGCGGTGTCCAGGATGCCGGCCATTCCGACAACGCGATTCTTGGGGAAGCCGCTGACCTGGAACGCGCGCTGCGCCATCGCGTCGAGGGGGTTGGTTACGATTACGAGAATCGCGTTAGGGGAATGTTCGACGACCGACTGCGTAACCGACGTGATGATATTCATGTTGGTCAATAGCAGGTCGTCGCGGCTCATGCCCGGCCTGCGCGCGATGCCGGACGTAATGACGACGACATCCGAGTTGGCGGTGTCGGCGTAGTCGTTCGTTCCAGTCACGTTGGCGTCCGAGCCGATGACGGGGCCCGATTCGAGCATATCCAGAGCCTTGCCCTGCGGCAGCCCCTCCACTATGTCCACCAGTACGACGTCGGCGTATCCCTTGTCGAACATTCTCTGGGCGGCGGTGGCCCCCACGTTGCCAGCGCCCACCACTGTCACTTTGCTTCTTCCCATTCTGCTCCTCCGCGTATATGTGTCGTTGGGTTTTCGTTATCAGTAGTTGGGGCGGGTAATTCTACCCGCCCCGTTCTATCTATGAGTATTCAACCGCCATTGTACGATTTGCAAGGCGGCTATTCGCTGAGAAGTCGCGCAATCTAAGCGGAAGCGTCAACGTATGCCTGCCAGCGGTCTTCGAGGGTGGAGTCGGCGACTGTGTCCATCAGGTACTGTCCAAACTCTTCGCTGGTGGCGCCGGTGTCCCGTCCGGTCATGACGATCTTGCGCTCATACTGGCCGCAGATGTCTATCGCCTTGTGCAGTTTTGCGCCTATGTCGGTGTAGCCTATATGCTCCAGCATCATCGCGCCCGCGCGCAGCAGGGAACTGGGGTCGGCGTACTGGTCGCGGTTCTCCCTGACCATTCGGGGGGCGCTGCCGTGAATCGCCTCGAACATCGCGTACCGCTTGCCCACATTGGCGCTTCCGGCTGTTCCTACGCCTCCTTGAATCTGGGCCGCCTCGTCGGTGAGGATGTCGCCGTAGAGATTGGGCAGCGCCAGCACCTGGAAATCCTTCTGGCGGGCGGGGTTTATGAGCGCGGCGGTCATGATGTCAATGTACCATCCGTCCCACTCGATGCCGGGGTAGTTCTCCGAAACCTCGCGCGCGATGTCGAGGAACTTGCCGTCGGTGGTCTTGACGACATTCGCCTTGGTGACGATAGTCACGCGGTCTCTGCCGGTTCGCCTGGCGTGGGCGAAAGCGGCGTCTATGATGCGGCGCGAGCCCTGCGTGGTTATGACGCGGAAGTCCATCGCCAGGTCTTCGGTTACGTTCAGTCCCTGGCTTCCGACAGCGTACATATCCTCGGTGTTCTCTCTGAAGAACGTCCAGTCAATGCCTTGGGACGGTACCCTCACGGGCCTTATGTTGGCGAAGAGATCGAGTTCTTTGCGCATGGAGACATTCGCGCTCTCCAGATTGGGCCAGCCGTCGCCCTGTTCGGGCGTGTGGGTCGGTCCCTTCAGGGTTACGTGGCAGTCTTTTATCTCGGCAAGCACGTCGTCCGGGATGGACTTCATGTGTTCGGCCCTGTTTTCGATGGTGAGGCCGTCAATGACCCGGAACTCCACTTTTCCGGAGTCCACTTCCTCTCTCAGGAGATGTTCGAGGACGGTCTGCGACTCCGCGCTTATTCGCGGGCCGATGCCGTCTCCGCCGAGCATTCCAACCACTATTGGAGATATGTTTGAATAATCGAGCCAGTCCGGTTCGCTCTTCAGTCGCTCGACTCGTTCCAATTGCTGGGCGACCACTTGTCCGAAGTGGTTCTTTGCCGCGTCTATGATTTGGTTGTCAGCCACGTTTGGCTCCTTTCGGTGTGTTTATGTTTCGTGTCTTATTGGAAGCTGGGAGGAGGGGACTCCCATTGCGAATCCGCAGTTACTATGTCTGGATGACGGCCAGCGTTTGATCTCTGACTACCTGCGTTCCGATTGGGACGGGCAGGGACGTCACGACGCCATTCGCCGGGGACGGAATCGCGTTCTGCATTTTCATCGCTTCCAGAACGAGCAGCGGATCTCCGGCGGATACGGTTTGGCCCACTTCGACCGCGACACTGATGAGAATGCCGGGCATTGGCGCAGCCACAACCGCTTCACCTTCAGAAGCGATTGCTGGCGTGTGGGTCTGCGCCTCCTGCGCGGATGGCTGGGCGGGCGCCTCGGAAGGAGTTCGATCACTGACCGGATCAACATCCACCTCGAAGAACTGTCCGCCCACGTATATGTTGAAGCGTTTCGATCTGGAACTCATTGGCGGAGTGGCAGATGTCCGTTCCGGGATATTCGCGGCTTGCCGCGCTTGCTCAGGCGTCCGGGGCTTCATCTCTTCCGGCACGGGTTCGAGACCGTGTTTGATGCGGAGGAAGCGTTCGCCTGTCTGTGGATAGAGCGCGTAGATGAGGGCGTCGTCTATGTCGTCGGTCAGGTCGGAAACGGCGTCTATCGCAGCCTGGAGTTCTGGCTCGACAGCCGCGCCCGGTCTTTCGGGAGCGGGAGCGACCTCTTCGGATTCGGAGAGCTTGTCCATGAGCGTGTCCCGCACTGGGGACACGGGCTTGCCGTAATTGCCGCGCAGGTACTCTTTTACTGGTTCGGAAACTACCGCGTATCGTCCGAACAGCACATTGGTTACGGCCTGGGCTCCGACCATCTGGCTCATGGGGGTGACGAGAGGAGGGAACCCGAGATCGGCGCGCGTTCTGGGTATCTCATCCAGCACGTCGCTCATTTTGTCCAGGGCGTCCGCTTCCCGTAGCTGCGAGACCATGTTGGACGCCATTCCGCCGGGAATCTGGTGTATGAGCGCCTTGGGGTCAATGACGGCGGCGCGAGTAGTCTCCATGTGGCTGGCGTACTTGGGCAATATCTCTTCGAGTTGGTCGCCCAGGTCGAGCAGAGTATCCAGGTCAACGCCCGTATCGCGTTCGCTTCCGCTCAGCGTGACCACTATTGGCTCTACGGCGGGCTGCGACGTTCTCAGAGCGAGCGGCGCGAGACAGACGTCCAGGATGTCCAGCCCCGCCTCTACCGCCTTGAGGGCGGACATCGAAGCCATGCCGCTGGTGTAGTGGGCGTGCAGTTGCAGTGGAATGTCTATCTCGGACTTGATGGCGGATACCAGTTCGAATGCGTCGTAGGGAGCGAGAAGGCCGCCCATATCCTTGAGGCAGAGGCTGTCCGCGCCCATATCGCGGAAACTGCGCGCCTTGGACAGATAGTAGTCCAGGTTGTATATGTCGCCGCCCATCCGCGTCCCTTCGCCGATGGTATAGCAGATGGCGAGTTGCAGGTGGCTGCCCGCGCTCTTGACTGCTGCTGCTGCGCGCTCGATGTTCGGTTCGTAGTTCAGCGCGTCGAACACTCGAAATACGTCAATGCCGTTTTCGGCTGAACGCTCGACGAACTTATCCACCACGTCGTCCGCGTAATTGCGGTAACCGACGAGCGACTGCCCGCGCAGCAGCATCGAGAGATTCGTGTTCGGCATAAGAGACTTGAACGTCCTCAGCCGCTCCCACGGGTCTTCCGCCAGGAATCTGGTGGCCGAATCGAACGTCGCTCCTCCCCACACTTCCATAGAGTAAAAGCCGACGGAATCCATCTTCTCGGCCAGGGGAACCATATCCTCGGTTCTCATTCTGGTGGCCATGAGGCTCTGGTGAGCGTCTCTGAACGTCGTATCGCTGAGTTTTAGAGGAAGGGGCATATCATGTTGTCTCATAGCTTATCGTGGCCATAATCTCAGTGCTCGTTCAGCTAATTTACTTCCACGATGCTGAATTGATTCTTCGTTCCATTTGTCATGTATTTGAATTGAGTCACTCAACCTAAAATTGGATTTAGAAAGTTTGGGCTTCTTATCTGAAAACGGCATGTTGCCTAACTGTGAATTGTAACCTGTCAAGGTTAGATTTCCGATGGTGTGAAGCCATCGGTTGTGAATATCTGTGGCGTCTGTGCCTAAATAACACTCCCATTCCTCTGAGAGAGTTTGAGGCATGATATGTTCTATTGTGATTTGAGGTTTGCTAAGGTCAGGACCTTCCTTATCGCCAAATGATATTTGAAGAGTATCCAGAATTAGTCTGGTCCGTGACAGTCGGTAGGGATTGTAAAGACGATATTGAATAAATTTCTCACGGAATTCAGAGTCAGCAGGCCATCTACTATTCAGTAATATCTGTTTGGCTGAAGTCGTAAAGTCGTTTGGCTTGACTTGAGTGGACATTTGCACAAAGATTCGTCGTAATCGATTTGTTGGAACGCCGCAAATAGCCCGTCGCACTATAAAGGATTCAATCATGTCCATTACATCTTCTAACTCCGATCTACCGATAAGACCAGAATCCATATAGTCTAGTGCTCGCATAAAGAAGGGATAAGTTACACTAACCTCCCAGCGATTTAATCGATTTATACGCTTTGATATCGAACATCCGAATTTTGGTTGTTGTGTCTGAATAAGTTGAGCGTAATATCCAGAGAATCTGTAAAATTCGGCGAGAAATTCACTGGCAACTTGAGATGTTACACTAGACTCACCTAATAACCGACGCACACCCTCGTAAGTTTCATCCCTGCGTTCGAGATTGCCTTTCATCATCAAGTATCGCCAGAAAAAATCGGAAAATCTATTATCATTCTCAGACCCGAAAATCTGTTGCATAGGATACCAGTATTTATCATAAGCAGTTTTTTGCTGATCCCAGCCGGAGATGTTCATGAATAAGTAATTGCGTATTAGATCCGATACACTTAATGGCATTCCTGTATTATTAAGGCTCTCAAAGATACGATTTGGGCTATCATCAACATCAAGAGTTATACTAACTATATCAAGATATCCAGTAATGCAGTTTCTTAGCTTACGGAGATCTATATCATGTTCATCTATGTCTCCTTTAGATATAGCTTGGTTAAAATATGACCATGCATTGAAAATTTGTGAATGCTGTTCTCCAATATTGCCGCTCATCACAGATTTGAAAGGTTCACGATCTTGTTCGGTTGGTAAAAATTTATAGTGATCATCTGGAATTGCGTATTTATTGATTAGACATTCCTCCTCGATTTGGTATGCGAGGGATCCCCATATATCATTATTTTGCTGCGCTCTGTGTCGAATGGCACTAAGTAAAATCAATAGAGTGGTCATACGTTGCTGACCATCTATCAACATATATTTCGATGCTTTCTCTGGGGAATCTGGAATTGGCTGTGTTACCACAGAGCCAATGAAGTGATTTCTTGGTTTGTCCATAGCGTATACTTCCAATATATCAGACCATATCTGTTCCCAGTTTTCCTCTTTCCAGCTATATACTCGCTGAAATAGAGGAACCCGGTATTGGATTTGTCCATTCAGCAGATTTTGAAATACCGTTTGATTTGCTTCCATAGCTATCCCCAATAATACTTCCATTCATTCCTTCAATCTTTGATCAGTCGCGTGCGCGCCAGCCGCGTGTTGGCGGGCCGAAGCCGGCATGGGCGACTCTGCGCCAGGCGGATATGCCGTAGCGGCGCTCGGACGCGCGGTCAGCGTCTTGTTCGAGGAACGCTCGGACGGCCGCGGTCATAGCCGCTATCATCTCAGGGCTCAGTTTGCCCGCGTCTTCGGGCGTTCGGATGTTCACAG
This sequence comes from uncultured Dehalococcoidia bacterium, assembly GCA_964640295.1. GTDB lineage: Bacteria > Chloroflexota > Dehalococcoidia > Lucifugimonadales > UBA1123 > VXRN01. Next base: position 1,882 of record CAZXFX010000052.1, on the reverse strand, counting down.
GGGTATGCTCCCGTGCTTCTTGCGCGGAAGTTCTTCTCGCTTGTTCGCCAGCATATCCAGGGATCGAATGATTTTGGGGCGCGTTTCCAGCGGATCAATCACGTCGTCTATCATGCCGCGCGACGCGGCCACGTACGGATTCATCAGACGCTCTTCGTACTCGGCGATCAGGTCGGCGCGGGTGGATTCGGGATCCTCCGAATTCTGTATCTCGCCGCGATGGATGATGTTGACCGCGCCATCGGCTCCCATCACCGCCACCGCGCCCGTGGGCCAGGCCAGGTTCACGTCGCTATGCAGATTCTTGCTGCTCATCACTATGTACGCTCCCCCGTAAGCCTTTCTGGTAAGAACGCTTATCTTTGGAACGGTGGCCTCCGCGTATGCGTATATGAGCTTCGCGCCGTGTCTGATTATGCCTCCATATTCCTGGGTTGTTCCCGGCATGAATCCCGGCACATCCACGAAGGTCACCAGCGGTATGTTGAAAGCGTCGCAGAACCGCGCGAATCTGGCAGCCTTCACCGAAGCGTCTATATCAAGGACTCCGGCCATCTGGTCTGGCTGATTGCCGATTATGCCCGCCACTCGCCCATCGAATCTGGCGAAACCGACTATCACGTTCGGCGCGAACCCTTCGTGCACCTGCATGAAGTCGCCCACATCCACCACGCGCCTCACAACGTCCAACATGCTGTACGGCTGATTCGGGTTGTCCGGCACAATATAGGCCAGGTCGTGGTCGCCGCGCTCTGGGTCGTCTCCCAAGTCGAGTGTGGGCGGGTCTTCCATATTATTCTGCGGGAGGAAACCGAGAAGTCTTCGCACTTGGGCCATGCACGCCTCTTCGCCTTCTATGGCGAAATGGGCCACGCCGCTTCGCGTGGAATGCGCCGACGCCCCTCCGAGGTCTTCATGGGATACTTCTTCGCCGGTTACCGCGCGTATTACGTCTGGGCCTGTTATGTACATCTGGCCGATTCCGGACGCCATGAATATGAAGTCGGTGAGCGCTGGGGAGTATGTCGCTCCGCCTGCGGCCGGCCCCAGGATGACGGAGATTTGAGGGACGACGCCTGATGCCCAAACGTTTCGGTGGAAGATGTCGCTGTATCCGGACAGGCTGTCCACACCTTCCTGTATTCTGGCGCCTCCGGAGTCAATCAGTCCCACGACGGGGGCGCCGTTGTTCATCGCCAGGTCCATCACCTTGCAAATTTTGCCGGCCACCGCCTCCGAGAGCGACCCGCCAAGCACAGTGAAGTCCTGAGAATATACGTACACGAACCGTCCTTCGACTTTTCCGTAGCCGGTTATGACGGCGTCGCCCAGGTACTTCTGGCTGTCCAGTCCGAAGTCGGTCGAGCGGTGAGTTACGAAAGTGTCGAGTTCCTGGAACGACTCTTCGTCGAGCAGAAGCGCGATTCGCTCTCTGGCGGTAAGCTTGCCGCGCCTGCGCTGAGACTCGACGCGGCGTTGTCCTCCGCCCAGGGCCGCCTCTTCGCGCATTCTGCGAAGTTGTTCTCGCGTATCAACTTTTCGTCTGATTACCATTTGCCATTTTCTGCTTCGATTCATCCTTCACATCTCGGACAAGTTTACAGAGATTCGCAAGCGTGGGCAACAGTGGGCGGCAAGTGGAGCCTGTATCAGTTTGGTCGGAGGATTGGATCACCCCCGTCCGTTGAATTGTGAATAGTGAATGATGAATTTAGAATTATCTGGCGACTGGTTGGGGTTGAGCCTTACCCCATCGAGGGGAAAGGGACTTTATGATTGGTTTTCGCGTTTGCCTGCCCTTGTGATCCCGCTGATGTACATATATTATGGTTTATAATCTGCTGGTTGGGCTGCAGGCGTTTTGCAGGTGGCCTGCTGATGC
>CAZXFX010000051.1:0-23058 GCA_964640295.1 uncultured Dehalococcoidia bacterium | reverse complement strand
GGGGAAGGCTAGGATGGGGGTGATCCAATCCTCCGACCAAACTGATACAGGCTCCGCGTCAATTCTCTCACTTGACAATGCGCCATAAAACACATATCTTGACCCTAGCCATCAGCGAGTTGATTTGGCGACAGGTTTAGCTTGCGCCAAATTGCCGCTTTTGTGGCATATCCGTTATTGAACTGATAGGAATAGGAATAGTTGGCGTAAGGGGGACCTTAATGACCAAACTACTGGAAGTGAACAATCTCACTACCCACTTCTTTACCCAGGACGGCGTCGTCAAGGCAGTTGACGGCATTACCTACGATCTGGAAGAAGGCGAAGTGTTGGGCGTTGTGGGCGAGAGCGGATGCGGTAAGAGCGTGCACGCCCTATCCATCATGCGCCTCATACCTTCCCCGCCAGGTAGGACGGTCGCCGGAGAGGTGGTGTTCGAGGGCGAGGACCTGCTGAAGATGGATGACGCGGAGATGCGCAACATCAGGGGAAACCGCATTGCGATGGTTTTCCAGGAGCCGATGACGTCGCTCAACCCCGTCCTCACCATCGGACGCCAGCTTACCGAGACGCTGGAACTCCACCAGGGAATGTCTGGGCAGCAGGCCAGAGACAGAGCGGCGGAGCTTTTGCAAACGGTCGGAATACCCGACGCGGCGCGCAGACTGGGTGACTATCCCCACCAGTTTAGCGGCGGCATGAGGCAGCGTGTCATGATAGCCATGGCGCTGAGCTGCAATCCCAAGCTTATCATCGCCGATGAACCGACGACAGCCTTGGACGTGACCATTCAGGCTCAGATATTGGAGCTCATGCAGGACCTGGCGCGAGACTTCGGAACCGCCATGATCATCATCACCCACAACCTTGGCGTGGTGGCGCGCTACGCGGACAACGTAAATGTCATGTACGCCGGCAAGATCATCGAAACCGGCTCCTCCCAGGAGATATACCACAACCCGAGACACCCCTACACGCTCGCGCTGCTCAACTCAGTGCCGAGGCTGGACGCCAGCGAACGCATCAGGCTGGACGCAATCGAAGGGCTTCCCCCCGACTTGGTGAATCTGCCCGAAGGCTGTTCGTTCGCGCCCAGGTGCAAGTACCTCTATGAAAAGTGCGTAGAGGAAACTCCAACGCTGGAGATAGCCAAGGAAGGACATACTTCCGCCTGCTGGCGACACCGAGAACTTCATCAAATAGCCGGTGTGGCCGATTAATAGAGAGGTAGAAGAGGACGATGACCACGCAGACCAACGGCAGCGAAACTCTGCTGGAAGTAAAGAATCTGAAGATGTATTTCCCGGTTACTTCCGGCATCATCTTCCAACGAAAAATAGCCGACGTAAAAGCGGTTGACGACGTTAGCTTCACTATCAACAAGGGCGAGACGCTCGGGCTTGTGGGTGAGAGCGGATGCGGCAAGACCACAACAGGGCGAGCCATTCTGCAGCTATATAAGCCGACCGAGGGCGACGTCATATTCGAAGGCGAAAGTCTCGCCGAACTCGACAATAACAGTATGCGCGCCATGCGACGCAAGATGCAGATCATATTCCAGGACCCCTACGGCTCGCTCAACCCCAGAATGACCTGCGGCGACATCGTGGGCGAACCACTCATAGTGCATAAGCTCACCTCTTCCAAGGGCGAGTACAGAGACAGGGTTTCCGAATTGCTGCAGGTTGTAGGGCTGAACCCGTACATGGCGGACCGCTATCCGCACGAGTTCAGCGGCGGCCAGCGCCAGCGTATCGGCATAGCCCGCGCGCTTGCCGTGAATCCCACTTTTATCGTTTGCGACGAACCAGTATCGGCTCTCGACGTGTCCATTCAGGCGCAGGTCATCAACCTGCTCGAAGACCTGCAGGAACAGTTCGACCTGACCTACCTGTTCATCGCTCACGACCTATCCGTTGTGAGGCATATTTCAGATCGCGTCGCCGTTATGTATCTCGGACACATCGTAGAGATCGCCGACCGCAACGAACTCTACGACAACCCGCTGCACCCGTACACCCGGGCGCTTCTGTCCGCGGTCCCGATTCCGGACCCCGTCATCGAGTCGCAGCGAGAGCGCATCATCCTCACCGGCGACGTTCCAAGCCCGATGAACCCGCCGCAGGGATGCGTGTTCCACACCAGATGTCCCGTCATGGTGGACGACTGCCAGCTCGAAATGCCCGAACTGCGGGAGGTGTCCCCAGGCCACTGGGTCTCCTGCATACAAGTGGATGGCTGGGAAACCGCCCGCGCATAGACTCAGACAACGCCTCAATCCCCTCAGATTTCATGAGGGGATTGAACTTTAAGCGCAACCATCAATACCCAACTGCCAGAGGCAAGAGAAGATGAAGCTTGTATTCTTCGACGATTTCAAATTGGGCGTTATCGAGGGCGACTCGGTCGTGGATGTTTCGGACGTCGTTTCCGATATACCCAGCATATCCCCGCAGGATACGCTGGCGGGACTGATCGCCGACTTCGATTCTTATAAGGACGCCTTGCAAAAGGCCGCGTCAGAGAACGACGGGACGCCCGTTTCGCAGGTTCGCCTGCGCTCGCCCGCCCCCAGGCCGCTCAACATAGCTTGCATGGCCGTCAACTACATGGAGAACGGCACTCGCTCCGAGCCCGCCCCCAAGAACGGCTTCAACAAGTCGCCCAACTCCGTCATAGGCGACGGCGATACCATACTGCTCCCAGATATGCCCGCAACCATCTTCGAGCATGAAGCCGAACTCGCGCTGGTCATCAGCAAGCGCGCGTGGCAGGTGAAAGCGGAAGACGCCTTCGACTATATCTTCGGCTACATGAACTTCATTGATGTTTCAGCCCGCGGCGTGCCCGCCTTCTACCAGATGAAGTCGCGCGAGACGTTCGCGCCCATGGGTCCGTGGCTCGTAACAGCCGACGAGGTCGCCGACCCGCAATCGCTTCCCGTCAAGCTGTGGGTAAACGGCAGACTCTGCCAGGACTTCAATACCGACGACATGGCTCACAAGATTCCGCAGGTTATAGAATGGGTGACGTCTGTTCACTCGCTGGACCCCGGCGACGTAATTGCGACGGGCACCAATCACTTCGGATTGAGCGCCATCCAGGACGGCGATTCCATCGAAATGGAAGTCGAGGGCATGGGTGTATTGCATCTGAACGTGCGAGACGACCTGAAGCGCACCTGGGGTAGGGAAACGCGCCACGAATGGACAAGCGCCGGAAACGAAGGCACGACGCCCCAACTAACCGGCAAGTATTCCTAGAAAAATAACACGCCATATCTCCCAGAAGAGGCTCTCAGCCTCTTCTGGTTAAGACCAATTCAGGTAATCCTCATCATACCCGTAATCGTCCTCACTGCTGACCAGACGATACATCTCCACCGCGAACCAGAGAGCCAGGCTGCCTGTCCTGTCATCCCTCCCATACTCCGCCGCGCGATCAATATAGAACCGGCGGTCGTTCACCGCCCCCGTGCCAGTGCATCCATCCACTATCTTCCCTTCAGGCGCAGGTCCAATACGTTCTGTCGCCGCGCTCCACAGCGAATCCAGGAACGCCCTGTAAGATTCGTCCAGCCAGCCATGCTTGATGCCGCGCGCCACCGCATACCCCACCATGCAGACCGCAGTCAGTTCCTGGTATGTCCCCGACATATCCAGTAGTTGCGTGAACATCCCCGACGGCCTCTGATACTCCCTCAGAGCGTCCAGATGCCGTTTGTGAATTGCTATCAGACGGTCGCGGTCGGCGTGGTCTTCCGGCAAATACGTCAACGTTTCAGCGAACCCCAAAGCCGCGAACCCGTTGCCGCGTCCCCAGTGATACGGAACCGAGCGACAGTGCTTGAACAGTCCGCTCTCCACCTGAATATCCGCCTCCAGCAGGAACGCGGTCTGTATATCCATATACGAAATGTCTCCCGTCAGCGCGAACGCTCTGCCAAGAATGGCCCCCGCGAAGAACATATCCTCAGTGCGATAGTCCGGGTCGCACGGCGGCGGAGGGACGCCCGCTTCATTGCCTCTGAACTTGTCGGCAACCGACAGAAGCAGGTCGCGGTATCGAGAATCTTTCATCCCTTTGTACATTGTGTCTGCCCAGACGATTCCCGCGTAGTTAGCTCCGCCATCCGATTCGCCGAACCACGGCTTCCGTCCTGACAAGTATGGCTCAGCCAACTTCATAGTCTGTTCTGCGTATGCCTCAGGACCGATGCCGCGCAACATGACACGCAAGTTCAATAACCGCAGTCTCCCGCTGATAGCGACACCCTGTGTGTAGATGACAGGGTCGAGCGTATCGCCATAGTTCTGGCTCAGCCTGTCTGCGACCCACACGAACGAGTAGTGTTCCCTGCGAGCGTCGAGCGCGCTTCTTGCTTCCGACTTCTCGACTGCGTCCGACTCGGCGAGCGCATCCATGAACGCCGCCGCCTGTTCAGCCGCCTCGCTAGCGGGCGCGTTTAATCGGAAACCCGGTATCCGGCCCAGATCGTTCGGACAACCGACTCCAAGCGCGGACAGAAGGCTTCCGTCGTCGTCCATGAGCGCCGCGTCCGGCGCGCCTTGGATTTGCGTGGAAATATCAGAGCGTCCCCAACTCACGCTGTCCGCCGCTCGAACCTCCAGAATGCAATCCGGCGCCATGAATCCTATATAGCGCCACAGATAGCGAGCCTCCGGGTCCGTATCGTGGTTGAAGAATCCGCCCACTGGCGGATAGCCCTCCGCCGGATTGCCCCCCGATCCGTTGCCAGCTCTCTCCCCCAAATTCAGTCCGTCCGGGTTAGCGCATGGAATCACGCTCAGAGCGACTCGATTTCGCAAACGCCTGCTCTTTGCATACCATTCGATGACCGACGCCACAGCGTCCGCGTCGCCTTGCGAGCCTGAAAGTCCGCCGACCAGAAGAACGCGATGCCTGTCGGACGCTTCCCTGTAAGCGTCCGGATGGACCAGCGCCGCTATCTGGGTGTCTAGCCGCGTAACGCCGCAGCCATCTTCGGCCCAGGGCATCGAGGTTCGAGCGACTATCGAGTCAATGCGTTCCAATAGAGATTCATACGCTGTCGGCATTAATCGAGTCTCCTGTCATCCATTTCCGTTATATATGGCCGGTCATTGCCGATTTGCCCCGCTCACTCGAATCGCTCCAGTCGGAACGGTTCGAGCAGATCTATTCGCGCGCCGTCCAAGATTTCCATCGCCGCGAACTCGCCTATCAGAGGCGCAAGCGTTACTCCACTGTGCGTCAGCGCTATATAGAGGTTCGGCGCCTTCTCCGTGAACCCCAAAATAGGCATCTCATCCAGCGGCATCGGTCTGTATCCTACGGGAACGGGAATGGCTTCCGCCGCGGACAGCGCCGGCAGATAATGAGAAGCGCGCGCCAGCAGAGCGTCGGCGTGTTCCCGAGAATCGTCCTTTGCCAGGCTCTCTTGGCTTCCTTCTCCTATCATCGCCACGCCGTCAGTCCCCTGTCGAATATGTATTTCGGGCTGGTCTTGGGAAATAGGAGGCGCGTACAGTACGGAGACCGAATCCATCAGTTTGGGAATCGGGTTCGTCTTCACGACGACGCCCGGACTCTCATACTGCGGTACGTTTACTCCCGCTATGGCGGCCATCTCGGTGACAGCGACCCCGGCGGCCAGTACCACCGCGTCGCACTCAATGCTGTCTGACTCGACCAGCGTCGAGACTATGCGACCGCCGCTCATGCTGAAGCCTGTTGCGGGCGTGTCGCTCTTCACAGAGCCGCCAAGCTCTTCCACGCGCCGCGACGCCACCTGCGCCGCCTTCGTTCCCAGAACGTGCCCGTCGTTTTCGCTGATGGCGGCGACTGAAATCGGACCCGGACGCAAACCCGGCTCCATGCCAAGCAACTCCGATTCATCAATGAGTCTCGCTATGTATCCCCACGATTGCAGTCTAGCGACGTTTTCTCTAAGCCGCTCCGCCTCTTCGTCGGTTGCCGCCCACGTGAGTTGTCCTCCCCATTTCAGCCCTACGTCCTCGTCCAGCAGCCTCGCGTATCGGTCCCAAGTGTCCAGAGACCTTCGATTCAGTTCGTTGTAGCGCCGCGGCTCTTTTGCGAACGCGTTTATCCACGCGAACGAATGACTTGACGCGCCCATGCCCGGCTTCCCCGCGTCGAGAAGAGTAACCTGCGCTCCGCGTCTCGCCAAGTAAAACGCGATAGCCGAACCGACGATGCCCGCTCCGATGACTGTCACTTTCATATCCGCATCTCGTTCCTGGCGCTGGATTTTCAATGTCGCAAGCGAGTATATCATGTCGGGTATGTATCAGCTTGCTAGGTGGATGGTTTTATAATCAGGAAGCGCGTTGTCGCTAATCGTCCTCATCTTGCTCACGCTCTTCCATGATTCTGCGAAGTTCGGCCTCCAATTTCAGTCGCGCCTGTCTTTCGCTCTCTGCGCGTTCTTCAGCTAGTTCGGCGCGGGTTCGCTCACTGTCGGCGCGAGTTCGTTCACTCTCGGCGCGCTCGCGCTCGCGCTTGGCTATGACCGCAGTGTTCAACGTCTGCCCCGTCAGCGGATCGCGTATGTCGAAGCGCTCACCATCCCAGTAGAAATCAAGCCCTAAAACCTCGCTGCGAGACCAGACCGAACCGTTCTCCCCTATGTTCAGTTCATACGCGACATACTCCTCGTCCACCAGCCGCTCCCCCATCAGCGCCACTCCGTACAATTCGCCTCCCGTCGGATCGAATTTCCAGTACTCGGATATGCCCAGTCTGGCGTACCTGTCGCGCTTGCTGTCCAGATCGTTTTCCGCCGTGCTTGGAGACGCCACCTCCATCACCACGTCGGGCGCCTTGCCGATTTCCCATATCAAATAGTTGGGGAACTGATAGACGAAGTCCGGGTCCATATCGAGCGTAATAAAGCCGTCCGGACTAATCCTCTCATTGCCGTTGAGTCGGTTCCAGCAGAGGAATCCTCCCGCTCCGACCATAACTCTTTGGCCTTCGAACCAGTCTCTCAGCATATATATCAATAGATTGATGATTGGTTCCTGTTGCATACCGTCCTCTATCGGTTCCGGCTCTTCATAGAAGATGGCCGGCAAAGCCTGCACAGCGGTGGCCACTTGAGTTGTCATCTTAAGCCTCCGGAGTTCGTCGAGTCGCATCCCGCCCGACCCATCTTTCGCGCGACCATTATACAGTATGCGACTTGGCGAATAATGAGCGGTCAGTGGCTAGCCGGGGTTTTCTGTTAGAGAAGGGAGAAGACTATCGCATTGTAGCCATTGAGTTGAACAAGGGGACTCATAGCGCAAAGGGGAGGGGAACCTGGCGACCCCGACCGGATTCGAACCGGCGATCTCTGCCTTGACAGGGCAGTATGTTAAACCGCTACACCACGGGGCCGCGCGATTATTGATTCTACACGCTGCCAATATACGAGGTCAACGCCAAAATTCCACGGGGAACCTGTAACGATTTAGTCGGCGCGCCATCTCGCGCAAAAGTCCCTTCCTCCATCAAGGTGGAAGGCTAGGATGGGGGTGATTCCACAAAGAGTAGATAGACTGTCAATTCAAAAGTATTGAGCCACTAGGACGGGGGTGATCCAATCCTCCGACCAAACTGATACAGGCTCGGTTGATACAGCCTCTTTGACATCGGACGCTAGCGTCAATAGTATATCCGTATGAGAGACTCTAAGAAGATCATCGGAATAGCGGGCTGTGGAACCATCGGGCGCAAGGTCGCTTCTCAACTGGACGCCGGAGCCGCGCCGAACGCAGTTCTCGGAGCAATAACCAGCCGAAATCTGGAACGCGCCGAGCGTTTCGCCTCGACGCTCGCATGCCGCCCTCCCGTTGTCGAACTGGACCGGCTGGCCGAGATTGCCGACATCGTGATAGAGGCCGCTCCCGCGAGCGCCATGGAGTCAATCGCGCTCGCCACGCTGTCCGCCGGCAAAGACTTGATGGCGCTTAGCGGGGGAGCGCTGCTGGAGCGCGAGGATCTGTTCGATATGGCTGAGAAGAACGGCTGCGTAATATACGTGCCGTCCGGCGCCATAGCGGGGCTGGATGGAGTCGCGGCGGCCGCCGCCGGGCGCATTGACTCGCTGACTATGACGACGCGAAAGCCGCCAGAAGGATTGAGGGGATCCCCAGGCATTGAGATGTCCGGGGTGGACCTGGACGCGATCTCAGCGCCCACTGTTGTGTACGAAGGCCCCGTTCTCGAAGCGTGCAGACTGTTTCCCGCCAACGTAAACGTGTCTGCCGCTCTCAGCATGGCGGGCATAGGGCCGCGCAAGACACGCATTCGCATTTACGCAGACCCGACTGTGACCAAAAACACGCACGAAATTGTCGTCGAGGGCGAATTCGGCAGACTGGAGATACTCATCGAGAATATCCCGTCCGACGATAATCCCAGAACCGGAAAGATTTCGGCCCTGTCAGCCCTGGCCGCGCTGCGCCGAATAACGTCCAGCGTACAGATAGGCACATGAAAGATTCGCCGCGCCAGAGCGAGTATCTGACGGGACGCCATGCCATTTCTACGCCCCAGTTTTCGCTTTTATCGTCAGCCGTCTTAGGTTAAAATTAACGGTGACATATTCTTCTATGAAACAAAATAGTTGAGTTCCGATACATGCGCATTGCAAATTATGAAAGGTAGCGGCTATGTCTAAGCTGAGCGGTTTTACTCTGGTGGTGCTGGGGGTTGCCCTGCTGCTTTTGGGTCTGGTCTTCAGATTGGGGATCATACAGTGGCTGATAGATCTCACCGGATTGATCCTCATAGTACTTGGCATAGTGGTCGTGATATTTGGAATAATCTCGATGTTGACAGGAAGGAAGTCATCGGACTTCTGAGTCTCTATATCAGCCAGGCGAATTCTTCTTAGGGAGTTTTAGAAAATGGGTCTCATGTCCCGCATATCAACGGTAGTCAAAGCCAAGATCAACAGGCTGGTGGACGACGCCGAAAATCCGTCCGAGAATCTGGACTACGCCTACGAAAAACAGCGCGAGATGCTTCAGAACGTCAAGCGCGGCATCGTAGAGATGGTAACGACCAAGCGCAGGCTCCAACTTCAGGCCGATAAGGTCAAGGCCAGCGTCGTCAACGTGGAAAACCAGGCGCGGCAGGCGATGGCGGCGGGCAGGGAAGACCTGGCGCGAATGGCCCTCCAGCGAAAGCAGACCGCCCTCATAGAACTCGAAGGGCTGGACGAGCAGATAGCTCAACTCGAGGTGGAGCAGGAAAAGCTGACCCGCGCCGAGCAGCGGCTTACCGCCAAGGTTGAAGCCTTCCGTTCCAGAAAAGAGATAATCAAGGCGCAGTACAGCGCGGCGCAGGCGCAGGTGAGAATCGGCTCCGCTCTATCCGGCATCTCTGAGGAGATGGGCGACGTTCAACTCGCCGTCGAGCGCGCCGAGGACAAGACCGCCAACTTGCGCGCCAAAGCGGGCGCGATAGACGAACTGGCCGAGTCCGGCGTGCTGGACGATCAATTGTCACCAGGAGGCAGCGATCCGCTTAGCCGCGAATTGGCGCAATTGACCGCCGAACAAAATGTCGAGGACGAACTGGCGGCTCTCAGAACCAGTTTGCCCGCCTCGACGAGTCAAAGCAGGGCGCTGCCGGGCAGATAGCGCGCTCTTGGAGGGGGGACACCAACCTATGATTGTAAGAATACTGACCGAAGGCCAGTACAACCTTCCGGGCGCGTTCATTGACGAACTGAACGAACTGGACAATAAGCTAGTCGAGGTGGTCGAGGGAGACGATCAAGAAAGTTTCGGCCCTGCGCTGAAAGCTCTTTTGGATCTGGTACGCGACAACGCAACTCCCGTCCCTGTGGATGAACTGGTCGAGTCCGACCTGGTTCTGCCGGAACCGGACATCACCCTGAAAGAGGCGGAGGAACTGTTCGTAGGCGAGGGCTTAGTTCCCGGCTAACGAACAGCCCGACCCTGAACCGAAATCCGTCGCTATGAACGCGACTCGAAGCTGACCGCCTCTTCGGCGAGATGAGAAGCGTCGTTGAGGCGAACCACCGACCAGCCATGTCGGTCGAATACGAAACGGGATATAGACGTGTTGTCCAACGCTATTTTCAGCATCAGGCTTTCGTCAAAGCCCATGATGTACTGGAACAGGCAGCGAGACGCTGTGCCGTGTCCCACTACCGCCACTTTCAGGTCCCCGCTCTCCGACACCAGTTCCTCATTGTAGATGATCTCCGACTCCACCCATCCGGATACGCGCCTACGCACCATTCGCAGCGATTCGCCCTGCGGCGGCACAAAGTCCGCGCCCTTGCCCACGATATACGCGACGTTCTCCTGCGTGTAAACTTCCTCTATCGGGACGCCGCGCCATCCAAACGCCCTCTGCTCCACCAGTTCGTCCACGGCGGGAACTGAGCGATTCGATTCGCCCATCTCGGCGAGCGCAAGCCGCGCCGTATCTTTGGCGCGTCGCAGGCTGGAACTGTAAACGCGGTCGAACTTTATGCCTTCCCGCCACAGTCGCCGTCCCAGCAACCGGGCCTGTTGGACTCCCTTGGCGGTGAGCGCGGAATCATAGTTCGCGCCCGCCGCGAATCCGGGAGTGGCGTTGGACTCCGATTCGCCATGTCTGATGAAGTAGAACTCGCACCTGAAATCTTTGTGTATCACGTTAGCCTCTCTGTATGAATCGAGCGTTTTTGAGCGAAGTCGGGTTTACATTTGCCGGTTTGCGACTCTGAATGAAAAAATCTCTGTATGAATCAAGCGTCCCTGAGCGAAGGCGGCAGCATATTCGGTATCGTATTCTCGATTGGGTATATCTCGCCGCATTGCGCGCAGGTGAGCGAGCCCTCGACAATCTCGTCCCCTTCCTGAACTGAGACACTCAAGTCGAGTTCGCTTCTGCACATCGGGCAGACCAGTATCTCCATTAGCTCCATCTTCAAGTTTCTGCCTCCCCCTATGGAAAACATGGGACGACGCGAATCAGCGTATCGCCACTTCATACAGAGTGTTGAGCAAGTCGGCCATCAGGAATACTACTACGCCCAGTATGACGATAGTATTGTAGCCTGATACCGCTTTCAGTATCTTCCGAAAAGCGCCGGAGGGCGGTTCAGCGCTCTGTTTGTACATTTCGAGCAGAGCGGCGCGCCGTCTTCTGCCGCGCGCCAGAATGAACATCCACACGCTCAAAGCCACTTTCAACCCCAGAACTATGCCGTATGAGGCGCCGGTGACTCCAATGTTCAGACGGTTGAAGGTCAGTATGATTCCGGTGACCAGTATCACGAAGATGCAGGTATCCACGACCACTCGGAATTCGGCGGCGGTCACTTCATTGATCTTGCGTCCCTCCGCAGGGAAACGACGCATCGCCGGCCTCAAGACGAACAGGTAGAAGACGCTGCCGCCCACCCACGCCGCCGACGCGACAATGTGAATCCATCTTACCGCCACAAGGAAGACGTCGTTGGCCGTCATTCACCCTCTCCAAGGCTTTAGCGTTCACAGGGGCAGGCAAGCGCGCTAACCGCTCGCAAAAATCCCTTCCACCTCGATGAGGGAAGGCTAGGATGGGGGTGATTGTCCTCAACATCTACCCATCTCAGGAGGCTTTCGCGGGAGTATTCTACATGACCTTTCATAGACAAATTCGAGGACGCTCCCCCCCGATGGCCTGCGGCCAAGCGCCCGCTAGAGAATCTCCGCGATGAGTTCCTCTAGCTTCTCCAGGTTCAGAGCGCCGGACCAGGTCCTGACGATATTATGCTCCTTGTCTATGAATATCGTCGTCGGGAATCCCTGGATTCGGTAATTCTTCAGAATCTCGCCGGAACCGTCTTCTTGACGGTCGGCCCCCAGCATATAGTTCACGCCCAGGTCCTGGACGAACTTCTGCCCGTCTTCCGCCGTGTCCAGACCCAGAAGTTGAATGCCGATCATGCGCAGGCCCTCGCCCTTGTACTTCTGGTAGGCTTTTTCGAAGTCGGGCATCTCGGCCACGCAGGGCGGGCAGGATGGAAACCAGAAGTTGAGTACGACGGGTTCGCCCGCGAACTGAGAGAGCTGTATCGTCTCGCCCGCTTGGTGTTCGGAGTTCCCATACAGCGTAAGCCCGAAATCGGGAGCGTCGCCGCGGGAAGGGGAGGACGTTCCGCAGGCGACCGCCGCCAACGCGAGCGCGGCGACGACGCAAAACAGAGCGCATGAATATAGAGCAAGTGGCGCAGGCGCCGCTAATCGCTCTCGTTCGCGTTCAGGACTATGAGAACGCCGCCGTTTCCATTGCGGGCGCGCTATCCTGTATATCTCCGAGAGCCTGCTCATTCGGCGTTGCGCTCCGCTATCAGTTGTTCGCCGCGTTCCATGAGTTCTTTCGCCCGCTCGGCTGGCGCGTCGCGCGACTCAAGATAGCGTTCCAGAAGCTGCGCCGGCGTGAGACCCTCCGAATATGTTCCGTCCAGTCTTGTCCTGGGACGTTCGATGATCTGCCTCGATATCGCCGCCACATAGTGGGCGTCTGATAACGACGCGCGGATTTCGGAGTCCGACAACAGCGGCTCCAGGCTCGCCGGCATTTCGATGTTGAGCTTGACGATGGCGTCCCTGGTAGCGTGTCGGCTTACTCTGTCCGCGATGGTTGCGTTGGGAGATGGGTCGTCCGCGCCCAGCTTGACGTCTATCGTAAGAAATCGTCTCGCTCTTACCTGCTGAAAGTCAAAGCCTGTCATGCGCTCGCCTTGCGGCTTCGACGGGTCCAGGTCCACGACGCAGAAACCTTTCTCGTCCCGCTCCTCTCCAAAGTCAATCCTTTGCAGACTTCCCGAATAGACTACGTGCGGTTTCTGCCCGATTACCTGGTGCTTGTGTATGTGGCCCAAAGCGACATAGTCGAATTGCGGCAGCGCGACCGAACTTCGCAGCAAGACATGATCGCTGCCCAGCATCATGGACTGCTCTGAGCTTGTTCTGGCGTCGTTCACGGTCACGTGGCCGGACAGAATCGCGGGCAGGCCGGGATCCAGCCGTTGCGCCTGAATCTGTATGATGTTGGTGAGAGTCTCGCTAATCTTCTCATTGATCTGGACATTGGACAGGCCGCGCATTTCGTCGCGCGCTATGAACTGGCTGCGGCGTATCCATGGCGCTGCGACTATCTGTATAGGGCCGGCGACCGTTTCGATGCGATAGGTCGTCGCATTGTCTCCTATCGTTACCATAGGCATCGGAAGCGTGCGATATATGTCCAGAGATGTCGCACGCCCCTGAACGTGCGGCGTATCGTGGTTGCCGACGAGCAGAAAAGACGGTATCCCAGCCTCGGACAGCCTGACTATGCGCTTTGCGAACTCGCGCTGATGCGTCTGGGACGGATCGCGGCTCTTGTAAGCGTCGCCGCAGAACAGCGCGAGGTGCGCGCCCGACTCTATGGCGTAGTCAACGAGTTCGTCGAACGTTTCCAGGAAATCCTGAAGTCGGGTGGAGAGGCCCGTTTCAGGATCCGTTCGGGAGTAGTTTTCGACGCCTATATGAACGTCTGCAAAGTGAATGACGCGCATCTCAGATTATCTCATTGGTGAATTGATACGGCGTGGACTGGATTGTACCATTTCAGAGTGATGCAGGTCATATTTCCGCGCGCTAGAGAAGTAGTATCAACTTTATGGTCATGAGTATGCGGCGACTTATTTCGGTGATACAGCAGGGCGGGGAGGATGTTCAATTTGAACTGGCGCGTCGAAACAGTCTGTCGCGGACCGATCTGGCACGATCCCTGAAGCGCGAAAGCGGGGTCGCGTGCCAGATCGTCACCTTTATGAAGAGGGGTATGTGCTTGAATATAACGTATCTCACTGATGAGAGTTGGGCAATCTTGAAGAACAGTGACAATGCCAGCATCCGGTCGGCGCGCCACCAAGGCATATAGACCAAAGGAATAAGCGTCCTATACATAGATTCATCATTTCCCCTGAGTCTGCTTGAGAATCTGTCTATGTGAGATTTTCTGAATTGGAATTCACGCACTGTGGCTATGAGAGTATTGTCGCTTAATCGCGGTTGACCGTGCTTCCGATACACATTGGCTATCACCTTGGGAACGCAAACTACGTGATAGACCTGGCAGACGCGAATTATCAGGTCGGTGTCGTCGGATCTGAGCAGAGACTCGTTCCATCCGCCAATATCGCGAAGCGCCGACGAGCGGAAGAGCGCGGGCAGAGTTCCGCACGGAAGTCTGAAGGCGATCACGTCCTGGGATATATCCCCGTTCATACCCGTGGGCGACCTATTGTATTGGGTCTCAGGCTCCCCTATACAATCATACCAGCCGTATGAGAAACCGACTTCTGGCCCGGACATCTCAAGCGCTCTAACGAGTTCTTCCAGCGCAATAGGCAGAAATTCGTCGTCATCGTCCAGAAACGTAACGTACTCGCCACGCGCGCTCATAAACCCGATGTTTCGAGCGGCGGCGGCTCCGCGGTTCTCTTCATGTCTCAACAGTTGAAAGCGGCGGTCTCCTTTCCAGAGCGACATGACATCCTGGGTATTGTCTGTAGAGAAATCGTCAATGATGATGATTTCGTAGTCGTCATAGGTCTGAGTGAGAACGCTATTGACTGCGCGAGGCAGCAGGTTTGCGCGGTTATGGGTAGGGATGACTACGCTGACTTTCGGGGGGGGGGGGTAGAGAAATCAATACGTCGTTTGCCATGAGCCTGTTGAATGACGAGTGCTTTGCCGACTAGCCTATTCGTATTAGTGGGGGTGATTTTTTCTTTTCGTGGCATGAAACAAAATCTCAAGCCATTTAGAACGCCAACTCTTCAGACAGGCGTTGAACCAGTTCAGATATTGGAACGCGAACCTGTTCCATCGTGTCGCGTCGCCTGATAGTCACCGCTCGGTCATCCAGGGTGTCGAAATCAACGGTTACGCATAGCGGAGTGCCTATCTCGTCCTGCCGACGGTATCGCCTGCCGATGCTCTGTGTATCGTCGTACTGTACGAAACCGGCGATCCGACCTGATTTTCGTACAGTCTCGAACACCTCGCGCGCGGTCGGAGTCAAGCGCTCGTTTCTGGATAGGGGCAGAACCGCCACCTTTACTGGCGCCAGTTCAGGATGCAGTTTCAGCAGTACGCGCGTCTCAGTCTTGCCCGAAGCGGCGGTAACTTCCTCCTCCGTATATGCGTTCACCAGGAACGTCATAACCGCCCTGTCCACGCCCGCCGCCGGCTCGATTACGTATGGCGTCAGCCTCCGATTATTGGGCTGGTCGAAGTAGGTCAGATTCTGGCCGCTTGCCTCGGCGTGCGCCTTGAGGTCGTAATCCGTGCGATTGGCCACTCCCTGTATCTCACCCCATCCCCATGGGTAGAGATACTCGATGTCGTATGTAGCCTTGGCGTAGTGCGAAAGCTCCTCGTCGCCGTGGCGCCTGACTCGCAGATTATCCGGATTGACGCCCAAGCCCGTGTACCAGCCCAGGCAGTCCTGAATCCACTGCTCATGGCTCTGTTCGTCTTCATCCGGATCCACAAAGTATTCTATCTCCATGATCTCGAATTCGCGCGTTCTGAAGATGAAGTTGCCGGTCGTTATCTCGTTCCTGAAAGCCTTTCCTATCTGCGCAATGCCGAAGGGAAGGCGCTTTCGGGTGGATGTCAGCACATTGTCGAAATTGACGAATATGCCCTGCGCCGTCTCTGGCCGCAGATAAGCCTCAGAAGCCTGGTCTTCCACCGGCCCTATGAACGTCTTGAACATCAGGTTGAACTGGCGCGGCTCTGTCAGTTCGCCTTCGCATTCGGGACAGGCCGGCCCGTCCAGGTGATCCTCCCTGAAGCGCAGGTGGCATTCCCTGCATTCGACCAGCGGGTCGGTGAAGTTGCCCACGTGTCCGCTTGCGCGCCAGACGTCCGGGTGCATCAGTATTGAGGCGTCGAGCCCCACGATGTCGTCCCTGCTCCATACGAATTCACGCCACCAGGAGTCTTTGACGTTCTTCTTCAGCTCAACGCCAAGAGGTCCGTAGTCCCATGTGCTTGCGAGTCCGCCGTATATCTCGCTGCTCTGGAAGATGAAGCCTCTGCGCTTGCACAAAGACGCCAGTTTGTCCACATCTACGCGGGAATCTGTGTTTGCCACAATCACCTCTTCGACGCTGTCTCTAACGCTGTATGAATGGTTAATGGTAAAGGATGAGTGGGGGCGGTTTCCAATCAGGGCGCGAGTTCTTTGATGATGTCCGCCGCTTTTTCCGCAATCATTATCGTGGTGGCGTTGGTGTTGGCGCGCACGACATCCGGCATGATCGAGGCGTCAACTACCATCAGATTGTCTAATCCGCGCACTTTGCAGCGCTGATCAACGACCGACATCGGGTCGGCGACAGGCCCCATCTTGCAGGTGCCGGACGAGTGGTGCTGGGTCAGTACGTTGGCCATCAGCCATGCGTCCAGCGCGTCGTCGTCAGCCAGAACGTCGTCCGAGGGCGAGAGTCGGGTCATACGCGCCGGCGCGTATTCGGGCATAGCCGTAATCTCGGCGCACAAACGAACCGCGTCGCGCATCCTATTCATGTCGAACGGAACAGTAAGGTAGCGATAGTCCAGTATCGGCTGCTCCCTCGGATCTGCGCTCGCAAGCCTGATTTCCCCGCGCGAAAGCGCCTTCTGCAACGCAATGCTGAATCCGGTCGGTATATGTCCCTCGCTTATGTGAAAATCAGTCGGTATATGCTCGGTGCGAATTTGAAGAGGCCGCATCTGCATGTCGTTGCGGAAGGGCGAGCCCGGCGTGGTGTACCGCATTCCAATCTGGAGCGGCGGCGGACGTTCGGGCAGTTCGACATCGCTTTCGTAGCGCATGAACACCGCCGGGTGATCGCGCAGGTTCTGCCCCACCCCCGCAATGTCCGCCACGACTCGTATTCCCACATCGTTCAGATGGTCGGCGGGACCAACTCCTGAGAGCATGAGTGTCTGGGGCGAGTTGATAGCGCCTCCGCTCAGGATTATCAGGTTCGCTTCCACCGTAAACATCTCTCCGCCCGACTCGGCCACGACGCCGGTCGCGCGGCTGCCCTCGAACAGAATCCGATGAACCAGAACCTCAGGCCTCACAGTCAAATTCAGACGGTTTCTGGCCATCCGAAGATAGGTTAGGGCAGTACTCATACGGATATCGTCCACCCTGTTGAGGGCATAGAACCCCACTCCCGTGGACTCCGGATGATTCATGTCGTGAGTTCTCGGAAATCCCGCGGCTACGCACGCTTCCAGGAACGCCCTGGGGCTTGGGAGAAGTTCGTCGTCCGTGTAGCGTCGTACAGGAATCGGGCCGTCCGAGCCGTGGAAGTCGTCGCCCGGAAAATCGAGATCCGTCTCGGACTTGCGAAAGTAGGGGAGTACGTTCAGATAGTTCCACTCGTTATTGCCAATTCCCGCCCACTCCGCGAAATCTTCCGGGATGCCCCTGAACCATATCTGCCCGTTTATCGCGCTCGACCCGCCGGTGACCTTCCCCCTGGGCAGATTGAAGGGTTCTCTGTCGTCGGACGCCAGCGCTTCATACCCCCACGTAAAAGCCATTGGGTCGTAGGTCTGGTACCAGGGATGAACGCCGTACTTGATATGATCCGGCAGCGTATCGAAGTTCGGATAGTCCGGCCCCGCTTCCAGAAGCAGAACCGAACGGTCGCGCTCCTCGCTAAGGCGCGAAGCCAGAACACAGCCCGCGGACCCCGCGCCAATGATGATCGTGTCGTATCTCATATCGAATCGCTCACGCGCCGTTGCGGGCAATCTCGCCCGCTATCCAGTCGTATGTGTGCTTGATCCCCTCTTCAACCCTGATCTCCGGCTGCCAGCCAATAACTTCGGCCAGAATAGTATTGTCGCTGTTGCGTCCGCGAACGCCCTGTGGCTTGGTAAGGTCATGTCGTTTGGCGAGCGTCTTGCCCGCCGCCGCGCATACAGAGTCCACCAACTCGTTCACGGTAATCAACTCCTCAGTCCCCAGGTTGACAGGCTTGACATAGCCCGACTCCATTATGCGGCGCAATCCCTCCACGCAGTCGGATATATAGCAAAAACTGCGAGTCTGTTCGCCGTCTCCCCAAACCTCGATGCCGCCGCCGTCAGGCGCGACCGCCACCTTTCGGCATATAGCGGCGGGAG
This sequence comes from uncultured Dehalococcoidia bacterium, assembly GCA_964640295.1. Classification (GTDB taxonomy): domain Bacteria; phylum Chloroflexota; class Dehalococcoidia; order Lucifugimonadales; family UBA1123; genus VXRN01. Next base: position 4,855 of record CAZXFX010000051.1, on the reverse strand, counting down.
CCTTCTCCCGCCCGCCGTCGTATGTTCCGAGCGGACCATAGATGTTGTGGAAGCGCACGATGCGGACATCCAGCCCACATTCTTCATGATAGTAGGTGGCGAGCTGCTCCGCGAACAGCTTTTCCCAGCCATATCCCTTCTCTGGATCCGCCGGCACCGCCTCCTCTTCTCTCAGCGGAGTTACGTCTTCGCTCTCCTGCAAGAAGCTTGGATATACGCACGCCGAACTCGTGTATAGGTATCGGTCAACTTTGGACACCCGCGCGGCTTCGAGCATGTGACTGTTAATGAGCGTATTGTTGCGTGTCAGAAATGCGTGGTTGGCGGATATATAGCCGATACCGCCCATATCCGCGGCGAGTTGGTAAACATCGTCCATGCCGTCGGTGGCTTGCAGACAGCTTTCGAAATGTCTCAGGTCCGCAAGCTGAAAGTCGTCTGCCGCGCTCTCTTCGAACTCCGGGTATTTGACGTCAACGCCCCGTACCCAGTGCCCCTCGTGTTTAAGCCTCTTGACGATATGGTGTCCTATGAACCCGCCCGCTCCGGTGACGACAACTTTCATGTCTATCCTCGATCTATAGCTGACTTCGCTGGTCTGGCCGCGAACTGAAACAGCTTGCTCGCCGGCTTCAATACCGGAACCAGAAACCCGCCGCCAAGTTCGTTGCGCCGCCAGGCGCGGGCCACTTCCGCATTGGCCCTGACCACGTTGGAGATGGAGCCGTTCGACTCGCCTCCGAGAGCCATCCTGACCAGCACCCGGTCCAGATATTCTACTCGGATGCGATGCTTGAGGAAAAGGCGCAGCATGAACTCATAGTCGGCGGCGATTGGAAATCCGAGGTCGAATGCGCCATAGCTCTCATAGACACGCCTGCGGACGAAGAACGTGGGATGGGGCGGCATCCAGCCCCAGCGCCACTTTGCCGCTCGATAGTCACCCGATTTCCAATAGCGCGTCACTTCGTCGTTGTCGTTGACATAAACCAGGTCTCCGTAGCAGGCGTCAACGCTTTCGTCTGAAAACGCTTCCATCACGTCGCGCAGTACGAACTCGTCCGCGTACCGGTCGTCCGCGTTGAGTATGCCGACGACATCCCCGGTCGCGCGCCGAATGCCCTTATTCATGCCGTCGTATATCCCATCGTCCGGTTCGCTGATGAGAGCCGACAGGCTGTCCGCGTACCTGTTCAGAATAGCCAACGTTCCGTCGGTAGAGCCTGCGTCCACTACAATCATTTCGAGTTCGTGCTCATGCCTCTGCGACAGCACAGATTCAAGCGCTCGCTCTACGCGATGGTCATTGAATACAGACGTGACAATGGAAATCTTCATCTTACCCTGTGCGGAGCCAGCGCCTCCTCGTTCAGGCTGATGCCGAAGCCGGGACGGTCTGGCGGACTCACGTAACCGTCTTCCACCATCAGCGTCTCGTTGAACATGTGGCCCCACATCGGGTCGGTGGAGTTGCTGTAATACTCCACCGTAAGCCCGTTCGGTATCGCCGAAACAAGGTGGACGTGAACGTCCTGGTTGCCGTGCGGGGCTATCATTAGATCGTGTGCCTGCGCGAGCGCGGCGACCTTCATGAACTCGGTCACGCCTCCCATTATCAGGCCGTCCGGCTGAAGTATGTCGCAGCATCGCCCCTCGATGAGCTCGCGGAATCCGTAGCGCGTGTATTCGTTCTCGCCTGTCGCCACCGGTATGGTAGTTGACTGACTCACCAGCCGATGTCCTTCGTAGTCGTCGGGATTCACCGGCTCCTCGAACCAGAACACGTCGTATGGTTCCATTTTGCGCGCGATTTCCTGCGCTTCGAAGTGCCGGTAGGCGCAGTTGGCGTCCACCATCAGCCTGACGCCGGCCCCGACTGCTTCCCTCGCCACTCTCACGCGCTCCACGTCCTCGTTGATAGGCGCTCCCCCTATCTTCATCTTCACCGCCTTGGCTCCCAGTTCCACGGCCGTAACCATCTCCTCCGCCAACTCCCCAAGTCCTTTGCCTTCCTCATAATATCCCCCGGCAATATACACCGGCATCTTGTTGGTGTAGCCGCCCAGCAGCTTGTAAACGGGCAGTCCCGTTATCTTGCCCTTCAGGTCCCAGAGCGCTATGTCAATGCCGCTGATGACGCGCGTGGTAATCCCGCGCCTGCCGACCAGTTTGGGCTGCCACATATTGTCCCAGATTCGTTCGGTGTCGAACGGGTCTTGGCCCACGACCACCTGCGCGAAATGTTCAAGGATAGCGACGCCGATCTCCTCTGCGCCCTGTACGCCTCCCGCGAGTCCTACGCCGGTGACGCCTTCGTCGGTTTCCACTTTGACGACGTTCAATCCGGCGGTTGGATAGACGTACATCCCGTTTCGTATGGGCGTAGCCCGCTTCCAGCGGTAGGTCTCCATTGTGAGGCTGGTGATTTTCATAATTATTGTTCCTGTCTCTCTATGAATTGGCTCTGGTTCGCCTGCTATATGAAATGGCTGAAGTGACCATGAATATGATCACGCCCGGCACTAACAGGTCCCACAAGAACTGGGAGGGCTCGAAGCCTTCCGCGAATTTTAGAACATACTGGTGCAAATAGAGCATGGTGAACGCCGCCGTCAGCATCGTCATTATATCCATGGGCAGGCGTCGCAGCCCTTGGCCAGCCGCGTGAATATCCAGAGATATTTTCGTATTGACGATTATTACGAGAATTAGAGTGGCGACGATTATCGGGTCTATGATGTAGTCCCAAAGCGTCTGCACTGTATCCGGGTTGAACGGGAAGTAGTAGTAGGTGATCAATAGCGTAGCGGCTACGATCCAGCAAAGAATAGACAGAAGGCCCAGGCGGTTGGACATAATTCACTTCCATTCGGTTTTCAATGCGCGTGGGTCCGGGACTTTCTGGATGAAATCAGTTCAGATTAGCCACATCGCGCTCTTCGATTTCAACTGGATTATAGCAGGCAAGCGTATGCCCGGGTTCTATCTCTACGAGTGGTGGCCTGGGACTTGTGCGACACTCGACCGTCGCCTTCGCGCATCTGTGCAGAAACGGACACTGGTCTGGCGGATCCAGCATCTGGGGAGGCGCGCCGGTCAGCGGCTGCAGCCTCTGTCCGGCTGCGTCGAGCCGAGGCACGGACTGGAACAGTCCGGAAGTGTAGGGGTGCATCGGTCTTCTGTACAGTGTCGGCGTATCCGCGAACTCCACCACATATCCGCCGTATATCACCGCCACCTTCTCCGTCATCTGGGCTATCACCCCCAGGTCGTGCGTGACCAGCATGATGGCGGTTTTGCTCTCCTGTCGCAGTTCGCGCATACGTTGGAGGATTTCGGCCTGAAGCGTGACGTCCAGATTGGAGGTGGGTTCATCCGCTATCAGCGCTTTTGGCTTTAGAGCGACGCCAATCGCCATCATGACGCGCTGCGCCATTCCGCCGCTTAGCTGGAATGGATACCTGTTCAGCATACCTTTGGCGTCGGGTATTCCCATGTTGGAGAGAAGTTCGACGGCGAGTCCGCTCGCTTGGCGCTTGCTCATGTCGGTGTGTTCGAGCATGAGCTCTTCTACCTGCTTGCCGATGGTAATCACCGGATTGAGCGCGGACGTCGCGTCTTGAAACACCAGTGATATTTCCCGCCCTCGAATGCGACGCATCTCGTCATCTCTAAGCCGCAGAAGGTCGCGTCCTTCGTATAGAATCTCTCCGTTCACCACCTTGCCGGGAAACGGCACGAGGCGCATCACCGACAGCGCCGTCATCGTCTTGCCCGAACCGCTCTCGCCCATTACGCCCAGCACGCTGTCTTCTTCCAGCGTCAGGGAGACGCCATTCACAGCTTTCACCAAGCCTTCTTTCGTGGCGAAGTAGGTGTGGAGATTTCGTATTTCCAGTAATGGCGGCATCAAGCGAAGCCTTGAAATTTCAGCGAATCAACTCAGCCTGTCATATCTTCTGAACGGACGCCCTGATTAAGCAGATTCAATATCCGCAGCGCGAAATCATCGACTTGTGATTCTGGCGCTCATCCCGCCGCCACTTGCATCTCGAACTCGACCCGCCTCGGCTGGCGACCCTTGTCCAGTACAACAGGCTTGTGCCGGCCAGCTTGAAGTTCCGCTATTAGGTCGTCCAGGCAGGCGATCTTTCGCTCGAACTCGGTGGCGTATGTGCCGATGTCTTCCAGCTTATGCGCGTCGCTCGCGCCCGTGCCTGGCAGCCCGAACATATCCGCCAGATCGTGGCTGAACGCGTTCTCTTCTGGCAATCCGCGCCCGTTCATCAACTCAACCCCGTTGACCATATCGAACACTTCGTTTCTCGATGCCCGCTCCAGCATTTCGCGATAGGCGGCGGCGTCAACGTCCGCTCCCTTGCGATACGTTCTCCGATATGGATGCGCGACCACCATCGCCCCGTTTTCCCTATCCAGCTTGTCCTTCACGAAACCTGCGCGGTGCATCCCAAATATATAGCGTCGCAGTCCATACACCAGTACGTGGCCCTCCTCTGTCGTCACCTCGCAGCCCGGCAGCACAAGGAAGTTGTGCCGCTTGGATAGCTCCTCCACTTCTCGGTGGTCCCAGAAGCCATCATGGTCGGTTATGCACACTCCGTCGAGCCCTATGCGCTTTGCCTCCTCGATGAGTTCGTCCGCGTCAATGAAACTGTCAACCGAAGTAGGGTAGGTATGCGTATGTATGTCTATTATCAATGGCGTCCGCTTCTGACTCTCAATTTCCGGTCTCGAACAATTCTAGCACAACTTCCTCCCAAGCAAGTCGGAGCGCGAATAGGGTGTTCTTGACACGTATGGGTATTCAAATCTTCATAAACCATCGCGTACTGAG
>CAZXFX010000050.1:0-23268 GCA_964640295.1 uncultured Dehalococcoidia bacterium | reverse complement strand
CCTGATCTTGTCGAAGGGCGCGCCAACCCCCTCAGCCCCTCGATGGTGGAAGGCTAGGATGGGGGTGATCCAATCCTCCGACCAAACCGATACAGGCTCCGCGGCGAAACGTCGCAAGAGCTATGAGCGCGAGAAGAGCGTGAAAGGTTCACCCCGGAGTCCATCGAGTTCTTCGATGAGCGTCAGGCGACGATGGAACCCATTGTCGAGTGGGCCAGGACCAGCGGCGAACTGGAGCCGATAGGGACTGCTACAGGTGAAGACGTATCCGAACTAATCCGGCAGAAAGCTATTGAACTCGGCTACGGCGAGGTGGGATTCACCCGCAACGACCCGCACTACGTCTATAACACAGGAAGCCCGAGATACGCAAGGATCTGCCTCGCGCTCGAGCAGGACTGCCGCAAGACGCAAACCATACCGAGCATGGAGGTGGAAGACACCCATTTCGGGACATACGCAGACCATGATCCGCTGGGAGGACTTCCGCAGTAAGATGGAAGAATCTCTCGATGGCCGCGAAATGTCCATTGACATGGGAATGGACAGAGGCATCTAGCGCGTCCGAGCCTACATTCATCTCATAACCATTCCGACGATTTGTGCTATCATCTCAGCAAATTCGTTGCGGGACTAACCGCGTGGCTAACTATTGCGAGATTCGAGGTGAGCAATGTTCGACGTAATCATAACCGGCGGTATGGTAGTTGACGGGAACGGCTCGCCCGGATTCAGGGCGGACGTGGGAATAGTCGGCGAGCGCATAGACGCGATAGGCGACCTGTCGCAGGCGGAGGCGCGGCGCGTAATCAACGCCACCGGTCTCACCGTGTCGCCCGGCTTCATAGACACACACGCCCACTCGGACGGCGTTTTGCTGTGGGACGCACAGCACGCCAACGGCCTGCGCCAGGGCATCACCACAGAGATACTCGGCCAGGACGGCCTAAGCTACGCGCCCATGTCCGCCGACAACTACAAGACGTACAGGCGATACCTGTCCGGCATACTCGGCGAGCCGCCCGAAGATCTCGATATGTCCAGCGTCGCCGCGTTCCGCTCTCACTATCACAAAAAAGTCTCCATAAACACCGCCTACAACATCGCGCACGGCGCCATTCGGCTGGAGACGGTCGGCTTCGACGACGTTCCGCTGCGCGGAGAGGCGATGGATAAGGCGCTGGCCCTGGTTCGGCAGGGCATGGAGGAGGGCGCGGTCGGGTTCGCCACCGGAATGTCATATCACCCCAATGCGTGGAGCGATACCGACGAACTGGTGGCTATATGCGAAGTGGTGGCTGAATACGGCGGCGTTTACACCACTCACCTGCGCGACGTAAATACCGACAGAGGCTTCGGAGATGGAGGCGTTCCGGAAGCGCTCGAAATAGGGCGCAGATCCGGCGTTAAGGTCCACTTCTCGCACTACCGCACCGACGCCTCGAACGCGGGGCAGGTTGCTGAACGCATGGAACTCATAGACAAGGCGAAGGCGGAGGGCGTTGACTGCACTCTGGAACTGTACCCGTATCCCACCGGCAGCTCGTTCCCCCTCAGTTTCCTGCCCAGCCAGGATCACGTCGGCGGCCCAGACGAGATTATGCGACGCCTGCGCGACGGCAGACTCAGGCGCAGACTGGTGAGAGAACTCGAAGAGAATCCGCGCCGCGCGCTTCACGACGCGGTGTTCACATACATGAAGATAAATAAAGACCTGGAAGGCATGTGCCTGGCGGACGTGGCTGATGAGCGAGGACAAAGCCCGGGTGAGACCCTGATAGACCTGCTGGCCGAAGAGGACGGCCAGATATGCTATCGGGGCGCGCCTCCTCACAGCGTCCGCGTCTGGGACCAGATTAGCCGCGACGCCATGGACTTCCTCGCGCGAGACGACTACATGGTTGGCAGCGACGCCATCCCCATAGGCTCCATGCCCCATCCGCGCGCCTACGGATGCTTCCCTCGCTTCCTGGGGAGGCTGCGGAAGAAGCATCCCGTCATCAGCCTGGAGCAGACCGTCCAACGCATGACCGACAACGCGGCGCGGCGATTCGGCCTGACGGACCGCGGTCTTATCAAGCGAGGCTATTTCGCCGACATCGTCGTCTTCGACGCCGACCACGTCATTGACAACGCCACCTACGACGATCCCGTCCAGTTCCCGACAGGCATACCCCACGTTCTGGTAAATGGCAGCGTGGCCGTAGATAACGAGCGTTGCACCGGTGTCCTGGCGGGTCAGGCCGTTCCGTAGAATCTCCGAAGGAGTGAGACGGAATGGGACTATTTTCCCCCAAGCCAACCCTTACGGAAGAAGAAACCGCTAGGGGCATGAGATGGATGACTTGGGAGGGCGCTGCCTCCATGGGATTCGGCAGCATCACCGGAAGCGGCTTTCTGGCCGCCTACGCCCTCCTGATGGGGGCGAATAACTTCCAGATAGGCGTCCTGGCGGCTCTTCCCTTCCTGTTGCAGCCCACGCAGATATTCATGATAGCGGTGGTGGAGCGTCTGAGGAGGCGCAAACTTCTGGCAGTATCCTCGTGGGCGCTGTCGCAGGCGCTCTGGATTCCTGTGGCGCTGATACCCGTATTCATGGAAATACCCAGCGCGTTTTCAGTGTCTGCGCTGCTTGGGCTGGTCGCTCTCCGCAGCCTGCTCGCCGCTATCTGCAACGCCAACTACAACGGCTGGCTGCGCGACCTCGTTCCTTCCAATCTGCTGGGCAACTTCTTCTCGAGACGCCTGACGCTTGCCACGTCCGCCGCCATAGTGTTCGGGCTGGGCGCATCCTTCTTCGTGGACTTCTGGAACAGCCAGAACCCGGGTGACGCGGATGTGTACGGCTACACGATAGCCATGCTTGCGGGCGCGATATTCATTGGAATGGCGAGCCCCGTATTCATGTCGCTCGCTCCCGAACCGCTCATGCAGGTCCCCGCGGGAGGCAGGCCGTCCATCGCCGATAACCTGACGCGACCGCTCAGAGACAAGAACTTCAGGCAATTGATGAATTTCCTGTTCTTCAGAGGCTTCACGGCCAACCTGGCGATTCCGTTCTTCGCGGTGTATATGTTGGAACGCATCGGGCTGCCTCTCTTCGCCGTCATCGCGCTCACGGTCGTAAGCCAGATTTCCAACATACTATTCCTTCGCGTCTGGGGGCCGATGGCCGACAGACTGGGAAGCAAGGCGGTCTTGTCCGTATGCACGTCTCTGCTTCTACTGGTCATACTGGGCTGGACGTTCACGACTTTGCCGGACAGATACTTTCTGACCATACCGCTGCTCGTAGTTCTGCACATATTCGCGGGAATAGCGATAGCGGGCATCAACGTCGCCACCGGCGTAATCGGCATGAAACTGGCGCCCTCGGGCGGCGCGGCCCCCTACCTCGCCGGAGCGTCCCTGGCGACCAACCTGGGCGCGGGTCTCGCGCCGCTGGTCGGGGGCAGGTTCGCCGACTTCTTCAGCGTGCGCGCCTTCTCGATAAGCGTAGAGTGGATTGACCCAATGAGAGTCGTTGACCTGCCCGCGTTCAGCCTCACTGGATACGACTTCCTGTTCGCCGTGGCGTTCATCCTCGGCCTCGTGGCGCTGAACACCCTCTCCACGATTCGAGAGGAGGGCGAGGCAAGCCGCCAAGAAGTGATGGATGAGTTGATGGCAGGCTCGGCGGACATGACCCGCGCCGTAAGCTCTGTGCCCGGACTGAGGCTTGCGGCGCAGTTCCCCTACAACTACCTTCGGCACGTGCCGGGTGTGGATGTGGCGGTCGGTGTAACTGCGTATCAACTAGCTTCTTCTACTCGGACCGCGACAGAAGCCGCGGGACGAGGCGAACAGTCCGCCGAAGCCATTGCCAGAACGGTGTCCACTACGGTTCGCAATGTCATAGAACCTGTCGCCAATATCGGCGACGCCAGCGCAGATGTCGCATTGCATGCCGCCAGGGGAGTTCTACACGCCGCGGGCAAAGCCGGAGGCAACGTAGAAATTCTCTCCAGAGGCGCGCTATTGGGCGCGTCTCTGGCGTTGGCCAGAACCGCCGCAAGCCCTGTCCAAACCCTGGTGGGGGCCGCGCAGGGCATTGTGCGCGGCGCGTATGAGACTGGATCGGGAGACGACCTGCGCCGAGTGGTCGCGGGTACGCTCGGCGGCGCGCGAGAAGTGTCTGCCCGGCTGGGTCTGTCGGAGAGAGAGACTGTTGGCAGTCTCGCCGAAGGCATCCTGGAAGAGGCCAGGGAAGTCAGCCCAAATGAGATGGAGGACATCGCGGACAGCCTTCTGGAAGCGAGCCATGAAATCGGACCCGAGGCGGAAGCGGAAGTTCGCCGCGCCATTTCAGAGTCTATGGAAACGTAAGGCGAACCTCTACCCCTATCAGCCACCCAGCCCAGCCCCCACTGCCACCTCTTCCGCCAACCTCGAAAAGTCGCTCCCAATTCCGTCCGATATGAAACCCGGCTCCATAGGCGTTATCGAAACCCAATTATTGCGCGTTGCCCACACGTCGCACCCTTCTGGAACAGGCTGGTTGGTTGGGCGATTGTGCTTTATCCAATAGTGGGAGCGCCATCCGTCGTGACCGCGCTCGATGCTTTCCAAATACGCCTTCGGCCCCAGTGTCGTAGTTTTCACCCCCCGGATGCGCTCGGCTGACACATTCGGCACATTTACATTGTATAGCGCAGGCCCGCTCCCAGATTCATTCACCACGTGACGCGCCAAACCCCTGGCTACGCGCGCCGCTGGTTCATAGTCCACGCCGGTTATACCCCCCACCGAAACCGCGATTGACGGTATCCCCCGAAAGTAGCCCCGCATCGCGCCGCCAAAAGTGCCGGAATCCAAAACGTCCAGCCCCAGATTCGCCCCATTGTTGATGCCGGACGCCACCAAGTCGAATCTCTCCGGAAACAGACTGCCGTCCGCCAATATCACGCAGTCCGACGGAGTGCCGCTGACCGTGTGCGCGCTAACCCCTTCCAGTCTGGATTCCACTTCCTCGATTCGCAGCACCGTAAGCAGCGTGCGCGCCGTCCCGATTCCGCTCTGGTCGCGGTCAGGCGCCACTACCGATACCTTGCCCAGTTCGGCCATCGCCTCTGCCAGTGACCACACGCCGGGCGCGTATATTCCATCGTCATTTGTAACCAGTATCCTCAATGGGTTAAAACTCCTGCGTAACGTACCAGCGCATATACTTCGGATTATCCATGCTAACGCCCCGGTCGTAATATATCTCGAAATGTCGCCCCTCTGCGGTCTGAACTCGGTAGTAGTTCCTGTGACGACGCTGCCACCACTTATGTTTGCGTCCATCGCTTGGAAAATCGTAATCCTGCCAGGATGTCATTATCCGCTCGACGCAGTGAGACTCATTCCCAAACGAAAACGCCAAAGGTTCGCGGGTATCTTCATCCCGCTCTACGGAGATCTGTTGTCCGAAAAATCTTCTGCGCGTTCTCAAGTTACAGGTTCGGAATGAGGGGAGTCTTCGGCCTGAATATGCCGAATGAACTGGTATAGCCGTGCAAATAGGTGGACCCGGACACCTGGCCTATCTCGCCGTTGCAGAAAAATCCGGATAGCGGCAGATCGCCGACCTTATCGCGGAACATATCTGTGTCGTGATCCGGACGCCCATACAGGTAAGACCCGCGCCCAAGACACTGGAACAGAAGCGCTCCCGCGCCGGCCCCCGGCGTCCTATCTTCGGAATACTGGGTGAGCATCTCATTCAGGTCTTGGGACGAAGTCTCCGCGTCGCGCAGATGAAACTGCGCTGTCTGACCCTCTTTGAGTATCTCGCCCACCGCAAGCGCGCCGCCCTGCGCGTCCACGCCGAGTATATTCCTTATCAGGAAGTCCCCAAGTTGAGGGTCGTCTTTGAACTCATCCATGACCACCCCGAGGAAGAGCGAACTCTGGGCCAGTCGCTGGTCGCGCTCGTTGAGTTGCTGAAACATCTCCCTCAACACTTCGAATATGTCTCTGCCGTCCAGTTGATACAGCATATTGCGCTCGCAAGAGGTTATCTGCATACGCTGGCCGATTGGACGACACCCCTGCGCCACTATCGTATCTACTGCGATATCGCCGCGCAGCGACAATACGGACGCGCCATAGTCGTATGTGTTGTGGCTGATGTATATGGCGTTTGATTCTGGTTGGTGTCCGCCGGACGCAAGCCCGCCTATCTTCGCGCCGCGTGGGAAAGCGTAGTCGAGCCCCATGATGAGCTTCTCGCCCTCGATGCTGAATGGGTCCGACAGTATCAGGAACTGCGGATCGTCCGCCGCTTTGACGTCTAAGAGTTTCTCCCACTCCAGAGGCGGCGCGTCGCCATCGGGCATCTCGCTGTTCTCTACGTGAATGCCCCTGATGATGACATCCGGCAGCGACGCGGCGGTCAGAGATAGTCCTGGACGGTCTTCCGCTTCTCTCCCAGCGCCTATCACCCCTCCGCCAGAGCACCCTGTCAGGAACGCCTCCCCGAAGAATTCGTTGACGAGCTCTGGAAGTTCGTCGTATCGCGCGGCGTGATGCGACGACACGAACGCGATTATCAGATCTGGTTTGACGTCGCCCAGCGCGTCCAACATCTCATGGGCGCACTCCGCCACCGCGTACTTCAAAAACCTGTGATCCGATAGGGCGGATACCCACTTCATCTCCAGCCTCCCCATATTGTCCGTCAGTTGCCGTGTCCTAACTCCCCGTATTGTATCAGGATACGGCGAAGACGGCACACGACGCTCGCCCGACCAGTATCGAATAACTGAAAACCGAAAGGCCTCGCTTTTCTTGGCGCTAATATGCAAAAAATTTCTATAATCCTATAATAATGATTCAGAGCCGATTAGCTGCCAATTACGAAATGCTAGGTTTCACGAATCCAGCGAGGTGAACGAATGGCGGAGCCATATAAGATTTTGATTGTGGACGATGAACACGACCTCGAACCTCTCATGCTTCAGCGCATGAGACGACAGATAAGGGCAGGACAGTACACATTCGTATTCGCAAGAAATGGCGTAGAGGCGCTCGAACTCCTTAACAGCGACCCGGATATAGACATGGTGATATCGGACATCAACATGCCCCAAATGGATGGCCTTACGCTGCTAAGAGAAATGTCCAAGCTGGACTCGGATATCCGTGCCATCATCATCTCTGCCTACGGAGACATGGACAACATCCGAACAGCCATGAACAGGGGCGCGTTCGATTTCGTAACCAAGCCTATTGACTTCTCCGACCTGCGCGTAACCATAGAGCGGACGCTGGCGCATTTGCAGGAGTGGCGCGAGGCTATGGCGACGCGAGACAGACTGGTCTCTCTTCAGAGTGAACTGGATGTGGCCACAGACATACAGAAGTCCATACTGCCGACTGCCTTCCCAAGCGGTTCAGACTATGACTCCTATGCCGATATGGACCCCGCGCGTCATGTCGGCGGCGATTTCTACGATTTCATAACGCTTCACGACGGTCGGATTGGCCTTGCGGTGGCGGACGTCTCAGATAAGGGCGTCCCCGCAGCGATGTTCATGATGTCCAGCAGAACCCTGCTCAAAGGAGCGGCGATAGGCGCCCCCGAACCGGGAGCCGCGCTGACAGAAGTGAATCAACTGCTGTGCGACGAAAATGATACTATGATGTTCGTTACCGCTCTGTATGGAGTTTACAACCCTAATACAGGTGAGTTCATCTATGCCAACGGCGGACACAATCCCCCAGTCGTGGCGCGCGCCGACGGCAGCTCTGATATATTGCCCACCACCGACGGAATCGCGCTCGGCGTCGTGGAGGGAGTCGAGTACAAGACGGGTTCGGTATCCCTTCAACCCGGGGACGCCCTCGTCCTGTATAGCGACGGCGTTACGGAGGCGATGAATGAGGCTGGGGACGAGTATGGGCTGGACAGACTCAGAGAGGTGACGGCGGCATCTGTGTCCCAAGGGGCGGAGACGATAACCAAGGCTATCTTTGCCAGCGTGAGGGAGTTCGCGGGTGAAGCGCCGCAGTCCGACGACATCACTTGTCTCACTCTCTGCCGATTTTAGGGTGGCGCAAAAATCCTCTCCTCATCCACGCTCACAAAGTTAGGCAAACACGCTAACAGCCTTTCCAAAAATCCCTTCCACTCTGGATACAGCATTCATATATCATTCAAAAGGAAAAATCTCATGCTAAGCGACAGACTGCAGGACGCAATAAACCAACAGATAAACAGCGAAATGTATTCCGCCCATCTCTACCTATCCATGGCCGCCTACTTCGAGACGCTCAGCCTCACCGGCTTCGCCCACTGGATGAGGCTTCAGTTCGAGGAGGAAACCTCCCACGCTCTGAAACTGTTCGACTATGTTAACGACAGGGACGGTCGCGTAACCCTCCATGCAATCGAGCAGCCTCCCGTCGAATTCGAATCCCCCCATAGCGTCATGCGAATGGCCCTCGAACATGAACGTCTGGTTACCGACATGATCAATAATCTGTACACGCTGGCGATTTCCGAGAACGACTATCCTACACACGTGCTTCTGGAATGGTTCGTCGCCGAGCAGGTGGAAGAAGAAAAGGTCGTCAGAGACATAGTGGACCACATGGACATCATCGGCGATGACGGCACAGGTCTGCTGATAATTGATCAGCGCCTCGGAGACCGCACTGCGGAAGAAGGGGCGGAAGGCGACGCGGCGGAGTAGCCCGGCGTAGAAGCAGCAATGAGCGGGTATTCTTGACACATATAGGCATTCAAATCTTCATAAATCAGCGCGTACTGAGAATGCCAATGAGCGCTGCCTCTTTCTTATTCGGGCGCGTGATATGATTATTTCTATGCATATCTCATCGTCAGCGCGTAGCCATGAATAATATGGCGCCATCATCGAACACGGCTCAATCAACCGTCGGTGGAGAAAACAGACCCAAAGTCGTCTGCTTCGGGATGATAACGCCCGCCCGCGTGATAGTAGTTGACGAACTGCCGGACTGGAATACGGGCGCTGTCTGGACAGCGGGATCCGAATTCGTCTCAGATGACGCCGCCATCGTGGCCGGTCTCCTTGCCGGTTGGGATGTGGAAACCGAGCTTGTCGGAAGCGCGCTCGGCGACGACGACGCGGGCCGCAAGACGGTGAACATGATCAACAGCATGGGCGTCCGGGGACACTTCCGGTTGCGACAGGGCGTCCAGACCCCATTCGAGGTCAATGTCTCCGATTCCCGCGGCGGCAGAACCTACTTCTGGAACCGCCGCCCCGAACTGCTGGCGACACTGGACGATGCCGACCTGTCCGCTCTGGACCGCGCTGCCATGCTCTACGTGGACTGGTACGACGCCCCTCACATCCAACGCGCCATGCGCCGCGCGCGGAGTATGGGAGTTCCCGTGTTCCTCAACATCGAACACGGACACCAGAACGCTGATACGATTGCGTCGCTCGCTCCATACGCGACGATATGCCAGGCGGTCACAGACGCTTCACAGTTGCGCGATGACCCGGAGAGGGTCGCTCGCTTGCTCACGCAAAGCGGCGTTTCTACCGCGCTTGTCACACTCGCCGCTGGCGGTGTGGTCGGCATGGAAGACGGCGCTCTCATACACGTCGAGGCGCCGCCCGTGGACGTCGTCGACACTTGCGGCGCCGGAGCCACCTTCTCTGCAGGCTTCATCAGCAGCCGTTTGAGCGGTTGCGAGTTCGAGCGCTCCCTCAGATTCGCGGTCGCGGCAGCCTCGCTCAAATGCTCCGTCGTCGGCCCCAAAGCGTTTCCAGCCACAGAAGTGAATCAACTAGCCGATTCGTTGTCCGCCATTCGGCTCCGCTAACCAGACCCTTTCGCTGTTGGACGGAGCCTATCCGTCCATTCCCACCTTGATGGGCTTACAAGGGTAAGCAAAACCGAATATCTATGGCGCGTCCCTTGCAGGCTTGCCTATTTGGCATAATATAAGCGTCATTATAATGGCGATTTTATTCTATCCAGATAATCGCCTGTCATGCGGTAGAATTAGGGAGGATAACCATGGTCTTGGCTCAGGGCATAGCCGATAGAATGAAAGAGCGCAGAGAAAGATTCAAGGCAGAACTCATAGCCCAAGGTATGGCTCAAGGCAAAACCGTGGGACGCGCGGAATTGGCGGCCGAAATCGTTGCGTGGAACCAGCGCAGACTGGACGCCGAGTCGCGCGGAGAGAAGTTCGACGAACCGCCTCCAATGAGCTAATGGTCCAACAACTCAGTTGCTGACAAGCATTGAGTGATATTCCATTTTTGGCTTACCCAGAATAAGCCAAAAATCACTTCCCCCTCGATGGCTCGTGGGGTAGGTAAATCAAAAATCCGTTCGTCCTGATCCTACCCAGAGACGAATGAACCACCCACTTGCCTACCCCTATCAGCCCTCAAGCTTGAATTTTGAATCTATGCGGAGTTCTAGAACCGCGACTTCTTCGCCTCGAAATTGGAATGTACGTCAATTATGACGGTTCGCCCCTCTTCGTTGTGACGTTGCGCGTCAATTAGCGCCTGCTTCATCTCGCCCGGATCCGTGACCGTAATTCCGACTCCGCCGAAAGCGTCCGCGATTCCCGCGTAATCCCCCGTCATTCTGGTAAGGCCATACTGTTCGTTGGCGACCGGATAGCCACCCGGATATGTGGCCATTCCGCCGTTGTTCAGCACCACGGTCGTGATAGGAGCGCCCGCGCGCTGAGCCGTCTCGGTGTCGAGACCGGACATTCCGAACGCGCCGTCGCCCATCAGATTCAGGCAGAATTTGTCGGGATTGGCGAGCTTGGAGCCTATCATCAGCGGAATGCCGAAGCCGAGATGGGTCGTCTTGCCCCAGCCGACATAGCCGTGCGGCGTGGTGGATTCGTAGAACGGGATGATCGAGTCTCTGGGAGCGCCCGCGTCGTGAGTCACGACCGACTTGGACTTGTCCAGAGTAGTATTGATCTCATGGATTACCCGATAGGTGTTTATCGGCGTCTCGTCCGACTGTAGAAGCGGTGTCCACTCTTCCATCCACTTCTCGCGCTCGGCGGCTATCCTGTCTCGGACACCCGTATTCCGCGGGGTCTCGCCTATCGCCGCCTTCACCTCGTCAATCACCATCGCCAGAGTCGCCTTGGAATCGCCCGGCAGCCCAATGTCAACGTTCTCCTGCTTGTTGATGTCTTCGACGTTGTCCGTGTTCTGTATCAGCGTCTTGACAGTTGGAACAGGCTGCCCGTAGCCGGTGCGAGTAAGGCTCGATCCGATGGCGAACAGCAGGTCGCACTCCGTCAGCCACTTGCGCGCGGGCCACGTCGTCGCGCCCGAGCCAGCCCCCAGCGATAGCGGATGCGTCTCCGGGAACGAACTCTTCCCCTGCATCGTGGTATATACCGGAACGTCCAAAAGCTCCGCCAGCTCCTTGAGTTCCTCGGTCGCGTCGCCATACAGGACGCCTCCACCCGCCCACAGGACAGGGTTGCTCGCTTCCAGCAGCGCCTTGACGGCGTCCTTCACGTCAGAGCGAGACGGAGCCACCACCGAACGCCGCGGAGAGTGGTAGCTGTCAACCAGATCGTCCGGAACGTCGGCGGCTATGACATCGCCGGGAGTTTCAACCGTTACCGGGCCGCCGCTTCCGTTTCTGAGCGCGTGGAACGCTCTTCGCATCGCGTTGCCTACCTCGGAAGGCGTGAATATCGCTTCCGTCTGTTTCGATATGGGCGCGTATGACCTCGACGGAGAGAAGTTGGGCCTCACGCTCCATGCGGCGAGAGGGCTGCCGCCCGGCAGCAGCAGTATGGGTATGTTGTCCCCAAACGCCTGGGCGATGCCGCCCATCGCGTTCTCCGCGCCCGACGCGCCCTGCGTAATGACAACGCCAAACTTCTGGCGGTTATTCGCCCGGCTATACCCGTCCGCGGCCATCACCGCGCCGCGCTCGTGTCTGAACATGACCGTGCGAATGCCTTCCATCGCCACAGCCTCGATCAGGTTATTCGAAGGATAACACGCAACCCATTCCACACCTTCAATCTTGAGAATCTTCGCAATAGCAGAAAGTCCGTCCACCTGTATCTCCTTTCATTACGCGGCGCTCTGCGCCCGTCATAATGTTTCAGCCTTCTTATGCAACAGCGCTAGGATACTCCAAAGGCTAAATGCGCGGCAACCACGCGGTGAGACTACGATATATAATACGGCATGTCTAAAGACCTTACGAAAGAAAACAGGGAGACTGAACCATGCGTACACTGGACGCCATCGCGCGCATCCTGAAGAAAGAAGGAATCGAGTATCTGAGCGCATTCCCCACGACCGCAGTGATAGAGTCTGCCGCCGATATAGGCATCAGACCTGTTATATGCAGGCAAGAACGGGTCGGCGTCGGAATCGCCGACGGTTACAGCCGCGTCACCAACGGACGACCCGCGGGAGTCTTCGCCATGCAGTACGGTCCGGGCGCGGAGAACGCCTACGCGGGCGTCGCCACCGCCTTCTCGGACGCCGTGCCAATGTTGCTGCTTCCGCTCGGACACCCCGCGGGAAGGGACGGAGTTTACCCGCACTTCAGTTCCGTTCGCAGCTACGAGTCCGTAACCAAGAACGTGGAGCGTCTCCAGTCTCCCGAATTAGTTGCCGACACCATGCGCCGCGCGTTCGCTCTTTTGAAGATGGGGCGTCCCGGCCCCGTCATGGTCGAGATACCCGCCGACATCGGCGACGCCGATGTCCCCGAAGGCGTTCTGGAAAGCTATCGCCCGGTCAAGACCGCGATTGCGGGCGCGGACACCGCCGCGGTCGACCAAGCCGCCGCCGCGCTGCTCTCCGCTCGGAACCCGGTGATATACGCGGGCCAAGGCGTGATGAGCGCCGAGGCCAGCGACGATCTCGTCGAGTTGGCGGAAACGCTCCAGATTCCCGTAACCACCAGCATGGCCGGTAAGAGCGGCTTCCCCGAAAAGCATCCGCTTTCGCTCGGTTCCGCCTCCGGCGTAATGAACGGCGCGGCGTACCGCTTCATACAGCGCGCCGACCTCATATTCGCCATAGGGTCCAGCCTCACCAAGCACGGCATGACCATGACCATACCCGCGGACAAGACGCTCATCCACGCTACAAATGACCCGATAGATATAAGCAAGAACTACGATGTCGAATACCCCCTGCTGGGCGACGCCCAGTTGATAATCAGGCAGTTCATCGAAGCGTGCAAAGACCGCCTCGGAGGAACTACCCGAAACGCTGATGTCGCCGAGGCGATAGCAAGCGCGCGAGAACAGTGGCTAAGCGGCTGGATGCGAAAGTTGGCGTCGGACGAAGTACCCATAAACCCGTACAGGGTGATGTGGGAGTTCATGCAAAACGTGGATTCCGATCACGCCATAGTCACCCACGACTCCGGCAGCCCACGCGACCAACTCATGCCCTTCTACCAGTCCGGAGGTCCGCGCACCTATTTGGGCTGGGGAAAGTCGCACGGACTCGGCACCGGACTCGGGCTGAACATAGGCGCCAAGCTTGCCGCTCCCGACAAGTTCGTAGTCAACTTCATGGGCGACGCCGCGTTCGGAATGACCGGCCTCGATTTCGAGACCGCTGTGCGCTCCGGCATCCCAATACTGACCGTCGTGCTGAACAACTCCACGATGGCCATAGAGACATCGCACATGGCGCGTTCGCATGAGCTATATCGCACCCGCGACCTGGGCGGCAATTACGCCGACCTCGCCCGCGCGATGGGCGGATGGGCGGAAAAAGTCGAAGACCCGTCCGACGTGGGTCCCGCCATAATGAGAGCGAAGTCCGCCACCGAAGACGGCCAGGCCGCCCTGCTGGAGTTCATCACCAGCGAAGAGGGCGAATTCAGCCACCGCAGACCGTTCGGCTAGAACATAGCTGAAACTGTATGTTGGGGAATGCCTAAGTATCAGTTATTCCAGGTCACGCCCAATTCACGGAGCATCTGATAGGTATTCATGCAAGTGACATTGAAATGTGAGCAGACATTGGGAATTTTTACCTTTAAGGAGGTATCAGGAGCCTTGGCTTCCAAAGTTACGACAGAACCGTCGCGAGACATGGCGTGCGCTATTAACCAAGGGTCGGCGCGATCCAGAAATCTTTGCCTGGACTGGTTATCTGGGTAGCGCGCCGACACATATTCAACGATCTCTTGGAATCTTCGCTGTACAGTTAAGCTCGGTTCGACGAATAAACCAGTCTTTCGTCGTTCCTTAGCCCAAGCGTGCAGGTCATCCTGAACTTTCTGCAACTCATCATAAACCAACAACGGGCATGAAATTCGATCATCGGCGATCAGTTCGTCCAATATCGCCCAGAAACGGGGAGCTATATCGAAACCATAAGGTCCTTTCACGCCTTCGATGAGCACATTGCTGTCCAGCCAATAGTCAACCAAGATTCATGGAACTCCCAAAAAGATGGCACGCAACTTTAGGGAGCGTCTTGACTTTCACGCCAAGCATATCGGCGGCTTCGCTGCTCATCAATGTTCCGTCTGCCGCGCTTGCAATGACCGCTTTCGTGAAGGCTGTCCCATTTCGCGTGGTCAGCGTATATTGGAAATTTCCGCCGGTTCCACCATCTGACATAGCCTGGCTGGCCTGCGCCGCGAGTTTCCTGTAACTCTCTCGATACTCAGAGTCCGACACCAGATTGTAATCATGCGCCCGTCGGAGAATGACCATCGAACTGACTTTGTAATGCCTGCTGAGTTTCCTGAGATTGTTGGACAGAGAAGCGCTCTCAGATGACCATCTAAACTGAAAATCTTCGCTTGGAACCAAAGCTTCCGCTGCGACTCGATTGCAGAACATCTCCACCGCGCTGTCATGATATTCAGACTCTAGGCCGTAGTCCGGATTAGATATGCCTCCTTCCCCTATCCAAATGTGGGACACCTCGTGAGCGAAAGTAAAGAGTTGAGCGCCCTTGAAATCTCGACCATTGATGAAGATGAGAGGGGCGACATAATCGCCTATCGAAAATCCGCGAAACTCTTTCACGTCAAGCGTTCGATGCGTATTGCTTCCAACGATTCCGCTGCGCATGACCATGATGCCCAAGTTCTCAGCGTTCCGGATGAGCGCCCGCATGAAATCTTCCCAATTGGACGACTGCTGTCTGGCGCCGTCAACGTCAATCACATCCCTTATATTAGCGGCCACCCACTCTTCCGAGTCCGCGTAGGTAAAGCGGCCAATGAAGGGGAGTTCCTCAACACCTTCCGACTCCCTGTATTCTCGATACCACTGCTGTTTGCCAAGTACGTCTCTGAGCAAATCCATGAGGTCGGGGCTGGGACTTAGCGGGTTTTGGCCCGGCATTGTCCGAAAGTCCGCAATAGGAAGTTCTTCGATGGGCGGTTCCGAAAGATACAGATATCCGAAGGGAATGTAGAGAGATCGAGCGAATCTCTGCGCCTGACGGAAAGTTGGCCTACGTTCCCCAGACTCCCAAGCGGAGACGGCCTCTGGCTTCACGTTCAGCGTGGAAGCGAGGTCAGATAAGGCCATTCCCTGGCGCTTCCGAGCCCAGGTCAATAGCCTGGGAGTGACCATCGCTTCAGTCATTTCACTCTTCTCACTTCTCATGCCATGGCGCGATTTTCGTATGGTCGTTCAGTCGTCTCATTATACGAGCGCGCGTGATCGCTGACCAGAAACATGGTATCCCTACATCGCGTCTATCAACACGCCCGGATTCAGTATGGAGTTGGGGTCCAGCGACTTCTTGGCCGCCCTCAGCGCCTGCGCGAACAGATCTGGCCGCTCGCGGTCATACCATGGACGGTGCAGCCTGCCGACCGCATGGTGATGCGTAATCGTGCCTCCCGCCTCTATTATCGCGTCCGACGCCGCCTTCTTTATCGCTGCCTGTTGCGCCCCATAGTCGCCGCTTCTGTACGCGCCCGCGTATGTGTAGTACGGGGCCGGGCCGTCCGGATACACATGGGTAAAGCGGCAATTGAGCGAGCCTGAACCGCAAACATCGTCGAGCGCGCGACCAACTATGTCCCGCACGTGATCATCCAAAGCCGGCCATTCATCCCACGTGACGGCTGTCTCGAACGTGCCGGTCACAAGCCCAAGTCCTGCGGTAAGCCCTTCGCCTATATTGATGAAAGCGTTGCGCCACGCGCCCACAGCGCCACTGTGTCCGGTCGGACGACCAGAACCGTCGTCTATCATGATCTCGTCGTCAGACACCTCGCCCCCCAATGCGCGCGCAATCCCGATGGCGGCTCCGATATTCCAGTCCTGCGGCAGTTCGGCAGACTCGAAGCCAATTATCAGAAGCGCGCGCGATCCGTCCATGCCCGCGGCGTCGCGCGCCAGTTCCGGATCCAGCAGACGCAGATTCGCGGGCCACAGCTTGGACTGAACGATGTGCCGCGCCCCCTCGTAGCTTCGTTCCCAAGACGAAAACGCCACCCCCGCCGTGGCTCGATATACCGGTCGCCGCTGAATTCGCATCCACGCCTCCGTTATCACGCCCAGTATCCCCTCGCTCCCTATGACCATCCTGTTCGGGTCAGGCCCCGCGCCGCTCGCTGGCAGCCTCCGACTCTCCCACCAGCCGGACGGCGTCAGCATTCGCGCCGATTCCACGAATTCGTCAATATGAGTATGGTTGGTTGCGTAATGACCGCCTGAGCGAGTAGCGATCCATCCGCCAAGTGTGGAGCCTGCAAAGCTCTGCGGGTAATGTCTGAGCGTATAACCGTGAGGCCGCAGTTGATCCTCCAGATGCGGCCCGAAAACGCCCGCCTGAATCCGAGCCGCGCGCGAAGTCTCGTCTATTTCGAGTACGCTGTCGAACTCATCCATGGACAGTGTCACAACCGCGCCCGCCTCGGGCGGCGTCACTCCCCCCACTACGGACGAACCGCCTCCAAACGGTATGACCACGTATCCATTCGAGTCGCACCACTCCATAATTCGCTCGAGTTCGGATTCATCGCGTGGATGCGCGACCGCGTCCGGCGGATTCGGGAAATGTCCGAACACGGCGGGAGCGCGATCATCCGCGCTGTACGAGTGTAGCGCGCGCTGATAGTTGTCCGTGAAGCAAAACGACGCGAGTGAGTCGGGAACGCGAACGCGCGGCTTCCTCAACATCAACTCCTCCGCCTTCGGTATCGGCGGCGCAACTATCTCGACCCCGAACCGCTCCGACAACTGGGCGGCGTGAGCGGCTCTCTGTTCGTCAGTAGGTTCTTCAGATTGCAGTCCCCACGTCCAGAAACTGCGTCTCGGCTTCGGTCTCGCGCTCATAGCACTATCCCTAATTATTAGAATTATGAGAATACTAACGCCGCCGCTTTCAAGCGACAAGACCTCCACCCACCTACATTCATTGTCCCCGTTCACCCATGATACCCGTCGAACTACCGCCACTCCGGCGCCAATACCCTACCGAACAGCGTCCCGTTCATCTTGAGTTTGTCAAAACTAACAACTAACAACCAATCACTAATAACTTCAAAACAGATTGACCAATACAACGCATTAGATTACATTATGATGCAAGAATAGATGTGATTAGATGATTCGGGGGAGTAGCCATGAGCGGTTCGATAGCTTCAATTCAGATATGTGTCGGACACAGAGACCCTATGAAGTCGGTAGAGACTGCAGAAATGAAATCCGGGTACGGCATCGAAGGGGATAGACACGCCGTTTCGAAGGGAATAAGAACCAGGCGACAGGTTCTGCTCGCCGATGAAGAGACGCTCGCCAAGTTCGGCCTCTCCCAAGGAGACATCCGGGAAAATATAACCACGTCAGGCATCGAGATACACTCGCTGCAGGAAGGTGACAGGGTGTCGCTCGGCGACGACGCGGTGGTGGAGATAACCGGCTACTGCGCTCCCTGCTCGCGCATGGACGAGATACGCGATGGACTGCGAGTCGAGATCGAAGAGCAGCGCGGAATGTTGGCCACCGTCATCAGCGGCGGAACCGTGAACGTCGGCGACGCCGTGAAAGCGCTTCAGCCGGCTATGAGCTAATCCATCTTTCCGCGCTCATACTCGGACGCGGCTCTCATCCAAAAGCTTTCTGAAACGAGTTTCAAGCCCCTTTACCCTCGGGTCATATTCGCCTAGAGGGTATTCGCTCGGAAACCGCTCTGCCCACTTGACAGCCATCTCGCGATAGGGCAGGCCTGCCTCTCGCCATTCTCGGCCTGCCGCGAGCATCTCCTTGCGCGTTCGGAAACGCTTCATCAGCCAGAATGGAAGCCAGAACGGAAATATCAGCGCCTTCAGAATAAGCCCGTAAACAGATACCGTGTCGCTGAGCTCAGACCCCAACGCCCTGTTGTACATTCTGCCGCCTTCTCCAAATGGATCGGTATTCAAAGTCGGCGGCCTCTCCATACGCGGCTCTCGCTTCTCGAAAGGCTCTCTGCTCATCGCGTACTCCTTGCCTGTTCTAAGACGCTGAGTTCGAACGAATATATGTCCAAGAGAAGAAGGGCTGGTTCTAGGAACAGCATATTGAGGCAAAGCTCTCGCTTTAACGCTCATTCCCCAAACCCATATATCCCGCCTCTCAAATCCAGTATGTAGAGCTCGCCGCCCCCATCCTCCCCGAAGGAAGCTATCCTCAGGTTGGTGTCCGCAAGCTCGATTGACTCGGTCACTCTCGCTCCATCGTACCTGAGCGCCCAGATTTTGCCGCTGCAATAGTCTCCATACACGTATGCTCCGTAGAGACTCGGAAATCGGGCGCCTCTATACACGTAACCGCCCGTTACCGAACAGCCGTCGTCGCGTCCGTACACCGCAACCGGTAATTCGAGGTCCGCGAACTCAGTTCCGCGCGAGCGCGAGTATATTTCGTCGCCTTCCATCGTGTTCCAGCCGTAGTTCAGTCCCCGCCTGACGATATTGACCTCTTCCAGACGGTTCTGCCCAACGTCCGCCGCCCACATCTCACCCGTTTCGCTGTCGAAAGAGAATCTCCACGGGTTGCGCAGGCCATAAGCCCATATCTCCGGACGCGCTCCCTCTACGCCCATGAACGGGTTGTCGGACGGCACGCCGTACCGTCTTTCAGAGTCCATATCGGACACGTCCAGTCGCAGAATCGCTCCCAGCAGCGTCTCCCTATCCTGTCCATTGCCCTTCGGATCGCCCGCGCTTCCCCCGTCGCCCAGTCCAATGTACAGGAAGTCGTCAGGCCCGAACGCTATCTGGCCCCCATTGTGATTGGCGTAGGGTTGCTCGATCTCGAGGACGATTATCTCGCTGCCAGAGTCCGCCGCGGTTCGGTCCGCTCGAAGACTGAACCTGGATACCACCGAGCGCCTCGGAGACGCGGCGGTATAGTAAACATAGAAAAGGCCATTAGAGTCGAAGCGCGGGTCGAGCGCGATTCCAAGAAGCCCTTCCTCCTGTCCTCGGTCGTTCACCCTGTCGCGGATATCCAGGAACACGCCCACATCCCTCCCATCTTCGCCCAACGCCACGATCCGACCCGCCTGCTCCGCCACAAACGCTCTGCCCGCGCCGTCGTCCGAGAACTCCAACGCGACCGGGCGGTCGAACGAGAGTCCTGGATACGCCGGTTCGACGCTCAACCTCTTGAGAGGTTCGGTCCGTCCGAATCCTTCCCATGTTGGGACGGGCGTTATCGTGGGAGGAAGCGCGAATCGAGACGCGGGCGTAATGGTAGGAGCGAGACTGAACGTGGATACAGGCGTAATAGTAGGCGCAAGCTCGAATTGAGACATGGGCGTAATGGTAGGAGCGAGACTGAACGTGGATACAGGCGTTATAGTAGGCGCAAGCTCGAACTGAGACATGGGCGTAATAGTGGGCGCAAGTGTGAAAGTGGGCGCGGGCGTTACTGTGGAAAGAAATACGCGTGGGAAAGCGGATTCCTGCCTGTCGGGGGTGGGAAGCGCTTCAAATACCGCGTCCCCGTCCACACACGCCATGCAGACAAGAGATGCAAGCAGTCCGAGTATCGTTATCTTCATTCCCATATTATAGCGCGTTGGAGATATGAAAGCGCCGGATTCGCTGAAGCGAGGCCGGCGCTCTGGAAGATGTATGATCCGCGTCAAGGACGAAAATTCGCTTCGCTCCCTTGGCGGCTAGTACTGGTTAGCTGCGAAAGTTGGAAAGCCTGCCGTGAATCTCCCTGAAATCCTTCTGCGCTTCCTCGAACGTGGGGCCGCCGTAGCTCCCCGGCTTGTTCACGGTCCCATAGTAGGTCTCCAGACTGGTGGTGGACGAAAGGCGAGGCTTGCCAAATATATTCTTCACTCTGTTAAGCATGGCGATCCTCCTTCTGTTTATCTCATCCCGTCTTTATCGGAATGGACTATACTGTTTTCTACATATACAATTATCTCAGGATGATATAATCTATAAAAGTGATATTTAATGATATGCATCATCAATTTTAGAGATATAGGGGACTAGATTGGAGATACGAGAGCTACGAAGTTTCTGCATGGCGGCGCGTTTGAGGAGTATTTCGCGCGCCGCGGAGAAGCTTGGAATAGGTCAGCCAACCGTCACGACCCACATCCAAAAGCTGGAAGGGGAACTGAACACCATATTGTTCGACCGCGTAAAGCGTCCCATCCAGCTTACTCTGTCGGGACGTCGGCTGGCAGAACTCGCCACTCCCCTGGTCGAGGGAATTGACGGGCTTGCTGAGACGACCGCCGAAGCGGAGGAGAGGGGACCCGTGATTCTGGCGGCAACGCCGGATATAATCCCGCACACCCTGCTCAGGGTGGTGCGGGTGTTTCTTGCCAGGCATCCTCACATTCATCTGACCATCAAGTCGGCGACTCGAATGCAGGTAAGCCAGATGATAGCCGAAGGCGAAGCGGACATAGGCATTATTCAGCACTATGACAGAGATGAGTCTTTCGTATTCGAGGGACTCTTCGTTTACGAAAGGGTGCTGATAGCTCCGCTCGATCATCCTCTCGCCAAGAAACCAGTAGAATCTATCGAACAAATAGCGCGCTATCCGCTAATCCTAATGAACGAGGGGACGCACACGCGCGACCTCCTTGAGTCGGAACTCAGAAGGCGCGGCGTGAGCTACGAGATAGTCGTGGATCTGGACAGCATGGACATGATCAAGCGATATGTGGCGCTCGGCATGGGCGTGTCCGTAGGCCCCAGGCTCGCCATAGACCCGGAGGACAGCGAAACACTCGAGGTCGTGAGTCTCGCGCATATACTGCCCGTGGAACAAGGTGGAGTGATAACGCTGAAAGGGAAGAGGCTTTCGACGCCAACCCAGCGCTTCATCTCAGTAATGCGGGATGTGCTCTCAGTAAGCGGACAAGGAATAGCCTAATCTAGGCGGCAAACGCTCTAACCAACCGAAAAAATCCCTTCCCACTTGAAGGGGGAAGGCTAGGATGGGGGTGTTCAGCCTCAATACCTACCCCTCTCAGCGCCTCGATGGGGAAAGGTTAGGATGGGGGTGATGCCGCAGAGAGCGGATAAACTGTCAATTCAAAAGTATTGAGCCACTAAGCTGGTTTCTTGACGCCAACCAGTTTGCCGGATACCACAAGGCGACGGTCGTAAACCAACCGAGGAACACAGGTGACAAGCGTTATAGTCGAGTCGTCAGTGTCACTCAACTTCAGATCGTCTCGATGCACTACTGTCGCATTGGTAATTTGGTATATGAACTCTTCGTCATCCTGATTCAGAAGCGTAACGTAAACCGGGTCGCCGTTCTTCATTATCTCAGGAATCTCAGGCAGCTTTCTGAATACACTGCCTTCGCCGAGAATCGGGCTTTCGAGGTGTCCGAACAGCCACGTATTTCCTATTTCGCCCGGGTTTGATGTCGCCGGTATCCTGCCAACGACGTGGGCGGGAGTCTCGTACTGCTTGCTGTCTCCCATATCCAGTATCGCCAAATTCGACACTTTCGAGTCTATGCCTATGCTGGGTATGAGAATCCGCGAAGCGTCCGACAAAGTTCCCTTCGGCATTCCGTCTTCCGACGAAACTCTAACGAATCCGTCCTCGCGCGGGGCGACTCCATAAACATACTCATCCGAGCCCGCCGTCAACGGATTGTCCCAATACTTGGGATGAATCTGATGACCCGGATATATCGCGCCGTATAACGACACAAGTTCACCCGCGTCGAAATCCTTCTTGGCGGATTCATCCTGTTCAGAAACAGAATCGGACGACCCATCCGCTAACGACTCCCGTGTTGAAATATCGTACCCCAATTGCGCGGATGGTTCCGGTCCCGCTTTCTCGAGCTCAGAAACCTGCGCCGTTTCAGGCGGCTTCGCTATACCCGCCGCGGACTCGGCTTCGCCTTCTACGACAGGCTGAGATTTTATGATCACTTCGATGGGCCCAAAAGTATCGTTCGACGGCGGCGACACGCCGCGCGCCTCTACCCCTAGGGCAGACGGCTCTGGCAACTCCAGCGGACCGCTCACCGAGGTGTTCAACTCCCTGAGATTGGAGTCTGTGTACAGTCCGAAAATCATATACGCGCATATCCCTATCAGCGCCATTATTGCCATGAGGATGAAGAACACCGCGACAAAGAACAGTCCGCGAGGCCGGTGAACGGCTGTCGGTTCTGGAATGGCTTTTTGCGAATAATAGGACATCCGGACAGATTACCTCAGTCACAAATTTTGAATACGCTACAATCAATGATTCAATTGCGACAGCGCGGCTCCCGCAATTATACCATGCGATGGCTGCCAATGGGCGAGAAATTTCGCTACTGGCTCGCGTCCGACCCCAGCCAGACCCCTGTGTCGCTATCAGCCATTCCCAACCCCCTTCAGTTCTACTCCTCGCTGTGCTACAGCCCTCCCAGGAGTAGGCAATCGCGCCAGCCGACCGAAAAATCCTTCCCTCCTCTCAGCGTCTCGACGGGGGAAGACTCAATTCCAATCAGTCGTCAGATAATTCCAAATTCACCATTCAACAGATGGGGCGATTAACCTCAATGCCTACCCTTCTCAGCCCACCCTGTGCTACAATACTTACAATCTAAGAACAAACATGCGTAAATTGTGCAAGCCAATCTAACCACTAATAACTAACGACTAACTATTCATATACCAGAACTTATCAACGAGTCAGAGCGAGCGCAGAAAAAAACCTCTGAACTGGTGAATACAGGTCTTTGCAGGTGAGATGCAGGTCTAAATGCCACATGAAACCACCAGAAGAGCGCCTGCATACCACCTGCAACCCACC
>CAZXFX010000049.1:0-23440 GCA_964640295.1 uncultured Dehalococcoidia bacterium | reverse complement strand
TCAAAAGAAGCTATGGCTTTCAGAGCGTCTATTTCAATAATGTTGAACCACTAGTCACTTCACATGGTCTTCTCAAGCACTGGACTGGCGCCGAGATTGACAACTACATTGGATACAGGGGGTTATACACAACCTGCGTCAACGAACACTTCTACTACTGGAACACTCCGGATACAGACAGAAACTGCCCGGTATGTAGCGAGCAATCTGAAAAAAGTCCAACTCAATTGATGTTTCCGAAGCATGGGTTTAGCGGAGCGGCGTGGGATCCACCCAAGTGGAGTACGAACATTGAGATTGTTGGTGAACCACAAACGGCGGCAGAGACGTTCATATACGATACTGAACCAAGTTCGCCAAACTTCGGCGGTATTAGAAATCTGTCCGCGTACTACAAAGAAGACGGAGAACTGCTCGTGTACAACTCAGGGCAGAATGGACTCGGTTTCGCTATCTGTCTTCAGTGTGGATACGCTGACAGCGAAAGAAAAACTGGAGAAGGCCGCATGGATCTACCGCGCGGCTTCGAACGACACGCGCCACTGAGCGCGACCGACCCCAATCGTATATGTTGGCCCACCAACACTGCTCCTGCAATCAGGAATGAGACGCTGGCGGCGCGGGAAGTAACAGACGTGCTGCTGGTTGATTTCTCAGAATGCCTTCCGCCCGAAGTGAGGAACGACCTAGCGTTGGTTACGACCCTCGGTTATGCTCTCCAGCGTGCGGCGGCCTATATCTTACAACTGGATAGTAGAGAGATCGGCGTTCTGACCGCCCCGTCCGGCGACATGGGGCAGGGAGTGGGCGCTCTGCTCTACGACAACGTGCCGGGGGGTGCGGGCCATGTTCGGGAGTTGCTCGAAGTCGGTAGAGACTGGCTGAAAGAAGCGAGGCGCTCTCTCTGGGTAAACGACATGCACGACCAACGATGCAGATCAGCGTGTCTGGACTGTCTGCTCTCGTTCGACACCCAATCGGCGTCATTCAACCGGCTACTGGACCGACGACGCGCGCTGTCAGAAATGACAGCGCTACTTGGGAGCTGTCCCGAACCATGATCCTATAAATCCCGATCCGCTCTCCGCTTGTGCTATAATCCACGCTACAAATTGGGCTTGGAAAGACACCGCTTGCGCGGACGCCCGTTTCCCAGGAGTTCCTTGAATGATCCCGAATAGAGTTGTGGCAACAGGCGTAGGCATCGTAAGCCCTCTTGGATTGGATACCGAGTCCACTTGGAAATCGCTTCTGTCGGGTCGCTCCGGCGTCGGCCAGATAACCGCCTTCGACACTGAAGGCTACGGCACCACCATCGCGGCGGAAGTGAAGGACTTCGAGCCGCAGGGTCTGCTTGGGCGCAAGGAATCGAGGCGGATGGACAGGTTCGTGCAGTTGGCGGCTGTGGCCGCGCTGGAATCGGCGGAGTCGTCAGGCGTCGAGATTACGCCCGACAATAGCGCGCGGGTGTCAGTGATGATAGCCAGCGGCATCGGCGGCATAATCACCCTCTCGGAACAGGTCGGTGTGCTCGGAAATCGCGGCCCCAGGCGAATTTCACCCTTCCTCGTGCCCATGATGCTCCCGGATATGGCCTCCGGCCAGGTTTCGATGATGATGGGAGCCAAGGGGCCGAACTATAGCTCGGTATCGGCTTGTTCGAGCGCGGCCGACACGATTGGGCAGGCGTTCGAGGCTATCCGAAGGGGCGACGTGGACGTGGCTTTCGCGGGCGGGTCTGAGGCGGCGATTTGCCCGATAGGGGTGGCGGGGTTCAACGCCTGCCACGCTCTTTCCAAGAGAAATGACGATCCGGAAAGCGCGTCGAGGCCGTTCGACGCCGACCGCGACGGATTCGTGCTGGGAGAGGGCGGCGCGGTCCTGGTTCTCGAAAGCCTGGACCACGCGATTTCCAGGGGCGCGACGCCCCTGGTCGAGATGACCGGATACGGCTCCAGCGCGGACGCCCACCATATCACGCAGCCCGCGCCCGAGGGCGAAGGGGCCGCCAGGGCTATGCGAATGGCGCTCGAACAGGCGCAAACTCAACCCGAAGAGATAGGCTACGTGAACGCGCACGGCACTTCCACTCCCCTCAACGACAAGTATGAGACTATGGCGATCAAGGCCGTATTCGGCGAAGAGGCGTACAAGATACCCATAAGCTCCACGAAATCCATGACTGGACATCTGCTGGGAGCGAGCGGCGCGCTCGAGGCCGCGGTTACCGCTCTCGCGCTTTCCAAGTGGGCAATACCGCCCACAATCAATCTGGAAAACCCCGACCCAGATTGCGATCTGGATTACACTCCCCACATGCCCAGGCGCGGACGCATACGCTCGGCTATGAGCAACTCCTTTGGCTTTGGCGGACACAACGCCTCGCTGGTGTTTCAGGAGTTCGAAGAGTAGCGAGTGGCGCTCGGTTTCCGATAGACGGAACGCTCTCGGAAGAATCTCTACGAAATTGCGCCCCAAACCGCTTTACGCGGCGGCGTGCAAAACCGCAGTCTATTGTTTTGGCATTCTGCGATGGAAAGCCAAAATTCCGGTATTCTCAGTACGCGATGGTTTATGAAGATTTGAATACCCATACGTGTCAAGAACGCCAAAATCCCAGTCAGGAAACGCGCGATTGAAAGATAATTGGAAATTCATGCCGTCCGTTCCCCAGGATACGGTTGACTCGCTCGGATTCTCGCCCCTCGAATCTCAGCTTCTGTACAACAGAGGGCTGCATTCTCGCGCCGAGGCGCAATCTTTTCTGCATCCCGGCAAGTCGGATGCGCGTGACCCCATGCTTCTGCCCGACATGGACCGGGCGGTCGCCCGCCTGAGACGCGCAATCGAGCGCGGCGAACGCATAGGCGTGTTCGGAGACTTCGACATCGATGGAGTGAGCGGCGCGGCGGTGATCATATCCGGGATGAGAAGACTGGGCGCGGAAGTCGCGCCGAGCATTCCCAACCGAAATCAGCCAGATGGCGGGCACGGGCTCAACGAGAGCGTTGTAAGGGATATTTCGGGCAAGGGCATTTCCCTGCTGATCACCGTGGACTGCGGCAGTTACGATAGCGAATGGGTGGAGCTCGCGTCTTCCCTGGGCGTGGACACGATCATCACCGACCACCACGCGGTCACGGAAGATGTACCCGCGGCGGCATTCATCAATTCCAACAGACCGGATTCAAAGTATCCGTTCCGACATTTGGCTGGCGTTGGAATGGCATATAAACTGATGCAGGCCGTATATGAGGACATGGGGCGCGACGAGCCGGATGAATTGCTGGAATTCGTCGCTCTTGGCACTGTGAGCGATATAGTTCCCCTCGTCGGCGAGAACCGCTACTTCGTCAGAGAGGGATTGCGCCGCCTGAACAATAACCCCGCTCCCGGACTCAGAGCGCTCATAGAGGTGTCCGGAAACAGAGGGAAGGTTCTGGATACTTCCAGCCTGTCATTCGGGATAATTCCTCGTCTGAACGCGCCGGGCAGGCTGCACGATGAATACGATGAAGGCGGAGCGCGGTATATGGCGCTCAATCTGCTTACTACTACGAACGTAGAGCGAGCGCGCTTCATGGCGTCGGAAATGGAGAATTCCAACAAAGCGCGTCAGGCGTTGACGCAAGAAGGGGTGTCGCAGGCGCAGGCGCAGGTGGCAAAACGCTGGGGGCGCTCGGACCTGCCGGGCATAATCATGGTCGGACACAGAGACTGGAAGCCGGGCATCGTGGGCCTGATCGCGTCCAAGTTGGTGGATATGTACAATCGCCCCGCGATTGCGGTGTCGGTCGGCGAAGACCAAAGCAGAGCGAGCGCTAGAACGGTTGACGGCTTCAACATACTCGATCCAATCGAGCTGAAACGCGGCCTGTTCAAGAAATTCGGCGGACACAAACAGGCCGCTGGATTCACAGTCGCCAACGAACATCTGCGAACGCTCGCCGACCATTTCGAGTCGTTTTCGGAGGGCGTCTTCGACGCTATCCGACAAGAGCCGCCACTCGATATTGACGTGAAGGCAAGCCCGTCGCTTGTAGCCAGAGACCTGTTTGCGTTTATGCGCGGGCTGGAACCTTTCGGGCAGTCAAACTCGCAGCCGCTGTTCGCGTCCGGTCCGCTTCGCGTCATGAACGCCACAAGAGTTGGGTCAGGCAAACATCTGAAGTTGACGCTCCAAGATGACGACGGCTCTAAGTGGGATTCCATAGCTTTCGGACAGGGCGCTCGTTCCGACGAGGCCGCGCCGGGCGGCCATATTGACGTCGCCTACAAGATGGAACTCAACACCTGGCGCGGGCGAAATAACCTCCAACTCGTCGTGGATGATTTTGATTCCGCGGCGGCCCCGTAGAACAAGGCAAGCGCGTCTAAGATAGCTGGCGATGAACTCTGGGATTAGCCATTTTAGTTTGTCGCAGACAGCGCATATTCGCTGAAATATACCGCTATGACGGTTCAGACGCCTTACTGAAATTCGCCGATTGCCAATGAGGCAGATAAGAGCGGCGCGCAGCCGTTCCAATAGTCGCAAGATGGGTTTGTCCTGTGTTCAGTGAATTCTGGAATTGACTGTACATCAACTGATGTGTACTGTTTATACACATCGCTTGGATAAGAGGTGAGACGATGGCGAGAGTTCAACTAATAATTCCTGACGCGGACCGTGACAGATTCGTTCGCCAGGCTCATCTTGAGGGGATGACTCTGAGCGGATGGCTAAGGGCAGCGGCAGAAGAACGGATCATGGATAGAGAACGGCTTGCGCCATTCACTTCGTCTGAGGACGTCAGAGAGTTCTTCATGGCTTATGACGAGCGTGGGTCTGGCGGCCGAGAACCTGACTGGGAGGAACATCTCCAAACACTCAACGAGTCGAAAATATCAGGAACTGCCAGTTCATGATATTTGTGGATACCAATGTCTTCATGTACGCGGTGGGGCGTTCTCATCCTTTGCAAAACGCGGCCCAGGATTTCTTTGCCGAAGCCGCCGACAGACATTTGAGGTTATTCACTTCTGCGGAAGTCCTACAGGAACTCATGCATGTGTATGAGGCCACAGGGAGAATGGGCGTTTTGGCTGTCGCAATGGACCTAGTTGATAAGTCCATTGCCGAAGTGTGGCCGCTGGAAAGAGAAGATGTTGAATTGGCGCGCCAGATGCACTCACAATACTCTGTATTGAGCGCGCGGGACCTTTGTCACTTGGCAAGTTGCCGGAGACGCGGGATAAATCAAGTCAAGACCTTTGATCAGAATTTTCTCTCTGTTTCCGGCGAGCCTCGGATATGGAATTAGCGTAGCGCCTGATGAGATTGAATCCCCTACCCGCGCCGTCTCCTTCTGCGCTCCGCCCTGGAGCCCCGCTCGACTGGCCCCGCGGGCATATCTCCGACTTCGTCCGCGGGTACGGGACGCGCCTTTATTAGCAGCAGCGGCACGGTAATCGCCAATACCAGAAGCGCGATGTAGTGCGCCTCCTGCATCCCGAAAGCCCAAACGCTATCTTCGCGCAGGAACGTTATCCAGAACCTGCCTATCGAGTAGAGAGCGAGGTAAAGCGCGAAGAGCATCCCATCCGGGCGGAGCCGATTTCGCAATTTCCAAATCAGGAAGAGCGCCGCCATGTTCCAGATCATCTCATAGGCGATCACTGGCTGCACCGAAACTCCGATGCCGTTTACACAACGTCCCGCGTCAGAAGCCGGATTATTCCATACAAACCCAAACGCAAAATCCCACGCTTTAGCGCAGTGTTCGCCATTTACGATATCGCCCAGGCGCCCTATGGTCTGCACAAAGAGCATCGCTGGCGCCGTAAGGTCCGCTATGATTCCGACCGGGTACTTCCTCCATGAAGCGTAAGCCACTCCGCCGAGAAATCCGCCAAGTATGCCCCCCCAGAGTCCGATTCCGCCATTCCAGACAGCTAGTATCTCGCTCGGATTGCTCTGGTAGAAACTCCAGTTGTCTATGACGTGGACAAGCCTCGCCCCCACGATGCCGCCCACTATCGCCCAGGTCGCGATCGAATAAACATCGTCCGGATGAACGCCGCGCATAGGCGCCCATCTGCCAACCAGAAACACCGCCATGGCGACCGCTATGAAACTGAAGAAGCCGTGCCAACTCAGCACGAAAGCGCCAAGGGCCACCAGATTTGGGCCTATGTCTATTTCGATCATCTAAAACTATCCTGTGTCGCGATTTATATCGCTTCTCGTAAAGCGCAAAGTCAAATTCACAGTTGTGTATCGTAAAATGACCTTACCTGAATTGGGCAGTCTGATACAATCAGAGTTCAATCTATCCGGGGGAGTGCGCTACTGATGAATGAGTTCGTGGAAAGTTTCCTCCACTATATGACAGTTGAGCGCGGCGCCTCGCCAAACACTCTGGCGGCTTATAAAAACGATCTCGTCCAGCTTACCGAATTCCTGCAATCGGCGATGAATATACCAGATGAGAATATAACCTGGGAGTCGGTCACTGAGAATACCATCTCGGACTATGTACTCTATCTGCGCGATTTAGGATATTCGGAAACGACCAAAGCGCGCAAGATCGCGTCCGCCAAGTCGCTATTCGGATTTCTGGTAGAAGAAGGCGTTCTGGACGGCAACCCGACCGCGAATGTGAGCGCGCCCAAGATCGGAAGGTCGCTTCCGAAGACTTTGACTGTGGAGGAGGTTGACCGGCTTTTGGCGGCTCCTGTTGGAATTCACACTCCCGAAGCCATACGCGACCAGGCAATGCTGGAACTGCTATACGCCAGCGGCATGCGGGTAAGCGAATTGCTCTCTCTGGACATGAAAGACGTATCTATACAGGAGGGGTCGGTCAGATGCGTAGGCAAAGGGGGCAGAGAAAGAGTGATGCCCATCCATAGCCATGCGAGCGACGCGGTGAAATTCTACATAGAGGAAGTTCGCCCAGCGCTGATGGGATCGAAGTCCACCGACGCCATATTCCTGAACCGCAGAGGCAACAGACTGACGCGGCAGGGATTCTGGGTGATACTGAAAGGGTACTGCGAAAAAGCGGGGCTCCAAGGCAACATCACTCCGCATACTCTAAGACACAGTTTTGCGACTCATCTGCTTCACGGCGGCGCGCCGCTGAGACACGTACAGGAATTGCTCGGACACGCCAGCATAAGCACCACGCAGGTTTACACGCATTTGACGAGCGAACATATCCGCGCCGAATATGACAGCGCTCATCCGAGGGCATGATTGAAACATTCAGCCAACAGGTTTATCCTTATTCTGTCGCATATCTCCTCAATCTAACAGGAGGGAGAATCTCAGAAATGCCAAGCAAGAACAAACGGGCGGCTTTGCGCCAGGCGAAGTTGAGCCAGAGAGGAAGACGCAGAGGCGGAACCAGAAGGCGGCGAAACGCCGGACAGATAGAGGATAGTCCGTCAACGCCAGTGGTCGCGTCCGGCCGAAACCGGGCGGCTACCGCCGCGACGGCACAGACTCCAACCGCCAGCGTCGCGGCTACCTCGGATACGAGCGCGCGTCGGACTCCAACCGTCGCGGCGGCTCCCAGCGCGAGAACCAGAACGAGGACCGCGCGGAATCGAGCCACAGGCTACCAGCCGCTTCCGATGTACGCTTACCTCGGATCGGAACTTAAGAGAATTGGAGCGATAACAGTGGTTATGGCGGTCGCTCTGGCGGCGCTAACCGTAGCCCTGGGATAGGCAACATAACTTCAGACATATACAATCGAGACGTCGGCGGCGTATTTTCCTTCTCGGAGTAGATGCCGTATGAACGAGGTCCATGTGACCGCGAGGGGCAGCGTGGTCGTAGCGGAAACTCCCACTTTCATAGAGCGTTTGCGCGCCCTGCCAGCTAGGCCGGGCGTCTATTTGATGCGCGACAATTCAGGCGCCATCCTATACGTAGGAAAGGCGTCCAGATTGCGCTCGCGCGTTTCGACGTATTTCGGCTCGCCCTACGATCTGCCGCCCAAGATCAGGCAGATGGTGCGCCGAGTGGCCGATTTCGAGTTCATCGTAACCGAGTCTGAACAGGAAGCTCTGATTCTCGAAAGCAACCTGATCAAGGAACATCAGCCTCAGTACAACGCCCGGCTCAAAGACGATAAGTCTTACCCTTTCATAAAGATTGACACGACCGAAGAATTTCCCCTCGTCTATGTGACTCGAAAAGTGCGGGAAGACGGCGCCAGGTACTTTGGGCCGTTCGCAAGCGCGTCCAGCGTTCGCAAGACGCTCGCGCTTCTCAAGAAGCTATTCCCATATCGCTCCTGCACGAAGACGATCACTGGGAACGACGACAGGGCTTGCCTGGACTACTACATTCATCGCTGCGCCGGACCGTGCATAGGCGAGGTGGACAAGAAGCGGTATCACGAGATCATCGAGCAGGTCGCGCTGTTTCTGGAAGGTCGCACAGAGCAGGTAGTGGGCGGAATACGAGCGCGGATGGAAGACGCTTCGGAGAATCTGGAGTTCGAGCGCGCCGCGCTGCTGAGAGACCAAATCGTCGCCATAGAAAAGGTTCATGAAGGCCAGAAGGTACTGCAACTATCCAGCGAAAACGTTGATGTCATCGCGCTCGCTCAACGCAATAGAGACGCATGGGTCGAAGTCTTCTTCATCCGACAAGGAAAGCTGATAGGTCGCGAGAACTTCCTCATGCACAGGTCGGACGGCGATGAATCCGCGGAAGTGCTTGCCGCCTTCGTCAAGCAGTTCTACTCGGCGAACCCATACGTGCCGCGTCGCGTGCTGCTTCAGTACCTGCCCGACGACCTTAAGGCGATAGAGAAATGGCTGCGCGCCAAGAGACAGGGCGCGGTGGATCTGCGCGTTCCCCAACGAGGCGAGAAGAAGAAACTCGTGGACATGGTGGCGCAGAACGCGGAGCAGGGTCTGGAACAGCTAACCATACGCAGAATCCACGAGTCCACCAACAACGCGAAGGCGACCGAGGAGTTGCAGGAAGCGCTCAGCTTGCCCAAGCCGCCCAACAGGATCGAGTGCTATGACATATCGAACATTCAGGGGACGAACGCCGTCGGAAGCATGGTGGTATTCGAGGATGGAAGGCCGAAGAGTTCCGACTACCGCCGATTCCAGATCAAGAAAGTTGCGGGGATTGACGACTACTCGATGATGCGCGAGGTGCTCTCCAGACGCTTCAAACGCCTGTCGGACGCGCGGAAGAAGGAGCGCCAAGGCAATAGCGATGACGGCAGCAATGGCGGTAAGCCCGCCTCCCGAAATGGCGTCAGCGCAAACTCGTGGGGCGTCATTCCAGACCTGGTCGTCATTGATGGCGGCAAAGGACACCTCAGCGCCGCGCTTCAAGTATTCCTCGAGCTGGGAATAGACGACGTTCCGCTGTGCAGCCTGGCAAAGGAGAACGAAGAGATATTCGTCCCTTACGAAAAGGAGCCGATCATACTGCCGCGCAGCTCGCAGGGGCTGTTTCTGGCTCAGCGGGTTAGAGACGAGGCGCACAGGTTCGCGATTACGTTCCATCGCCAGCGCCGCTCCAAGAGCAGCGTAAAGTCGTCTCTGGATCTGGTGCCGGGCGTAGGGCCCAAGCGCAAGAAGATGCTGATTCGGCGGTTTGGATCTGTCAAGAATATACGGACGGCGTCGCTGGAGGAGGTGGCATCCGTGCCGGGCATGACGATGACGGTGGCGAGGGCCATCAAGGATCACATTTGAGATAGTCTCTTAGTCGCTTCCCGCGCCATTGTCTCTCCTCGAAGACGCGCCTCCGCCCGTCGCCGCGTTCAGGAACGGATCGAGAAGCTTGGTGAACTCCATCGGGAAGATGAACTTGGCGCTGGGACTTTCGCCGAGCGATTTCAGCGTGTCGAAGTATTGCAGGCTGAGGGTGTTGGCGTCTATCTTCTCGGCCACTTGATGAATCTTGTCGAGCGCTGTGCTGAATCCTTCGGCTCTTAGCACCGCCGCCTGCTGGTCGCCCTCGGCGGTTAGAATCTCGGACTGGCGGTGTCCTTCCGCCCGCAGTATCGCGGCGGATTTCTCGCCTTCCGCCACTGTTATGGCTGCCTGCCGGGTTCCCTCGGCTTCCGTTACGGCGGCGCGCCGAATTCTCTCGGCGGACATCTGCCTGTTCATCGCTTCCTGTATGTCGCGCGCGGGTTCGATTTCGCGGATTTCGACCTGCGTCACCTTAATCCCCCACCGCTCCGTTATCTCGTCGAGCTTCATTCTCAACGACTCGTTGATTCGCTCTCTCTGTGAGAGAACATCGTCAACGCTCATTTCGCCTATGACGGCGCGCAGCGTCGTAGTGGCTATTCCGACGACCGCGCTATGAAAATCAACCACTTCGAGGACTGCTCTCTCCGCCTGGTTTTCCATGATTCGCATATAGACCAGAAAGTCTATTTCGATCGGGGCGTTGTCTTTGGTGATATTAGTCTGGCGCGGGATGTCCATTACCTCTTCCCTCAAATCAACTATCTGTGTCGAGTGGAAGGGCCAGAACAGAACGCGGAGACCCGGCTGCATCAGCCCAGAGTATTTGCCGAGAGTGAAGAGGGCGAGGCGTTCGTATTGCTTGATTACCTTGATGCGGGGGATCATGTTAGGCTCCTATCTTGCTGATTGGGGGGACAGCGGATCTCTGAATACTTTCAATACCAAGCCTTCCATGTCGGAAACCATTACGCGCTCGCCGGAAGGTATCGGCTCGCCGGAGTCGGATTCGGCAGTCCAGAGTTCGTTGGCGACCTGCACCGTGCCGGTCGGGTTCAGGGCCGCCCTGACTGTGCCGACCTGCCCGACTATTTGAGAGTCTCTGGAAGGGCTATGCAGCTTTCGCGCCTTTCTGGCGAAATGCCATAGACCGACCAGACTCGCGCACATGAACGCGACAGTCGCGCCGAACGCGGCAAGTCCCAAGGCTGTCCTTTCATCGAACAGCAGGAAGCCGCCCACCACAAAACTGACGACGCCCATCGCGCCGAACAGCCCTTTATCGGGATCGTTGAGCTCTACCAGAAACAGAACGAAACCGACCGCGATGAGCGCAAGTCCCACATAGCTGAATTCCATCCCATACAGGGACAGGCCCGCAAGCGCCAGCATCATTACTCCGGCGATGCCGGCGATCCAGCCACCCGGGCTCGACATCTCTATGAGTATGAAGACGACGCCGCAAGCCAGCAGAATGAATACTGCGTGAGCGCTGCTTAGCCAGCTAAGAGAGTCCAGTTCGGGCATGACTTTCTCCTGGCGAACTGTATAGAACCAAACTCAGACGGTCATACGCGATACCCGAAACTCCCGGCGGACAGCCGGGCGAGGCTTCTCACTCGTCTCTCCTCACTATCAGTATAACACCTTCCATGTCGGTTATGACGACTTTCTCGCCCGACTCGATGGTATCGCCAGTATAGGACTGGGCGGTCCAGAGTTCCCCCGCGGCATAGACTGTCCCCCTCGGTTCGAGAGCGGTTCGCACCACGCCGGATTGTCCGATTATCTGGGAACTTCTCGATGTCTCCGGCATCTTCTTGACCTTGCGGGAGAAGAACCAGAATCCGGCGAGGCTTACCGCCATGAACGCCGCGGTCAGCGCCAGAACGCCGTACCCGACTCGCATATCCGGAGCGGGCAGTCCGGGAACGCTGGTATCTCCGAACAGCAGAAATCCGCCCACAAGGAAACTTATCCCCCCGGCCAATCCAAAGCCGCCCCACCCCGGCGCTTGCAGTTCTACGAAGAAGAGCGCGAGTCCGACCCCCATGAAAACGAGTCCAATCCAATTTACGGGCAGGCTTCCCAAACCGAGGAATGCGAGTATCAGCAGCCCGGCGCCCAGGGTTCCCGCTACCCAGCCGCCCGGAATCAGTATCTCGAACAGAATCAGAATTCCGCCCGCGGCTATCATAATGAAGACCAGAGTCGGATTGGCGAGAAACCGGAGGACTCTTTGGACGGGGGTGACTTCTATTTTGCGAATACTCGCATCCTTGGTTTCAAGAGTGACAGGAGACCCTTGCGTCAGCGTCTCCCAGCCGTCCAGCTTATCGAGAAGATCCTGGGTGTCGTTAGCGAGCAAGTCGAGAATGCCCAGCTCGAGCGCTTCCACGTCAGAATAGGACGCCGCCTCGGTTATGGTCTTCACAAGGGCTTCCGAGTTTCTGTCGCGCTTACTGGCCACGCTCCGCAGAAGCGCGGCCGCGTCCTGGGTAGTCTTCGCTTTTATCGTTTCAGGAAGCTCCTCGCCGCCCGCCCCGACGGGCGACGCCGCGCCGATGTTGGTTCCGGGAGACATCGCCGCTATGTGGGCGGCCGCGACGATGAATGTGCCCGCGGACCCCGCCCTGGAGCCTGCCGGCGTCACCAGGACTGCGACTGTAACCGGGGAGTCCAGTATGTCCCCGACCATCTCTCGCATAGAATCCAGATCGCCGCCGGGCGTATTCAACTCCAGCACGAAGAGCGTCGCTCCGCTTTCGTAGGCTTCGCCGAGCCAGCCTCTCAGGATGCGCGCCGAAACGGGATCAATGGGAGCGTCCAGCCTGCCGACCACAACCTCGTTGGCCGCCGGTTCGGACTGGGCGATTGCGCCGCCCAGCGCAATCGAGAACATCAACTGCAACGCGCCAATTACGACAAGAGCGCGCCCCAATTTGTTCAGATATCCGAGCGTCATGCGCGTCACACCCTCACTCTCATGCCGCGCGGCGGCTGGGATGAACCTCTTCGATGTCGAAAGGCCCCGCAATTATAGGGTCAAGCCATAAATAGCGCTAGCGAACCCAGAACGCTGTATGCGACACGCGCGAGCCTCCGATTCAATACACAACATCTCTCGTCCCGTGCTACAATTCTCAGCGAAAAACCGAGATCCAAAGAACCAAAGACTGACAAGATTGACCATGACAAATCCACTCACCGAAATACCCAGACCTCAAGCCAGCCAATTCAGCGACAGGAAAAAGCTCTTCCTCGTCCCAAACTACATTCTGCCCCCGGACGCTCCGGATGAGGGACAACGCCTCCTCTCCAGATACTGGTCAGAAGTCCGCGACTCCGTAAGCAACCTCGAAAGGGCGCTCGGCTCCGTATCCCGCGTATATCACGAACTCATCTACTCAGAAGGAGACGCCGGACTGGCCCAAGTAGAGATGATGAACCCTGGCGCGGCGCTTTTCATTCGCGCCATGCGCCAGTCAACAGCGGAATTATACGCTTTGGAAGACGCCGAACTGGTCCACGAACACACCGACTGGCAGCGTATCCTCACAATCGGCCCAGTCAGTCAGAAAGTTCTGACCACCGCCTTGGATGGTTACCAGTCCACCTTGGAATCCAGGTACGCGAACATAGCCGAAAAAATATCCGAGGAATTATCAGAAGGCCAGTCGGCCGTACTGTTCATCAGGGAGGACCATCGAGTTCAGTTCACCCCCGACGTGCAAGTATTCTTCGTAGCGCCCCGCGCGCTGGACGCGCTCAAACGCTGGATCGAGTCTTATCTGAGTCAACCCAGTCCCGTTTAGCGCCGACAGCTTGCGGATTCCGCGCTCTCGGCTCGATTTACAACCAGAAACTAAGGACGAGCAACATGACGACCGACTCCCCCTCACTCCGCAGCTCCGAGTGGTTCGACACGCCCGAGCTATATGGATGGCTCCGCAAAGCCGCATTCATGTCACAAGGTTACGGCCCCGAATCTTACGACAATCGCCCCATCATCGGCATCTGCAACTCGTGGAGCGAGCTTACGCACTGCAACGCTCATCTGCGTCAATTAGCGGAAGACGTAAAGCGGGGCGTGTGGCAGGCGGGCGGCTTTCCGATGGAATTTCCCGTCATGTCTCTGGGCGAATATAATATGCGTCCCACCACGATGCTCTTCAGAAACCTGATGAGCATGGAGGTCGAGGAGTCCATTCGCGCCAACCCGCTAGACGGCGTCGTGCTGCTGGGAGGATGCGACAAGACCACACCCGCCCTGCTGATGGGCGCGGCAAGCGCGGACATTCCCTCTATCATCGTCACCGGAGGGCCTCAGCTCAAGTCTAACTGGCGCGGCGAAGAACTGGGGTCTTGCACAGATTGCCGACGCTATGAAGTCGAACTTCGCGCGGGAAACATAACCGCCGAAGACTGGGCCGACCTCCAGACCTGCATAGTTCGCAGCCCAGGCCACTGCATGGTAATGGGCACAGCCTCCACCATGGCGTCCATCGCCGAGGCGATGGGAATCGCTTTGCCCGGCAACGCGGCAATCCCAGCCGTGGACTCCCGTCGGCGTCGCCTCTCCGAATTCGCCGGGCGCCAGATCGTCAATCTCGTAAACCAAGACATTCGCCCTTCACATATAATGACGCGGGCGGCTTTCGAGAACGCCATCCGAACAATGCACGCGCTTGGCGGCTCCACCAACGCCGTAATCCATCTCACGGCAATCGCAGGCAGGCTCGGAATAGACCTGCCCGGCTCGCTGTTCGACGAACTGTCCAGAACCACCCCCTTCATCCTGAATCTCAAGCCCTCCGGGCAATACCTGATGGAAGACTTCTTCTACGCCGGAGGACTCGCCGCCCTACTGAAAGAGATACAGCCTCTGCTCCATGACGACCAGATGACCGTGACAGGACTATCTCTCGCCCAGAACATCGCGCCCGCGATCAACTATAATCCCGACGTCATTCGCTCCATGGACAAACCCATGAACCCAGAGGGCGGCCTCGCTGTTCTCACTGGGTCGCTCGCTCCGACGGGCGCGCTGATCAAGCCAACCGCCGCGTCCGAATCTCTTATGACTCACGAAGGACGCGCCATCGTTTTCGAAGACCACGACGACCTCTTCGCCCGCATAGACGACCCCGACCTCGACGTTACCCCAGACGACATTCTGGTAATGCGCGCCAGCGGCCCAATAGGCGCGCCCGGCATGCCCGAATGGGGATTCCTGCCCCTGCCCAAGAAGATTCTCGCCGCCGGCGTTCGAGATATGGTTCGGCTCAGCGACGCCAGAATGAGCGGAACGGCATTCGGCACCGTGGTCGTCCACGTTACCCCTGAGTCCGCCGCCGGGGGGCCGCTCGCCGCCGTTCGGAACGGCGACCGAATCAGTCTCAATGTTCCTGAACGCAAGCTCGACCTTCTGGTGGACGACAGGGAGATCAGACGCCGCCTTCACGAGTCTCCACCACAAAAACCCGTACACAAGCGTGGTTACGCCTTGATGTACGCCCAGAACGTTCTGCAAGCGGATACCGGCTGCGACTTCGATTTCCTTCGCGCGGAGGGTCCGTGAGGCTGCTCCTACACGTTCGCCAGACTCTCTATGCTGGGCAGTATCGCCGCGTTGGGATAGTTCGAGAAGACATCCAAAGTAGTTGTGCCAGATAGAACTGCGACGAACGGCATACCCGCCGCCTGAGCCGCGCCCGCGTCAACATGGCTGTCGCCAATATACACGCAGTCTTCGATTGCCATATTCAAGCGATTCGCGGCCTTGATGAGACCATCCGGCGCGGGCTTGGGCTTTTCGATGTCTTCGTATCCCACTATGAGCGCCAGATTCTTCTGAAGACCGTCCCGCTCCATTATACTCTCGATTCTGTAACGATACTTGGTCGAAACTATTCCGACCCGGTATCCAAGACTGTCCAGATGGGTAATGACTCTGTGAGCGGACGGATATAGGCGAGTGCCGTCCGACATCACCTCGTCCGCCTTCTCAGTGAAATATCGAAAGAATTCCTGTCCTTTGGGACGATACTCTTCCCCCCGAAGTTCCACGAGCGCTTCCGGAATATGCAGCCCGACCGTCGCGAGTATGTCTTCCGGCGGGGCCGCGGACAGACCTATCTTCTCCATTGCGTAGTTGACGCAGGCGACAATGCCTACGGACGAATCGGCCAGCGTGAAGTCGAAGTCGAACAGAACCGCTTTCGCGTCTCGTATCGCGCGGCGCGCGCGGGAGCTCTCTGACAC
This sequence comes from uncultured Dehalococcoidia bacterium, assembly GCA_964640295.1. Taxonomy (GTDB): domain Bacteria; phylum Chloroflexota; class Dehalococcoidia; order Lucifugimonadales; family UBA1123; genus VXRN01. The sequence goes on along the minus strand of CAZXFX010000049.1, from coordinate 7,453 downwards.
CCCGCCCACTATTCCAGCCCCTGGCTGAGTTCGATCAGAGAGTCCAACTTGGACTCCGCGTCGCCGCTGTCCACAGACCGGGCGGCGACCTGAACTCCGTCTGCCAATGTATCGGAGCGGCCGGCGGCCACCAGAGCCGCCGCCGCGTTCATCAGGACGACATCACGATGCGGCCCCGCGTCTCCCCTGAGAACCGAGCGCGCGATTCGAGCGCTGTCCCGCGGGCTTTCAGCGCGAATCGAATCGGCGTCCGACACGCTGAGTCCCAGTTCTTCCGGCGAAACCTCGAAAGTCAAAACCTCACCATTCTCAAGCTGCCAAATGGTAGATGCGCCTGTGATGGTCAGTTCGTCCATGCCGTCCGAGCCATGCGCGACCAGAGCCCTCTCGCTGCCAAGCTGTCCGAGAACCCTGGCCATGCGCTCGGCGATAGAGGGATCCGCGACACCTATCAACTGGCGCGAAGCGTTCGCCGGATTGGTCAGCGGACCGAGGATGTTGAACACCGTTCTTATCCCTATCTCACGCCTTGGACCGGCGGCGAATCGCATGGACGGGTGAAACCCCTGGGCGAACATGAAGCCGAACCCGACTTCATCTATACACCTGCCTACCGACTCCGGCGACAGTTCGATCTTCACTCCGAGCGCTTCCAGAACGTCCGCCGAACCAGTCGAGCCTGACATCGAGCGATTGCCGTGCTTGGCTACCTTTTCGCCCGCGCCTGCCACCACGAACGCGGCCGTAGTAGATATATTGAAACTGCCTGAGTTGTCGCCGCCCGTGCCGCAAGTATCTACCACCTTGCCGGACACCTCTACGCGCAGAGACTTTTCGCGCATGACTCGCGCCATGCCCGATATTTCGTCAACCGTCTCGCCCTTCATGCGGAGCGCGGTCACGAACGCGCCGAATTGGGCGGGCGTCGCCTCTCCGCTCATTATTTCATCCATAGCCGCCGCCGCCTGTTCCGCGCTGAGGGACTCGCCTTCCACCACCGCTTGTATCAGGTCCTGTATCATCGTTTTCCCCCTCGCGCATTCGGCATAGGCGCCTCCAGAAAGTTCCGCAGCAGGTCTTTCCCCACCTTCGTCATTATGGACTCCGGATGGAACTGGATTCCCTCTATCGGACGCTCCTTGTGTCTGATGCCCATGATCAGCCCGCTATCCGTCCACGCGGTAACTTCAAGCTCGTCCGGCAAGTCATCCCGATACACGGCGAGAGAGTGATACCTGATCGCTTCGAACGGATTGGGCAGTCCTCTGAACACGCCTTCGCCTGTGTGGTGGATGAGCGACGTCTTTCCGTGCATGATTTCGCCCGCGCCGCCAACCGTTCCCCCAAAGGCGTAACCCACGCATTGATGGCCGAGGCACACGCCGAGCGTTGGCGTCGCGTGGCCAAAGCGTCTCAGGACATCGTTGGAAATTCCCGCCTGCTCTGGCCTGCGCGGCCCGGGCGAAATGACTATGCGCTCAGGCGACATCTCTTCTATCTCAGGCAAAGTTATCCTGTCGTTGCGAACCACCTCGACGTCCGCTCCGAGTTCACACAGGTACTGGTACAGGTTATATGTGAAGCTGTCGTAGTTGTCTATCAGCAGAATCATAGCCGCGCTCCTGAAATGTCTCGCGTCGCGCTATATGTCCAGATCAATTTCCTTCTCCGCTTCGTCTATCGCTCTGAGAGCCGCCGAAGCCTTGTGTATCGTTTCCATATACTCATCTTCCGGGTTCGAGTCATATACAATGCCCCCGCCCGCCTGAACGTGCGCCACTCCATCCTTGACGACCAGAGTGCGTATCGCGATTGCGGTATCCATGTTGCCCGAAAAGTCGAAATACCCTACCGCGCCCGCGTAAACGCTGCGTCTGTCCGGCTCCAGTTCCGCTATTATCTCCATGGCGCGAATCTTGGGCGCGCCGGACACCGTGCCGGCAGGGAAACACGCTCTCAGGGCGTCGTAGTTGGTGCGTTCGTCGCTGAGTTGGCCGGTCACGTGCGACACAAGATGTATGACGTGCGAATATCTCTCTATGTCCAAGACCTGCGTAACCTCGACAGTGCCAGGCTTGGATACCCGTCCAACATCGTTTCTGCCCAGGTCGAGCAGCATGATATGCTCGGCGCGCTCCTTTTCATCCGTCCGCAGTTCCTCCTCGAGCGCTCGGTCATCGGCCTCGTCCACGCCCCGCCTTCGCGTTCCGGCGATGGGATGCACCGCCACTTTTCCGTCAACGACCTGGACAAGCAGTTCGGGCGAAGCCCCCACTATCTGGAAATCGCCCATATCCAGATAGTACATATATGGCGAAGGATTTATGGCCCTCAGAGCGCGATATATCTGGAAGGGATGCGCGGAAGTCGGGCGAGACATCCGCTGCGCTACCACCGTCTGAATTATATCGCCCGCGACGATGTACTCGCGCGTCTTGTTCACCATATCCTCATAGCGCTCGCGGCTCATATTGAACTCGATGTCCGCGTCTGTCTGCATATTCAGGTTCGGCTCCGGCATATTCGGGAATGACCTCAGCCTGCGAATCACTTCTTCGATTCTCCCGACGGCCTCTGTGTACGCGCGCTTCGTGTCGCCTCTCAAATGCGCGTGGCTTACCACCTTTATTTTGTGCCTAATATGGTCGAACACCAGGTATGTCGTCGAAAGCATGAATATGGACTCGGGCAGATCGAGTGGATCCGCCTCCGGCGACGGCAGTTCCTCGAAATACCGAACGGCGTCGTAAGCGATGTATCCCACCGCTCCGCCGTTGAACTTGTCGAGATAGTCAACGTCCGCCAACTTGTACTCGGACAGCATCTCCTCCACCGGAACCAGGGGGTCAATCTCGCCGAGTTCCTCGCCGGCGCCCGTCTTGATGACCTTCTGCGGGTCGGCGCCAATGAAGCTGTATCTAGCCATGCGCTCCCCGCCCTCGACACTCTCCAGCAGGTACGAATACGGCCTGTTTGCGACCTTCAAGTACGCCGACACCGGGGTTTCCATGTCCGCGTTGATCTCGCGGTAAATCGGAACCAGGTTCGCCTTGCCCTCGTAGGACGCTACTTGTTCCAGTGATGGGTAGTGCATTTCGCGTCTCCTTATCCGGGCAGAACGAATCCGACCTTCTCTTTCATCTCTTCCAGTTTCGGTTCGGAAACGCTTCTGGCCTGATCCGCTCCAACCGCCAGCAGCCTGTCCAGTTCGGCGACATCGTCCATCAGTTCGTAGTATCGCTCCCTGATCGGCCTCAATTCCTCGATCACGACTTCGGATACTCGCCGCTTGAGGTCGCCGTAGCCGCGCGCGTCGGCGAAATCACGCTCGACCTCGGATTCAGACTTGTCCGTAATGACCTTGTATATGCCCAGCAGGTTATTTACCCCCGCCTTTTCCGGGGCGTCGCTGAACTCGATCTCATTTCCCGAATCCGTCACCCCCCTCATTATCGAGCGCTGTATCTCCTTCGGCTCGTCGAGCAGACGCACCGCGTGTCCCCTGATGTGCGAGTAACTCTTGGACATCTTTACATTGGGGTCGTTCAGTCCCATGACTCGACCGCCCACTTCCGGTATCACCGCTTCCGGCAAGACAAACGTCTCGCCGAACAGGCGATTGAACCTGCCCCCTATATCCCGCGTCAACTCCACGTGCTGACGCTGGTCATCGCCGACCGGCACCTCATGGGCGCTGTACATGAGTATGTCCCCCGCCATCAGAACCGGGTAGTCCAACAGACCCGTCGAAACGCTTTCCTGATTAGCGGACTTGTCTTTGTACTGAGTCATTCTTTCCAGCCAGCTCATCGGCGTAACACAGTTGAGAATCCAGCACCCCTCGGCGTGAGTTGTCACATGACTCTGAACGAACAGCGTACTCTTGTCGGGATCAATTCCGCACGCGAAGAGTATCGCCGCCAGCTCGCGCGTCTGCCGCCGCAGCGCGTCCGGGTCGAAGTCAACCGTGATGGCATGGAGGTCCACGATGCAAAAGAAGTTCTCTTTCTCATCCTGGTTCTCCACCCATCGCTTGAACGCTCCAATATAATTCCCAAGCTGCGGGTCGCCGCTCGGCTGAACTCCGCTGAAGACCCGCTTCCGAGCGGCGGCGACCTGTTCTCGAATAGTCATAATCGTTTTCTCCAAATTAACGATTCGCAATTATCAATTATCAGTTTTTGGCCTCTTCCCAATCGCGCCGACAATTCGGCAAAGCTCCTCGGCATTCGTATGGATGCCCTCGAATTTCCAATTGAAATAAAAAAACCCGACCCAAGAAGGGACGGGTTTGGTATATCCGCGGTGCCACCCTAATTCGCAGACAAGCGCGCTAACCGCTATGTCTGCCTCATTGCCAGGCGCGGAGATCTTTTGATCTCGACGCCCCGGGTCTTTGTAACGGCGCCCCAGCCGGCCAAGCCTACAACCGCTATGCGGCTTCGGTTGACAGCTCCCAGGTCCATTCGGCCATCGCGCAAGCGCCGGGCTTTCACCTACCCCGGCTCTCTGCCGCTCCGCCTGACAGCGTACTAGTCCTGATCTCAGCCTTTGATTTCTAAACTGTGGAAGTGAGTATAGGAATGCCCCAACGCGAGTGTCAAGAGAATATCGAATATACTCGGCGAGTTCCGGAATCATATTCTCGCGCTTCGCTCACAGACCGCCAAGCCTGCGCACTGTATAATGGTCGGACGAAATACGGGTCGGAACGCGACTCGACGAACTCCGGAGGCTTTAGATGACGACGCAAGTGGCCGCCGATGTACAAACTCTGCCAGAGGCGTTCTACGAAGAACCGGAACCGATAGAGGACGGAATGCAACAGGAACCGACCATCACCCTGCTGTTGTTCGTACTGAGACGCTGGTTTAGAGGAAAGAATGTGTTCGTAGGAGCGAAAGGGTTCATCTTCTGGAATCGGTGCGACGCTAAAGAGAGGATCAATCCGGACTGTATGGTCACGCTGGATACGGACCCAGCTTTCATCTACGAGTTCCCCAACTATTTCCTGTGGGAGGTGAACAAGCCGCCGGACGTGGTCATGGAAGTGGCGTCTCCGAGCACGGCGTCCAACGACCTTGGGCATAAGCGCGACGTGTACGCGAGGCTGGGAGCGCGTGAGTACTGGAAGTTCGATCCGACGGGAGGCGACCTGTACGGCGCCGCTCTGATGGGAGAGCGTCTGGTGGACGGCGAGTATGTTCCGTATGAACTGAACGTGGGACCGGACGGTTCGGTGTGGTCTCGCAGCGATGTTTTGGGCCTCGACTTCTACTGGGACGGAGAGCGCTTCGACATACGCGATCCGCTGACAGGTCAGACGATAGACCCTGCTCTCGTAGCTGAGAGCGAGCGGACCCGCGCCGAGCGCGCCGAGCAACGCGCCGAACGCGAAAGAGAAGCGCGACTGAAACTAGAAGCCAAGCTCCGCAGGCTGATGGACGAGCGTCGTCAAGACGACGATGAGTAATCTCCTCTTTTGTGACGCTTCCGGTCAAGTCATCGCGTATGGAAGAAAGCCCTCCACTGTGCTACCATAGGCGAGCGATACAGGACTGATAGATTCACAATATACATGATTTCCCAATTCTCAGGAGTGTAATCCAATGTTCCGTACCCCCCCCCAAGCTATAAGAGAGGCGCGATGAACATAGCGCGATTCTCAGCGGCGCTAATATCGCTCGCCATCTTAATAGCCGTCTTATCTCTCTCGCCTACGAACAATGCCTCTACGAACTCAGTGGAAGCGGCGGCGCTTGGCATCTGCGACAGGTCGCCCCAGATGCGCGCCGCAATCCTCGCAAGAATACCCGGCGTAAACGACTGCTCCAAAGTATCCGACTCCCACTTGAACGGCGTTACAGCGCTATGGTTGGGCAAACGGGGAGCCAGCAGCCTGAAATCCAACGACTTGAGGGGTTTATCCAACCTGACAGAGTTAGGGTTGGGCAACAACAAACTGAAATCTCTGCCCAGCGGACTCTTCGACGACCTGTCCAACTTGCAAATCCTATATCTGGGCAAAAACGAACTGAGCGCTCTGCCAGCCGACTCTTTCGACGGTCTTTCCAGCCTGAAGACACTCGGATTGGGCAACAACAGCCTGAAGTCCCTGCCCAGCGGACTCTTCGACGACTTGTCCAGCCTGCAAACGCTGTACCTGGGCGGCAACAATCTGAAGTCCTTGCCGAATGGGCTGTTCGACAACACGTCCGGCTTGCAAACCCTATATCTAGGCAACAACGAACTGAGCGCGCTGCCAGCCGACTCTTTCGACGGTCTTTCCAGCCTGAAGACACTCAGTTTGGGGGACAACGGCCTTAAATCTCTACCCAGCGGACTCTTCAACGACTTGTACCGGCTGGAAACGCTGTATCTGGGCAATAACGAATTTACGTCCACGCCGGACCGTATGTTCGTCGGACTAAAGAGTATGAAAGCGTTGTGGCTGGGCAACAATCCAGGCGCCCCATTCACCTTCACCGCTGAGTTGGAACAGCGAGAAGACAACATCGTGGCGGTGAAAGTCGCCCCGGGCGCTCCTTACGGGATGAAGGTTACGCTCTCCGCGCGGGGAGGAGTTCTCGGCACATCCGGAAATGGGGCAACCACCGCCACCGTAACGGTTCCGGGCGGGTCTGTATTCAGCGAAGAAATCATCGTGACGCCGGATATCGGCGGCGACGGCTCGGTGACCATCAGCGTTGCTTCCGCCGCCTTCACCTACACATCGGGCGGTGGAATGCAGACCGGACTGGGAGAGAGCCTCACGATTACTCAGACGGTCCCAGAGCAGGTGTCGAAATGCGTCACCCAATTGCGCGAGCTGGATGCGGCGAGCGAATGGAACGGCTCATGGGACGACCCGAAATGCAGAGCGTATCACAGGCTGGACAGCCCGGCGCGATACTTCCGCTTCAAGCTGTCTGATACGACAAATGTATCCATCAGTTTGGATGGCGACGGAACCCTGTTCGTGTCCAAGGGAACTCTCAATAAGAAGCGCTTTGGAACGCCGCCCAAACGCGGGATGGAGCAACGCATCCGCTCTCGTCTCAAAAGCGGCAAGCTCTTGCACAACGGAGGACAAAGCGCCAATCTGGCGCTGCCATCGGGAACCTACTTCGTCGAAGCGGTCTCGACTGGCGGCAAAGAGTTTACGCTGAGCGTACAGCCAACTCGATAGCCTTCGTGTCATTGGCGAAAGGCCCGGTTGCGCACTCCTTGGCGCGCAACCGGGCCTTTTTGCGGTTGAGAGCGCGTGACGCTTTTGCTTGGAAGGGAACCTGTAACGATTTAGTCGGCGCTTCATCTCGCGCAAAAGTCCCTTCCCCTCGAGGGCTCACAGGGGTAGGTAAACGCGAAAACCAATCAAAAAATCCCTTCCCGTTCGACGGCTCACAGGGGTAGGTAAAGTCTAAAAATGGTATGAGAACTTGGAAAGCGCATG
>CAZXFX010000048.1:0-23993 GCA_964640295.1 uncultured Dehalococcoidia bacterium | reverse complement strand
AATCGGAGCGGTAGAATCAGGGAGGATAATCATGGTCTTGGCTCAAGGCATAGCCGATAGAATGAAAGAGCGCAGAGAAAGATTCAAGGCGGAACTCATAGCCCAGGGCAAAGCTCAAGGCATATCCGAGGGTATAGCGCAGGGTATATCCCAAGGTATAGCCCGGGGCAAGGCTCAAGGCATATCCGAGGGTATAGCGCAGGGTATATCCCAAGGCGTAGCTCAAGGTTTAACTCAAGGCATGATGGAAGGCAAAACCCTGGGGCGCGCGGAACTGGCGGCTGAAATCGCCGCGTGGAACCAGCGCCGACTGGACGCCGAGGCGCGCGGAGAGAAGTTCGACGAACCGCCTCCAATGAACTAATGGTCCAACAGTTCCCTCCGCCTATGCTATAATTCATAAATTGAGAACATAAGCGCGCTATCTGTGGCGGCGTATCCATTCCGCTGACCACTGAAAACTGATAACTAGCCATTTATGAACGGCTCCTCGGCCAACAAAAAACATCGTGAACAGGTAAATACAGGTGTTTACAGGTGAAATGCAGGTACCAGACCCCACAAGCAGAGCGCTTGCGACCCACCTGCTCGCTCACCAGCGCGAATTCGATATCCATAAACTAGCGTAAATATAACCCGATGGCTCTTCACATTTGCCATACAGGACGGGCGGCGAGCGATGGAGCGCCCAATCAAGTTAATCCAAATTCCGATCTCTACATCGCTCTTGACACCATTCGCCTGATGTCCGCACAATAGCCGATGCTTTTCGAGGTTGTTGCGCGATGTCTGATACTCCTTCCGCTCTGAGCGGCATTACCGTCATTGACTTGTCCGACGGGCTGGCTGCGGCGCTCTGTTCGATGTTCCTCGCCGATAATGGCGCTCGCGTCATACGCCTCGTGTCTGATCCCGCCGATATTGTCCGCGAGCCCCCCATATTCGCGCTCTACGACAGGGGTAAGGAGGTCGCGCTATTCGACGCCGACGGAGACGCCCTGCGTCTCAGCGAAATGTGCGCCCGCGCCGATGTCCTGCTTGAGGATATGGCGCCGTCTTCACAGGTACGCCGCAATCTCGGTATAGACGCGCTCGCTGATAGCCACCCGCGCCTCGTTCACTGCTCGATCACCGGATACGGCGAGAACGGCCCGCTCAGGGACGAACCCGCCGACCACGACCTCGTCGCCGCCCGAATCGGCGTACTGGCGAATCAGCCCTCTTACAGGGGCGGGCCGATTCATGTCGCGCATCCGGTCGCCTACGTCGGAGCCGCGCTTCTGGCCACTATCGGAATTGGCGCCTCCCTCTACCAGCGCGAAAAGACGGGCAGAGGAGTAAGAACGAGCGCCTCGCTAATGGCGGGCGCGCTTCTCTATTCCCCCAAGGCTGTCGGTGATTCGATACCCGTCCGCCCATTCAACATGACTCCGCAGGGCGGCGGCCCTTTCTACAGCGTATTCGAATGCGCCGACGGACGTTGGATTCAGCTAGGCTGCATACACTCCGGCTTCGTTGACCTCGCCGCCGCCGTCATCGGCGTAGCAGAGACCATCTACGCCAATCCCGATGAATACGGCGACGGACGCTGGCCCAGAGATGAGGCGGCTCGGAAGCGGCTCTTCGATCTGGTTGCCGCGTCTCTCAAGATGCGACCCGCCGCCGAGTGGATAGAAGACCTGCGCGCCGCCGACGTGCCTTGCGACGTCGTTCGCTCGGCGGGAGAAGCGATGCTCGATCCACAGATTCGGCATAACGGCCTCGTCCATGAACTCAATGACCCGAAATTGGGCCTCACACGCATGACCGGCCTTCCCATAAGGCTCTCCGAGACGCCCGCGCGTATTCGTCGGGCGAGAGCGGACGCGGCGACGGATGTCGAGTTGCCCAAATTGGCCGCTCCCTCGACCAGCTCACCCCGCGCGGAGGACGATCGCCTTCCCCTGTCAGGCGTCAAAATCATGGAGATGACCAACGTGATCGCGGGTCCGGTCGCGGGTCGGCTGCTCGCGGACCTGGGCGCGGACGTGGTGAAGTTCGAGTCGCCGGACGGGGATATTTCCAGACCCGCCGGAGGCGCGGGATTCCTATCCTTCAATGCGGGTAAACGCGCCCTATCAGTGAATACGCGCCTCGAGGACGGCAGGGAGATAGCGCGAAGGCTCGCGTCCGTGTCGGACGCTATCCTGGCCAATATGAGGCCGGGCGCGACCGACCGCATGGGACTCGACGACGCCACGCTGCGCGAACTGAATCCCCGACTCATACAGGCTCACATAACCGCGTATGGCTGGGATGGCCCATATTCCCAGCGTCCCGGCGTGGACCCCATCGCGCAGGCGATTACCGGGTTGCAGCGCGCCCAGGGTGGCTACGACTCGCCCCCCGTCTATCTGTCCGCGCTCGCGCCCTGCGACTACACCGGAGGCGCGCTGGGCGCGCTGGGCGCCGTCCTGGCGCTTGTGGCGCGTGAACGATTTGGCGTCGCTCAGAAGGTGGATACCAATCTCCTGGCGAGCGGAGCGGTCATGTGCGCCGACGATTTTCTTGATTACGACGCAAAAGAGCCAAGGCGGCTGCCTTCCGCGAACCAGATGGGTGTCGGACCGCTCCGACGCCTTTACAGAACGTCCGACGGATGGATATACCTTGCCGCCGAAGGTCCCGGCGACGCTCAGAAGGTTCTTGACGCCCTGCGCGCGCTGAGCGAAGACGGCGTTTCTGGGGATGTGTCTGAAACCAGCCTCGAATCGGCGTTCGGACGCCACTCTTCTCACGATACGCTGGAGGCCCTGAGATCCCAGTCCGCGCCTTGCGCTCCGGTCGTTGGCGACTATAACCGCGGGTTCTTCGAGGATCCGCAAGCGACAGCCAACCAGATGGCGGTCTCGCTTGAACATCCCAAGCTCGGGCTGATTCACTTTAGCGGCAATCTGGTGTCGTTCGACGACTCCAATACGCTGCCCAGGCGAGCCACCCCGCTTCTCGGTCAGCACACCATCGAAATCCTGGCGGAACTGGGCTGCGACGAGCGCCGGATACGCGAACTGTACGAATCCGGCGTTGTAAGGACAGAATCTCTCGCATGAAGGACTCACGCGCGGCATCCCTCAGATTCGTTCTAGTGGCTTCCGCCGTAGTTCTCGCTATGTTGGCGCAGCTATTCATCAGGGATGGGGGCTTGCACTGGGCCATTGCGCCTCTGGTCGTGGCGGTCGCGTGTCTGTTCCTGGAATCGTTGCGTAGCCGCGGCGAGAGCGAGTCTTCGACTGGCGGACAGCTATCGTTCCATTTTCACTCTCAACCCGCTCAGTGGGGATTCAAACTCTGGAACATTCACTTCGTTCGCTCCGACATAGGATGGGCGCTTGTGATTGCCGCCTGTCTTCTCATGTCCGTATCGCTGAGGAATTTTGGACATGAGAGAGTCGAGAGCCTCGCGTTGGCGTGGTACTGCTTTGGATCGGCGGTAGCCCTGCTCTTGGCAGGAATAGCCCTGGTTGACGGTCATCTAGTCTCCGCGCTAAACCAAATCAGGAGGAATGGCGGGTTCAGGATTGAACTCGCGTCGCTTGCGCCATGGCTAATACTGGGGGCTATATTGATTCTTGCCGCCGGGGTAAGACTCTATAACCTGGATGATGTCCCGGCGGGACTGTGGTTCGACGAAGCTGATAATCTGTTCCACGCGCGGCGTTACGCGGAAGATCCGGGCAGTATCCCTATCTATGAGCCTTCTACAAACCTGCCGTCGCTATTCCTGCTGCCAATAGCCGCTCTGGTTGATCTGGCGGGCGTAGCCGTAACAACCGGCAGGTTGGTGGCGGTTGCGTTTGGGCTTCTCGGAATTGTGGCGACATTCCTCTTGGCGCGCCGCATATTTGGATCGTCCGCGGGCTTGATAGCGGCGTTCATCGTCGCTTGTATGCGATGGGACATCATCTGGAGCCGAATCGGAATGCATGGGATCACTGGCGTCCTGTTCGCCGCTCTGTCGGGATGGCTAACCTTGCGAGCGTTGGAGACTCGCAGATATTCGGAATTTGCTCTTGCGGGCGTGTCTCTGGGGCTTGGAATGTGGTTCTACGCCTCGTTCCGACTGTTCCCGTTGGTGTTGGCGGCCATGCTGATTCACCATCTTGTCGTGAGCCGACCGAATCTGCGCAGGTTCTCAGTCTGCGTCCTGATCATGATTCTGACTTCCCTGTTCGTCGCGGCTCCACTGATACAGTACGCGACGGACAATCGCGAAGAGTTCTTCTCAAGACAGGAGAATACGTCCCTGTTCAATATCACTCCAAGAGCGGAGTGGCCGTCTCAAATCAGTGAGAGTCTGAGAGAACACCTCATGATGTTCAATCGGGAGGGCGATCCAAATCCGAGGCATAATCTCCCCAACGCTCCCATGCTCGACTTCATTACAGGGGCGCTGTTCGTCCTTGGACTATTCTTCGCCTTAACGCGCTGGCGGGATACAGGCATTTTCATACTGCCTATCTGGGCGCTATTGATGACGCTTCCGGGCGTACTCACAATTCCTTGGGAATCTCCCCAATCCTTGAGGTCTATTCTCGTGATACCGGCGGTGGCCACACTTGCCGCTTACCCGCTCGAACGTCTCTGGCGCGTGGGGCGCATGGCCCCTTGGACGCAGGTGAGGCGATATACTCCGCCAGCCCTGGCGGGGATATTAGCGCTGATCTTATATATCAACCTGGATTTCTATTTCGACGATCAGGCGAACGACCCGCGGGTGTACGGAGAATTTTCGACAGCCGAGGTTCTCATGTCGGAGAGCTATGCCGAACAGCAGAAGCGAGGATACTCTATATGGGTGTCGCGCCAGTTTCAGTTTGGATTGACAGGGGACCTGATTGGAAGCCGTCCAAAGGTGGAGGTTGTCAAGCCGCCTGAAACATTGCCGCTTGATTCAGAGAAGATTTGGGATGGCGCTGCTATCTATTTCGAGCCGAGGGAAAGAGGATTTTGGGAGCTGACGCGCGCATACTATCCTGACGGACAGTTCGACGCAGTGACAGCGCCCAACGGGGCGCAGCCGCTCTTCTACACCGCGTTCATTAGCCGTGATTCAGTTGTAAAACGACAAGGACTGGATGTAGAATATACATTCTGGAATCAGCTAGTGGAAGAGGGGAGGAGTGATTTGAGGGAAGCCGTATGGCACGCGAGCGAAGGTCCTGAACGGCATCCATATAACCTGAATATATCGGGATCGCTCAAGGTGGACATAGAAGGCGAGTATGAGTTTGAGATTGACGGCAACATGGATATGTACGTCGAACTAGATGGACGCCGCATTCTTAGCTCCGAAAAGAGGCGGTCAAAAGTCGAGCCCGCCATCGGGCTGCACACGCTTTCTATTACGGGGAACGTAAGCGAACCGGATGGATATGTTCGATTATCGTGGAAACCGCCGGGCGGCGAACTGGAACCCATACCATTCAGTCACCTTTATCGAGGCGACGCGCGTCCTCTGGGAGCGGTTGGGCGATTTTTCGCCAATGGCAATGAATCCGAATCACCCGACGCTCTGGAGATCGCCCCGTCCATGGACGTTTTCAGATATTTCCCCGTGATTGATGAACCTCACAGCGTGGTTTGGGATGGCATATTGGAGGTGGAAGAGTTGGGCAGTTACAAATTTGCTGTTGAGAAGGTGTCCGGGCCGCTAAAATTCTACTTTGAAGACGATCTTCTGGCTCAAGATCCGCCATCCGATGGCGTCGGCAGGGAAGGGGAAGTTCTGGTTGGGGCGGGATCATACCCAATACGGATAGAATATGCCGCCCAGGACAGAGGCAGATCTACGATGTTCAAGATATTGTGGCAACCGCCCGGCGGGAACCTGGTTCCGATTCCGGTGGAGGCGGTAACTCCCGCCCATGAACACTCTCTGAGAGTGATCGAGTAGCCGGCGCAAAGATTGCGCCTAATGCGTCGCGGGCGGCTCCCCTTTAAGGAACTTGGTGCGAAGGAAAGGGTCTTTCACAGGGAATACCCCCACGATTCGAGCCGGTGAATCTCCTATCGCTTCGAAGCCGTGCGGTTGTCCCGGTGGAACCACAACCGTGTGGTCGGCGTCCACATCGAACGTTTCGTCGCCTACTCGAACTCGCAGAGTCCCTTCCAGTATGACGATCAGTTCATCTTCTTCGTGAGTATGGAGAGGCGCGCCCGCGCCAATTCCGACTTCGCTGACCGAGGCGTCAATGGCGGTCGTGCCGTCGCCAGGCTCAGTGATCAGCCATTTTCGGTAGTTGGGCCTCCAAGGGACTTCCGTAGCGTTCCTGTGGTTGATGATTGGCATCTTTTCTACTCCTGTGGAATCTTTAGCGAATCGTCACTTCAGCTTGGGCGGGCGCGCCAGCAGGAACAGCAAACCGCCCAACATATTCAGAGCGGCAAGCGTAGCGAAGGCGATAGTGTATTCGCCTGTAGAGTCCCTTACTATGCCTGCGAATACGGGAGCCGTTAGAAGAAGAACGTTCATGGGCACTTGAGAAATACCCATTATTTTGCCGAAGGACTTTCGTCCAAAATACTCCCCGCGTATCGAAACTGTGAGCGGATTGCGCCCACCGAATCCGATGCCAAACAGCAGCGCGAACCCGTATGCTACCGGAAGGGTGGCGGGACCGAATGTCAGCAGGAATACCCCGCTTGCCTGTATCCACGTAAAGACAAACAGAGCGTATCTCTTGGGAACGCGGTCGCCGACGAAGCCGCCCACTATCTGGAACAGCATGGAGACGGCGGTGTAGGCGGTTATCACAAAAGCGGAGGTCTGGAGTGAGTAGCCGCGGTCGTCCATCATCGGGGCCAGGTGCGCCATCATGGCTATGAGGATCATGGACGTGAATCCGTGCCCGACGCTTATGAACCAGAACGCGGGCGTCAGCAGCGCCTGTTTCAGGGTGAAGTCTGCTTGCTCCGTGTCTCGCGCGCCCGGACGCTGTCTGCTTTCTGACCCGTGGGAACTTTGTTCTTCAGGCTCGTCGCCGTCGGGAAGCAAGCCATATTCTTCGGGGCGATTGCGTATGAGCCTGGTCAGCGGGAAGACGACTATCAGCACAATGACGCCGATGATTATGACCGTTCTTTCCCAGCCGAGTCTGTCGAACCTGGGGTCTATCGCCCATGCGATTGCGGGTATGAGAGCCAGCGTTCCGATTCTGCTGACCGAGTTGGAGAAGCCCATCGCCTTGGCGCGATGGCGGTTGAACCAGTTGTTCAACATCGTCATCAGCGGCAGCCAACTGCCCAGACCTTGGCCGAGCGCGATGATCATATAGATGAGGTAGAACACCCACAGGTCGCGGAACACCCATCCGAATATAGTGATGTTCTGTATCTGGCTGAACAGTATCCAGCCGACGCCCATTATGGTCATGCCTATCAGCACGAGCCGTCGCGTTCCGAAGCGATCTACGAGATAGCCTTCTATCGGGCCAAGTATGCCACCCTCGATGCGGGTGAACGCGAAAGCGAGCGAGAGTTGAGTTCGGGTCCATCCGAAGGAGTGTTCCAAGGCAACGAACCAGAGTCCCATAGCGTGGAACATGGGCGTCGTCGAGATGACCATGACCGAACCGCTGACGCCGACGAGCCACCAGCCGTAGAAGACTCTTCTTGGATTTAGGCGCAGACGCGCGACCTCAGCAAGCCGACTCAATGTTACTCTCTATACTGGCGCGCCATCGTTTTGACTGTGGTTTCCAAGACTAGGAAATGTTTAGCTCTTCAAACAGTTCATTCATTTTCAATCTGAATCCCTCAAGCGTGGGGGAAGTTAGCGTGTCGTTTCTGTCATAGACAGCTACGACCGCATAAAGCCCGTTTTCTCCCAGAAGCAATACCCATACGCGCGCCTCATCGGCGCTCGCCAGCCAGTACTCTTTTACACCGTGTTTGGCGTAAAGATCGCGTTTTATGCCCCAATCTCTACTTTGAGTGGACGGGGAAAGTATTTCTATTGCCAGATCTGGGGGGCCCTGTATGTTTTTCGGAGTTATTATGTTCGCCCTTTCATTGGAAACGAAGAATAGATCGGGCTGAACAGTATCCGTATCCGATAGCAGAACGTCGGTTGGGGACATGAAAACTTTGCCCATCCGATTTTCACGAACGAAGGCGCGGATCAGGCTGTGCAACTCGCCCAGAAGTAGCTGGTGCGTTATAAGCGGAGACGTCAATGGGATTAGTTCTCCGTCTATGAGCTCATAACGTTCGCCTTCGCATGTCTTGGCGTAGTCCTCGTATGTGAGTTTGGTCTTTTCGGCGACGACTATGATTCAACTCCTGCCAGCGCGGGCATTCAGACCCCTTTCCAAATCCTCGATTCTTGACTAGCCTCCGAGGTCCATGCCCATGTCCACAGGGATGTTGCGCTTTTGGAGGGCGTCGTCGAGCTTGGCGCGAAACTCGTCCCAGAGCGCTTCGCGGGCATCGTCGTCGCCGGGATCGCCGTTGAGTTCCTGCACGGATTCTCTATATTCGTCCATTGCGAGGTCTTCCGACCTGCCCATCGGCATATCGAAGAAGCCGGCCTCGAATTTTGGCAGGCGACCGGGCGGGAAGTACCCCTTGTCTGGCAGGCTGTAACCCTCCAGGTTGTCGCTGTTCTTGCCTATGACCCTTCCTGTCTCCACATAGTATTTCATTACTTCGGGCAGGCCATATCGCTGTACGGGGCAGACCTTCATGCAGACGCCACAGCCTGAGTAGCGAGTCATCACGGGCCTGCAACGGCGGAAGTCGAGCTTGCTCTTTTCCACGCCTCTGAACCAGACTTTGTTCTGGTTGATGGCCCTGCCCGGGCATCGCATCGAACAGATATGGCACACCTCGCAGAATTTGGTGACGCCGTAGTCAACAGGTCTGTCGTGGGTGATTAGCGCGTTTGTGGTGATGACCTGGAGTCGGGCGCGCGAGCCGAAGTGAGGCGACAGCAGTTGACCGTTGACGCCAAGCTGTCCCAGTCCCGCCTGTACGAACAAGGGTATCATGGGACCGAAATGCCAGGTCGGACCCCATACTTGCGCGGGGTATCCGAGCGAGTGTATGAATTCGACAAGATGCTTGGCCATCTCGGCCTGGCGCATATGCGCGTCTCCGTGCGCTTGTTCGGCTTCCAGACTGGGAAGCGACTGAGTTGCTATGTAGTCCTGCTCTACCGCGAGGCATATAGCGTGCTTGAGTTCCCCGCGAACATACTCGCGTTTGCTCTTGTAGATGTAGCGACGGTCGAAATTGGTAAACCCCACCTCGCCGTAGCCTAGTTCGCGCGCCTTGTCGCGTATCGCTTCGGTCACGTCCTTGCCCGGCGTCGGCTCCGCCGTCGGCTCCATGTATCTGGTGGATTTCAGCCACTCTACGACCGGCTCTATTTCTGCCTGATGTTCGCGGTACAGATCGGCGGTTTCGGGCGCGGCCTCTTCTCTCACGTTCAGCGCCCATATAGAGGAAGCGCTATGTTCCACCGCGACGCTTTCCAGTGGATATTCGCGGGCGTAGTAGGTGATTTCGTTGTCTCGCCTCGGCGTGCCTGGGACCGATTTCAGGTCGGCGGCGATTGGGATTTCGACATCCTCGTCTCCATGACGCCTACCCGGTCTGTTTACGTGGTATCCAATTCTTCGCGCCATTATGATTTCCCTTCCGCAATTGTGAACACAGAGGCGAGTGTAGTTCTGTCTCTAGCTTATGTCAACTAGCGGTCGCGCGGGGACATAATTGACGGGGACGCGCCTTTCAGGGAGTTGGACCGACGGGCTGTTCTTCCATCGCCGCGTAGTTCATGTTGTACAGATGGGCGTATAGTCCATCCTGTCTCATCAGTTGATCATGTGTTCCGACTTCCATCACCTCGCCGAAATTGAGGACGACTATCTTGTCTGCGCCCCGAATTGTGGAGAGCCGATGCGCTATGACGATGGCGGTCCTGTCCTTGAGGAGCTCATACAGCGCCTGCTGAATCATCATCTCAGTATAGCTGTCTATGTTGGCGGTGGCTTCGTCGAGTATGAGAATCTTGGGGTCTGCGACGATTGCTCGGGCAAAGCTGAGAAGCTGTCTTTGGCCGACACTGAGGTTCGTGCCGCGCTCGGCGAGATAGGTGTCGTAGCCGTGTTCCAGTTCCATGATGAAGTCGTGCGCTCCGACTGCCGTTGCGGCCTCTATCATGCGCTCGTCGGAGGCTTCCGTGTGACTATACTTGATGTTCTCTCTGATCGTCCCCGAGAACAGGTACGGCTCCTGGAGAACCATGCTCATCTGGCTTGCCAGAGAACTTCGCACGACGGTTCGCACGTCGTAGCCGTCAACCAAGACCGCGCCCCGGTCCTGCTCTACGTCGTAGAATCTGGACATTAGGCTGATGAGGGTAGTCTTGCCCGCGCCTGTCGGTCCGACGATTGCCACGACCTCGCCGGGTTCCACGCGCAGGTTGACGTTCTTTATGACATCTTCGCCTTCGACGTAGCTGAAGCTGACGTCCTGAAGTTCTATCTCGCCGCGGATTTCGGGCAGCGTCTTCGCGTCGCTTGCGTCAACCAGCTCTGGTTCCCAGTCCAGCAGGTCGAATATGCGGGAGCCGGAAGCCATCGAGCGCTGTAGTTGTGTGTACATCATCGTAAGGTTGCGAATAGGGTCGAAGAATCGTTGGATATATAGGATGAAGGCGACCAGAACGCCCGCTTCCGCCAGTTCGCCGTTCACAACCATCTGAGAGCCGAAGAATATCGCAAGTCCGATGGCTATCGCGGTGAGAATGTCAACCGCGGGAATGAGGCCGGAAGACATCTTGGTGGCCCACAGGTTCGCCTCTCTGTGGTTGACGTTCAGTCTGTCGAAATTCTTGAGGTTGCGTTCCTGCCGGTTCATTGACTGCACGACCCGAACGCCGGTGATATTCTGGTTGAGTTCGCCGTTGACTATGGATATGGTGCGCCTTATCTCCATGAATGCTTTGCGGGCAAGAGGCTGCCAGACGATCATGGTCAATATCAGGAGGGGAAGGACTGACAGCGTGATGAGTCCCAGCTTGAAGTTCATTATGAGCAGCGCCGCAATGATGCCGACCAGCCCGAGCAGTTCGCCGAGCGTCATGACCACGAGCGCGCTGAACTCTTGAAGTTGGCCGACGTCGCCCTGTGTGCGAGACATGAGCCGTCCCACTTCCATCCTGTCGAAGAATGATACAGAGTGTTTTTGAACGTGGCCGAATACATCGCGGCGCAGGTCGTAGAGCACCCCCTGGCCAACCTTTTCCATCGAGAATTGCTGGGTGAAATTGGTGATCCAGTTGACGCCCGCTATGCCTATGAAGATGCCGAACAGCCAGGTTAGACCCGCGAAATCGCCTGCGAGTATGTAATCGTCAATGGCAAGGCCAATTATCCAAGGGACGGCTATCTGAGTGCCTGTGTATATAAGCATGGAGACGGTGGCGATTATGACCAGTCCCTTGAATGGCCAAATATAGGGCAATAGGCGAAGCACGACTCTCTGGTCGTAAACTGACCCGAATACTTCTTCGTCAATATGTCCACGCCTGGCGGAATTCGTGCCGAAGGCGGATCCCATCATCATAGGAGTTCAGTCCTTTTGGGTTTGAGCGTTGTCATTTAGCCATCAGTCGCCTGCGACAGGAATGGGGGACTCGATTTCACGCATGACCTCTTCCTGTGGCCTGAGCTGGAGTTCGTAGATCTCACGGTAGAGTCCGTTCAATGCGAGAAGTTCGGCGTGAGTGCCTCGTTCAGCTACTTGGCCCTCTTTCATTACCACGATTATGTCCGCGCGATGGACAGTGCTCAGGCGATGCGCGATTACGAAGGTCGTCCTGCCGGCCATGACGGATTCCATTGCCCTGCGTATCATCTCTTCGGTGCGGGCGTCAACGCTCGAAGTGGAGTCATCCAGAATCAGGATGGGCGGATCAAGCAGAACAGCCCTGGCGATGGACATACGCTGTCTCTGTCCTCCGGACAGGTTTGCGCCGCGCTCGACTATCTCGGTGTCGTAGCCGTCCGGGAGCGATTCGATGAAGTCGTGCATCTGGGCGATTCTGGCCGCCTGTTCTATCTGTTCCTGAGTCGCTTCCGCATTTCCATAGGCAATGTTCTCTCGTATCGAGGCGCTGAACAGGAACACGTCCTGCTGCACTATCCCTATGTTCTTGCGAAGAGACTTTAGAGTGACGTTCCTTATATCTCTGCCGTCAACGGTGATGCGGCCGCCTGTGACGTCATAAAACCTGGGTATCAGATTTACGATGCTGCTCTTACCGCTTCCGGGCGCGCCAAGAAGCGCGATCACCTGGCCAGGCTCGGCTTCCAAGTCTATGCTGCGAAGCACTCGCTTGGTGTGATCGTAGCTGAAGGTCACATTCTCAAACTTTACATGACCTCTGGGGCGCGCCATGTCGCGAGCGTGCTCCTCCTCCTGCACCGGCGACTTCGTGTCGAGTATCTCGAACAGTCTCTGGCCGGCGGAAGCTGCGCGAGCGTAGGAATTTACCAGCCAGCCAGCCATGCGCACGGGCATCTGCAACATTTGCAGATAGATTAGGAACTCGGCCAGTTCGCCGGGAGTCATTTGTCCGTCCATTACTCTGCGACCGCCGAAGAAGAGAATTAGTCCGACTGCGAGTAGGAAGCTGAACAGCATGAACGCGGTGCTGGAGGCGCGCATTCTCTCGGCCTGTATGAAGTAGTCCACCAAATCCTTGTTGCGCGCGTCGAACTTGGCTTCCTCGTATGGTTCGGCGGCGAACGCCTTGACGACTCGCACGCCTGTGAAGTTCTCCTGTAGAACGTTGCTCATCTCGGCCATCTTTTGCTGCACTATCAGCCAGAGACGCCGCATCTTGAGTCGGACTACGGCGGAGTAGATGATGACTATGGGCATGAAACTGGCGCTTACGAGGCCGAGTCGCCAATCTTTGTAGAATAATATCGCGGCTACGACAATGAACAGGCCAAGGAAATATGGAGTCCGAACCAGTCCCATGTTGATGAACATTCTGATGTTCTCGACATCGGTAATGGCGCGCGACATGATGGAGCCGGTGTGGTGGCGGTCGTGGAATCCGAAACTCATGTGCTGGACATGGTCATACAGCTTGTTGCGGATATCGTAGGAGACGAACTGCGAAGTGGCTTCGCCGAGATACTGCTGGAAATATGAGAGCACGCCTCGAATCAGCATGAGTCCGAAGATGAGACCCACCGTATTGAATAGAATGGCCTCGGAATATGTCCCGGTCTCTATCGTCGTTACGACTTCATCTATGGCCCTTCGTATGTTGGGGGGGACCAGCACGAACGCGATAAGCGCCCCCGCCGCGCAGATATAGGCCGTTATGAGCCTCCACTTGTGGTTGAGCGCTATGCCAATGATTCGGACGATTTCTATCATATATCGTTCGCTGCGCGAGCCTCCCTTTCAGCGATGGAGAGCTATGCCAGTTCGTCTGTGAACCCGATTGAGCGCCCCTAAAAAGCCATTGTACTACGCTTTGATGGTGCGAATGCAAGTTCAATGTACAATACAATTCCTAAATTTTGATTCAGCTTTGTTCAAAATCGCGAACTGCGCGGCTAGCGCGGACAGAAAATCGAGGACAGCGTTGGAGGTTGTTAGGTGTTCCTAACACGTATGGATATTCGAATCTTCATAAACCAGCGCGCGCTGAGAATACGCTGAGAATACTGGTTGTTATTCGTATCTGAGCGCCTCTATTGGGTGGAGGCGAGAGGCTCGAATCGCGGGGTAGATGCCGAAGAAGAGCCCGATGCCGATGGACACGGCGCAGGCAAGCAGGGCTATATCGGGCGTGACCGTAATCGCTATCTCTGAGTCGGGGCCGAATATGGGCTGTCCGCTGATGAGCGAGACGATTCCGAAAGCGAGGGAGAGTCCGACGAGTCCTCCTGTGAAACTGAGCATGGACGCTTCGGCCATGAACTGGAACAGGACGTCGCGTCGCTTCGCCCCCATAGCTTTGCGTATGCCAATCTCGCGAGTGCGCTCGGTAACGGTTACGAGCATGATATTCATGATTCCGATGCCGCCGACCAGCAGGCTGATGCCGGCTATGCTGCCGAGGAACACGACGATGACGCCCGTAGCGCTCTGTATGGCCTCTATCGCGTCCTGTTGCGTGGAGATGGTGAAGTCGTCTTTATCTGTGATGCGGTGGCGCAGCCGGAGGATGGCGCTCATTTCGTCTTTGGCGCTTTGGGTGGCATCGGGGGACGTCGCCTGCGCGTTTATGGTATCTACCTGAATTTCGCCCTGCGCGTTGCGTCGAGGGTTGATTCGGTGGTGCGCCGTCGTTATGGGTATCAGCAGCCTCTGGTCGAGTTCTCCAAAAAGTCCTTCTCTCTCTTCCAAGACGCCTACGATAGTGAAGGGTTTGTCGTTGAGTTTGACCGTTTGACCCACCGGATTCCTGAAACCGAACAGGCTTTCCGAGACGCTCGCGCCCATGACAGTAACCGAGGCGGCGTCCTCGACATGCTTGTATGAAATGAAATTCCCAGACGCGACCGTGTAGTTCCGGACGAATTCGTATTCTGGGGTAACGCCGATTACCTGTGTCCAGTCCTCTTTGCTTTCAAAAACCACTTGCGCCCAGGAGCTTATTTCAGGCGCCACGCCCACTACCGACGGAGCGT
Source organism: uncultured Dehalococcoidia bacterium (assembly GCA_964640295.1). Classification (GTDB taxonomy): domain Bacteria; phylum Chloroflexota; class Dehalococcoidia; order Lucifugimonadales; family UBA1123; genus VXRN01. Next base: position 9,291 of record CAZXFX010000048.1, on the reverse strand, counting down.
ATTGGGAGTCGCGCAGCGCGTAAGCGTCGTTCAGCGTGAGGTTGGATTCGTCGTCTCCTTCTCCTCCAAAGAAAGCCCCGAATCCGCCTTCAGAGGAGCCGGGGGTAATGGTTAGCAGGTTGGCGCCCAGGCTTTCGAATTCGGAGGTGATGGAGTTTTGAACGCCTCGACCCATCGAAACGAGCACGATGACCGCGGTGACGCCGATCACGATGCCGAGCAGGGTCAGGCTGGCTCGCATCTTGTTCGCCGACAGCGAGGTTATTGCGGTAACAAGTATGTCCAGGGGATTCACGTCGCCAGCGCTCTCCGTGATTCGTCCGCGGCCTTCAGGCTGGACACGGAACTGTCTCCGACTATCTGGCCGTCCAACATGGAAACGATGCGGTTGGTTTGGTAGGCGACATCGAGTTCGTGCGTTACGACAATGACAGTCAAGCCTTCATTTTTGTTCAGTCCTCTAAGGACTTCCATTATCTCTTCGCTGGACTGGCTGTCCAGGTTGCCGGTTGGTTCGTCCGCCAGCATGATGCTTGGCTGCTTGACGAGCGCGCGAGCGATCCCGACGCGCTGCTGCTGTCCGCCCGACATCTCGCTCGGCTTATGATTGGCGCGGTCTGCGAGCCCCACGCGACCCAGGGCGTCGAGAGCGCGTCGCTTTCGACCGAAAGAGCGCCCATATACCAGAGGCAATTCCACGTTCGCCCTCGCGGTGAGGCGCGGAAGCAAGTTATACGTCTGGAATACGAAGCCTATTTGCTTGCCGCGAATCTCAGACAGGCGATTGTCGGAAAGCGCGCCTATCTCCTGGCCGTCAAGGCTGTAGCGGCCACTCGTGGGGGCGTCCAGGCATCCGATCACGTTCATCAGGGTTGACTTGCCGGAACCTGACGGCCCCATTATGGCGACCATTTCGCCTTCGTCAATTTCGAGCGAGACGCCCCGGAGCGCGCCCACTTCGATTTGTCCCATTTTGTATATCTTGGTGATTTCTTCCAGCTTTATGAGCATAGGCGATTTCCTGCCTCGGGGCTGCGGGCGCAGGCTAAGCGCGCGAGTGCTTGGCTATGTCGTCGCGCGGCTTAGTCAGGGCCTGAACTTATATCGAATTCCACAACAGAACCCTCTGGGGCTTTGGTGACGATCATGTCTCCTTCATTTATGCCGTCGGTGACGATTGTCCAGAACTCGTCGCTGTTGCCAAGCGTGACAGGAGTCTCCACTATTTCCCCGTCAACCATTACGTGGACAGTGGGATTGTTGAAACTGCCGCGCAGCGCGTCGAGCGGAACGAGAAGAACGTCGCGCTCTTCGCTGACGATTATGGACGCCACGGCGCTCAGGCCAGACGGCAGATCCACTCCGGGCGGAACGTCCAGCCGAATGGTGACCGGGTAGCTCACTATGCCTCCCCCTCCACCCAGATCTGATTCAGGTTCGGCGGCCATGGACGAGACTTCACCGGTGATTGGCTGGTCGGGCAGGGCGTCAACCTTGATGGCCGCTGTCGCGCCCACACTCGTCTGGAGCACATCTATCTCGTCCACCCCGCCGTCCAACTCCACGACGCCGGTATCCACCACCACCATTATGTTGGTGTGGCGTTCCACCTCGTCGCCCTCCTCCACTTCGAGATTCGACACAAACCCGTCGAACGGCGCGGTGATAGTGGCTTCGTCGAGCCGTTCTTCGGCCTGATTCAGCGCGACTCTCGCGGACGCGACCTTCACCTGGAGAGAGGCGAGGTCGAGCGATTCGGAATCGGGATCTGTGAGGTCCCGAAGCTCCTGCCTCTTCTCTTCAAGATCGAGAACAGCGACTTCGATGTCTTCGAGCAGAACGGCGCGCTCGGTCTCTTCCGGGTCCTCCAAAAGCTCTGCCATATCCTCTCGCGCCTGCCTGATGTTGGCGCGAGCCAGTTCGGCCTGCGCTTCCAGATTCTGTATCGTGAGCGAAACGTCCTCGGTCTCCAGCAACTCTTCCAGCTTCTCTTCAGAGTCCGCCAGGCCGGTCTCGGCAAGCTGGACGGCGACCTCCATATCCGCCATCACGGCCTCTTCGACGGGCTTGGTGAGTTCTTCAAGCGCGTCATTGGCTCTTTCGAGCGTGTTCCGCGCTCGCTCGAAAGCTGTCTGGGTGGTGGACAGGTCCTTGACCGATTGCGCTTCCAAGTCCGCGAGGTTGTCTAGCGCCTCCACATAGGCTTCGGATGTGGAGCGGAACTCTTGCTGCACGCAGGCTCCTCTGGTGGGCGGCCTTTCATCAGGCTCGCACAAGACCTGTATATTCGTTGGATTTAGGTTCAGCCACAGGAATACGGTCGGCTCGCTCCAGGCGGTGTCTGGGTCGTCCTGTGGAAGGCCGTCCGAATAGTAGCCCCCCTCTTCCAGATCCGAGAACCTGGCCGACAGATCGAACAGCGCTTCGAGCTCCACGCCCAGGTCGGACAGCGCTGCTTCGTAGTCGGGGTCGAGCGCATTCGCGCCCGCGTCCACGCCGAGCCATCTGCTGAACGCTTCGGCGTAGGCTTCTGCCTTATCTTCTATTTTGCTTTCGGCGTCGTACAGTCTATCTTCCCAGTTGCCGCTCACGAGGGCGAGGTCGGCCTCGGCGTTGGAGAACTCCCTCTTGGCGGCTTCGATGTCGTTGTTGGCGGCCTGTAAGTCTGTCGGGTCGGGGCCGGCCAGGGCGTCTTCCAGCGCTTCCTCAGCGCGCTCCAGTTCCACGCGCGCGGCTGATATGGCTTTCCGCGCTTGGTCTATCTGTAGTTGGGTGGGTGGTTCGCGCAGGTCTTCTATATCCTCCGCTATCTTCTCCAACTCGACCTCATAGCCGGCTATCCTCGATTCTATCTGGAGTATTGAGACCTCGGACGGCGGTTCGAGAAAGTCCTCCAAGGCGTTCCGCGCGTTCTGAAGCCTGGCCTCGGCGTCTGCGACATCCTTTTGAGCGCGCGCTGCGTCAAGTTCGGAGGGCGACATATAGTCCTCCAGCGCCTCCTCGGCGTCTCGCAGCGAGACCCGCGCCTCTACCACCTGCTCCTCGAGAGCCGATATATCTTCCTGGTTGAGTATGGCGAGCGTCTGTCCGGCCGAGACAATATCGCCCTCTTCTACCATGATGTCCGCGACTATGCCTGAGGAACCGAACGTGAGGGTTTCCCTGTTGGGCAGGCTGAGGCTTCCGCTAATCGAGATTTCTTGAATGAGGTCGCCGCGCTTGACCGGAATGACTTGCTGGTCTTCCGGAATTTCAGCCTCTTCTCTTGTGGATGATCCGCGAAGAGCCAGAAAAGCGGCTAGCAGCGCGACAACTATGATTGCCGCGATTAAAGCGAATCGCCATCTAAGCAGGTTTCTGAGAAATCCCATCGAATACAGTCACTCCAGTATCGCTAACGTCCGGTTTCGTAGTTTGGCGCGGGGACGATTATGAAGGGGCGACGCGCGGGAGAGTTGATGAGAGTGGCGTCTATGAACAGGCGGTATTCGAGATCGGCCTGTCTCAGGACTCGTTCCACTCGTCGCCATTCGTCCGGTGTGAGTTGCCGCTGCGCGCGTTCGACCTTCATCCTGAAGACTCTGCGGTCGTTTTCCAGCCTCTCGCCGAGCCTGTTGACATTATCTCTATTCATGTTGGAAGTTAGTTTGAGCGGCATTTCAACGGGGTCCGCGGCGACAGTGACTCCTGCGTATTTCGCGCAGCGCTTCAGATGAATGGTCATGCGGCTCATGGCCCTGTTCGCTTTGGTAAATTCGCCGCGCTCTATCAGCTTGTTGATTTCGTCTCCGCGCGCCTGCGCCAGTTTCGCTTCATAGTTTGCGCGGCTCTCCTCTGTGCGCGGGAATCTGCTCTCGACGTTTTCTCGCGTGGTCTTCACCCAGTACAGCGGTTCGCCCGGCACAGAGTTGGAAGAGGCGGCAGTGGTCGCGCCTACGCCGGTCACCATGACTAAGACGGCCATCATCCCAACTGCGGCGGGCTTTGCGATTGAGGCGAATCCCGGCAGTTTCCATGGCTGCCACCACGGCGCTCTCTCCTCTTTGCGTCGCGCCGATTCTGTGATTGCCTGAGAGAAGCGCAGGAAGTTGCGCTGACGCGCTGATGGGTCTGGCTCAAGCTTTTCCGCGGCTCTGATAGTAGAAACCGACACCTCCAGGAGCGGCCTGATCTCGTCCGCGTAGGCGGGATAGCGATCAAGGCAGTCCTGAATGCTTTCGCCGCGCGCGAGTCGCTCTACGCAGTCGTTCAGGGCTTCGACGAATTCCCTGTTCATGACGCGCCTCCATGTACATCGGTCAGTATTAGCCGCTTCATAGTTTGGTTTGAGTGGCTGGAGTTGGATTTACTCCGCTAGGCGGAGCGAGCGTGTCCCGCAATTTCCTGATTCCTGCGTGTTGAAGCGCTTTCACCGCATTCTCCTTTCTGCCCACCGCCTTGGCGGTTTCGGCAATGGAAAGTCCGGCTGCGAACCTAAGCGTAACCACCTCTCTCTGCAAATCGGTCAGGTTTTCCATCGCCAGGATAACCTCCCTGATGGTGAGGCTCACCTCAGCGAGCCTTTCCAGATCGCTGTGGGCGTCGCTTGCCGCGTTGATGGCGTTGTCCAAGGGGACGGTAGGCCGGCGTCCCTTGCGTCTGAAGTAGTCAACCACGATGTTGTGGGCAATTCTGTACAGCCATGAAGAAAATGGGAACCCCTTGAACTTGAACGTGTGTATTGACTCGATCATCTTGACGAAGACTTCTCCCGATAGGTCTTCCGCCTCGAGCTTATTGCCGCATTTGAAGGAGACGTACCGGTATATTGGGTCGTAATACATTTCGTACAAATCGGCAAACGCCGCCTGGTCGCCGGCCTGAGCTTGCTTCACGATCTCTTCGACCTGCTCGTTTGCGGGTCTGTTTTCCATTACTGCCTTTCTCTCAGGAGAGCGCCAAGAGTGGAGACATATTTAGTTGGCTGTGAACTATAAAACGCCTTGACGCCACAAAAGTTAGTATCGCCAGTCAAAGAGGCTGTGTGATAGTATTGCGCGGTCAGATTCGATGAATCAATAGCAATCCAGCGTTTTAAGGGTATGAAAATGTTCGCGGACTTGCGGCAACTCCTGAATACGCGAAGTCGCAAGGAGACCTTGCTTGCGCTCACCGCCGCTTATATGCTGGTGCAGCTTTCTAGCCTTCCGGTGGCTATATCTTTGCCTACATTGGCAGAGGCGTTCAATACCAGCATAGACGATACCGCGTGGATAGTGATCATCTACCTGATGATGCTCGGCGCATTCGTCCTTCTGGGCGCAAGACTGGGCGACCGCTACGGACACGCGCGGGTGTTCTTCATAGGGATAGTCCTCTCGACCGCAGGGTCGGGTTTCATAGCCGTGTCTCAGGAACTCTGGCACATCTCGGTGTGGCGCGCCATAGCGGGACTCGGTTCGGCAATGGTCATGGGCAACGCGAACGCGATCCTGGCCGCGAACTTCGAGCCGAGAGAACGAGGCCGAGCTTTCGCCGTGCCTATCATCGGGGCGCGCTTCGGCACCCTGATCGGGCTCGCCTTCTTCGGCGTCCTGCTCCAGTTCGTGGGGTGGCGCATGGTCTTCATGACCTTCGTGCCCATCGGAGTGCTCGCTACTGTGGCCTCTATTCCGATGGTCCGCAGCCAGGCGAACGTGAAGACCGAGAAGGACGACGGGCCGGTGGACTGGCTCGGCGGCGTTCTGCTCGTCGCGGCGGGCGTGGTCCTGGTCCTGTCTGGGTCGCATCTGCACGGCGGGGAGGAATCTTACACCAGCCCCGACGCGCTGACCTATCATCTGCCGATGCACCTGCTGTTCATCGTGATGCTGGGGGTCTTCTTCCTGGTCGAGCGCAGAATGGCCAACCCGATTGTTGACGTGAGGCACTTCAAGCAGGCCCCGTTCTCACTGTCCTTGGCCGCGAACGTGACCTACCACTTTTCGATGCTGGCGACGATGACGCTTGTGCCCGTTCTGGTCGAGGAGGGCTTCGGAAAACCGCCTCTGTATGTGACGATAGTCCTGCTGCCGAGCCAGGTGCTCGGACTGTTCATGCCTATGGTCGCGGGCTGGGTCTATGACAGGTATCAGCCGCGCCTGATGAGGCCGGTGATGATGGTGGTCATCGCGGGCGGATTCCTTGTACTCAGCACGGTCGCCGCCGACATACCATTCTGGGCGTTGCCTCTGCTGATGATACCGATTTCGGTCGGGACCAATATGTTCAACCCTATCAACAACGCCACCGTTATGAACTCCCTGCCGCTGGAACACAGGGGAGTCGCCTCCGGGATGATGGAGACGACGCGGGAGATGGGCCACGCGCTGGGCGCTACCACGGCTGCGGCGGTCCTGGCCCTCGCTTTGCCCGCAGGTATTTCAAGGCTTTCGGACTCGGCGGCGCAGGGATTCTATATCCAGGGGTTCCAGCTTTCGAGCCTGATGGTCGTATTCGTGCTGTGCTTCGGCGCATTCCTCGCGTATATCTACCGAACCCCGGATTTTTACAGAAGGGCGCCCCAAACGTCGGCGCCCCCCGCTTCTCCTGCCGGTAGTGGAGACTAAGTTCGATTCATTTCCCTATAGGGACACGTCCCAATGTCTTCCGTTGAGCCCGTTCCGTTATCATGTCACCCATGCTGACCTCCGACTTCGACTATCATCTGCCCCCGGACATGATCGCCCAGACCCCGATGGAGCCGCGCGATCACTCGCGCCTACTCACCCTCGATAGGGCAAATGGGCAGGTCGGACATCGCCGCTTCTTCGACCTGCCCGACCTTCTTAGGGAAGGAGACCTGCTCGTGTTCAATGACAGCAGGGTCTTTCCGGCCCGGCTCAATGGGCGCGGCGAACCGTCCGGTCGGGAGATCGAACTGCTGCTTTTGACACGTATCGAGCAAGGGATATGGAGGTCGCTCGTCCGTCCCGGGCGCAGGATGCGCGACGGCGCCGAGTTCACTGTCACCGACAGGGACGGTGTTAGAGAGGCGCGTGGCCGCGTTCTGGAAGTCGAGGATGCGGGAACGCGGATAGTGTCTTTCGAGGATGAGTCCGCGCTTCGGGACGTGGGCGTGATACCGCTGCCGCCTTATATCCACGAGTCGCTGGATGACCCCGAACGATACCAGACCGTCTATTCGGACCGCGAAGGCAGCGCGGCGGCCCCCACCGCCGGACTGCACTTTACACAAGCGCTTCTGGACAGGCTGGACGACATGGGCGTGGAGAAGGCGTTCGTCACGCTGCACGTCGGCTGGGACTCGTTCAGGCCAGTGAAATCGAAGTCCGCCGCCGAACACGAGATGCACTCAGAGTACTGGGAGTTGTCCGCGTCCTCAGCCGACGCGATAAACAGCGCGAAGTCCGAGGGAAGGCGCGTCATATCGGTCGGCACGACCGCCGTCCGGCTGCTGGAGAACGCGGCCATACTGGGGGATGGAGTGGATGGCTTTCTGAAAGAAGGAGCGGGTTGGGTTGACCTGTTCATAACGCCGGGGTTCGAGTTCAGGGTGATTGACGGGCTGATAACCAACTTCCACCTGCCCCGTTCCACTCTGCTGATGCTGGTGTCGGCCTTCGCGGGCCGCGAGAACGTCCTGGCGGCGTACCGCGAGGCCGTAGAAGCGCGATACCGCTTCTACAGTTTCGGCGATGCCATGCTGATCGTATGACTCGGTTGGATTCCATGTCGGTCCACACAGGTGCGGGTTATGCGACCAATTTATAGACCCGTCCGGGTAACCGCCACGGTCTCCAGGTTCGGGAGCGCGTTCCGGGGCAGGGACTTTCGCTACCTGTGGCTGTCGGACTCGGTGGTGTCGTGCTCGGAGCAGATGGAGTTCCTCGTCCTGGCATGGTTCATCCTCCAGGAGACGAACTCACCGTTCCTTCTCGGCCTGTACGCCGCGCTCAGATTCACCGGAACGCTCTTCTCGCCCCTGTATGGGATAGTGGTTGACCGATACCGACGCGAACGACTGCTCAGGGCGGTTAGGTTCGGGTTCGCCGCTTCCGCCATCGTCATACTGTCGCTCATCTTATGGGACATTCTTGGCGCTTGGCACGTATTCATCATAGTGGGAATCGTGGGCATGGCCCGGGCATTCGACACGGTGACGCGGCAGACTGTCATACCTGACATCGTTCCGCGCGAGGGCATAATGAACGCGGTCGCGCTCACCCGCTCCGGCAGGGACATCATGCAGATAGTAGGCCCCATGGTCGGCGGCGTCCTGCTGGCGCGCTACGGAATGGCCTGGAGCTACGCAGCAATCGTCGGAATGTACCTCGGCGGCGCGGCCCTGGCGCTGCGTCTGCGCGTCCCGAATCAGCCGACGGCGACACGCAGTTCGGAGTCCGTTCTATCCAACCTGGGGCAAGCGTTCTCTTATGTCCGCACGCGGGAGGTGGTGCTGGGACTTCTGCTTCTGGCGTTTCTGGTAAATCTGACAGGATTTCCGCTGAACAACGGACTGCTTCCCGTTTACGCCAAGGATGTGCTGGAGGTGGGGGCGGAAGGTCTGGGTCAACTGCTCGGCGCGTACTCCGCCGGCTCCATGATCGGTTCGGTCACGATAGCGGCGCTGCCCCGCCTGCGACGGCCCGGCGTGGTGATGACCCTCGCCGGGATCGGCTGGCACGCGAGCATCCTCGCGCTCGCGTTGATAGCCTGGTTCGGTCCGGCGACTGGCATCCTCGCGCTGGCCGGGCTGGCGCAGTCCTTCACGATGGTCACGATGTCCATGCTGCTACTGAGCGTAACCTCGCCCGAGATACGCGGTCGCGTGATGGGACTACGCTCCCTCGCCGTGTACGGCCTGCCGCTCGGACTGCTGGCCTCCGGCTTCCTCGCCGAGATTCTAGGCGCGTCACTCGCGCTGATAGTCAACGGCTTGGTCGGGATAGTCTTCGGCATCATCATCGCGGTGGCAATACGCGGCGTGTGGCGGTATTCCTGGAGGATGTAGGATTGAGGGAAGGGCGGAGTTTTCAGTCAACCAATCAGTCAATTCGGGAGGAAAAGATGGTTGAGAAGGAACTGGAGTTAGATGAAACTTCGCTCAAGATTCTGATGGAGAGCATATACAATGCGAACGACTGCCCCTGTTGCTGCCACCGTGAGGAAGAGATAGAGTGCGTGAACGAACACAGTGAAAGCGGCTGCTGCGTAGTCTCAGAGTATGAGGAGATCGACCGTTGCTGCGAAGATCCCGACTGATGGGATGTCCACCTTCTAATCGTCTGATGTGTATAGCTTGTCGAGTTC
>CAZXFX010000047.1:0-24199 GCA_964640295.1 uncultured Dehalococcoidia bacterium | reverse complement strand
CACCTGCAGGCCACCTGCAAAGACCTGTATTTACCAGTTCAGAGGTTTTTTCCTGAGCTAGCGCGGACTGGTTGATAAGTTCTGGTTTATGAGTTGTTAGTCATTAGTAGTTAGTTGTTAGATTGGCTTGCGCGATTTACGTATATTTGTTCTTAAACTGTGAGTATTGTAGCACAGGATGGGGGGAATTGGGAATGGTGAATTTAGAATTGGGAATTATCTGACGACTGATTGGGGCTTAGCCTTCCCCTGTCGAGGGGCTGAGAGGGGTCGGTAGTGAGGCTGAACACCCCCATCCTAGCCTTCCCCCATCAAGGTGGAAGGGATTTTTCGGTCGGTTAGGGCGTTTACCTACCCCTGTGAGACCATTGAGGGGGAAGGGATTTTTTGAGCGGTTAGGGCGTTTACCTACCCTTGTGAGCCCATCGAGGGGGAAGGGATTTTTGCCCGAAGTGGAGCGGCGACTAAATCGTTACAGGTTCCCCACCTACTGTGAGCATAGCGGGGGCGGAGGGTGAAAGGGTATAATGAGCAGACGCGTGATATTGTGAAGCGTGGGACTTGGGAGAAGCATTGATCTATATAAACAACCGAACCGTATTTGGCGCCGCGGCGCCTATTTTCATATCTATGCTGATGGTGGCTGTTCTCGCATGCGGCGATTCAGAGCCTGAACCTACCCCGATTCCGCCTATTCCGACTACTGCCGCTTCAGTTCCAACCAGCACGCCTATTCCGCCGACTGCCACTCCGGCGCCAACTGATACGCCCATCCCGCCTACCGCCACTCCAGTTCCGACCAGCACGCCTATTCCGCCGACTGCGATCCCGACGCCGACAGTCGCTCCTGTGTCCGAACCCGAACCCGCGTCCAAAGACGATCGGGACGCATCTGAGATACTCGCGGACGCCTCGAAAGCGTTCGCTGAACTCGACAGTTTCCACCTGTTTACCGAATTGGTCGTATCCGCGGCGCAGGGAGGAACATCCATAGAGTTTCCCATCACCATTCAAGCTGACTTTCAAAAGCCGCTCGATTCGAGAGGCGCATTCGAGATAGCGCTTGGCTTCTTCAGGATAGAGATACAGTTCATATCCGTAGATGGCGACTTCTATATGACTGATCCTGAAACCGGCGATTGGGTATTGGGCGCGAGCGCGAGCGAATTTCTGCCGTTGAATCCGTCTGACCTGGCGGAAACCGAAAACTTCATCGCTCCCGAACTGCTCGAGAACTCGGACAAATTGACGCTGGAAGGCGTGGAGGAAATTCAAGGAGTCGAGGCATATCGCATATCGGCATCCCCAGACAGCGGTTCAGTAGCCATGCTGGAAGAGTTGGGCGGGGAACTGGACATGACGTTCTGGGTCGGCGTCGAAGACAACCTGCCGAGGAGAATAGCGGCGAGCGGCGAACTGGCGATTCCAGATACAGGGGCCGCGCCGCCTGACAGCTTGCTGGGAGGACTTGCGGGCGATGATACCAGTTTTGAGATTCTCATCGAATACTCTGACTTCGATATCCCGGTCCGGATCGAACCTCCCGAAGAGTTTACTGACATACAAACGCTTTTTCCGGGGTTTGGAGAAGATGAAGAGCCGCGTGAAATAGAGTTGGAGCAAACCACTTTGGACTCGGGCTGGATAATGTCCGACCTGCCGGCCGAGGGGCTGTCTATCTCTACACCTCCTTCATGGGTCACCCTTCCCCTTGACTCTGATTCCATAAACGAAGCGGTAAAGACGTTCGAGTCGCTGGGCGACGACCGATATGACCTGATGGCGGAACAGCTAGAACAGTTCCAAGATACGCTTGAGTTCAAATTGTTCGGATTCGATGAACACCCGTCCTCTTCCGAGGAGTTTCACGCGAATATGAGCGTTTTGCTGAATGAAGCGGGAACGCCGGATACGCTTGACGATTACGCGGAAGAGAACGCGCGTATGCTGGAGTCGAACTGGGGAATTAGAGATGTCGAAAGGCAGAAAGTTGGATTGACGTCCGGCGAAGCGGTGAAGCTCGAATATACCTTGCCTCTTCCAATCACGGGAGAGAGCGTTGAAGCTAGAATAACCCAGTACTTGATCCTGCGATGCTCTACTGGCGTGATTCTAACATTCACGTCCTCCGAAGAGTATGCGTTGGAATTCGCTCCGCTGTTCGATAGGATAGCGGACGCTGTCGAATTGAGAGAGACCGAGGAAAGGATATGTCAAAAAGTGTCGAAGCAGTACAACTCATCACCATCCATGACCATAGACCCATCCAAGAATTACACAGCGACTTTCAATATGGAGAACGGCTCTGAATTCACGATCAAGCTGTTTGCGGACAAGGCGCCGAACACGACCAATAATTTTGTATTCCTGGCGAGAGACGGGTATTACGACGGTGTCACGTTCCATCGCGTAATACCCGACTTCATGGCGCAGAGCGGCGATCCGACAGGTACGGGACGCGGAGGCCCCGGCTATCAGTTCGCGGATGAGTTTCATCCCGACCTCAAGCACGACAGGCCCGGCATTTTGTCCATGGCCAACGCCGGACCCAACACCAATGGCAGCCAGTTCTTCATAACCTTTGTTCCGACTCCCCACTTGGACAATCGCCACGCAGTATTCGGCGAAGTCATAGAGGGTATGGACGTGGTGAACGCTATCACGCCAAGAGATCCAATGTCCGCCAGAACGCCGGGAGACGCGGTCGCCTCAATAGTAATCAACGAGTCGTAGAATCGATTTAAGGTTTCTGTAACGGGGGTGAATCTATGCGAGACAACATAGTTCGTCGGCGCGTCAGGTCGGGAAAGCCAGTCATAGGCTGCTTTCTGGGTCTGGGCAGTCCGTCCGTCGCAGAGATGATGGCGCGGGCGGGCATGGACTGGCTCGTCATAGAGACAGAGCACAACGCGCTGGATTCAGCCGAAATCCAACATACGCTCATGGCTATGAACGGCAGCGACGCCGTTCCCATCGTTCGCGTCCCTAACAGGGACCAAGTGTTCATACAAAGAGCGCTCGACATGGGCGCCATGGGCGTACTAGTTCCCGGCGTCCGAACCGCCGACGAAGCGCACGCGGTCGTATCTTACACGCGCTTTCCTCCCGACGGAATCAGGAGTTGGGGTCCGCTGAGGGCCACCGACTATACGCTGGACAACGACGACTATCTTGCGCGCGCCAACGACAACATCCTCGTCTGCCTGATACTGGAGACACGCGACGCGGTCGAGAATCTTGAAGAGATATGCGACGTTCCAGGAATAGACGTCCTGACAATTGGTCCTTGGGATCTTTCTCTGGAACTCGGACTGGACCCGCGCAAGCTGCCGCTGCCTGAAATAGAAGAGATAACCCGCAACGCGCTCGAAATCGCTCGACCTCGCGGCGTGGAGATTGGAGTTTCAGCCAGTTCGCCTGATGGCATCCGGGAGCGACAAAGCCAAGGCTTCGCGTTTATCCAGTACGGACCCGATTACAATATATTCCTGAACGCAGTCAGCGCCGGACTGAACGCCTTCGACCACGGGGACTGACAGCGAGACAAGAGTGCGTCCATCGGATATTCGGATATACCGAGGCGCGACACTAGAAGAACGCGATTGCCAGCGCAGTAAAGGAGCGGCGATATGAAGCTCGGTCTCTTTCTAATGCCGTCCCATCCACCTGAACGTTCCACGTGGGACGCGCATCAGTGGGACCTCGATTGTCTCGAAATGGCGGACAGGTATGGTCTAAGCGAAGCGTGGATAGGAGAACATTTCACCGCGCCGTGGGAACCTGTTCCGACCCCGGACCTGCTCATCGCTCAGGCGCTGATGCGAACCAAGAACATCATGCTTGGCACGGGAGCGCATCTGCTGCCATTCCATCACCCTGTCGAACTCGCCCATAGGGTCGCATATCTGGATCATCTCGCGCAGGGACGCTATATGTTTGGAATCGGGTCTGGAGGGCTGCTGTCGGACCATGAACTGTTTGGTGTTGACTTCGACGGCAATCAGCACCGCGAAATGACGCGCGAATCGCTGGACATCATACTCAGCGTCTGGAAGCATATTGACGGCCCGTTCGAGTATAGAGGCAAGTTTTGGAATTTCAATGTTCCCGACCCTAAGGAATACGAGTACGCCAGCCTGCGCGCTTTTCTGACGCCGTTTCAGAAGCCACATCCGCCCATTGGCGTGGCTGGAGCAAGTCCGGGATCAGAGACGCTCAAGATAGTGGGAGAGCGCGGCTACATACCTATGAGTCTTGGGCTGAACGCGGTTTACGTGGCTAGTCACTGGGACGCGGTGGAGGAAGGAGCCGCCAAGGCGGGCAGACAGCCGCCGTCGCGCGGCGAATGGCGCATCGTGCGCGACATTTGGGTCGCGGACACGGATGAAGAGGCGCGAGAAGGCGCGATGAACGGGATGTTGGGCAGAGCGTGGCGCGACTATCTACGCCCGCTGTTCTCATTCGGCGCGTATCCGTTCGTCAGCTTCATGAAGCATGACGAGTCACTCCCCGACGAAGACGTGAACTTGGAATATATGTTGGACAACCTATGGATCGTCGGTTCGCCCGACACTGTGGAAGAGAAGATTCGCGCGCTCTATGAGACAGTCGGCGGTTTCGGCAATCTGCTCTGGCTCACCTTCGACCATTCAGAAGATCGAGAGAATTATAAAAAGTCTGTACGCCTTCTGTCTCAGGAGGTCATGCCGCGTCTGGCTGACCTGAACGGGAATGGCTGACCAAAATCGCCAGGATACGCGAGGCGGTATCAGAAATATCCGCCGGCGAGATCAGAGAGTTAGAGATACCAGCGAATGAATGACAAAGACAAGCGGGCGCTTGAAATTTTGAAAGAGCTCGGCGAGCGTCCAGCGGCGCCGTTCCATGAGAGCGGACCCGCGGGCTTCATTCTCGAAAGCCTGAACGAACTTGGACTGGACGCCGCCACCGACGACTTCGGCAATGTAATAGCGCGGCACCGAAACTCGAATTACGACGATTGCCCGCTCGCGCTCGTAGCCCACATGGACCATCCCGGGTTCGAGATAGTGGAGGCGTCGGATAGAGGTCTGTTGGCTGTCGCGCTCGGAGGCGTGCCAGAGGTTTCTTTGCGAAAGCCTGCCGACGTTCTCGCAATACTGGACGGCGACGTCAGGGTTCCGGGGCGAGTCGTTCCATTCCCTGATGGCGATGGCAGGACGGTTCGGGTGGAACTCGTCGAAGAAGTGAGTGTAGAACCGCCGGTCCCGGTCGTATTCGACCTGCCCGACTTTATGATAGAAGATGGATTCATCAGGATGCGCGCGCTGGACGACCTCGCAGGGTGCGCCGCCTCTCTGGCGGCAATAGAGCGCCTGGTCGCAGAGAATGCAGAGTGCGACGTTTACGCAGTCTTCACGCGAGCCGAGGAAGGCGGGCTTTTCGGGGCGCGTCTCATGGCGGAGGCGGGGACACTGCCAGGGGAAACGCTCGTCGTATCAATAGAATCCAGTCCGGTCATACCGGGGGTGGAACAGGGATTGGGTCCCGTCATAAGAACGGGCGACGCGCTCTATACATTCGACGCGGATGCTGAGCAGGCGCTGATCGTCGCGCGCGAGTCAATAAAGCAGCGCAATCCAGAATTCAAGAGCCAGAGACAGCTTATGAGCGGCGGCGTGTGCGAAGGGACGGCGTTTGCGGTCTGGGGATACAAAGCCACGGGAATGGCGTTTCCGCTGGGCAACTATCATAATGCCACCACGAGCATACGGGATCCGGAATCGGGCATTGGCGCGGAGTACATTCGCGTCGAGGACTTTCTTGGGGGAGTCGAACTGCTCGCGGAAGCGGCGAAATGCGTTGGAAGACGCAACGACTCGCCGGCGCGGGAAAGGGTGCGCGAGGTACCGGACGATGTGCGGGCGCGAATGACGGGCGGCTTCTAGGCTTCGCTGATGTCCCAGCCTTCGACTGCCCAGTAACCGACCCTTGGAACGGCGGAGACCGTCGTCAATCCCTGCGCTCTCTTAAGCCGCTGAATGTTGAAGAGATGCGTAATCTCCTCGAAGTAGATGTGCCGGATCATAGCGTCGTATCGCATTATGCGCCGCGTTCCATCTTCCGAAACCGATATGCCGTCAGGATGGGCTTTCAGCATCAGATCCCATGAGGCGCTCATATCGGACGCGATAGAGTGTGAGCGCATGAAACCGACGCTCCTGTCCGACAGAACTCGCCTCGCCAGTTCGATTCCGCCATTCAGCATATCGAGTATTACGGGCAGTTCCCAATACTCATCATCGTCCAGACGCCTGTCGTATGGCGAGTCGGCGACGCTCCGAACGTCCGCGATTCCGTGTTCGCCATTGGGGAAGAGGGTGTCTCCGCATCTTAGAATCAGCCATCTGTATATCAGCGACGCCATGTGGCTCAACTGATTTCGGACGCTCCACTCGGCCCACGCGAACTCTTCAGACGTCCAGTCGAGCCGCTCGTCGGTTAGTCCTCGAACTTCATCCGCTATCAGAGCGTAGAGAGTGTCGAACTCCGGAAATAGCGCTGAGGCGGGAGAGTTTTCAGCAATCGGTTGATTCGTCAATGTGGGACCTCGCGTATTGGCATTAATCGGACTGTCTGGAGCGAATATCTCGATTGATATTCTGCGAGTCAATATAGGTCGGCGTAGTCATTGTAACCGATTCGCAGACATGAAGGGCGTCTGATTCTATCCTCGAAGCGGCAGGGGGGCAGTCGGGTGTCCACGAGACAGGTTGGTTTGCCCGCAAGTTTGCGCAATCGTATAATCTATTTGAGTTTGCGCGGAGGCTGCTTCGCGCTCATAGACAATGACGATGAAGGAGAGAGACTATAATGGGAGCTCAAATTGTAATATATGGCCCAGATGATAGAGCTTTGTCTGACTTTCAGAGAGTCGCGCCGGAGGGCGTCGAGGTGGGATGGGTGGACTCCAGTCTGCCGATGGAAGATCAGGCCGCGCAGCTTGGAGACGCCCAGGTAATGGTGGTCGCCGGCGCGCAGGTTACTGTCGAGGTGGCGCGTCACGCGCCCAACCTGAAACTGGTTCAAACCACCAGCGCGGGAACGGACCAGCTAGATAAGACCGCGCTGGGCGAAATGGGGATTCGTGTATCCAACAATGGCGGCGGGAACGCCGTCGCCGTCGCCGAGCATACCATCGCGCTGCTGGTGGCGACCATCAGGAAACTGCAACTTCAGTTCAACGCGGTCAAGGCGGGCGAGTGGGCGGGCGACATACGCGCCGCCTGGTTCTCGCAGGCAAACGAGATAGCGGGGAAGACCGTGGGCATCGTCGGGCTGGGCAGAATAGGTTCCAGGGTGGCTCGCCGATTGCAGGGATGGGAGTGCGACATTATCTACTCCGACGTAGTTGACCCGGAAGAGGGCATCGAGGAAGAGCTGAACCTTACCCGCGTTTCGCTGGACGAACTGCTGAGTACTGCGGACATCATCTCGCTGCATGTTCCGCTGGGCGGACCGACTTACCATATGATTAGCGACCGCGAGTTCGACCTGATGAAGCCCACCGCGGTATTCATCAACGCCTGCCGAGGGCCGGTGGTGGATGAAGCGGCGCTCATTCGCGCGATGGAAGCGGGAAAGATAGCGCAGGCGGGGCTGGATGTTTTAGAAGAGGAGCCGACACCCGCCGACAACCCGCTTCTGCACATGGATAACGTGCTGGTGACGCCGCACCTAGCGTCGTTCACGCAGGAGTCGGGCGAGAAGAGCCGAACGTTCGCCATGTACAACGGAGCGAGAGTGACGCGCGGCGAGGATCCCGAGTCGGTTGTTCTGCCCGACTGAAGTTGGCCTGATTTCTAAACAGGAATCCGTTCGTAAGAGACGCCGACTTTCTTCAGTAAGTCCAGAGGGGCTCTGTCCAGAAGAGAGACGGCGTCTTCCCAGTCTAGTCCGGAGCCTTGCGCCACTTTCATGGCGAATTCGCGTGTGAGCAGGTCTTCAGGAGCGTGCGTGTCCGAGTCCAGCACCATCTTGGCGCCGGCGGCTAACGCTGTCTTTACCACGTGACCATTGGCGGTCCCGTGTCCGCGCCTCGCGGACACTTCGAGGAACACGTCGTTCTCAGCGGCTATCCTCGCCTCTTCCAGCGTTATCAGGCCGGGGTGCGCCAGGATGTCCACGTGTTGGCTCGACACCGACGCCATGTTAGTGCCTTCGACGACCGGCTCAGTTATCGTCTCGCCGTGAACGTTCACCACCTTCGCGCCCAATCTGCGGCATTCACGCGCCATATAGTCAATATCCTCGCTCGGCGTATGGGTGATTTCGACTCCGGGAAGCGCCAGTATATCCCAGCGCTTGTTCGCCATTTCGCAGTCGGCTATGAGCGTCTTCAGCACGAACTCCATGTTTCCGGGGCCTACGTGGTCTGTAATCGCCATTACGCGATAGCCGCTCTTGATAGCGCGTCGGACAAGCTCGACTGGCGACAGAACGCCGTCGCTTAGAAACGTGTGCGTGTGGAAATCGAACATTCGCTACTCGCCCCTCAGTACCTTTTCCAGGCGTCTCATTTCAGGCCCAGTCTTGCCCATGTAGAAAGGTGGAGGAGTCGGGGGATGATTGACCTTCAGACAAATGAAGAGGGGGCCGGGGCGCTCTATTATGCCGGGCAGTTCCAGGGTGAGGTCTTCAAGGTCACTGTACTCGTAGGCGTCGGCGAACCCGGCTTCCTTGGCCAGGCCGGCGAGGTTGAACCTGCCGGAGCCGGGAACGGGCTGGCCGCCGGTGGTGAAGTACGCGCCGTCGTCGAAGACGAAGTGAACAAGATTCTTGGGAGCGATTCCCGCTATGGTAACCAGCGTCCCCAGGTTCATCAGAAGCGAGCCATCGCCGTCCAGACACAGCACCTTCCTGTCGGGTTGGGCTATCGCTATGCCCAGCGCGACAGAGGACGCCTTTCCCATCCCGCCGAATATGGGCAGGTCCAGGTCGCGATTTTCCGACACAGACTCCCAATACCTGTTCGGCGTCATCGTTCCGACTACCACAGCGTCCCCGCGCGCTTCATTGATGACATTGACAGCGTCGAGAGAAGAGATCATTTCGAGCGTCTCCTTCGGAATGGCCCTGAATCGCCTGATATATTTCTCGCGTTCAGGATACCAAACGGGGGCGAGTAAGTCGAAGCGGTCGAATACCAAGCGAGCCTGTATCAGTTTGGTTGGAGGATTGGATCACTCCCATCCTGGCCTTCCCCCATCAAGGTGGAGGGGACTTTTGCGCGAGATGGAGCGCCGACTAAATCGTTACAGGTTCATACCAAGCATTCATGGTACGCGATGGCTTATGACGAAGCGAATATCCATACATTCATCGTGTCATTCAGAGGGGATTGATGTATTTTAGAGAGAGTTTGGACACGCCGATGTTTAATGCGCTGACCGAGTGGGCTGAAATGATTCCAGCCGAGTTCGAGGTCTATCCGTTGATTGATCCTGAATCCGCGGTGGCATTTCTCAATCAAGACGCGAGCGACTAGCGACCCTGAAACTTCGGCTCTCTCTTTTCGAGAAACGCTCTGATTCCTTCCGCGCGGTCTTCGGACATGCCGGAGACCTGGGACGCCTGCCCCTCTATCCATAGCTGCTCTTCCAAGTCGCGAGCGGACGCGGAGTACGCCATTCGCTTGGTCATCGCGTGCGCCACCGACGGGCCGGACGCGAGTTTGTGGGCGAACTGCATGACGAACTCGCTGAGTTCGTCATCCGGAACGACATAGCTTACCAAGCCGATGCGTTCGGCTTCCCGCGCGTCTATGATGTCGCCCGTGTACATCAACTCCATGGCTTTGGACATGCCGACCGCCATTGGGAGCAATTGCGTGCAGCCGTAATCCGGCGTGAGCGCCCGTTTGGCGAATATCGCGGAGAAACGCGCGCTGGAAGAGGCTATTCGGATGTCGCAGGCGAGCGTGAGACCGAACCCGGCGCCCACCGCGGCGCCGTTGACCGCGGCTATGGTGGGGCGCGGGAATCTGCGCAGCAGCAGAGACGGATAGCCGAGCGGCATTCCCTTCTTGTACAGCGTTTCGTTGCCGGGCGTGTGCCCTTCTCCCGGTTTGGCGGTCAGGTCCGCGCCGGCGCAGAATCCGCGTCCGGCCCCCGTCAGCACGAGGGCGCGCGCGCCGTCCGATTCGCTGGCGTGGATGGCGTCGTCCAAATCCTCTATCAGAGCGCGGTTGATGGCGTTCATCTTGTCAGGGCGATTCAGGGTAATCAGTCCAACATCGCCGACGCGCTCGCTTCTCACAGTTGAGTATTCCATATCTGCCATTCCTGCGTTCTTGTAGGCTTAAGGGATGATGATTAGTCAGTGGCGTGGCCTATCCGTTTTTCTTCAACGTATGTATGCGCGTTGTCGCCCGCCGCCGTCCTAATGGCGGCTGAAGCGGCTGAGCAACTGCCATCTCATTTGCTGGCGCAGTACGCGCGAGTTTCGCTTCAGCATATCTATCTCCGCCGCAAGTCGGCGCTCAGCCGACTCCCGCTCCAACAGGCTCTGCCTTTCGGAGAGGTCCATCTGGACCCGACCAGCGATGTGGTAGGAGAGATGGGCCGGATCTGAGGGCACCCTTGTTTCGCTGACCCAACCGCCGGCGGTTCCCACCGAAAAGCGGGCATATTCCCCAAAAAGGTCGGTAGCTTCCAAAACCATGTTTTCAGGAACGGGCGTGTCGCCGTACTCTTCCAACAGTTCTACCTGCGCCGCCATGAAAGGTCGGCGCTGCGTCACTTCAATGATACGGAAGCGTCTTTCTCCGACTGCGGATACGAAATATCTGTCTCCTTCGATGCGATTCACCTGGACGATTCGCGCCACAGTGCCAATGTCGTGAGGAACAGCCGGATCGCCCACCTCCGCACCCTCTCGGATCAGGGAGACTCCAAATCTCGAATCCGAGTCCAGGCATTCCCGCAGCATCACTTTATACCGCTCCTCGAAAATCTGGAGCGGTATGGACGCTTGAGGAAACAAGACGGTGTTTAGCGGAAATAGAGGCAGTCTTCGTTGGTCAATCATCATTTGGCAGAGTCGTTTCGCGCGTCGCGCGGATTGATTATTGATTATTGTTTGAACACGCAAGTCGGCGCAATCTGGCAATACATCAGGGTCTTTCGGTTATTCTACAATATGCCTACGAACTGACTGACGGCGTCCTTCAACAGGCGTCCTTCAACAAGCTCAGGACGAACGGATCTCAGATAATCGAAAGTCCCTGGGCAATACATTACGGGTTACCTCTGGAAATCCAGGAGCGCGTATCGCATGAATATGCCGCCACCAGGACGAGCGAGCGGGCCGTTCACAGCCAGGCACGCTATCACGTGGGTGTCTCCCGGCTTGGCGCTTTCGGAAACCAGAACTCGATTGGTGACGTTGAAGCCATTCACCGCGCCCGCGTCTCTGTCCCATTCTCCGTCCACCCATATTTCTCCGTAGTCGTCAATGTTGGACTCGAACCAGACTTCCGCGCCTTCGACATCGAAAGCGCCTACGGATTCGGGCAGGGTGACCTTGATTCTGTACCAGCCGAACGTGAGTCCGGTGGAGCGCGTTTTGCGTATTCCGGGGCTGTCGCCCCCGGACGGCTTGTCCTTGCCGCCCGCTTCCACGTCTTCGATAACCTCCCAATCCGAGTCGTCGTAGTCCGCCAGCCGAGCGGAACTGCCCGCTGACTGGGAAACCAGCCCTTCGTTGGGGCTGCCCGGTTCCCATCCGGCTCCAAATCGCCATTCAGAACCGATTTGTTTCAGTACTTCAGGATCTTCCAGATCGAGAGTGGCTTTTGGCATCGTTCCCCTCCGCGATGTTATTCGATTGTTCAATGCAAACTGAAGCGTAGCCGGCTGGGTTTGAGCCGTCGCCGTTCAGAATATCATTCTACCATACGCGCGAAACGCCGCACTTGCGCATCGGGAGAAGCCGCCAGAACAATCACGCTCTCAGGATGACGACGTGCCTGTATCAGTTTGGTCGGAGGATTGGATCACCCCCGTCCTAGCCTTCCCACATCAAGGTGGATGGGACTTTTGCGCGAGATGGTGCGCCGACTAAATCGGTTACAGGTTCGATGACGACACAGTTCACGCGCTCCGCAGCCTCCAAATGGTATAATGCGCTCATAAGGCGAGATTGCGGGAGAGTCCGAAGATGACCACCAAAACGTCCACGCTCATATACAAAGGACAGGCGCTCGAATGCTTCCCTGAGTTTCCGCCGAGAGATGATATGCAGAACTGGATGCACTTGCACAAAACCGGCGCTCTACTGGCGCTGCATATACATTACGAAGATGATCCAAATGTAACCGTCGCCTCGGAAGTTCCGATAGCGCCCACGCTCGATCCTTGGGGCGATTACCGCATACCCGACGTTTCTGTGATGAAGGACGGCGATGACGATCTGATGGAATCGCAGGGCGGCTACGCGATAGACAGGCAGGGAAAGGCGCCCGACTTCGTTCTGGAAGTGGCGTCCAAGAATACGGGCGTAAAGGACTATACCGATAAGCGCGACGATTATGAGCGGTATGGAGTGCGTGAGTACTGGCGGTTCGACGCGACAGGCGGAGAGTGGCATGACGCGCCGCTCGCCGCCGACAGGCTGGTTGACGGGCGATATGAGCCTGTGGAGATGGAGCGAACGAGCGCGGGACTTCGCGGGTACAGCGACTTACTGGGGCTATATCTGTGCTGGGAGGACGGTGAACTGAGATTCTTCGACCCGATAACAGGGACGTACTTGCCCACGCATTCAGATGAGCGGCAGGCGCGGATTGCGGCGGAAAGGCGCGCCCAAGCGGCAGATAAGCGCGTCAGAGATCTGGAGGCGGAAAATCGGCGTCTGCGGGGCGAGGGCTAGCGTCGCAGAAATCCAAACTCGCGCTGCGCCGCAATGCGCGCAGAAACTGAACTGAAAGGGCGATGTATGGCTGTTTCCAACAAGATACGCGGACTTCTCGAACAGGGATCCTGGATACGCCGGATGTTCGAGGAAGGCATAGAGATGAAGCAAAAGTTTGGGGAGGAGAACGTCTTCGACCTGTCGCTCGGCAACCCGATACTGGAGCCGCCCGACGAGTTCTTCGCAGAGCTGAGGCGAGTCGCGGAAGCGCCCGCGCAGGGAATGCACAGGTATATGCCGAACGCGGGCTACCCCGAGACGCGCGGCGCGGTGGCTTCGCAACTCGCGGAGGAGACAGGCCTGAACTTTTCAGCGGACGAACTCATCATGACCTGCGGCGCGGGAGGCGCGCTGAATGTGGTTATGAAGACACTGCTGGACCCGGGTGACGAGGTGGTCATCTTTGCGCCCTACTTTGTGGAGTACTTCTTCTACGCGGATAACCACGGAGGCGTGTGCAAAGTGGTGGCGCCGGACGAAAACTTTCTGCCCGACATGGATGCGCTCGACCGCGAAATTGGGGAGCGAACTCGCGCTGTACTCGTCAATTCGCCCAACAATCCGACCGGAGTTCTCTACCCTGAAGAGACTTTAGCAAGGGTAAGCGAAATAATACGACGGAAAGAGCGGGAGTTCGGCTCTGAGATATTCCTGGTAAGCGACGAGCCTTACAGAAAGCTGCTGTTCGACGGACTGGAATATCCACACATCTTCCAGCATCACATTCGCTCGATTGTGGCGACGTCTCACTCCAAGGATTTGGCTCTTCCGGGCGAGCGAATCGGCTACATAGCCATCCATCCCGAATACGGAGACGGCGCGGAACTAATGGACGGCCTTGTCTTTTGCAACAGGACTCTCGGTTTCGTGAACGCGCCCGCGCTGATGCAGCATATAGTCGCTAAGCTCCAATCGGTGTCCGTTGACGTAGGAGAGTACCAGTCTAAGCGCGACTATATGCACCGAGAATTGACGAACATCGGCTACGACTTGGTGAAGCCGCAGGGCGCGTTTTATATGTTCCCCAAATCACCAATCGAGGATGACGTGAAGTTCGTCGCCGAACTCCAGAAGCGCAACGTGCTGGTGGTTCCCGGAAGGGGATTTGGAATGCCCGGCCATTTCAGGATTTCGTTCTGTGTCACAGACGAGACGCTGTCCGGCTCCATCCCCGGCTTCAGGGAGGCGTACCAGAACGCGACCGATTGAGACGATTCACTATTCTGGAAGCGCGTCCTTGAGTCCGAAACCGGTTACAGGCGCAAGCGTGACCTCATCGGGTTGGATGTGA
Organism: uncultured Dehalococcoidia bacterium; assembly: GCA_964640295.1. Taxonomy (GTDB): domain Bacteria; phylum Chloroflexota; class Dehalococcoidia; order Lucifugimonadales; family UBA1123; genus VXRN01. Next base: position 9,957 of record CAZXFX010000047.1, on the reverse strand, counting down.
CCGCGCTGAATCAGCAGTTCGAGACCAGCGAACGCGGCGGCCGAGGTTGGCTCGGCGAATATGCCTTCGGACTTGGCCAGGCGTTTCTGCCAACTCACGATGCAAGCGTCTGAAACGGCCAGAACAGCGCCGCCCGACTCCCGAACGGCGCGCAATACCTGGGCCTTGCGCGGCGGCGATCCGACAGCGATGCCTCCAGCCAGGGTCGAAGCGCCCGGACTCCAATGCCGGCGCTCGAACTCCGCGGCTATCGGCATGACTGCCTCCGCCTGAATAGCGTAGAGCCTGGGCATACTGTTCAGGACGCCGGCGGCGATGAGTTCCGAGTATCCCTTCCAACAACCCATGAGCAGGCTGCCGTTGCCCACCGGAATCACTATGTGAGCCGGAGGGGTCGACATCTGGGCCGCCACTTCATACGCGAACGTCTTGGTTCCTTCTACGAAGTAGGGGCTGAGATTGTGCGAAGCATATACCAGATGGTTCTTCCGTTGGAACGCGACCGCCGCGTCCGCGCTGGCCTCTCTGGGACCTGGGACGGCGTGTGTCCGCGCGCCATAAACCCGTATCTGACCAAGCTTTGCGCGGGGAGCGGAGTCGGGCGCGAATATGCGCGCCCTGACGCAGGCCCGGGCGGCATAGGCGGAGACAGACGCGCCCGCGTTGCCGGATGAGTCCTCCACTACTTCAGTTACGCCATGTTCGACCGCTACCGACATCATCGTCGCGGTCCCTCGGTCCTTGAAAGAACCTGTGGGGTTCATAAATTCCAGTTTTCCGAACAGGCTTCTCAGTCCGAGCGATTTGGCCGCTTTCGGCATCGGAACTATCGGGGTATGTCCCTCTCCCATACTTACGCGAGACTCATCTGAATGGTAGGGAATCGGCATATCGAATCCAGACCAGCGAATCGTGCGCTCCCCAGGTTTACGGTATTCGACATCCAGAGGGGCGCCGCACTTGTCGCACTCGAGAGCGAGCATATTCGCTTCGCGCGAAGCGGCGCATTCCGAACAGACCAAACTTATGTGAGACAACTAAACATTCTCCCGCGCTTGAATTCATTAGTTTGCGACATGAAAATAGTGGATCGCTCAACGCTCTTTTATCTAAACCGCGCTCGCTACAATCTGATAACATTGTATCAGTGTATCAGCCCTAATCGCTCGATTCGCGATAGGATAAACTCAAGCGCTAGAGGATATTGGGACATGGCAACACTAACAGAGCACGTCGCGCCGAATGATGTATCCGCTTTGTCTCCTCACGCAGTGGTGTTCAGGGGGGACGGCGAACCCAAGTCTCCCGAACTCATGGTGAGGAGACTCGCGCGGATAACGGACGAAGTGGGGATAGAAGAAGACAGTTACTCACTCGGCGGGGTGGTCGAAGAGCTGGAAACGCGGCTGGCGGACATTCTGGGCAAAGAGGCGGCTGTCTTCATGCCCACGGGGACGCTGGCGAATCATCTTGCAATTCGCAACCTGTGCGTGAGCGGTCCGCGCGCGATTGTGCAGGAGCAGAGCCACATATACCACGACATTGGCGACTGCGTTCAGCGTCTCAGCGGCATAAACCTGCTGCCGCTCGCGTTCGGTAGGCCGTACTTTACGCTGGACGAAGTAAAAGCGGCGGTCGAAACATCTGTCGGCGGCAGAGTGACCACTCCGGTTGGGTCGCTTGTCATCGAGAGCCCCGTCCGGCGGCAGCATGGGCAGATCATGCCTGTCGGGGTAATGAAGCGGATAACCGAATACTGCGCCGCGCAGTCAATCAGGACGCATCTGGACGGAGCGAGGCTGTTCATGATGAGCGCGGCCACCGGGATTCCGCCGTCTGAGTACGCTTCCATGTTCGACACGGTATATGTGTCGCTGTATAAGTATTTTGGAGCGCCGTTCGGGGCGGTCCTGGCAGGAACTGCGGAGTTCTGCCGAGACATCTATCATGACCGGCGTATGTTTGGAGGGGGACTTTCGAGCGCGTCGCTGGCGGCGGCTCTCGCGCTGGAAGGCCTGGAAGGGTTCGAGGAGCGATTCGCCGAGGCAATGAGGAAAGCGGTGAGCCTGTTCGACGACCTGAACCGATTGAAAGGCATATACGTGGACGCTTACGAACACGGCTCCAATATATTCCCGCTGAGACTCGACGAGGGCGTTGACAACCAGGCGCTGATGGAAGAGTTGTCCAAGCGGCTCATATTCGTAAGCGCCGACGAGAGCGACGACACGCGGATACATCTGACAGTCAACACCACGCTGCTGCGCCAATCTAACGAAGACATATCAAGCGCATTCGAGGCTGCCCTTAACATTGCTAGATCATGAGTCAGTACGAGCCGTAAGGAACTTCGTACAGAGAACAAGCGACAGGATCAATAACCGGTACGGCGGCATAATAGACCGCGTAAGAAGCATATTCGTCGTCGAACTCGCGGTTAGGGTCGCCAGAGAGATGTCCGAAGACGATCTCACTCACATGGCGGCCGGCGTCGCTTATTACGCGCTATTCTCCATATTTCCGCTCGTCATAGGGATGATTACCGTATTCAGCTACTTTTTGGAGGCCGAGCAGATACAGTCCAACATATCCGGGATGATTGGAGGCTTTCTGCCCGGGTCCGAGCAGTTCGTGCAGGATAATATCGAGGGCATATTGAACATTAGAAGCGCGATAGGCCTGTTTTCTTTCCTGGGCTTGTTATGGTCGGGAAGCGCGATGATGGCCGCGCTCGACCGCGCGATAAACCGCGCCTGGGACATACACAAAGACAGGCCCATCTATGTAGGCAAACCGAGACACTTCCTAATGGTGTTAAGCGCGGGACTGATGTTCGCCGTTTCAATGTCCAGCGCCGCCATTGTGAGGACCGCCCAGGATCTGCCCAACATGAATTTCCCGATTGTTGGATTCGTGATCAACAACATGGGGTACATCATCCTTCAGGGGATATCTTTCTTCCTGATGTTGACCATCTTTCTGATGCTGTACAAGATGGTTCCCAACACCAAGACGTACTGGAGATATATTTGGCCGGGCGCCCTCATATCCGCAATTCTGTTCGAGACGTCCAAGAACCTGTTCATTCTGTATCTGGAGCAGTTCGCGTCTTACCAGAACGTGTATGGTTCGATAGCGCCCGTGATAGTGCTGCTGTTCTGGGCATATCTCAGCAGTTTCATAGTATTGATGGGCGCCGAACTATGCTCTGAGTACGAACGCCTCAAGCACAACCTGGAGCGGGGCGTCATCCGCGAGGAAAGACAGAGTGGGGACGCGGTTGCCGCGCGCGCCGAGGCCGAAGACGCCGCGGGATGAGACAGCGCCAAGCGCAAGCGCATTCCGGGGCGCAACACGGCAGACCCAAGACGTTCCCTGTCCAGCGGACGCGGCGTCGAATTCATTCCTGACGAGTATGGCGATAGTCGCTACCTCGAGAATACGATTGCCCGGCTCTCTCTATCAGTCCTTCCAGTCGGGGTCGGAGTGCGCGTCGAGGTACTCTTCGTCCAGTTCGACGCCGAGCCCGGATTTCCCGGACAGGTGAAGCGTTCCGTTCCGAATGTCCAGAGGCTGGGAGATTATGCGGTTGTGAACATCCAGGGCGGCGTGATTGAACTCCAGCTTGTAGAAGTTGGGGACGGTCATCATCACATGAGCGCCCGCCAGTATGTTCACGGGGCCGCTCGCGTCGTGCGGGCTGATGGGTATGTAGAAAGACTCGGCCAGGTTGGCTATTTTGCGCATCTCGCTAATGCCGCCGCACCACAGTATGTCCGGCATGAGATATTCAGCCAGCCGGTCTCTGAGAATGGGAACGAAATCCCACCTGTGATATAGACGCTCTCCCACGCACAGCGGTACGTCAACCGCGTCTCGGACGGCGCGGAGGGCGTCATTGCTGTTTGGCTGAACAGGCTCCTCGAACCAGCCTATGTCGTGCGGCTCCAGCTTGCGCGCCAGTCTTATCGCGGTTGGGACATTGAAATTGCCGTGCGCGTCTATCAGTATCTCCACGTCTGGGCCTACCGCCTCCCGCATAGCGGCAATCGTATCCACGCCGAGCGCAGCGCCCGCCGGGGAAATCTCGCCTTTCATGTAGCGGCGGTGATGCTGGCGCATTTCGGGCATGAACGGGTCGGTCTTGAGCGCCGTAAAGCCTTCTTCCGCAAGCTCCTTCGCCTGAGCCGCCGCCCTGTCCGGGTCGCCCGGCGCGACGTGGGTGTACATTGGAACATCGTCCCAGACGGGGCCTCCGAACAGTTCGTAGATTGGGCGGTCCATCACCTTGCCCTTGATGTCCCACAGAGCGATGTCTATACCGCTGAGCAGCGTGGTCACGAATCCGCCGAATCCGCCGCCGCCCGTGAATCGGCGGTATAGCTTGTGCCAGATGCGGTCTATGTACTGCGGGTCTTCGCCAATCAGAGATTCACGGAAGTCGTCGCCGACGGTGGAGTCGCGCAGAAAGCGAGCCATGTTCGCCACGATGACGCTTCCGCCGCCGCCCGAACTGGTCGCTTCGCCAATGCCCGATACGCCCTCGTCCGTATCTATTCTGAAGAAGACGAATGAACGCCCTTGAGGTTCCGGTCTTGTCACCCAGACTTTCAAGTCTGTAATCTTCATAATAAGCTCCTAGATAATCTTTGTCGCGGAACTCGCTTCTGTCCCGCGCCTTCTGAGAATACACATAACACAAAAACGGAATATCTGAAACCATGCTCAAACTAGATGTCGTCATACCGGGGCTGAACGAAGAAGAGGGGCTTGAGCGCACTGTTCGGTCATTATCCGAATTCATGCGTTCCGACATGAATTCCTACGACTGGCGAATAGTCATCGCGGACAACGGCTCTACGGACGCCACTCAGGACATCGGACGCCGTCTCGCGTCCGAGTCGCCGCGCGTTCGATACCTGCGCCTGGAGTTGCGCGGGCGCGGACGCGCGCTGAAGCGCGCCTGGTCGCAGAGCGACGCGGACGTCATGGCGTATATGGATATGGACCTGTCCACTGACCTCGCACACATTCCGCCGCTGGTATCGACCATCGCGGACGGAGGGAGCGACGTGGCGATAGGCTCCCGCCTCAAGCGCGGCGCGCAGGTGATAGGACGCTCTCCCAAGCGCGAGTTCATTTCGCGCTGTTACAGCCTCATTTTCAGAACCATGTTCCTGACCGGCTTCCAGGACGCCCAATGCGGTTTCAAGGCTGTGAACAGGCGAGTCGTCGAGCAGGTTCTGCCGCTCGTCAAGGACACCGGCTGGTTCTTCGACACCGAACTGCTCATCCTGTGCGAGAAGAACGGGTACAGCGTGGAGGAGATCCCGGTGAGATGGGTTGACGACCCGGACAGCAGGGTGAGAATCGTCAGCACGGCATACGAGGATCTGAAAGGACTCGCCAGACTGCGCTTCGGGGGGCTGAGAGAGTCCCGTCGAATGCTGGGCGGCTTGCGACAAGACACATAGCGGGGTTGGATCATGCACGCTTTCGTATGGCTTCTCATCTTTGTCGCGTTTCTATGGGTAGTGGAGATAGCGGACGCGCTGACGGGCCTGAATCTGGACCAGTACGGGATAATCCCGCGGGACGTCACGGGGTTGCGCGGGATCCCGCTGCACATATTCCTGCACGGCGGCTTCGGGCATCTGCTGTCCAACACTCCCCCGCTCATAGTTTTGGGAGGCGTCATTTCGCTGCGCGGCGGAGGGCGGCTGTTCGGGTCAACGGCGTTCATTACCGTGGTTGGCGGCTCGATGGTGTGGATAGCGGCCGGCCTGATTTCGGGAGACGGAATTCACATCGGGGCGAGCGGAGTAGTGTTCGGCTATTTCGGGTATCTGGCGGCGCGCGCGTTCCACGAGCGCAGTTTCAGCTCGATATTCATCGCGGTAGTGGTAATCGTGTTCTACGGCGGCGGAATTCTGATAGGTCTTCTGCCCACCGACCCGCGCGTTTCGTGGGAGGGCCATCTGTTCGGGCTGCTCGCGGGCATTGCATACGCGGGGCTGATAGGCAGACAGGACAGGGACGCGCCGAAGAGAAGCGAGTAGGGCGATTGAAAGTCAAAGACCCTCCCCAACTAATATCATGCTTTCGGAGAGAGTCTTATAACTGCGCCGATTCCGAACTCAGGGAAGCGGGACGCTGTACCAGCAGGGCTGACCGATCAGAACGGTGAGCGTCGTATCAGTAGTAGTTCGTCAAAGCGTCGATGAGCAATAGGGACGCATATTCGGCTTCCTCGCTGTCCTCGCCAACATCGTACTTCGGGTGAATGGCTATATTAGCGGCCAGCGTTAAGGCTATCGGAGTTGTATGGCAGCGTATCAAGGGACTTTTGCGCGAGATGGAGCGCCGACTAAATCGTTACAGGTTCATCCTCGAGAAATTCCTGCCGCGACGTTTCAAGCGTGGGTGTAGGGACGGGAGCGACAGTGGGTTCGCTCGTGGGCGTCGGTTGAGGCGAGCGTGGGTTCAGGCATAGCCACAGGCTCAGACGCGGCGGTGAGTTCAGCCTGGATTTGCGCGGCTTGGGGGGACTCGGCGGGCGCAGGGGGCGCTAATCGAATCGCCGTCTGAGCATCCGAGAGCGAAGATGGCGGCCCTGATGTCTATACTCATGTGTTGGATGATTGGGCTCCGAGTTTTCATGTCTGGCAACCATTCTATGTTATTTGGACGATATATGGTCATTGTCCGGATTGGAAAGAGACGGCTTTGGAGAGCCGTCTCTGGGTTGTGGATTATATATGTTATGGGCGGCTACGCGGTAGCCAGTTCCGGTTCATGGAAGCCGTACTTTCTGAACGTAAGCGCGGCGCCGTCTTGGCTTACGTTGGCGACTACGCGGTCGCCCTCGGCGAATTCGCGGGCGAGTATCTTGCGCGAAAGCGGGTTTTCGATATAGCGCTGGACTACGCGCCGCAGCGGACGCGCTCCGAACGTCCTGTCGTAGCCTTCGCGGGCGAGCCAGTCGCGCGCGGAGTCCGCAAGTTCGATTGCGACGCCGTGTTCGGCGAGTCGGCTGGCGACCTCAGCGACGCTTATGTCCACCACTTCCCGTATCTGCTCTTGGGTGAGTGGGTCGAAGATGATAGTCGCGTCCAGCCGATTGAGGAATTCGGGCCTGAACGCGCGTTTGAGCGCGTCCTCGACGGCGACGCGACGCCTTTCGCTGTCGTTCCCGCCGGAGTCGCGCAGGAATCCGACCGGCTGGAGCTGGTCCAAACCTGTGCCCAGGTTGCTGGTCATGATGATTAGCGTGTTGCGGAAATCCACTGTTCTGCCGTGGCCGTCGGTTAGCCGACCGTCTTCCAGGATCTGGAGCAGGATGTTGAACACGTCCGGATGCGCTTTCTCTATTTCGTCGAACAGGATGACGCGGAACGGGCGACGGCGGACGGCCTCGGTTAGCTGTCCGCCCTGGTCGAAGCCGACATAGCCCGGCGGCGCGCCGATGAGCCGCGAAACGGCGTGCTTTTCCATATATTCGGACATATCCAGGCGCACCATGTTCTGTTCGTCGTCGAAGAGATACTCGGCCAGAGCGCGGGCGAGTTCGGTCTTGCCGACGCCTGTGGGTCCCAGGAATATGAAGCTGCCGACGGGCCGTTTGGGGTCTTTGAGTCCGGCGCGGGCGCGACGAACCGCGTCCGAGACGGATGTTATGGCCTCATCCTGGCCGATGACGCGCTCGCTCAGACGCTCCTCCATGTGGAGCAGCTTTTCAGCCTCGCTTTCCAGGAGACGCGCGACCGGTATGCCTGTCCAGGTGGCTATGAGGCTGCCGATTCGCTCAGGAGTTACCAGCATCTCGACAGGGGCGTCGGGGGTCTGAGCGCGGATTTCCTCGATTTCTTTAGACAGACGCAGCCTTTCGGAGCGAAGCAGGGCGGCTTGTTCATACTCCGCTCGCTGGGAGGCGGCGAGTTCCTCATCCTCCAGGCGCTGGATTCTCGCTTCTGTCTCGACGAGGCGCGAGGGTCTGGCCTGAGCGTCTATGCGTAGCCTGGAAGCGGCCTCGTCTATGAGGTCAACGGCTTTGTCGGGCAGCAGTCTGTCTGAGATGTAGCGCTGGCTGAGATTCACGGCGGCTTCGACCGCTTCGTCTGTTATCTCCACCTTGTGGTGCGCCTCGTACTTGGGGCGCAGTCCTTTCAGCATTTCGATAGCCGTTTCGGGATCAGGCTCCTCGACAAGCACCGGCTGGAAGCGCCTTTCCAGGGCGGCGTCGCGCTCGATATAGCGACGATACTCGTCTTCGGTGGTGGCTCCAATCGCCTGCAGTTCGCCGCGAGCGAGCGCTGGCTTCATCATGTTGGAAGCGTCAATCGCGCCCTCTCCGCCGCCCGCCCCGACCACGGTGTGCAGTTCGTCTATGAAAAGGATGATCTCGCCTTTCGCCTCTCTTATCTCATCCATGACAGACTTGAGACGCTCCTCGAACTCGCCCCTGAACTTGGCTCCGGCGACAAGCGCTCCCATGTCGAGCGAGAGGACGCGTCGGTCTGCGAGTTCCTTGGGGGCGTCGCCCGAAACGATGGCCTGCGCGAGGCCCTCGGCGATGGCGGTCTTGCCGACACCCGCGCCGCCTATCAGGACAGGATTGTTCTTCACCCTGCGTATCAGCGTCTGCATCGCGCGACGTATCTCTACGTCGCGGCCAATGACTGGGTCGAGTTTGCCGTCGGAAGCGAGTTCGGTTAGGTCAACCGTGTAGCGACTGAGGGCGCCGTAGCGGCTCTCCGCCCTGTCGTCGGTGACGCGCTGAGCGCCGCGCACCTTGCGCAGCGCGCCGTACACCTTCTCGGCGTCAACGCCATACTCTCTGAGTACGCGAGCGGTCGCGCCATCCTCTTCCTGCGTGAGCGCTATGAGCAGATGCTCCGAACTTACGAACTCGTCATTGAACCGGTCAGCCTCGGCTTTGGCGCGAGCGAGAACGCGCTCTGCCCTGGGAGTCATGAAGACCTGGTTGGATTCGTGAGCGAGCTTCGGAATCGTGTCGAGGAAGGCGTGAAGCCTGGCGCGCATGGCGTCGGCGGGCGCGCCGAGTTCGGACAACACGGCGGCGGGAGTTGCCTGTTCCTGCTGAAGCAGGGCCATGAGTATATGCTCGGCGTCCCACTGCGCGTGGCGATAGCGACGCATGATTTCCTGGGATTGGCGGATCGCTTCCCGGGCCTGCTCGGTGAAGTTCTCTGGACGTAGTATCATTTTATTTCCTCATCTACTTGTCGTCATCATTGCGCGCCGAGAGCGACGGCATCAGAATCAGTCAATATACATGATTATAGTGTAGCAATAGAATTGATACGATACAACTCATATTTGAAGATGCGTCAGAAAGCGGATTAGCTGGTTCCGTCCGTGCAGCGCGATAAGTTCCGTTGCGCTGGGCGAGTGCAGCGCATTCGATACGATCAGGATGGCGCGCCATTTAGTTTCATTTATGTCAGTTTATGAAAATTGAAATCGTTCTGGTGAGTGCGCAGGTGGGTTGCAGGCGGTATGCTGATGGACTTCAGGTGCTTTCAGGTTTGGTTTTGACCTGTATCTCACCTGCAAACACCTGTATATACCTGTTCAGGAAAATTTTTGGCTCCGATCCTGAATCCGTTCATAAATGGTTATCTATCAATTTTCAGCGATCAGCAAGATTCAAGGGTAGAACTGCGCGCGTCTGTGTTCGCTCAGGGCATCTCGGGCATGGATACGCCTCCACATATAGCGCACTTATGTTCTTGTTGGGTGGATTGTAGCATAGCTGAGAGGAATGGGGAATAGTGAATGGTGAATTTGGAATTGTCTGACGTCTGAAGGGATTTTCGGTCGGTTAGAGCGGTTGCCTGTGAGGGGCTGAGAGGGGGCGCTTCATACTGTATAATGGTCGGGCGAAAGATGGGTCGAGTCGGGATGCGACTCGACGAACTCCGGAGGCTTAAGATG
>CAZXFX010000046.1:0-24486 GCA_964640295.1 uncultured Dehalococcoidia bacterium | reverse complement strand
TCGACTCCATTATCCATGCTCCAAATTCACCCACCGACTATGGGACGGTTACCTCCCCTCAACTAAGTCGCATTGCGTTCCAACCCTTTGCTAAAATCAATCGGCTTGATATCCAGCTACCAATACACGACACCGGAGGGAAAACTGTGAATCTGCGAATACCCGGACCCATACCCGTGCCGGAAGACATACTAGACGATATGTCCAAGCCGATGATCAATCACAGGGGACCGGAGTACAAGGACCTGCTTCTGAGCGCGACCAACCGTCTCAAACGCGTGTTCGAGACAACCGGAGACGTCTGGATAATCACAGGCTCCGGCACCGCGGCCATGGAGGCCGCCGTCGTCAATACGCTCTCGCCGGGCGACAAGGTCGTCAACGCCACAATCGGCGTGTTCGGCAACCGCTTCACCGACATAGCGTCCGCCTTCGGCGCCGATGTCATCACCCTCGACTTCCCTTTCGGCGAAATAATTGACCTGGATACACTCAGGAAATGCCTGAACGACAATCCGGACGTGAAAGCCGTAACCGTAACACACAACGAAACATCCACCGGAGTCGCCAACGATCTTCAGGCAGTCGCCGAAGTCGTAAAAGGCGAATTCGACAAGCTCATTATCGTGGACGGCATCAGCAGCGTGGCGTCCATACCCATGTCCGCCGACGCATGGAACTTGGACGTCGTCGCCACCGCCTCCCAGAAAGGCTGGATGCTGCCCCCCGGCCTCTCCTTCCTGAGTTTCAACGAGCGAGCCTGGACCGCCCACGCCGAATCCAAGATGCCCAAGTTCTACTTGGATGTAGCTCAATACAAGAAGTATTACGAGATAGGCCAGCCGCCCTACACTCCCGCGGTGTCGGTCATGTTCGCGCTTGACAACGCGCTCGACCAACTTCTCTCCGAAGGCATGGGCTCAGTATTTGAAAGACACGCCGCCATTGGCCGGTTTACCCGAGAAGGCATAAAATCGCTCGGACTCGAACTGTTCCCGCGCGATGAGCGCTACGCCTCCAACACGGTAACCGCTGTCAGCATTCCAGACGGGGTTGACGCGACCGCGCTCGTCGGAAAGCTGCGCTCCGACCACGACGTCATAGTGTCCGGCGGACAGGCGTCGCTGGCCGGACGCATCTTCCGCATCGGACACATGGGCAGAACCAGCGAAAGCGACATACAGAACACTCTGGACGCCATCGCGCAAACGCTTCCACAAGTCGGCTTCAAGGAATGACGAATCCGCCCCGCCAAACGGCGGAAACAAGACGAGGCTAAATCAGCGCCATGGAAATAATACGATTCGAGGAACTAGTTCAACAGGCGATTCAGGATCTCCCCCCGGCGTTTCTGAATCGCATGGACAATCTCGATATAATTGTAGAGGACTGGGCCTCCCCATCCCAGCTCATCGGCTCCGGCATCGAGGAAAGAGAGTCCCTGCTCGGACTCTATGAGGGAATACCCCTGCCCGAAAGGTACGATTACAACTTCGCGCTGCCAGACAAGATAACCCTCTTCAAGATGGCTATCGAGAACATCTGCGAAACGGACGAACAGGTAATAGCCGAAGTGAGGGATACTGTCGTCCACGAAATAGCGCACCACTTCGGAATAAGCGACGAAGCTCTTCACGAAATGGGAATCTACTGAGCTACGAACCCAAACCCTGCAATACTTTCATCCAGGCGAGCGCGCATAACCCGAACTCTCAAGGGGCCGCCCGCCGCTTGACGTTCGGAAACTTCCCATCCAGAGCGCGAATCGGGTAACCGTATATGATGACTGTCGAAGAGAAATCTCGGAAGGACCCAAGCGGCGAAGACGCCAGTCTCGCCCTGAGCCTGCTCAATCCCCTGCTCCGGTCCACCCCCCAATATCAGAACCTTCTGCGCGCCATAGGCGGTCGCAACGCGCATGTCCGGGCGCAGCTACTCTCTGAGGCCGCCCCGTTTCTGGTGTCCGCCCTGATGCAGGATCTGGGCGCTCCCGCTCTGATAATCGCGCCAAGACCGGAAGAGGCGCGCCGACTCCATGAGCGCCTATGCGCCTGGGTGGACAATCCCGAGCAAGTACACCGCTTCCCCGAAACCGAAACGCTGCCGTTCGAGCGTCTCGTAACAGACATTGACACCATACAGCAAAGAGTCCGCGCGCTGGACGCGCTGCTCAACCCCGGCGAATCACCCCCCCTCATCGTAGCTTCCGCCACCTCGATAGCCCAACGCACCCTCAGCCGGGATTCGTTCGAGGACAGCGCGCACCGCATTGGCGTCGGCGACTTAATAGACATCGCCGACACCCTGGACCTCTGGCGGCGTATGGGTTACAGATTCGAGTCCGCCGTATATTCGCCCGGGTTCGTCAGCCGGCGGGGCGGAATAATAGACATATTTCCGGTGGGCGCGGATATGCCGGCGCGCATCGAGCTTTGGGGCGACGAGGTTGACAGCATACGCCTCTTCAATCCGTCCAGCCAGCGTTCCACAGAGATGATCAGGTCGGTCGATATAATGCCGGCGCACGAAACCCTGCCCGCCATGACCGCGCGCGAAGAACTCGACCACAGCATGGCGTACATAGACATATCCAACTGCTCTGTCGATCATCAAGAGCGCATCCGAGAGGAGTTCTCCCAGCTACTCGACGGCCACGAAGTTGACGACCTCAACCTTTACGCGGGCTTCTTCAACCACGGTGCGCTGCTCGACTATATGCCGGACGACACCCTCGTGATACGAATCAGACCGGACGACATCGCCGCGGCGGCATGGGAAAACGAAGAGCGCATACACGACCTGCGCGAAACGAAGCAGCGACGCGGCGAACTCCCCATGAACTTCCCCTCTTTCCACACATCCTGGAACGAGATCGAGCCAGCGCTGTCCAGCCTGGGACCTCAATTGGATATAATCCACTGGGGAGCGGACGACCTGATATACGGCGACATATTCGTCATGCCGTTCAGCTCGCCCCCAACTTTCTTGGGACAGATGGATATGTTCGTCAGCGAAGTGTCGGACCTCCTAGAATCAAGTCGCTCCTCCATCGTGGCGATCACGTCGCACTCCCGCCGTCTGAACGAGATACTCGACGAGAACGGCATACCCAACACACTCTCCGACTCTCTAGCCAGAGCGCCCGCGCAGAGCGAATTGACCCTCATACAGTCTTCCGGACCCAACTTCGGCGACGGCTTCGAACTTACCGCTCCAAACCAAACCCTCATGGTTTTAGGCGATACCGAGATATTCGGCGTCACCAAGCAGCGCAGAACCGCCCGCCGCGCCCGAACCAACTGGGACGCGTTCCTGTCAGAGATCACCCCGGGCGACTACGTCGTACACGTCGAACATGGCGTCGGCAGATTCATCGGCGTCGGAAAGCCCTCGGAAGGAGCGGACTCGTCCGCAGAGTATCTCGTCCTCGAATACGCGAACCGCGACAGGCTCTACGTGCCGCTGGAGCATCTAGACAGGATCACGCCGTATGTGGCGCCGAGCGACTCGCCACCCCACCTTACCCGGCTCGGCACCCAGGAGTGGAGCCGCGCCAAGGCGAGAGCCGAACGCTCCACCCGCAAGATGGCCGCCGAACTCCTCGCGCTCTACGCCGCCCGCGAAATGGTCGCGGGCCACTCTTTCGGCCCCGATTCCACTTGGCAGCGAGAGTTGGAAGAATCTTTCCCGTTCGAAGAGACGCAGGATCAGCTTGCCACGCTGGCCGAGGTCAAAAGCGACATGGAGAAAGAGCGCCCCATGGATCGGCTGATATGCGGCGACGTCGGCTACGGCAAAACCGAAATAGCGCTCAGAGCCGCGTTCAAGGCGGTCGAGAATGGCAAGCAGGTGGCAGTCCTCGCCCCCACCACTGTTCTCGCGCAGCAACATTACGTAACGTTCTCGCAAAGAATGAGCGCTTATCCGGTCAAAGTCGAAGTGTTGAGCCGATTCCGAACAGGACGCGAACAGCGCGAGATAATCGAGGCGCTGGCGAACGGAAGCGTTGATATTTGCATCGGCACTCACCGCATCATCCAGAAGGATGTGCGATTCAAGGACATCGGGCTGGTCATAGTGGATGAAGAACAGCGATTCGGAGTGGGACACAAGGAGCGTCTCAAGCAGATGCGCCAGGAGGTGGACGTTCTCACGCTCACCGCCACGCCCATACCGAGAACGCTTCACATGTCGCTGGCGGGCGTCAGGGACATGAGCACGATAGAAACACCCCCCGAAGACAGAATCGCAATCAAGACCTACGTATCGGAGTTCAGCGACGAGCTAATACGAGAGGCGATATTGCGTGAAATAGACCGCCAGGGACAGGTCTATTTTCTGCACAACCGGGTGTACAACATAGGCTATATGGCGAACTACATTCGACGCATCGTCCCGGAAGCGGAAGTGGGAGTCGCGCACGGCCAAATGAAGGAAGGCGACCTGGAGAAGGCAATGGCTTCGTTCGCGCGCGGCGACTTCGACGTTCTGGTCTGCACCACCATCATCGAGTCCGGCCTGGACATCCCCAACGTCAACACGCTGATAATCAACCGCGCCGACACTTTTGGACTGGCGCAGCTATACCAGCTTAGAGGCCGAGTCGGTCGCTCCAGCCGCCGCGCATACGCCTATTTGCTGATACCAAGCGCTAGAGCCAGAACTCTGAGCGAGACAGCCGAGCGAAGGCTGAAAGCCATGCTCGCGGCTACTGAACTGGGCGCGGGATTCCGAATAGCGATGAAAGACCTGGAGATACGAGGCGCGGGAAATATACTCGGAGCGGAGCAGAGCGGACATATCCATGCGGTAGGGTTTGAGCTCTACACAAAGATGCTGTCTCAGGCGGTGGAAGACTTGCGCGCCAGACGCGAATCCGGCGACCTGATTGGCATGACGCCGCAAGCCATTGCCGACATCGTTGGCGACCAGGTGGACGACTCCGTCTCGAGCGCGCTGACGCCGGAGCCGGGCGTCGCCCTCAATATCGGCATTCCGGCCGGACTGCCGTCCGACTATATCCCAGACCTTTCATCCAGGATGGGATTATACCAGCGACTCATCGCCCTCAAGAAAGAGGAAGACATCGGCGCGATGGAGGACGAACTGCGCGACAGGTTCGGCCCCCTCCCCTGGCAGGCGCGCGCGCTGCTCTACACAGTCAGACTGAAGATGCTGGCTGAGAAAGCGGGAGTGGAATCAATAGCGAGAGACAGCGAACGCGTCGTCCTGAGAATGAAGGACGATGTCGGCGGCGCACGCCGCGCGCTGACTCGCCGGCTTCCCAGAGGAGTCGAAGTGGGCAACTTTCAGATACGCCTCGACTTGAGCGGATTGAAGACAGCCTGGGAAGATTACCTGCTGGATGTATGCGAAAAACTGGCCGAGTTCAGAATGGAGATGAATCGGCAGGTTCTGGAAGCCGCCTCAGGCTAGAAGGCGGACATCATGGCAGGCAATTCTATGAGCGTCTCGATTCGTGGACAGCGCGTGTAGTTGGGGTAGTTTCCGTCTCTGTCTATCAGCACAGGGCCAATGCCAACTCTGAACGCTCCTTCCACGTCGGAAGTAAGCTGATCACCGACGTGAATCGTGTTCTCCGGGTCGCTGCCCGAACGTCTAAGCGCCTCCTTGAATATCGGCGCGTGCGGCTTCTCCACCCCAACCTCGCCGGAGGTGACCGCGAAATCCATATAGGGCGTGAGACCCATTTCTTCCACCAGGTCCGCGGCGGGCGTGTTCATGTTGGAGATGAGTCCAAGCGTCAACCCCTGCTGCTTGAGCAGGTCCAAGGCGGGCAGAACGTCATCGTATCGCGTCATCTTGTACGGAACTTTTCTCACCGCGCGCCATATCTCCATCGCTTGCTCCACCGTAACATCGTATCCACAGCCGCGCAGCACCCGTCTCTCATACTCTCCGAAGAAACGGTCGCGCTCCGCGGCGGGCATCATCCGCACCGGCTTGACGGCGTTCTGCTCAGACATGAACGCATCCGCAAGAGCGTAACCCTGAAGAACGCCCTCCGGTGTCAGCTCCATCCCAAACCGCGAACACGCCTCAGACTGTATGTGGAATCTATCGGGCAGAAAGCCAGCCAGTGTCCCATACAGATCAAAGCAAATCGTCTCTATCATGTCCAGTTCTCACTTATCGGTTACAGGTTGGAACCGCGTAATCCCATCAACTCTGTCAGCCTATCTTCCAATCCCAGTGATATTATCATTTTTCAAGCCTGGGCGCTTTTCACGTTGATTTATTAGACTATATGTACTATTATCATATCGCTTCCCCAACTCGGAAAGGTTGTGGCGACGCCGAAGAAAACAGGATTTCATACCCCTTTCACTTCATGTTATGGAGACCATACACTTCACACAGCCGGATTCAACAAACCAGAGGAACAAATCGTAATGACGACTACCGACGAAGCTATGGATAGACTGGGGTTTGCGGATTTCCCGCTTCAGGACAGCCTGGATATATTGGAGGGCGACGCTCCCACATCCGACAAGAAGAAGGCTAT
This sequence comes from uncultured Dehalococcoidia bacterium, assembly GCA_964640295.1. Lineage (GTDB taxonomy): Bacteria > Chloroflexota > Dehalococcoidia > Lucifugimonadales > UBA1123 > VXRN01. The sequence continues at coordinate 17,960 of CAZXFX010000046.1, read as the reverse complement.
GGCGTCAATTGGTCGCAAGCGGGACCCTCAACTCAAGAGTATCCTCATCAAATACGCCGGCTCTCCCAATCCTGAGATAGCGATGCAGGCTATCCGCGGGCTTCTCGTATTCCGAAAAGACTCCGGTGTTCAAATCTATCTTCAGTCGTTGTGCGATCATCCCAACGACATGATTCGGGACGTAATGCGGCAGGAGATGCTGGGAAACGGGCGCGTAAACGAGAGAGCGCACGCCGATTCGCCCGACTTCATGAAAAACGCAGTGGTTCATGGCGACGTTCTGGACACCTTGAAACACACTCCCGAAAGATCAATACACCTCACGTTCACCTCGCCGCCCTACTACAACGCGCGCGACTATTCGATATACAGGAACTACCAGGAGTATCTCGATTTTCTGGAAAGCGTGTTTTGCGAGACGCACCGAGTCACTAAGGAGGGCCGATTCTTCATACTGAACACGTCCCCGGTCATAGTCCCTCGCGCCGGCAGAAAGTATTCCAGCAGGCGCTACCCAGTGCCATTCGATATACACGCCCGACTTGTGAATATGGGCTGGGAGTTCATTGACGACATTATCTGGGCCAAACCGGAAAAAAGCGCCAAGAACCGAGTGGCGGGTTTCGAGGTAAATCGAAAGCCGCTTACGTACAAGGCAAACGCCCGGACTGAGTACGTGATGGTCTATCGCAAGAAATCCTTCAAGCTAATAGACTGGAACCTTCGACAATACTCTGACAGTGCCGTCGCCCAGAGTTTGGTGTCGGACGATTTCGAAAGATCCAACGTCTGGAACATCTCCCCCGTGACCGACAGAGTTCACAGCGCCGTGTTTCCACTGAAACTATGCGACCAGATAGTCCGCCTGTATTCATTCGTTGGAGACCTGGTGTTCGACCCATTCGCCGGAAGCGGAACCTTGGGCAAAGCGGCAATGCGACTCGACCGCCACTTCTTCATGACAGAAATTCAGGAGGACTATATAGCCCGCATACGCGAGAACATCGGAGGGATGTTTGGACGCGACAAGCCCGTTCGCTTCTTGGGCTTGGATGAATTCAAGCGCGAGGCCCAGAATTGGCTACGACGACTCGCTCCGCGAGGTGGACTATTACCTGCTGCCGCCTCACAGAGACAGAGCCAAGCGCTCGCTCTATGAGCCCGATTCTTTGGCGCGACCCGACTCTGTGTAATATACTGAGGTACAGAAATTTCGGAGGTCGCCCATGCAGCCCAGGTTCGAGTTGCTCAAAGACGAAGAGATAATCTTCGAAGATGAGCATACGGTCATCACCAACATGCGCCTGATTGGCAATTTCGGCGCGTCGAAAGAAGTCGCGTTCAATGCGTATGACTTGGCTGAGATCGGCGCTCCAAACAAGTTCAATGGCGGGCAGTATGGCAAGCGCGCCATAGCTGTCAGGCTCCTCATCGGGGGCGCGGCGGTTGTATTGGCTGGCGCGCTGCTCCAACCAATCATACAGCCCGACCAGAGAATAGAGGCGCTAGTGTTCGTCGTTGGCGCGGTGGGCGCGATGGTCGGATTGTACATGCTGTTGAATGACCTGTTCAGGCCTCCTCCAAACACGACGGTCATATTCCCCGTATTCGACGGCAAAGACATAATCTCTTCCTACCCCGATTGGGACAACCCGGACGCCGAAGAACTCATCCGCAGTTTCGCGCGTGTCAAGCGGGGCATGAGACGATGAATCGCTTGTGACCGCTGGCATGCATTATGTGTAAGGAGGTCAGATGCGTCGAGGATAATGATCGAGACGTATCTGTGTTCACAGCGCGGACACAAATGGGCAGCGCCTAGAGCGTTGAAAGGAGCTCTGCCCAAGCGATGTCCATCCTGCAAGTCTCCACACTGGAACTCGTCGGGAATTGGCGGTCTGAATAATAGTCGCTTATCCGAGGCGGCGCGGCGGCTTGCTGCGATGGGCGGCAGCACTCCGGATATGGAGTACATTCCACGTCGTCGAGATGAGAATGTCTCGTGATACCCGTGGATACTTCAGTGTGGATTGATCACTTGCGAGGACTGATATTTACCTCCGTGCGAATTAGATTTTGGAATATACTGCGGATAAGAGACCATTGTTTTGGTTAACCGCTCAGGAACTATCAGTAGTGTTGAACCACTATCCTAAAGTTCCACCTATATTCTACGGATCTGGGTGCCAGAAAGTAATATAGCTGAGTGTACCCCAATCATCATCTGGGTTATCTATAACCAAATCTATGAAAGCAGGGACTAAATATGCCACTATACTTATGCCGTAGCTAACTTGAGGGCGATTCACTTCACCTTTCCAAGTTGCACTGCCATGAATGAGTTGGTTTCGTAGTACATAGAGGCGACTGAAGAGGATTCTTAGAATAGGTTCATCCTCTTTACGACGGTAGGCGGTCCTTACTTCTTCAATCTGAGCATCAAACTCATCTTTCCAGTTGTGGTATCCTGCCCCGTTGTAATACTTCCAGAAGAGATCAAAAACATACTTAAGGGCCACCAAATTTTCTATCGCTTGTGATATAGAGCTATCCCTGATTATCTCGTGTATCTTACGATTAGTATTGTCAAGGTTGAGAATGTTCTTGAAGAATTCCTTATGCCTTCTTGACTCTTTGTAGTCTGCGTCTGTAAATTCTGTCGTTCCGTAGAGTGCGTTAAAGGCGATCCAGTAGAGAATGAAGGCTGTATCAGGGTCATCGTCCCTCATTATCTCTTCTGCCCGGCAAAGCCAACTAAGCGAGCGGCGCATCCTGTGCTGAAGATCTTCTGACACTGAATGCGTACTAAGAACACCATTCCACTTTGCATCCAGATTTACACAAGTCAATTGAGAGTGAATGAACTCATTAGTCATCAGGCGTCTCCCCCTATGTATCTGCATATCTGATGGATTTAGAGTGACATTATAATGGAATTAAGCTTTTGACGCTCAATCCCCGCCGGACGCAGGCGTTCGTTGCGCAGGCCCCACCGGACTGGGCGTGTCCTTCGGCGATTCCGTCCTGAATAGCGTCAGCGCGAGCGCTAACAGCATTAGGCCGAATGATATCTTGAGAGCGAGGCTCAGCCCCGATACGAACGCGATTCTGACTCCCTCCCCGCCGCCGTCCGTCAGCGCGGAAAGGCTCGGCTCATAGCCGTAAGACGCCATCGTAATCGTTACGAATGTGGTCGAAATCGCGACTCCGGTAACGTTCGCCGCCGTTCGCGCCAGGTTCACGAATCCGGATACTATTCCGTACTTCTCGGGCGTGAGCGAACCCATTATCGCGCTTGTGTTGGGTGAGCTGAAAGTCGCCATTCCCAGTCCGGACAGGAATATGCCCAGCATGATCTGCCAGGCGGGCGATTCGATGCTGAGAAGAGACAGGTTCAACATTCCAGCCGCCGAGAATATCGCTCCCGCCGCCGCCAGCCACTTGGTGCCCAGGCGGTCGGACAGTCGGCCCGCCAAAGGCGAGACAATCGCCATGCACAGCGACCCCGGTATCATCAGAAGCGCGGCTCGGCTCGCTTCGTAGCCCAAACCCTGAATCAGATAGAACGGCATGAGGAAGAAGATGGCCGAGCCGCCCATGAACTGGACGAAGCGAGCGCTGATGGCCAGAGAGAACACGCGACTGCTGAACAGCGAGAGGTCGAGCATCGGATCCGACACCCTCAATTCCCATATTATGAACGCGGCCAGCATAACGACCGAGGCGACGAATCCGGCGACAATCGGCGCGGAAGTCCATCCGACCTTCCATCCGTTCGTCATGGCGAGCAGAAATACGACCAGAGCGGCCGACGACAGCGCCGCGCCAATCCAGTCGAATGAGCCTCTGCGCGTACCCGCCGTCTGCTGGGCGTTGAAGCCTTTCAGAATCAGCGACGCCGACACCATGGCCAGAATGCCTATGGGGATGCCGGCGAAGAAGACCCATCGCCAGCCAAAACTGGATACTATCAGCCCACCCAGAATCGGGCCGGATATGGCGCCGGTCCCAATGATCGTCATGTACAGCCCCATCGCCTTGCCTCGTTCGTTGGACGGGAACACCTCCGTAATGAGCGCCATGCTGTTGGCCTGAACCCCCGCGGACGCGATCCCCTGAAGTACCTTGGCGGCTATCAGAAATCCGAGGCTCTGGGACAGCCCCCCCACGAACGCCAGGACGATGAACCCGGCGTACCCGATGAGATAGACGCGCTTGCGCCCTATCATGTCCGACAGTCTGCCCATTGGCATGAGCATCGCGCTGGTGGCGAGGCTGTATCCCAGGGTTATCCACTGCACGGTGGGAATGTCTGCCGAGAAATGTTCGGATATTTGCGGCAGCGCGATGTTGATTCCCGACTGGTCCATTACAGACAGAAACATCCCAATGGCCACGGCTCCATAAGCCCACCACTTATAGTTGGGGCTGGACGTGATTCGCGCAAGCGGTCCAATGCTCAGTCTAGTCAATTAGCTGTCACCGCCCGTCTGCGCCTTGATTTCCATGTCTAGCTTTTCCTCCATGGTCGCGTCGAGGTTATCAGACTCGTCGGAAGCCGACGGTTTAAGGATTGTAAGGAATACTGATATCAAGTTGAAGCTGCCTAGAGTCAGGAACGCCACCCTGAGTCCCATAGTGAATGCCTCTTCGACTCCCGCGCCGCCCGCGGCCACGGCGTCCAGGCTCGGCTCGAACCCCCTCGACGCCATGGCGAAAGTGACGATGCTGGTCACGAGACCCACGCCTGCCACGCTCGCCGTATTTCGCGTCATGTTCAGAAAAGCGGTGGCGAGTCCGTATCGCTCTCGTTCGACAACGCTGAGTACTGACGATGTGTTGGGAGTATAGAATATGCCCATGCCGAGTCCCTGCATGGTCATGGCGACCGCCACGTTCCACGGGGCTGTGTCGGTGGTCAACCGTCCCAGAAAGAGCAGCGACGCGATTAGCATTCCCAGACCCACGAACTCTATTCTTCTGGGGCCGAAGCGGTCCGAAAGAGGGCCGGACAAGGGACCTGAGAGCGCGAATCCGATTGCGGCGGGAGTGATTAAGAGTCCGACTACGCGGGGCGAGAGGTCGAGCACGTCTTGCAGGTAGAACGGCATCATGCTGAAGACGGCGTTGCCGGCGAGAAATCCGAAGAAACTGGCGGACACGCCGAGCGCGAACATCTTCCTGCGGAACAGTTCCAGGTCCAGCATCGGATTGGACGCGACCCGCTCCCAGTAAACGAACGCCGCCAAAAGGCTGATCGCGAGCGCCATGCCTCCCAATGCCGCCGGCGACGCCCAGCCAATACGATACGCGGTCGTCATAACCAGCAGGAATATCACGAGGCCCGACGCGGACAGCAGCGCGCCAATCCAGTCGAATCCGCTCGAAAGCCTCCTGAGCCCACTCACCTTGGGCTCGTCCCGTATGAGGACTATGGACGCCGCTGAAAGCGAGAGCAGACCCAGCGGAACGCCCAGCAGAAAGACCGCTCGCCATCCGAAAGAATCCACTACGAATCCGCTTACGATTGGGCCCATTATCGCGCCCATGCCCACCATCGTCATGAACAGCCCGATGACGCGCCCGCGTTCGCGGGCGGGGAACGTGGTGGTGAGAATCGCCATGCCGTTCGCCTGTATCATTGCCGCGCCGACGCCCTGCACGAATCGGAAGGCTATAACCGCCATCAATTCGGACGACATCCCGGCGAGAGCGGCCCCGACTATGAATATCGCGAAGCCGCCCATATAGACAACCTTGTGGCCTATCATGTCGGACAGGCTGCCGGCGGGAAGCAGAAGCGACCCGGTAGCCAGTATATAGCCGAACGCCACCCACTGAACGTAGGGGATGGTGGCGCTGAAGTGGGAGGCCATGATGGGCAGCGCCAGAGTGACGCCTGTTTGGTCCAGCACAGACACAAAAGTGCCTGCGGCGATTGTCAGGAGAATCAGCCTGCGCTTGCGCGGATCAGCGACTGGGGCGTTTGAAGGTATCAATATAAAGGAATTATATCACGCGCCGAGTTCTAAACTGAAATATATTTCAAATGAAGAACCTGCAACGATTTAGTCGGCGCTCCACCTCGCGCACAAGTCCCTTCCACCTTGACGGGCTCACAGGGGTAGGTAACTCTCTAACCGACCGAAAAAGTCCCTTCCACCTTGATGGGCTCACAGGAGTAGGTAACGCTCTAACCGCTCAAAAAGTCCCTTCCACCTTGATGGGGGAAGGCTAGGATGAGGGTGATCCAATCCTCCAACCAAACTGATACAGTCCCTCAAATGAAGAGCGGCAACGACATATTACCCTCCGCCGCCACCACCACCTGCGCCGCCTCCGCCTCCGCCACTCCCTCCGCCGCTTGCATGTTCCCCAAAAATTAGGCAGAGCAGCAGGAACAAGACACCGCAGGTTGCGATAAGGATTTCTCGAACCCAAAAGACTCCAGCCCACACCCCCAATATCGTTACCCCAATCGCTATTAGCCACACCCTGGTAGGGCCAATCAAGGACAACCCCCGCATCCTCAATATCCTCAGTAATATCCAAAAGGCCGAGAAAGCCGACAGCGCAGTCGCGAGAACGGCTGCCAGTCGCCAAGGCCATGTGAAGGAGAAACCGGGAGGGAACGCTTCCGGCAACGCCTCACTGGGGAACTCGACCCGCGCCACCAGTTCCTCTCCTGGCGCCAAGGGCGAGAGAGCATTGAATTCCACCGCATGTCCATGAATCAGGCGCGCCTCGGCGCGCGCCCCGAAGCTGCGGTATTCGCCGACCCGGCCGTCCAGGGACCGCGGCAGCAGCGCGGTTACGCTGCCCCGGCTGATTTCGGCCTGCCGGTCGGCGAACAGCGCCTTCCAGTAGATCGCTCCAGTGTCTCCTTCCTGTTGGAGGCCGCCACGCACGCGGTACCGGATCACGAAGGTATGGGTTTCCGGGGGATTCAGGTCGTGGCTCCAGAGTATCCACCTCTGGCCGTCCTCCACTCCCGTCTCAAACTCCAGGGCGACGTCATCCTGGTAAACGGCGACCTGATCAATTCCGTCCACCCGGTCCAGCGGAATGTAGCGGTGCCGCTGGTTGGTATGGGGCGCGGTGAAGACGTAGGTGTGGCGCTCGGAGACCATCATGTCCCCGTTCTCTTGAAGGACGATTTCCACGTCCAGTGCTTCCCAATAGAAGGGCGAGTCGTCTTGTGCCAGAATCGGGAGTGCAAACGCCAGAGCGATTCCGACGGAGAGAAGCGGGGCCAGTAACGCCGACGCGAACGCGCGGCGCGATTTCATTTCGAAGTTCATATCTTAAACAATACCAACTTCCCGTATCCTATGCTTAACGTCAGTCAATTTAGAAGGCTGTACCAGACCTCCTCACTATGCTATAATCATTTTCAAGAACATAAGTGCGCTATATGCAATGGAGCGACTAATGCCCGGACACGCTAAACTAGGTAAAAATCACAGACCGCTAATAACCAACCATTTATGAACAAATTATTAGCCGACCAAAAAAACTTTCGTGAACTGGTATATACAGGTGTTTGCAGGTGAGATGCAGGTCTAAATGCCACATGAACCCACCAGAAGAGCGCCTGCATACCACCTGCAACCCACCTGCGCGCTCACCAGAACAATTCCAATATCCATAAACCAACATAAATGCAACTCGACAACCCCTCCCAGCCCTGGCCCTCGAACCCAGCCAGTCTCCAGATAATTCACCATTCACTTTCGCCAGATTCGAGGTCTTTGCCCGCCGAACGGCGCAAGTGATAGAATCCCACCCATACTCAGAAATCATTGCTGGCGCCAGTCGCCAGACACACCATTGACGAAAGCGAGCGTTGTACATGACTCTTCCCGAACGAATGAAATTCGGCATCTTCATGGCGCCGTTCCACTGGCAGAACGAGAACCCGACAGTCGCGTTTGAGCGGGATTTCGAGCTCATCCAGTGGCTTGACTATCTGGACTTCGACGAAGCGTGGATAGGCGAACATCACAGCGCGGGATGGGAAACCATCGCCTCTCCTGAGTTGTTCATCGCCGCGGCGGCGGAGCGAACCAGGCATATCAAGCTTGGCACGGGCGTGATAAGCCTTCCGTACCACCATCCGATTATGGTCGCCAACCGCATGGTGCAGCTAGACCACATGACTCGCGGACGCGCGATGCTGGGAGTGGGACCCGGCGCGCTGAGCACGGACGCCTATATGCTGGGCATAGACCCGGTTGACCAGCGGCGGCGCATGGACGAGTCTATGGGAATCATAAAGCGGCTGCTCACAGAGAAGGAGCCGCTTACATACGAAGGCTCCTGGTTCACGCTGCGCGAAGCCGCGCTGCATCTGCGCCCTTATACCCAGCCGCACTTTCCGCTGGCGGTGGCGGCGGCGCAATCGCCGTCGGGCATGGTATTGGCGGGCAAGTACGGACTCGGAGTTCTGTCGGTGAGCGTCATACGCGGCGGCTCTTACGCGCGAGATATGAAGGACTTCTGGAAGATAGCCGAGGATACGGCCGAGGAGTACGGCAACGTAATGGACCGCAACGAGTGGCGGCTGGTCATCATCGCTTTCCTGGCGGAGACGCGCAAGGAGGCGCTGGAACAGGCGCGCGTGGGAGCGGGACGGTTCCAGCGCGAATACTTCGAGCAGACACTGGGAGCGGAAGCCACGGACTGTCCCCAGGACAAGATCGTTGACTTGATGGTAGAGCGCGGCGCGTGGTGCGTAGGCACGCCGGACGACATGATCGAGATGATACATCGTCTGGACGAATCGAGCGGCGGTTTCGGCGGACTGCTGATACAGGCGACTGAGTTCGGCACAAGACAGCAGGTGCTTCACAGCTATGAGTTGATGTCGCGCTACGTGATGCCGCATTTCCAGGGTTCCACGGAGAGCCTTCTTCGCTCTCAGCAGTACGCGAAGGACGTTCGCGGCGAACTTGCCAGCCGGCGAGAAGCGGCGATGCAACGAGCCGCGTCGGACTACGACGCGCGGCGAACCGCTAACGACTAATAACTAATAACTCACAAACTGGAGAGAACAACACATGCCAGTCATGACAGGCGGCGAGGCGCTGGCCAGGTCGCTATACAGAGAAGGAGTGCGGGTAATCTTTGGGCTTCCCGGAGTTCAACTATATCACGCGCTGGACGGTTTGGCCAAAGAACCGGGCATCCGCTTCATTACGACGAGACACGAGCAGGCGACTGCGTACATGGCCGACGGGTACGCGCGCGCTTCAGGCGGCGTCGGAACGGCCATGGTGGTGCCAGGCCCCGGCCTTCAGAACGCGAGCGCGGCGATAGGCACAGCTTATTCGGCCTCCTCCCCCGTTCTAGTGGTCGCCGGACAGATTCAGCGAGAGTTGATTGGAGCCGACCGCGGTATGCTCCATGAAATCAATGACCAGTTGGATACGATTAAGCCCGTGACCAAGTGGGCCGAGAGGATATTGGACCCCGCTGAGATCCCGGCCGCTGTCCATGAGGCGTTTCGCCAGTTGAAGACGGGACGTCCGAGACCGGTCGAGATCGAAATCCCGCCTGAGACGCTGGAAGACCAGACGGAGGTGGATCTCTACGAACCCGATGTATATGCGCCCGAAGCGCCCTCCGATGAACGCATAAGAGAAGCGGCTCGCATGATAGCGGGGGCCAGGAATCCGCTGCTGTACGCGGGCGGCGGCGCCATCTCCGCCAACGCTTCCGAATCGCTTACCGCGCTCGCGGAGTTTCTCCAGTCCCCCGTCCTGATGACCGCGGAGGGCAAAGGAGCGATGTCCGACAGACACTACTTGTCGCTTGGCGGAATGAATTTCAGAAATGATCCCTACATGGAAAAGATGGCGGACCACGACCTTGTCGTCTTGATCGGAACGCGGAACGCATACCCCGGTTTTCTCTCTCAGAAGGTCATTCAGATTGACGTTGACCCTGAGGAGCTGGGGCGCAATTACGACGATACATTTGGACTCCTCGGGGACGCTCGTCTGACGCTTGAAAAACTGCGCGCGGCCCTGTCGGATATTTCGCGGCCCAGAGAAAGCCGCCGAGCGGAAATGGAGGCCGCGAAAGCGGAGCGAGAGGAGTCCAACCCCAAGCTGGAGCCGCAGCATTCGCTGACGAAAGCGATCAGGAACGCGGTTCCGGACGATGGCATCGTCATTTCGGGCATGACCCAGATCGGATATTACAGCCGCGTCAACTATCCGGTATATGAGCCGAGGACATACCTCACCAGTTCTTACTACGGGAACCTTGGCTACGCCTATCCGGTCGCGCTGGGCGCCAAAGTGGCTCAGCCCGACAAGGCAGTGGTGGCTATTTCGGGCGACGGCGGGTTCATGTTCGCGTCTCAGGAGATGGCGACGGCGGTCAAGTATGGCATAAACGCAGTCGTGGTGGTTTTCAACGACAGCGCCTACGGCAACGTTCTCCGCGACCAGGTAACACGGTTCGACGGACGCTCCATAGGCGCGGAACTTCACAACCCGGACTTCATGAAGCTGGCGGACGCCTACGGAATGAGAGGCGTGAAGGTGGAAGACGGCGATCCGAACGCCCTCGAGTCCGCGCTGAAAGAGTCTCTTGCGATAGAGGCGCCCACGCTCATAGAAGTCCCCGTCGGAATGATGCCTAACCCGTTCAGCTAGGAATCGAATATATGCCAAAAGCGCGGGACGCGATACGAATGAAATACACCGTGGTAATAGAAGAAGGTCCTTCGAGTTACGGGGCGTATGTTCCTGACTTGCCGATTTACGTTGCGATTGCGGAGACGCTGGAAGAGAAAGGCGAGCCGGTTCCCGAGCCTAGATCACACGCTGAGATGGTAGAAGTATCTTGATGGATACGTACAGAGCGCCGATTGTCAGAAGAGACTCAAAATAGATCCGCCGCCCGCGAAAGAGAGAATCGAGGCGTCTTCTACGGGTGGTGGATCGTCATCGCCGGCTCGGTAAGCCAGGGATACACCTCGGGGACATTCTGGCAGGGATTCGGCGCGTTCTTCGACCCAATAGTGGAACAGTTCGGATGGGGGCGCGCCACCACTTCCGCAGCCGTTTCGCTTCAGCGCACCGAATCCGGCATGATATCCCCCTTCGTCGGCTGGTTCATAGACAAGTTCGGTCCGCGCAGAGTGATGCTGGCGGGCATCGTCGCCACCGGGCTCGGCTTCATAATGCTCAGCCGCATAAACTCGCTGTGGCAGTTCTACCTGGCCTTCGCGGTAATCACGCTCGGACTCTCGTTCGGCACATTCCTCGTCATCACCACCACGGTCGCCAACTGGTTCGTGTCCAAGCGCACGAGGGCCATGTCCATCATGTCCGCAGGGTCTGCCATAGGCGGATTGCTCGTGCCAGCGCTGGTATGGCTCATCGCCACAACCGATTGGCGAACCGGACTTCTCGCCATCGGAATCGGATTCTGGGTCATGGGCATACCCGTGTCGCTTGTCATGCGTTCGCGCCCAGAGGACTACAACCTGCTCCCCGACGGCGTTCCAGCCGAATCTCAGGACGCGCAATCAAACGGCGAATCGAAAACAGCCGCCGGACGCGCCGAGGTGACTTACACCACCAGAGAGGCGATGCGGACGCGAGTCTTCTGGCAGCTTGTTCTAGCGATGGGAGCGGGACAGTTGATAATATCGGCGACCGTGCACCAGATACCGGCGCTCACCAGCTTTGGCATCAGCCGCGGCGTGGCGGGCATGGTCATTCTGGGAGTCTCGCTCATGAGCCTGGTCGGGCGAATCGCGGCTGGCTGGCTGGGCGACACGCTGGACAAACGGCATTTCATCGCCGTCTCCTTCTTACTGCAATTCGTCGGCACGCTGATATTCTGCTACACGAACTCGATCTGGCACTTGGCGGGATTCATCATCTTTTGGGGCATCGGATTCGGCGCCTCGATACCGGTGCGATTCGCCATGCTGGCGGACTATTTTGGCCGCCGCAGTTTCGGAACCATCATGGGGATAATGATGACGTTCAGCACGGTGTTCGGGGTCATCGGCCCCGTGTTCGTTGGCTGGATGTTCGACGCGCGGGGCAATTACAGGGAGCCGTTCCTGATAATGGCGGCTTCCATTCTGATTAGCATTCCGTTGATACTCACGCTGAGCAAGCCGGGAGCGCCGCTTGCGACATCGAGGCGTCCAGGGCGACGGCGCAGGTCGTAGTTTAGATTCGGATACACTTGGATGTAAGAAATTGTTGAAAGAAAGGCTGGTCGGTAGTATAGTTTCTGAACACCGAATAATGAATCTTCCGACTGGTGTCGGCGGAAAGGAGAGTGCGCAATGTCCAACAGCGAACTTGCTCTGATGGCCCATCTATTCAGGAGAGCGGGTTTCGGAGCTACCAGAGATGAGTTGGAAGAGTATGTGGCCAGGGGGTACGAGGAAGCGGTCGAAGATCTGGTGAACCCGGAACGCTGCCCCGAACTCGACGAAGACATAATCATCCGATACGTTGACGGCGAAAATCAGATTATCTGGGCGGGAACGTGGATGTACCGGATGGTCGTCAGCAAGCGCCCGCTTGTAGAGAAGATGGCTCTCTTCTGGCATCACGTATTCGCCACCGGATACAGCAAGGTAGAGCATCCCCCCTCGATGGTGGGACAGATACAGATGTTCCGACATCGCGGACTCGGGGACTTCCGCGAATTGCTCGTGGAGTTGTCCAAGGACCCCGCAATGATCTTCTGGCTCGACAACAATGAGAACCGAAGGGGCGAACCGAACGAAAACTACGGGCGCGAACTGCTCGAACTCTTCTCGATGGGAGTGGGCAACTACACGGAGGACGACATCAAGAACGCCTCCCGCGCCTTCACGGGATGGACGTTCACTCAGCCCATCCCGATCTATCCTCAGGGACACTATCCCTCGAGGTTTATATTCAGACCCGAGCAGCACGACTACGACGAGAAGACGTTCCTGGGCAATACCGGAAACTTCGACGGCGAGGACATCATTGACATCATCGTGAAGCAGGAAGCGACCGCCCGCTTCATTTCGAGACACCTGTACAACTTCTTCGTCGCGGACGAACCACAGGTGCCCGCTTGGTCGGTGGAACCGCCGCAAGACCCCGAGGCGATAGACGAACTGGTGAGGGCGTACTTCGAGAGCGACGGCGATATGCGCCACATAATGCGGACGCTGTTCAACTCGGACTTCTTCAAGAACGCCCGGTTCAAGAAGGTGAAGAGCCCAACCGAGTTGGTCGCCGGCGTCCTGAAACTGGGCGGCTCGATAGATATGCCTCAGCCGCAGATGACCGCCTTCACCCAGGCGACCACGCTGATGGGGCAGATGCTCCTCAATCCCCCAACGGTAGAAGGCTGGCACACCGGCAAGGAGTGGATTGACGGCGGAACGCTGAACGAGCGCATCAATTTCGCAGTCCAGCACATCGGCGACGCCGAAAAACCAGGCGTTCAGGACATCATAGAGCGCATGGGAGGCAGCGAGCTTTCCCCAGAGGAGTTTACGGAGGCGTGCCTCGAATTGGTGGGACCCGTGGACGTCGGAAGCCAGACACGCGACACGCTTCTGGAATACGCCGAGTCGGTCGGAACCCTCGACATGAGCGACGATGAAGCGCGCCAGCAGAGCGTCCCCCGAATCGTCCACATGCTCCAGATGATAGTGTCCAGCAAAGAGTATCAGTTCGCCTAGTGGGAGGTTGGATGTGTCCATAATCAAAGACTTGCTAGCTGTCCGTGCTGTGGCTGAGGCACATTTCTTTTTGCTAGAAGAAGAAGATGCCTTGTTGCAGGAATGGATGTCAAGCAGATACTACTTGGCGAGGCCGTCGCTAAATATTTGGCCCTTTCTGCAACGCGGCGAGGTACATTGTGGGCGACTCAAATATCTATTGCACCCAACAGTGACGCTTATATCCGGGGGCAATGAAGACGAAAATATGGACATAACCAATTCAATCAGGATAGGTATGGGACTTGTACCTGAAGAGGATGATGGCGCCCAAGACTTATTCATAGAAGCACAGAAAGCTGGGGGATGTTGGGGAACACAACCAACTAAATATAGCCTCTGGGAAGCATGGATACATGGGGATTCGCTCATTCATCTTAGAAGCGAAGTTTTCACGGTCCTAGACCGCGCAATTGAATACGAAAGAAGTCGAGAACGTTGAAATTCAGGAGGTGCAGCCTAACATGAGCAAAAACACAAACGGAAAGCCCCATGTCCTGGTGGTCGTGCAGCTTACGGGAGGCAACGACTTTCTGAATACTCTCGTCCCGTATAACGACCCGAACTACTACGACGCGCGACCCACGGTCGTCATTCCGCAAGATCAGGTTCTGCCCATCAACGACCAGCTAGGGTTCAACCCCAACGCCGCGCCGCTCAAGGACGTATATGAAGCCGGCAACATGGCCATCGTGCAGGGAATCGGCTACGCCAACTCCAGCCGCTCCCACTTCCGGGCGATGGACATCTGGCACACCTGCGAACCCAACAAGGTCGGCACAGAGGGATGGCTCGGACGCGCGATACGCGATATAGACCCCAATAAAGAGAACGTGCTGACCGCCGTCAACATCGGACGCGGACTGCCGCGCGCGCTGGTCGTGTCCGGCGTACCTGTAACCTCGGTTGGCGACCTGGACAACGTTGGTCTGATGACCAGCATCGAGGAGCGTGAGCGGCGCGATAAGGCGCTCGAAATGTTCAAGAAGATGTACGCGCCCGCGATTGGCTCAGGCCCCGTCTCCGAGTATCTCGCCCAGACCGGCTCGGACGTGCATACCGGCGCCGACATTCTCAAGACGGCGCCCGCCATGTACTCGTCGGACGTCGAGTACGCCGACAACCCGATAGCCAAGAGCCTGAAGGACGTGGCGCGCATACACCTCGCCGGTCTCGGAACGCGCATCTTCTACACCCAGCACGGCGGATACGACCATCACGCCAACGAACTCAAGACTCACCCGCAGCTAATGAGGGAGCTATCTGGCGCGATAGTGGACTTCTTCCAGGACCTGCGCGACCACGACGCGGCTGACGAAGTCTCGATGCTGGTGTTCACCGAGTTCGGACGACGTATGCGCGACAACGGCAGCGGCACCGACCACGGTTCGGGCGGCGGCGCCTTCATCATCGGCGAGCGCGTCAACGGCGGACTCTACGCCGAGTACCCGTCGGTCAATCCCGCCGACTGGCTGTACGGCGAAGACCTGGACTGGAAGATAGACTTCCGCGGCGTCTATTCCACGATGCTGGAGCAGTGGATGGGCCTCGACCCCGTTCCCATAGTGGACGGCCAATTCGAGCAGATAAACCCGTTCAACTAGGAATTGAGGGCGGTGGTCTTATTTGACCGCCGCCTTTTTCGTGAGGAGAATATGGCTAGGTGGAGTCGTTGTGACGACATCGTGGTTCTTGATCTGTACTTCAGGGCTGATAGACAGCAACTGCAATCCAGCGACTCTGAGGTCACTCGCTTGAGCCGCCTCATCGGAAAGACACCAGCGTCGGTGCAATTGAAAATGGCAAACTACCAGGGTATTGATCCCAGAAGATCAGGTGGCCTTGGACAGGGAAGTAGGCAATCTAGAGAAGTTTGGGCCGAATTCGCTCACGATGAGCAACGATTGCGAAGGGTTGCGGCGGCTTGTAGAAACTCCCTAAGAAGACGCGGAGGAGTTGTCTCAAATCAAGACGATTCACTTGAATCAAGCTTGACTCAAGTTATGAATGATGGCGGTGGAAATAATAGATGGAGTCATTGTGACAACCTTCTTGCCCTAGAGTTGTACGTTAGCAATGGGCGATTACACTTGTCAGATGATGATGAAAGAGTAAAGGAACTCAGCATCCTAATAGGCAAGAGCACCAGATCAGTAAGTATGAAAACATTAAACTTTCAATGGATTGATCCTGAAAGATCTGGTGGGCTTAGTCGACCAAGTAGGCAATCAGTTCAGATTTGGAATGAATTAGCTCACAATGAGCAAGGTCTGAGAGAAGCTGCCGCGATTTGCAAGAGCGAAGCTAAACAGAAGAGGTGAACAACATGGGCAGACCCTACGGACTCATTAGAGCCGGTTATCCATTCCTGAAGACGCTTGGAATGCGCAGGATAACCAATTTCCCGAACGACGTAGTGGAGGTCGAAAATGGCCACCGCCCTATCTAATGAGGCGAGTATGGTCTCATATAGTTTCAATGATGATGAATTGGTGCTTGACCTCTATATTGAGGCAGGAAGACAACCTTTGCCACAAGACGATGAAGAAGTCATTAAACTCAGCAGTGAAATTGGGAACTCTCCAAAGTCAATACACATGAAGATGGCGAATTTTCAGTGGTTTGACCCTGAGAGAATAGGTGGTCTGGATGGGGGAAGTTGGCAGTCTTGGGAAGTCTGGTGTGATCGAATGAAATGCGGGATAAATGAGCCAAGACAGGCATTTAATCGGTATAGCCGCCGCGACGATGTAATGGTACTCGCTCTTTATTTTGAAGCTGGGAGACAGCCTCTTGCAGAGAGGGATCCAAAAGTCTGCGAACTCAGTGGGATTACAGGGCGCTCAGCTAAATCAGTGCATCGGAGAATGGCGAGTTATCAATGGCTCGATCCTGAGAGAATAGGCGGAATTGATACAGTCGCCAAACAGTCCAGAGAGGTCTGGAACGCATTTGCACATAATGAGCAACGTTTGAAGAGAGCCGCAGATAGGTATAGAAGAGAAGCTAGATAGCAGAGGTGAAAACCATGGGCAGGCCATACGGACTCCTTAGAGCCGGTTATCCATTCCTGAAGACACTCGGAATGCGCAGGATAACCAATTTTCCGAACGACGTAGCGATAGGCGATGAAGGGCGCGTCTATATCCTTTGCCGCAACGACGGCGCGGCGGTCATCAGGGTTTGGCACTTCGACGACGCCGAGAGGCTGACCGACGACCTGGTGGGCATCGGCGGCTACGGCAAGGACGACGGTCAATACACCTGGCCGGTCAACATCATCCTGGACAAAGACGAGAACATCCACGTCTCAGACGAGGCGCTGCACCGCATATCCTCGTTCAGCATGGACGGAGAGTTTATCGGAAGCTGGGGCGAAGAGGGGGACGGCGACGGCCAGATCAAGGGGCCGGCGGGCATCGCGTTCGACACCGACCAGAATATGTACGTCGTGGACTCGCTGAATCATCGCGTTCAGAAGTTTACCGCCGATGGAGAGTTCATCCTCAACTGGGGCTGCTTCGGCGATGATCCTGGCCAGTTCAATATGCCTTACGGAATCACGATTGACGAGATGGGCGACGTTTACGTCGCGGACTGGCGAAACGACCGAGTGCAGAAGTTCACGCCCGACGGCGAGTTCATCATGGAATTCGGCTCGTCCGGCTGCGAGAACGGCGAGTTCAACCGCCCCACCGGAATAGCGGTTGACCACTTTGGCGACATCTACGTCGCGGACACCGGCAACGACCGGGTGCAGCTATTCAACGAGAAGGGCGAATACGTGCAGAAGTTCCTCGGCGACGCCACGCTCTCCAGGGTAGCGCGCGACTATATGCTCACCAACGCCTATCCCAACCGCCTGCGCGACATGGCGAACATGGAGGAAGCGAAACTGCTTCGCGCCCCCAAGTCCGTCCGCCTGGACGACCATAACCGCATGTACATCGCCGACTACCGCTCCTACCGAGTCCAAGTCTATCTCAACGAAGCCATCCCGCTCGACGAAAGCCAGATGTCCGCCCCAATGAGGGCGCCTACGTTGGCCGTAGTATAGTCTCTAAAGAACAATCTATCTGAACTTAGGGCGGCGTCCCCAGTGGAACGCCGCCCTTTGATTTGGTTCCGACGGCAATTGCGATTCAGAGGCAATATGACAACGTAACCGTCCCATAAGCGGTGTGTAAGAAAAAGACAGGGAAACCTGTTAGGGTTT
>CAZXFX010000045.1:0-25134 GCA_964640295.1 uncultured Dehalococcoidia bacterium | reverse complement strand
CTATGAGGACTATCCGTCTTCAAACCTTTATTTCAAAAGTGTTCGACCACTAGTCCAATCCGAGCAGTTTCTTGCCGTCTTCGGTAATCATGTCGGGGGTCCATGGCGGATCGAATGTGAGCTCGACGTTCACATCCTCTACGCTGTCCATCTCGGCTATTCGCCACTCGGCCTGCTGCGCGATGTAGGGACCCATGCCGCACCCCGCGAACGTCAAGGTCATCTTAACATCCACGTTGCCCTGATCAACCTCTACTCCGTAGATAAGGCCGAGGTCAACGACGTTGACAGGGATTTCAGGGTCGTAAACGTCTTTAAGGGCTTCGTAAACTTCATCTTTAGTGAGCGTCTGGGTGGTCATCGGACAGCCTCCGGGCATGAATCTCAATTGATTGATTCAATTGTAACCACGCAGGTTGATACTGTCAAAAGCGGGAAACTCTCCGGACACTCTCCGACGGACACGCGCAAACCCTTCCGAGAAGAGGCAAGCGCCAGTTCGATAGAAGCGCGTCCACAATTCTCCTATACCACCAGAGGCGCGTGTACGCTACAATTTTATTATCAACGACGAACGCCCGTCGCTCTCGATACAAATATAAGCAGGAATGTTCAGCCAATAAACCAATGCGCCAATTGTCCCTAACCTTAGCCATAGCCGCTATTATCTGCCTGTCGCTGCCTGTGTTGAATGAGGCGCGCGCGCAGTCCGACGAATCGTTCGACCCGCTCTTCGTCCGTCCAGCCGGATACTTCGAGGTTGCGGTGAGATGGCTGCCACCCGCTCCGCAGGTCGGATTGGTGAATATCGCGCTCAAACCGATGATTGCGGAGACCGGCGAGCCGATAACTGACGCAAGGGTGCTTCTAGTCGCCGAAGAGGCGGTGGAAGAGCCTGTGTTCGAGGTGGTGGCGGTAAACAATCCAGAGAAACCTACCGTCTATCGCGCCAATATGAAGTTCGAGGAAGCGGGCAACTGGATTCTGCACATACAGATAGACAGCCCGACCCACGGCTACGCGGACTTCCGCGCGCCCATCGTACTGCTTCCGCCGCCCATAGAACCGGGCCTCGAAGGGGGATGGGTGTTCCTTGGCATCATCATCGCGCTGACCGCTGGAAGCGTCTATCTGGTGTTCTCCAGCCGTAGAGCGCGGGCGGCTAGGGAGGCAGGTCTCTGATTTCGATTATGTACAAGAGGCCGTCTTCCCCTTCCCTGTAGGTGACCGACACGCCCTCGCCCTGTATCATGTGTTCTCGCGCGTGGCTGGGCGTGAAGTCCATGAAACGCTTTCCGCCGGCTCGAAACGCGCGCGTGTTCCCATAGTCGTCCGAAACCTCAATTGACTCCAGGTCGAGAAGCGTCCTCGCCTCGACACTCGTTATCAGCCCTTCGAACACGCCCTCAGTGGTCCCCGTTCTATCCGCATCCCCGCCGCATTGCGCCCCCAATACGCCCATCGTAGCTATGACGGCCAGAATTATCCATTGTTTAAGAAAAAAATTGAACATAATTAAGCTTGCCTGTTTTCTGAGAAGGCTATTAGTGTTGAATTCGGAAGCGAATGCCAGAAATGAGAGAAGAGATTGGATTCTATGAGAAAGTCACTAATATTCACCGCACTGGTAGCTGTAGTCCTCTTGGCAGTTGGCGTGACCGCTCAGACGGTCAGGGCGCAACGAGCTTTAGACAGTCTGACGCTTGTCGTGATAGACCGTTCTTCAATCACATCCGGGGATATGAACGACCAACTGGTCAATACCTTTCTCGGATTGCTCGCTGATTTGAAGAATGGCGAGCCAATTGCATTCGCGTTTGCGGACAACGAGGCGAAGATATACGGACCCGCTGACGCGAACGCGGCTGGGTTCGCCAAACTGCAATCGGAGGTGAGCGCGGCGGTCGGATCGGGATCGGCTTCCGAACCGGTTGATCTAGCCTCCTGCTTATCAAGCATATACGAATACGTGAGTTCGGTGCGCGTTCGCAAGGACGCGAACATCTATCTGGTATCAGCCAGTCCGGAATACGCCGTCTCCGATGAAACATCCGCTGATATTGACGAGGCCTTGGCCCCCATCATCGACATGGGCTGGAGAGTATATTCGGTAACTACTCCCGGCGCGAGCGACGCGCTGGCCTCCGCCTTGAACGAAATCAGCGCGGATACCCATGGAGAGTCGTTCTCCCTTTCGATTCCAGATGGAATTGAGAATTTCGTGGACAGATCTCTGCGGATGGAAAGCAGGGGCGCGCTAACCGCCATCTCCCAGGCGGACATGTCTACCAATCCTGTATTCGAGGTTGATTTGGACATCGTCCCCAGTACCCGCTGGGCGAATATCATGTTTGTACGAGAAAATCCCGAAACTTCATTCAGGATAACAAATCCGAGCGGCGAGGAGTCCTCTGTGGGCGACCGCGCTTCGTCTTCAGTAATCGAGCTCCCAAACTTGGTGATATGGCGGGTAACGGAACCGGTGCAGGGCAACTGGAAGGCGGAAGTGCGCGGCGACAGCGGGGTGGTGTCGGCCAATCTGCACACGATAAACAGATATACGGTAGAGTTGCAGGACCTGGGAGCGGTTCCTGTTGACCATCCTGAAACACTGATAGTGGCGGCGGTTCTGGACAAAGGCGAATTGGTGTCGCCGGACGCAGTGGTTATCGCCAAGATTACCGATCCGTCGGGCGATTCTATTGTTCACGAGCTCAATGACGCTGGACTGCAAGGAGACTCGATTCCGAGAGACGGACACTTCTCGCTGACGATTCCGCCTGTGAATACGGAGGGAAGATATGATGTGGATCTGCGGCTTTCCTGGCCGGATGTGGAACACTCCATAATAACGCAGACAGGGTTCGATGCACAGCATTTCCCAACCATTGATGTTACGGAAGAGATGGTGTCCGGCTTGGAACCGGGCGTAACAGCGAAGATAGCGTCGCTGTTCGTCAACATCGAAGGCCAGCCCTATACAGTGCCGAAGGACGAGTTGTTGATTTCGGTAAGCGGCGGCGACGATACGCAGTCCGGCGAGGTGACCGTAATACCGCACGAGATAGTCACTCTCGGCAAGGCGTATGGGTATGACGTTTACTACAGGCCGCCGTCAGAATCACGCGCGACAGTCCTGTTCGGATTGAATACAGAATACGCAGGCCGGCAGTATATCTACTCCACGGACGAGACCGTAGTGTCTTCGATTCCCATACCGCCGCCGGCTCAGATATCCGCCCCCACCAAGCCAGAAGAGTCGCAGCCCGCGCCTGCGGTCGCTCCTCCGCCACAGCCCGCGCCGCCAACGGCTCCGCCACAGGTAAACGAAGGATCGGGCATACCGATGCAGGCTGTCATCATAGTCCTTGCAATCATAGCGATTGCGATACTTGGAGCGGTTCTGTACTGGCTGACCAGGCCCACCCCGTTCGGCTATCTATACTCGGAGGAGGGCGAACTGCTAGTTGACTTCCCCGCGATGTCTCGCGCGCCGATGGATACCGTGATGAAGCGAAGCAGGATTGATGGCGAAGAGTTAGACCTGCCCGGATTCGGCGGAGTGTCGTTCGTCTTCGGATCGGACACGATAACGATGGTTTCGACAGAGGTGCTGCCCAACACTGTCAGAGTGAATAACCAGCCGGTAACGGACACGATGCCGATACACAATGACAGCCTGATAGGGGCGTCGGGTAGAATCTACTTCTTCAGGTATCTCCCCGAAACCGACGGTTCGCCGGAAGCTGGAGTCGTAGCTGAGAGTTCGGAGTAAGGGCGCAGGTATTCTCAGCTTTCAGCTTTATAGACCCTTCCTCACGGCATTGCGCCGTAGGAAGGGTCTTTTCTTTGCGCGCTATTCTTCGATGATCCTGATGGTGGTTATGACGTCGCCGGGCGCGGTGGCTTCGCTGGGATTCCGCAAGGTGATGTTGTTCACCACGTCCATTCCGCTCGTTACCTTGCCGAAGACTGAGTGGCAGGATACGCCGCGCTGAGCGCAATTCTTTTCAGAGCCGTCGGGGTTGAGGTGGTCCAGGAAGGACGTTTCCCTGAATGTGATGAAGAACTGGCTGCCATTGGTGTTCAGCCCGCCCGCGTTGGCCATCGAGAGTATGCCCGCGCTGTCATGGCTTAGGTCGGGATGGAACTCGCTCTCGAATCGGTAGCCGGGTCCGCCGGTTCCCGTGCCTGTCGGGTCGCCCGTCTGCGCCATGAACCCTTCCAGCACGCGGTGGAAGGTGACGCCGTCGTAGAACCCCTCGCGCGCCAGGAAGACGAAGTTGTTGACCACGCGCGGCACCTCGTTTGCATACAGTTCCGCTTCGAACTCCTCGCCCTTCGCCATCTCGAAGACGGCTCTGTAGCTCTTGGAGGTGTCTATCATCATCTGGGGCGGATCGTCCCAGGGCGGCCCGCTCGACATATTCTGGGCTGGCTGCGCTTGCGGCGCTGGGGGCGTGGTCGGCTGCGCCTGAGGCTGCGGCGCGGGGGTTGGTTCGCTCTCTTCTTCGCCGCAAGCGACGAGCGCAAACGCGAGAATGGCTAAGGCGACTAATGATACTGCAAATTTCATGGTGCAATGGCTCTCCGAAAGTAGATTGCGCGGCTTCTTTATCTTCTTATTTATTGCCACGCTTTGTTTCGAGGCCATTCTACTCATTTTGACTAGGACGCGCTACCGCAGGGACGAGTCGGGCGTCCATTCAAGGTTTGTCACTCGATGGACATGAACTTGCGCCAGTTCCGCTCTCTGAGCGCGGTCGTTACCCGCTCTCGCTCGCGCGCCAGATGAGTCCCGGCGACCAGGAACGACAGGATCAGGCACAGGACTATCTGTCCCGCCGACTGTCCGGTAGCGATGGTAAGCGCGTTGAGCGTCACGAATACGACAGTCATGGAGAGTACAGCCTGGCGCGTCGCCAAAAAAGCGACCAGTCCGACGGCGAGGGTGATTGCGGTTATGTGCCAAAGCATGAACGCGGAGATTCCCAGCACGCTTGCGCCTCCTTTGCCGCCCTTGAATCCGGTGAACGGAGAGAAGTTGTGACCGAGCGTGACGGCGAGCGCGGAGGAGTACACCCAGAGATCGGCGACGGACATCTGGAGCGCGATGAAGACGGCGAGGATGCCTTTGCAGGCGTCAATTAACAGCACGCCGACGCCGACTCGCACCCCGAGGCTGCGAGCGGAGTTCAGCGCGCCGGGATTGCGGCTTCCGAGCGCGCGTATGTCTGTTCCGGACAGAACTCTGCCAGCCAGATACGCTGTCGGGAACGAACCGAGCGAGAAGGCGATGACGAGCGTGAGGGCTATCTGGAGCATTTTGGGGCGTGTCCGCGACTAATCTTCTTATACGCGGCTGCCATGAAAACGCAACCGCCTATTGGGATTCCAGGACCCCCCTCATGCCCAGATAGTATCCGAACAGTCCGAAGCCGGTGATGACGCCCTTGCTGACGCCTGCGACCTGAGACTGTCCTCCCCTGGAGTAGGGGTTGGATATGTGTATCTCGTAGAAGGGGAAATCCACCTGGGCTATCGCCGCGATTATGCCGGGGTGTCCGGACGAGTACGCCGCGGGATTGAATAGCGCCGCGCTTACGTCGCCGCTCTCGTGAGCGTCGTATATCTTGTTGATGACCTCGCCTTCGACGTTGGAGTGGAATATCTCCACCTCTACGCCGAGTTCGTTCGCGTATGCGTTGATGCGCTCGTCATACTGGTCGAGCGTCTCCGTTCCGAATATATGTGTCTGCACCTTGCCGCGCATATTCATGCCAAGTCCGTGCAGTACAAGTATCTTGGTCAAGGGGGTTTCCTTTCTATTGTGTATAGTGGCTCAACACTTTTGAATTGGCAGTCTATCTACTCTTTGCGGAATCACCCTCATCCTCGCCTTTCCCCATCGAGGGCGGAGAGGGGTAGGCGCGTAGCAGGTCGGCGAGCCCTTCGACAAGCTCAGGACGAACGGATTTTTGATTTACCTACCCTTGTGAGCCTATCAAGGTGGAAGGGACTTTTTGATTGGTTTAGGCGTTTGCCTGCCCTTGTGATCCCGCCGATGTGCATATATTTTGGTTTATAATCTTCTGGTTGGGCTGCAGGCGTTTTGCAGGTGGCCTGCTGATGCGCTGCAAGTGGTTCTGGTGTCTTTTGTCACCTGCATTTCACCTGCAAAGGCCTGTATTTACCAGTTCAGACAGTTTTTTTGCGCCCTCTCGGGACTGATTGATAAGCTGCGATATATGAGTAGTTAGTTGTTAGTTATTAGTGGTTAGATTGGCTTGCGCGATTTACGCATATTTGTTCTTAGGTTGTGAGTATTGTAGCACAGGGTGGGGGGATGTGTGAACTGTGATTTTTGTGATTCTGGGGATTTGCATGATGGGAAATTTTTCAGGCGGGCAATCCGGCCGGGGTGTAGCGGTCAGGCTGGCAATTGAGGCTGATCACCCCCATCCGTCTTGAGCTTGGCATCCGCTGTACTCTACATGGAAATGGGGAGGTCAACCTCGCCTGAGACACCGTCGGAGTATTCCAGCCAGATACGGTATCCCGGTCGTGGCTCAACTCTAATAGGTCTGATCATCATTTCATACTTCCTTTGCTTTACGCCGCCCTAGCTCACATTCCCAGCGCGGCGTAGCTGGCGGCCATTATGCTGTCTTTGTCTATTCGGTACTCGCGGTAGAGTTCGTCGCGGGAGCCGGACTGTCCGAACTCTGTGACGCCCACGGGAATGACGTGGGTTTTGAGCGCGCCGCCGACCCAGGCGAGCGAGTGTGGGTGACCGTCCACGACGGTCACTATCGGCGCGTTTCTGGCGTCGGGTGGAATCGAGTCGGCCATGAACATATTCAGGCTGCCCTGTCCGTCCATCGAGTCGTAAACCGAACGCTGGAACGATCTGTACAGCGGACCCGGCCCCGTCACGTTGACGACGTTGGCGAATATCCCTTCGGAGCGCAGAGCGTTGCTTGCCGCAACCGCCTCTGGGATCATGGCGCCGCTCGCCATTATGTGAACCACGTTCACGCCCGGCTCGTATCCTGGATTCGCGCTTCTATCAACCAGCCTGTAAGCGCCGTTCAGCGCCTGCTGACGCAGTCTGCTTCTTTCGCCGGCGTCTTCCGGTATCTTGAACAATCCCTGATCTACGCGCTTGCTCGTCAGCCTGAGGTAGGTTGATCTGCCGCGCTGTCGTATCTGTTCCAGCGCGGCGAGCATTATCCACTCGAGTTCCTGCCCGAAGCACGGCTCATAGAAATCCAGTTCCGACATTTCAATACCGATGGAAGGGGTTATCTGCGACTGGTGCGCGCCGCCCTCAGGAGACAGCGAAACCCCCGAAGGAGTGCCGACCACTATGAACTTGGCGCCCGAATATACGCTATATACGAAGGCGTCCAGTCCGCGCCTGATAAACGGGTCGTACAGCGTGCCTATCGGAAAGAGCATCTCGCCGTTGTCCTCGAACGATTGCCCCAACTGTCCAAGCATCATAAACAGATTGTTTTCCGATATGCCCAGCTCTATGTGCTGGCCGCGCGCGTGCATTTCCCATCTGAGCGCTCTTATGATGGACTCCTCAGGCATGGGTTCCTGATTGCCTTCGCCCCATACGCCCACCTTGTTTATCCAGCCGCCCAGATTGGTCGAGCTTGCCACATCAGGGCTAACGGTCACCACTCTGTCAGACACGTCGGGCAGTTCGCGAGAGATTGCGGTCATAATCAGTCCGAACGTCTGCTGGGTGGCCATGCTGCCCGTATAGCGCTGTCCGAAGTCGTCTGGGATGCGCATTTCCGGTATGTCGAATCTTGCTTTGCGCCCAACCCTGAGCATTCTGCTGGTGTCGGCGCACATACGCGCCGCGGGCGTGTTGGGCGGCATCTTGTCCCACTCTTCGCCGGGCGAGACGTTCAGCTCTTCGCGCAACTGCTCCATTTGTCGCTCCGACAGCACCACTGAGTGGTTCTGAGGGTCGCCAATCGAGGGCAGTCGCCATCCCTTAAGCGTGTATGCGAACACGATGTTTGGCCCTGAGTCGAAGTCAACCTGCGAAAAAGCGTCGCGCAGTTCGGCGAAATCGTGTCCGCCCAGGTTGCGGAAAGACTCCTGCAAGTCATCGTCGTCCCATCGCGCCACCAGCCGCGCCATATCCCTGGGATAGCGCGAGGCTCTGGGCAGCCATTCGCGCAGACGCTGGGGCGGCACCCTGAGAAGTCGCTGATACACCTCGTTGGGCATTTCGTCTATCGCAAGCCGCAGCAGTTCGCCATTGGGTTCGTTGAACTTTGCCTGAAGTTTTTTGCCGTACTTGGCGTCAATCACGTTCCAGCCGTTCGCGTAGAACATTTCGCGCCATGCGCGGACGCGAATTCCGGGTATCACGCGGTCGAGGCTCTGCCTGTTCAAATCAACCACCCATAGAACATTGCCCAGTCCTTGCATCTCCGGCTCCGCGATAGCCTCCCACACGGAGCCTTCGTCCAGTTCCGCGTCTCCCACTATCGCTATGTAGCGGTGACCGACCATGGAATGGGTGAACAGGTGCGCCTTGTTGTACTTATCCACCAGCGCCGCGAAGTTGGGCGCGACCGGTCCAAGTCCCACCGAGCCGGTGGAAAAGTCCACGTCGTCGGGGTCTTTGGTGCGGCTGGGATACGCTTGTAGTCCGTGGTATTGGCGCAGCGTAGTTAGGTACGCGGGGTCGAGGTTATCCAGCAGATACTGGATCGCGTGATAGACGGGCGCGGCGTGCGGCTTGACCGATATGCGGTCGCCCGCCCGCATGAAGTCGAAATACAAAGACGTCATTATGGTGGCGACCGACGCGCTCGAAGCCTGGTGCCCGCCCACTTTGGCGCCGTCAGGACTGTGACGAACGTTATTGGCGTAATGCACCATGTTCATGGAGAGCCACAGGACTCGGTCCTGAATCTGCTCCAGTATCTGGTCGTGGCCAATGAAGCCTTCTGTGTCTTCGGTGGACGCTCTAGCAACCATGATGCCGTCCTCTCATATCCCGCCGCCGTCCAGCGGCGACTATATGCGATCTCTGAGCCAGCCCAATCCCTCTTCGGTCGTCGCGCTCGGGACGTACTCGCAGCCTATCCAGCCGCCGTAGCCATACGAGTCAATCAGGTCGAAGAGGAATGGGTAATTTATCTCGCCGGTTCCCGGTTCGTGTCGCCCCGGGTTGTCGGCAACCTGAAAATGGGCGATGACGTCCATGTTTCGCTCGATAGAGCGCGCCAGATCGCCTTCCATGATTTGCATGTGGTATATGTCATGCTGAAGGAAGAGGTTTGGCGAAGCGACTTCGCTTATTATTGACCTTCCCTGGTGTGTGCGATTCAGGAAGAAGCCCGGTATGTCTATGACGTTGATAGGCTCTATGAGGAGACGGATGCCGGAGTCTTCGAGCACGGGCGCGGCGAACCTTAGATTTTCCACGAACGTTTCATGCGCCTTTCCCGGCGAGACGCTTCTGGGCGATATACCGGCGAGACAGTTCACCTGCTTGCAGCCGAGCGCGGTCGCGTACTGGATTGCCTGGCCGACGCCCTCTCGAAATTCGCTTATCCTGTCGGGATGGCAGGCGATACCTCGCTCGCCCGCGTTCCAGTCGCCGGCCGGCAAGTTGTGCAGAACCTGGGTAAGTCCATGCTTCCGCAGACGCTCCGCCAGCGCGTCCGGTTCATAGTCATACGGAAAGAGATACTCGACTCCTTCAAAGCCGGCGCGAGCCGCCGCCTCGAACCTGTCGAGGAAATCCACTTCATTGAACAGCATAGTCAGATTGGCCGCGAATTTGGGCATTTGCTTCCTCGCTAAAGAGTATATTCATCCGGTGAACAGGGATTGTCGCGTTGGGCAAATTATATCGCATTCTCAGCGCGGGGCAATGGCAATACGGGGGAAGGAACGCGCAAGCGGCGCGTCCGGTTTATGGGGCAAGCGCGTCAAGCGAGAGGGAGGGAGCGAGAGACGTCCCTGCCGAGCGTTGGGCGCGCCGCGGGTTTGCATTTGCGTTGGTTTATGGATTTTGAATGGTTCTGATGAGCGCGCAGGCGGTATGCAGGTGAGGTCTGGCGCCTACATTTGACCTGCACACGCCTGTATTTATTTACGAGGTTTTTTGTCGGCTGAAGGCCTGTTCATAAATCTCGATAAATAATATGTACTAAAGTTCTTATTGTGTAAATTATATCATGGCGAGACGGGATGTGAAAGGTGAATTGAGGGACTGATAGAGGCTTTTTCAATATGGCTGAACCGCGAGGATGGGGGGGCAACGCAAATCAGGAAGGGGGCGCGGGCGGGTCGTCATCATATCCGCCCGCGCTGTTGTCGTCAATTGCTGAAATTGCGTTGTTTTAGCTTACTTTGGCGAGTTTGGTGAAACTGCGGAGCTCCCTTGGAGGGTCCATGTGGCTGCCGCGGATGGTGAAGGAGACCTCGCCGACATAGATGTTGCCATGGCTGTCAACGCCCATTCCGTGCGGCGCGATGAACTCGCCCGACTCTTCGCCTTCGTCGTCCGCTCCGAGTAGCGCGAGCCTGTTTCCGTTCGGATCGTAAACGCTCACTCGGTGGCCGTGTCTTGGCGGCGTGGGGACGGCCTGCGTGGCGCCGGGCAGTTCGCCGACGTAGATGTTGTCGTCGGGTCCGATGGTCATGCCATTGGGCATGTGGATGTTGTTCCACACATCCAAGACATTGCCGTCGCCGTCGAATACCTGGATGCGGTGGGCTTCGCGGTCGGCTACCAGCACGCGGTCGTCGTTATCCACCGCTATGTTGTGCGGACGCAGGAACTCGCCCGGGTCAATGCCGGGTCCGCCCCAGCTTTTGACGTACTCGCCGTCGCCTGTGTATTTGTGAACATTGAAGTTGCCGTAGCCGTCCGAGATGTATATGTGGCCTGTCTTTCTGGATACGGCGGCGTGGGTGGGCCTGTTGAACGGCTTGCCCTTCCATATTTCGGAGGACACGCCCGACGTTCCGATGGTCATTAGAAGTTCGCCGTCGCGGGTGAACTTGGTTATCGTGTGGATGCCGTCGTCCACGCAGTAGATTGTGTCTTCGGGGCCGACGTATATGCCGTGCGTTCGGTTGCCGAATATGCCCTTGCCGAAGCCGCGGACGAAATCGCCGCCCTGGTCGAATACCATAACGGGGTAGTCCGGGTTGCGGCTGAATGCGTAAACGTCATCTTGCGAGTCCACCGCCACGCCGGGCGTCTCGATGAGCCGCGCTCCCTCCGGCATCTTGTGCCAGTCAATGATGTGTTCGTACTTGAAGTCGCCTTCGCCGATTATCGCGCCCATGCTGAAGTCTCCTTGCTGTGTGCTTATCGTTCAGCGTGGATGGTAGTTCAGGCATGGGATAGAGTCAAACCCATGGGAATGGTGAATAGTGAATTTAGATTTTGGAATGGCAGGTTTTTCCGCGCATGTCTGGATTCGGACATATTTGGCCCTACGGCTTGTGCCTGTTCACCATATCTACTATGCGGTCGTCTATCTGGTCGGGGATATCGCGGCCAGCGTCGTGCAGGGCGATAGCGAGGTGGGCGTCTCGGTGGAGTTGCTCGCGCTCGGGCTTGTCTTTGTAATTGTCTTCTATCTCGCCGAAGAGGGCGTCAATGTGATCTTTTTTGAATGCTGGCATGGGGGGAATACCTCGTTATGAAATTCTGGGGAATGAATAAGGGGCCGGAACCTGACACTGGTTCCTGCCCCTTACGCTTAGTTTCCTATTATGACCGTCGTCGCGCTGGAGCGGCTAAGTTTTACTCGTCGCCGCGCGTGGTGTGCCCAATTGTGAGGATCTCGTCGAGTTCGCTCACGAAATCCATGACCTCTTCGGTGTCGGGCTTCTTGTCGCTCTGGAGCTTGGCCTTGAACTCCTCGAACAGCCACTCTTCTTTGGTTCCGTGCGGAATTTCGAAGAATTCGCGGTCGAACTTGGGCAGTTTGCCGGGTCCGAAGTAGCCCTTGTCCCTGAGTTCGTACCCTTCCAGGTTGTCGGTGCCTTTGCCCAGTATTTCGCCGTCGGTGGCGAGATAGTGTTCCATGACAGGCTTCATGCCGTAGCGCTGGACGGGGCAGACCTTCATGCAGACTGCGCAGCCTTCGTAGCGAGCCATGACAGGTCGACAGCGGTCGTAGATGAGTTTGTTCTTTTCGACGCCTCTGTACCAAACTTTCTCTTTGACCAGCGCTCTGCCCGGGCAGCGGTTTACGCACACCTGGCATTCCTGGCAGAACTGGTGGATGCCGTAGTCAACCGGCTCGTCGTATGTTACGGGCGCGTCGGTCGTTATGATCATGAGTCGGGCGCGGGAGCCGAAGTGCGGGGACAGTAGCTGTCCGTTGGCGCCTAGCTGGCCGAGTCCGGCCTGCACGAACATGGGTATGTAGGCGGCGCTGTTGTCGTTGGGGCTGTGCACTTGAGCGCGGTAGCCATTTTCGCGGATGAAGGCGGCGAGTTCGAGTCCCATCGCGCCTTCCATTTCGTAAGTGCCGAAGTGGGCGAACTCAGCGTCGAGGCTGGGAATCGTCTGCGTCTGCCAGTAGTCCTGTTCGAGCGCCAGGCAGATGGCGTGTTCGTACTTAATCCAGCGCCGCTTGCTCTGGTAGGCGTAGTGGCGGTCGAATCGGGTGAATCCGACTTCTCCGAAGCCTAGCTCACGCGCCTTGAGCCGGATATCGTCGGTCATGTCCTTGCCTACTTCGGCTTCTCCGGTAGGCTGCAAATCGCCGGACACCGCCGCGGCGTCAACCAGCGGCTTGTTCACTCTGTCGTGTTCTTCTCGGTACTCGCGAACGTCGTCGGTATAGACGGTCCATACCCATTCGCGGTCGGCTGCCTTCTCAATATTTTGCGACTCAATGGGGTACACCCTGGTATAGAAGGACACGTCCACGTCATTCTTGCGAATGCCGGGCACGGTCGTCAGATTTTCGGGTACAGGAATTTCATAGTCCGGATCGCCATGCAGTCTCCCCGGGCGTTTCACGACATGACTTACATCTACTTCTTTTGCGACCATAACTCTCCCCTCTCCTATGGAGTATGTCTGGCGCAGAGTTTACTCACAATTTAGTAACAAGTCAAGATAAAATTTGCATGAATAATTTTTATTATATTCATCCGAGATGAGGCCGAGATGAGGAAAATGGGTTGAAACGTCCGTGAGATTCAGGGCGTAGCAGCGTCTTCGGCGGCGCTTTCCTTCGCTTTCCCTTCGAGGGTCCTTCGCGAGCGGCGCATATTCAGCGTTTGCCTCAGCATGAACAGGATAGCGCCGATGACTATGACGCTGAGATAGGTTATGGAGCGGTCAACGATTGTGACGGCGGCGGCGTCCGGAGCGGACAGTTCGATGAGCAGAAGTCCGGTTACACCGGGTTCGACGGCGCCGATTCCGCCGGGAGTGGGAACCGTGCTGAGGATAGCGTGTCCCACAGCCACTATTGGAATCAGGATGAGGCTCAATTCCATACCGAGGGCTGTAAGCACGAAGTAGAGTCTTCCTATTTCCATCAGCCAGCCCATCAGTCCGAGAATCATTGCGAGCGGGACGCGCTGAAAGCTGCCGAGCGTCCCTTGGCTGAAACGATGGTATGCCGCCTTTATTCTGTCGGGCAGGATGTTCGCGGCGCGTTCTCCGTATATCTTCATGAAGAGGGCCACGGCCACTATGCCTATGGACATGGCGACAGCCATGACGATTATGTAAATCGAGATTGCTTCGCCTTGGGTGGCCGCGAGCACTGCGGTTGCCGAGATGATTACAGCGGCGACTATTATCATATCCATGACGCGCTCGGCGAGCAGCGTGCCGAGGCTCCAGGAGAAACTGCTTTTGGAATCTTCCGCGAAGGCGTATGCGCGGTAGGCGTCGCCCATTCTGAGCCAGGTCACCGAGTTGACGAACCATCCGATGATTATCAACTGGGAAGTGCGAAGCGCGGGCGGCGGCTTAGAAGACTCTTCTGGGCTGGAAAGCGCGGCGTTCGTCGCCAGTATGTTCCAGCGCACTCCCCTGAATATGAAGCTGAGGTAGTAGAGAGAGAGGGCGAGAAGATAGAGCCACGGGTTTATGTCGCGTATGACTTGCCAGGTCTCTCCCCAGTCCAGGTCGAATCTAGTGGCAAGGAAGAAGATGAAGCCGGTGGCGATTCCGAATGATATGAGCGTTGGAATCGAGAAGACGCGCCTGATAAGAGGCGCCTGATTCAATAGGCTTTCTTTGTTTTGTCTCATATCTATTTTGAGCGAATGCCTATGCGGAGACGCGCCCCTTAATGGGCCGCTTGGATGGGATGCCGGGGCGGCGCGGGTATTGTGGAGGAGTGGCGCGCTTCTTGTCTATGACTGCCAGAACCTTGTTGTGGCCGCCCGCGCTGACGATTTCGCGTATAGTTCCGCCCATGATTTCAATGGCTCGTTCGGCGTTCGCTATCTCGTTTTCGGCGGCGCGTGTCTTGTGAAGCGCGACCACGCCTCCCGTTCGGCACAGGGGCAGGGTGAGTTCAGCCAGAACTGGCATGGGGGCCACCGCCCGCGCGAAAACCATATCAAAGCTTTCCCTGGTTGTTTCGTCGCGACCCAGCGTCTCCGCTCGCGCGTGTGTCGTCTCCAAGTCAGGCAGCCCCAAGACTTCTATCATGTTTTCGAGAAACTCCACTTTCTTGGCGGTAGCGTCAACCAACAGGCCGTTCAGGTCCGGAAAGGCTATTTTCATCGGTATTCCCGGGAATCCGCCTCCCGCGCCCACATCCACGAAATTGCGGGCGTTCATCGTCTCGGGCGGTAGCGCGCCCGCGATTGCCAGCGAGTCCAGGAAATGGGTAGTTTGAACGTCTTCCCAATCCGTTACCGCGGTTAGATTCATGACAGAATTCCAGCGGATCAGTTCGCGGTAGTATAGCCTGAACCGCTCTAGCTGTGTCGAATCCAGCGATATTCCAATCTTTTCCGCTCCTCTTTCCAGCGCTTCCGAATTCAATTCTTGGCAATCGTCGCTCTGTTCCGGTGTCCTAACCATCTACGCTCTCCGCACGTTGTAAATAGTGGATATGTGAAGGAAGGCTGGGCGCGCAACGACCGCGCCCGTCCGTATGTGAGCAAAGAATCTGGGCATTGTCCTATATCGTATAGAAAGGCGAGCGACCCTTGTAGAAGCGCGCTCGACGGTGGTAGCTATGAACTATGAAGAGGCCGAAGATAAGATTCTCATGGAGTGTATCAGCAAAGGCGATAAGAATGCGCTCGAAGCGCTCTATTCAAGATACTCCAGACAGGTCTATTCCCTGTCTATACACATGCTGAGAGATCCGACCGCCGCTGAAGAGGTTACGCAGGACACCTTCTTCAACGTGTGGAGGCGAGCCGGAAGCTATAAACCGAATAGAGGCAAAGTGACGAGTTGGCTGTTCAGCGTCGCTCACAACAGAACGATAGATGAGCTGCGGAAGCGGCGCAGGGAGTATGACAGGGTTAAATACGATGTTGACCTCACGAACAGACCGACCGAATCCAGGGCGGATGATCCGACAGAGTACGTGTCGGTTCAGTTCGAGGGCGCTCGTCTGAAGTCGGCTCTGATGACGCTGAGGCCGGAGCAGCGGGACGTGGTGACGCTGGCGTACTTTGGGGGACTGACTCATTCGGAGATATCCAAAGAACTGGAGCAGCCCCTGGGGACTGTCAAGACTCGCATGAGACTGGCTATGAAGAAGCTGAGAGAGGTCCTGGAGCCGCAGATTCGGGAGTCTGCCGAGCATGGATTGCCGTGATGTCGAGGAGCGCTTAGTTCCGTATCTTCGGGGCGCGCTGGATTGCGACGCGGCTAATGCTATCGAGCCGCATATTTCCGCGTGCGCTGATTGCAGTCGCCGCCTGGCGGGGGAGATGATAGCTGATCTGGCGCTGTCGCTGCCGCAGGAGCGCCCACCTCAAAGCGTGAAGAACTGCCTGATGGCGAGAGTAGAATCGGAGGGAACAGGCAAGCGCGCCTGGGCTTATCCGAGAGCGTGGTTCGTCAACCTGTCGCGAACTTTCAGGCGGAGAACGGCGCTGGGACTGGGAGGGAGCGCGGCGGTCGCGCTCGTCGTTCTGCTGCTGGCTGGATTTTGGTTCAACGGCAAACTGAGCGAAGCTTCGAGAGACGCCGCGCAACTTTCTGACGAACTCGCGCTGGCGCGCGAACGCGAGAGCGCGGTTATGTCGGCGGTAGAAGAGCATCGCCTGGCGACATACGAACTGATCAGAATGTCTTCGTTCTCGGGAGTCTCCGTGAACAATCTCAGGGGAACCGGACAGCGGTCGGCGGCGCGCGGCGTCATGATGGTGTCATATACATCCAATCGCGGACTGCTGTTCGTCGCGGATCTGTCGCCCCTGCCGTCCGACAGGGTATATCAGGCGTGGCTTACGCGAGACGGCGCAATGTACAGGGCGGGGTGGTTCACAGTTGACACGCTCGGATATGGTCAGATGGTAGTCATACCTATCGGACCGTTCGGGCATTTCGACGGAATGGTCATAACGATAGAGCCGAGAGCGGGGAACGCCGCTCCGACCGGCGAGAGCGTTCTGAAAGGGGATCTCTAGCCGCCGATGTGATACATCTCCACCTTCTTGCGCGGCTCGTCGTCCGTGAACATGGTTCTGATCTCCGAATAGCGGTCTTCTCTGAGTCCCCACAGGCCTCGTATGATGGCTTCCAACTCGTCGTCGGACGCCCCGTCTCGCAACGGCGTTCGGATGTCCGTCCCCGACGTGGCGAACAGGCAGGTCACTATTTGGCCCTCCGGCGAAAGCCGCGCGCGCGAGCAGTCTCCGCAGAACGGCTTCGTCACCGAGGCGATTACTCCAACTTCGCCGTCGCCGTCCTCGAACTTGTAGCGCAGCGCCACTTCTCCCTTGTAGTTCGCTTGGATGGGTTCCAGCGGCATCTCGGCGTGTATGCGGTCCAGTATGTCTTCCGCTGGAACTACGTCGTCCATTTTCCAGCCATTCAGCGTTCCAACGTCCATATACTCGATGAAGCGAGCGATATAGCCTCTCTCTCGCGCGAATCGGGCGAGTTCCACGAGCGTGTGGTCGTTCACGCCGCGCTGGACTACAGCGTTTATCTTGATAGGGCGAAGTCCGGCATTGTCAGCGGCCTCGATTCCTGCCAGCACCCTGTCCGTTCCGAAGTTGCGTCCGTTCATTCGCTTGAACACCTCGTCGTCGAGAGAGTCGAGGCTGATGGTGATTCGTTGAAGTCCCGCTTCCTTCAGTTTGTCCGCAAACTGGGTTAGCATGAAAGCGTTTGTGGTCATCGTCAGGTCTTGGATGCCGGGTATTCGGGCGAGCATGGATACCAGCTTGTCTATCTCGGCTCTCACAAGCGGCTCGCCTCCGGTTATGCGTACCTTGACGACGCCCAGTTTGACCAGTATGCGCGTGATGCGAGCTATCTCCTCGAATGTCAGAAGCGACTTTCTGGGCAGAAACTGGTAGCGGTCGCCGTAAATCTCCGCCGGCATACAGTACGGGCAGCGAAAGTTGCACCTGTCCGTCACCGAGATTCGCAGGTCTCGCAGTGGTCTTCTAAACCTGTCCAGAACAGGTTCTGTATTCGCCGAGTCTGAAGTCATGGTATATCTATTATACAGCTATTCTTCACGCGCGCGACGCGCGTTCTCTGAGTGACCGGGCCGCTTTCCGCGCCGCCTGGGCTCGGTGGCTGATTCTGTTCTTTCGTTTGGCGGAAAGCTCGGCCATCGTCATGCCATCCTCAGGGAATAGAAAGATGGGGTCGTAGCCGAAGCCGTTCTCGCCGCGCGGCTCCGCCACTATCCGCCCTTCGCATACCCCTGAGTGGAGCTCGGTCGGTTGGTTCGGTTCCGAGATGGCTATTACGCATCTAAATCGCGCCGACCATGTTGCGGGATCGGCGCCGTCCAGCTTTCGCAGCAGGAACTCGATGCGGTCCGTGTCCGAGGCGTCTGGGCCCGCGTAGCGAGCGGAGCGGACGCCCGGCTCGCCGTTCAGCGCGTCAACCTCCAGTCCGGAGTCGTCCGCCAGCGTCAACGTCCCGGCGAGCGCGCGGTAGGTCTCAGCTTTCAGCTTGGCGTTCTCCTCGAATGAGTCGCCCGTTTCTTCGACGTCATGGTGAATGCCCAAGTCGTCCAGAGACACCAGGTCGTATGGAACGTCGCCGAGCAGTTCGGCCAGTTCGCGCAACTTGCCTTTGTTGTGAGTGGCTATGAGAAGTTGGGGGCGGGATGTCAATTCGGTTGCTTCAGTCTTGCGCGAATATGTCGGCCAGTTCTATCTGGAGGCCGGGTATGATTGCGGTAGATATGACGCCGGAGGCGTGGATTTGGGCGGGAGCGTAGCCGGTATCGCCCAGTTTCAGGATTTCGACAGTCTCTGTCTCGGAATCCACCATCCAGTATTCTGCCACTCCATATCGTTCATAGAGATCGGCTTTTCGGTTGCGGTCATACGCCGCGGTGGTAGGGGAGAGTATTTCTACCACGAGATCGGGCGCGCCGACTATGGCGTGTGGCTGAATGACGCCGCGTCGCGCCTCGGTCACGAACGCGAGAGCAGGCTGAACGATGGAACCCTCCGCGAGTATTACGTCTATGGGCGCCATATAGACTCTTCCAAGCTTGTGTCTCGTGACGTATGGCTTGAAGATGATATACAGATTTCCCAGAACGTCCTGATGTCTTACCGTGGGCGCAGTCACTTCGTAGAGTTCCCCGTCTATTATCTCATACCGCTTATCGCTTGGCAGTTCCACGTAGTCTTCGTATGTGAGCCTTGTTTGCGCGCTAACCACGATGTGACACCTTTGGCGCCTCGAAGTAAAAGAGGCCGCTGATTGCGAATAAGTGTATCAACGGCCTATTGCGCGGTCAATGAAAATGCGGTTCTTGGCAGGGTTTCAAAGGTCATGCCGCATAGTGAATGCTCAGAGCGCCGCTTGATATGGTGGATGCGCGGTTTTTGTCTAAACAGAAGGAATATGTTCTATGGCTGCGATAAGATGATAGAATCACGCGCGGAGGTGATACATTTGGCAGGCGCGCTTTCCGGCTATCGGATATTGGAACTGGGAGACAGCCCCGCGGTGGCGGCTCTGGGTATGCTGCTCGCAGACCAGGGGGCGGACGTGGTAAAGATCGAGTCGCCTGAAGGCGATCCACTGCGCGGCTCTCCCGTCTTCTCTGTCTGGAACCGCGGCAAGAAGTCGGTAGTCGCCAACCCGCTCGACCAGACAGACAGGAATCGCTTGACTGGACTGGTCCGAGAATCGGATGTGGTGATCGAAGGGTTCGACCTGGGCACCAACGCCTATGGGATTGACTATGAGACGGCGCGCGGCGCGAATCGGGACATAGTCTATCTCTCTATCCCCGGCTTTGCCGATGGAGACCGCTCGACTGCGAGCGAGACAATCGTGTCGGCGTCCACGGGCGTGTACGTTGACCGCAGCACGGACGGCTCTGAGGGCACGAGTTTCATTGCCCTGCCTTACGCCAGCGTATTCGGCGCTATGGTGGCCGCCCCAGCGATAGCCGCCGCGCTGTTTCACCGCGAGAGAGCGGGCGAGGGACAATCGGTTGTCGTTCCGCTGTACGATTCCATGTTTACGGCGATGGGGTCGGCCATCGTGAGCAGGCCCGATGTTCCGTCCGGGCCGGGAGCGCTGTCTCCCGCCATAGGCCGTTTCTATCGCTGCGCCGACGGTCGCTGGATAAACCTGAATGCCGGCTATGAGCGTTCGCTCAGGCCCATGCTTGTCGCAATGGGATACCCCGACTGGTATGACGCGCTTACTGACGAACGGCTGCGCGTCAACGCGGAAGAGCGCGAGGAGTGGGCCGCGCGATTCGCTGAAGTATGGCTGCAAAAGACGGCGGTCGAATGGGAAGACATGATGGAAGAGGCGGGAGCGCCACTGACTATGTGCCGCACACTTCAGGAGTGGATGGAGACTAGACACGCATGGCAGTCCGGGGCGGTGGTGGAGATTGACGATCCGGTGTATGGCCCGATGCGCCAAGTCGGAATCCAAGTGCGTCTGGAAGACACGCCCGGCGCTATACGCGGAGCGGCGCCCACGCTTGGCGAGCATAACGAGATGTTTTCCTGATAAATGATCATTGGAAAGGTAGAATCATGTCCGGAGCGTTGGAAGGAATACGGGTTCTCGACTTGTGCATCATATTGGCTGGGCCGACCTGCGGCAGAACGTTGTCGGAGTATGGCGCTGACGTCATCAAGGTTGATCCCGAGCATCGAGCGCCAAGCCTCACGCCGTGGCTGGATGTCGGGCGCGGGAAGCGGAGCGTCTGCCTGAACATAACCAAAGAAGCGGGGCTGGAGGCTTTCTACCGGCTGGCGGACACGTCCGATGTCGTTCTTCAGGGATTTCGCAAGGGCGTGGCTGAGCGCATGGGCATCGGCTATGAGCAACTGAGCGAGCGCAATCCGGGCATCATCTACGCTTCCATAAACGCTTTTGGGCAGGAGGGGGACTGGGCGACGCGCCCGGGCTTCGACCAGAACGCGCAGGCCGCCACCGGAATGCAGATTCGCAACGGGGGAGAGGGACCGCCCGGGCCGCCTCCATATACTTTCAATGACTATGGCACGGGAATCATGGCCGCGTATGGAGTAATGCTGGCTCTTCTCGAACGCGAGCGCACCGGCAGGGGACAGAAGATAGATACGGCGCTGGCATATACCGCCTCTACGTTTTCGTCCGCCTATATGGTGGACTACGAAGGATACGAACCCGACGAGATAAGCGGGCCGCAAGCCAAGGGATATGACGCGCTCAATAGGCTGTATCGCGCTTCGGATGGCTGGATAGCGTTGTCGGCGGGTGAAGACTCGGCAAGCCTCGCCGCGCTCGCGCCTTTCAGTGAACTGGCTGACATGTCCGATACTTCAGCCGTCGAATCGGTATTCGCGTCAAAGTCCAGCGCCGAGTGGATAGAGACGCTGAACGCGGCGGGGATAGCGGCTACTCGCAACAGGACGCTGGACGAAGTGAGAGCGTCCGCGAGAGAGGATGGACGCGGACTCATAGTCTCAGAGCGGCATCCTGTATTCGGCGACGTGGAACATGGGAGCGCGATTCCTCGCCTGAGCGCGACACCGGTTCGGACCGGGACGTCTCCCGCGTTTGGAGGGGACACCGTGGACGTACTGGCCGAGCTTGGCTACTCTCGATATGAGATAGAGACCATGCGCGCCGACGGGGTAATCCCTCAGACCGCCAGCGTGCCGCTGCGCTGAATGCCTGGCGGCGCTCTTAGATTATCCCCTCTTTCCGGAGTCTCTCTATATCGGCGTCTGAAAGTCCCAGGTCATGTCCATATACCGACTCGTTATGCTCGCCCAGAAGCGGGCTTCTGAATGTCCGCCACGGAGTCTTGCTGAACACGTATGGCCGCCCGACATAGGTATATGTTTCGCCCAGTTCGGGATGCTCTATTTCAGCGAATAGACCTCGGTCCTCATAGAAGTGGGGGTCGTCCAGATTTTCATCCGGCGAGCGAATTATACCCCAGGGGAACTTGCGTTGTTGGGACCCTCTGTATATCTCTTCCGCTGTGTGGGAGGCTATGAACCTCTTCACAACCTCGAAAGCATGCTCCACCTCTTCGCCCGCGCGGGCGCGCATAGTCGCCATGTCCAGATACTTCTCATCGATCAAGTCCTCAGCCATTCCCTCCGAGTCCATCCACGCTACCAGCGTCTTCCACTGGTTCAGGCTGGTGAATACCGCGAACACGTTGATGAACTTTCCGTCCGCCGTCGGGCATAGCGTCTTGGGCGTAGGCTGCGCTCCGT
Organism: uncultured Dehalococcoidia bacterium; assembly: GCA_964640295.1. Lineage (GTDB taxonomy): Bacteria > Chloroflexota > Dehalococcoidia > Lucifugimonadales > UBA1123 > VXRN01. The sequence goes on along the minus strand of CAZXFX010000045.1, from coordinate 3,243 downwards.
GGTGTCTGCCAGTCTGTCGGCGCACTATGTCTCCGCCGTAGATATACAGCGGCATGGCAGCCTCTGTGGTGCAGGAACAGGCTTCGTGGATGGATGCGTCCACATACTGTCCCTCTCCCGTCATGTCTCGCCAGTTCAGAGCCATTAGGGTTCCGATGGTCGCGTAATGGGACGCGGTTATGTAGCCGTGTCCACCGCTCGGACGAATCGGGGGAGAGCCTGGAACGTCGTCGTAGCCGCAACTGTGCATGATTCCGCCCATGGCCATCGCCACCAGATCTGAAGTCTTGTAGTCGCGGTACGGGCCGTCCTGCCCGAACCCGGTAAGAGACGTCATCACGAGCGCGGGGTTGATGGCGCTGAGATATGAATATCCTAAGCCAAGCGAGTCGAGGTAGCCGGGGTCGTAGCTTTCCAGCAGAACGTCCGCTTTCTCCACGAGCCTTCTGAGAAGTCCGGCTCCCTCGGTGGATGCGATATTGAGAGTGACGCCTTCCTTAGCGGTATTGAACGCCCAGAAGTGGAGACTTTCGTTTTGGTGGGGAGCGTCGTTGCGGAACGGGCCAATACTTCGGGCGTCGTCGCCTCCGGGCGGCTCGACTTTGATGACGCGAGCGCCCATCTCGCCGAGCAGTTTGCCGATAAGCTGTCCCTTATCGTCGCATAGATCGAGGATGGTGATGTCTGAAAGAGCTGCGTTCGATGATGTAGTCATTTGGAGTATCATGCCTCTTATTATATTAAGGTGGCGCTAATGAGTCACCAGAGTTTAGCCTGGTTTGTTTCTGAATTGGCCCTTCTCACGAAGCGCTTCCCGTCTTGGTCCGCTACTGGGAATTAGCTGGGTCCCCATCAGCGTTTTAGCTCTCATGATATCTGCCTGAATATTCTAGTAGCTGTATCGTCTCTGTGTTGATAGTCATTCTACCGCCTTCGAATCTGACAAAAGGCAGAATGTGGTCATTCCTGTCCGTTATGAAGTCTGCTACAAGGTTCGGTTCCTCTGTTATGTCTCCAATGTTGCGCTCAGGAACTGCTCAAACTCATCCCAGATATGTATGCTTGTGAGATCCATACTACAGACCTATCCAATCTGAAAACCGAGACGGAACCGCACAGCCAGTCCAACATTCAGAACGGCCAGCCCGCTCTCACTAGCCCAGGCTGGCCGTTCGCTCGAACGCCGTACTCTTCCTACTACCCTTCCCGCTTTATCAGATCCGCTATACGCTCCCCTATCATCATCGTCGTCACGTTCGTGTTGGCGCGGATGCAGTCCGGCATTATCGAGGCGTCCGCTACCCGCAGACCCTTCAAACCATGCACCCTTCCATACTGATCAACCACCGCCATCAAATCTCTCGCCGGCCCCATCTTGCACGTCGCCGATATGTGCTGGCCCGTCGTCGCCTCGCGCATCATCCACTCGTCCAGCGCGTCGTCCGACTCGATATCCGAATCCAGCGGCTCGATCCGCTCCGCCAGAACATCCTTGAAGTCATCGTGCTCCGCCAGTTCCATGCATTTCCGTATCCCCTCGCGCGATCGCCGCCTGTCGAACTCTTCAGCGAAATAGTTGTAGTTCAACTCAGGCTGGTCGTTGATGTCATTCGAAGCCAGTCTCAATTCTCCCGAACTCACAGCCAAGTCAAGAATAACCGACATCCGAACGCCGATAGGCTCCATCCTGTCTCCGCCCCGGTTGATCCGCTCGGTAGCGAAGTTTACCATCGTTATCTTCATGTCATTTCGAAGTTCCGAGCCTGTCGCGGTGTATCTCAGCATAAGCTGACTTCTCGGCTCCAGCGCCAAGCTTTCCAGGTCTATGCGCGGCTGTGTTCGCCAAGTAACCCACACAACCGGATGGTCGCGCAAATTCTGTCCCACGCCCGGAAGGTCGTGAACTACCTGAACGCCAACATCCCGCAGATGATCCGCGGGTCCTATCCCTGACAGCATCAGTATCTGCGGCGACGCTATCGCGCCCGCGCTCAGGATGATATTCTCCCCCTCAACGACGAATTTCTCGCCGCCGCTCTCCACCTCCACGCCGGTCGCGCGGCCATCCTCGATGATGACGCGATGCGTGAGGCAGTCGCCCCGCACGGTCAGGTTGAGCCGATGCCTGGACATCGAAAGGTATCCAACGTTGGTACTCCACCTTATACCGTTCGGATTATTGAACGGAGTCGGTCCGATGCCGGTGACGTCAGGATGATTCTGGTCCGGCCCGTCCGGATAGCCGGCGGCTTTGACCGCGTTGTAGAAGGCTGTCTGAGCCTCGGGCCACGTATCCCGCGTGAAGCGGCGCGCGATTATCGGCCCTTCAGTCCCATGGAAATCGCCGCCGAAATCCGTGTCTGTCTCCAGCTTGCGGAAGAACGGCAGCGCCTTCTCATAGCTCCATTCGTCATTGCCCAGCGCCGCCCAGGCGTCGTAGTCCTCCGGCATTCCCCGCAGGAATACCTGGCCGTTGATGGAGCTGGATCCTCCGGTGACCTTGCCGCGCGGCACCATCATCGGCTCGGCCAGTTCGGTCGGCTTCCCCCAGAATTGCCAGTTGTGGTCGCTCGTCATCACATCCATGCCTGTCGCGTAACCGTGCCTCACTTCTTCCGGCAAATCGTCAATCTCAGAGCCATAATCCGGCCCGGCCTCCAGAAGCAGGACGGAAGCGTTCGGGTCTTCCGAAAGCCTGGTCGCCAATATAGATCCAGCCGATCCCGCGCCCACGATGATATAGTCATACTTCATACGACGACCTCCCAAAACAGGACTCTAAGCTTTGAATGCGGGAATCCTATATCCGCAAACAGGATTCGTCAATAATTTTTCATGCTTCTCTGAAGATATTCCGAATCCTGTCTCAGGCAGGGTTCCGCCTACGCCGGCGCGAGTCAGACTCGAGCTTCCATCTTCGGCGCGATGAGCCTGTATCAGTTTGGTCGTAGGATTGGATCACCCCCATCCGTTGAATTGTGAATAGTGAATGATGAATTTAGAATTATCTGGCGACTGGTTGGGGTTGAGCCTTCCCCGTCAAGGGCTGAGAGGGGTAGGCGCGTAGCAGGTCGGCGCGCCCTTCGACAAGCTCGGGACGAACGGATTTTTGATTTACCTACCCTTGTGAGCCTATCGAGGGGGAAGGGACTTTTTGATTGGTTCAGGCATTTGCCTACCCCTGTGGCCCGCCGATGTGCATATATTTTGGTTTATAATCTGCTGGTTGGGCTGCAGGCGTTT
>CAZXFX010000044.1:0-26711 GCA_964640295.1 uncultured Dehalococcoidia bacterium | reverse complement strand
TCAATCGAATCCACTCCACCACTTGACTCTTAACACAGTTGCTAAACTGATACAGTCTCCATTCACTATTCCAATTTAGCTACACATCCCCATCCACCCTATGCTACAATGCCCGCGTCTTAAGAACGAATATACGAAACATATATATCAGAAGTTATCAATCAGCGCGAGCGAGCGCGGAAAAAATTCTCTGAACTGGTGAATACAGGTCTTTGCAGGTGAGCTGCAGGCGCCAACAGGTGTCATAGCTCACCTGAAAGCCACCAGAAGCCACCTGCGCGCCGCCTGCAGACTTGCCAGAAGACTATAAACCAGGTTAATAGTGGAGGATCAAGATGGGATTCGAGATTTACGACGACCGCTTCCGGGCGATGCTGCCCGACGACGCTCAACTTGCAAGGCATTTTACGGGGATGGAGTGGGCCGAAGGCCCTGTCTATTTCGCGGAAGGGGACTACCTTTTGTGGAGCGACATACCCAATGATCGAATTTTGAGGTATTCGGACGCGGATGGAATATCGGTGTTTCGTCATCCTTGTGGCTATACCAACGGTCACTACCGAGACCTGCGGGGCCGATTGGTGAGCTGCGAACACGGCGGACGCCGTGTGAGTCGCACCGAAGCGGACGGGACGGTGACAACGCTGGCGGACAACTACGAGGGCAAGAAGTTGAACTCGCCCAACGACCTGGTTGTGAAGTCGGACGGCTCTATCTGGTTCACGGACCCGCCATACGGCATTCTGAGCGACAGAGAGGGACATAAGGCTGATAGCGAACTGGGCGCTTGCTACGTCTTCAGGCTGGAGCCGGAGACGGGCGCGCTGGAAATCGTGGCGGACGATTTCGACAGGCCGAACGGCATTTGCTTCTCGCCGGACGAAAGCGTTCTCTATGTGTCGGACACTGGCGAGCCGGGGCATATTCGCGCGTTCGACGTTGTGGACGACACTCGCTTGGTGAATAGCCGAGTGTTCGCGGCTGTGTCCCCCGGTAAGTCCGATGGTTTCAGAGTGGATACAGACGGGAATATCTTCACAAGCGCGCGGGATGGGATACACGTGTACAGCCCGCATAGCGAACTGCTGGGCAAGATACTAACGCCCGAGAACGCGGTCGCCAACTGCTGTTTTGGGGGGCCGGACAGAAACCGTCTCTACATTACGGCCGACAAGTCGTTGTACTCCATAGTGCTGAACGCGCGTGGCGCTCAGCAGCCGTAAGGCATCGGGAATCCGCGCTCTGTCAGTCCCGCAGATTGCGTCCGGTCAACTCCAGGAACACGCTCTCCAGCGACACCTCGGCCGGGTTGCCAATCTCGGACTTCAGTTCGCGCGGGGTTCCAAGCCTGATGATTCTGCCGTTATCCATTATTCCGATTCTGTCGCAGAGCCTGTCGGCTTCTTCCATGTAGTGCGTTGTGTATAGGACGGTCATTCCCTCGTCGCGTAGGGATTCGACGGTTTCGAATATATTATTTCGAGACTGGGGATCAATGCCAACTGTCGGCTCGTCGAGGAAGAGAAGAAGAGGACGGCTCATGAGGGCGATAGAGATGTTGACGCGGCGCTTCATTCCACCAGAGAAGTTGTCCACCTTGTCCTTGGCGCGGTCGAGAAGTCCGACTCTTTCGAGATTTTCATTTGCCGCTTCCGCCGCCTCGCGCCTGTTCAGTCCTGTCATACGTCCGAAGAAGAGGAGATTGTCTCTTGCGGAGAGTTCGGGATAAAGAGCCAGTTCCTGTGGGCAGACGCCTATGATTTCGCGCGCGCGATCGCTTTCGCGAGATATTGAGTAGCCGCCTATTTCGACGTCGCCGCTATCGGGTTCGAGAACGGTGGATAGCATTCGTATGGTGGTGGTCTTGCCCGCACCGTTGGGCCCTAGCAGTCCGAATATCTCCTTGCGCCGTATCGAAAACGATACATCGTCCACCGCTACGACCTCCCCAAAAGCCTTGTGAAGATTCGACGCGACCAGAAAGTCTTCTGAATTAGCCATAGGTCTCATTTTCCTTTGCGAGGGATATGATTGCGTAGCGCGAAAGAATCAGCGGTTAGCACGGATGTATTGTAGCGTAGTTGTCGCATGAAAGTGTAGCTGGGATGAATCTTGAGTCTGTAGTCGCAAGTTGTTGAGGTATTCTTATAACGCATGGATATTCGCTTCGTCGTAAACCATCGCATACTGTGAATACCGTTGTTGAAGCGAAGGCTGGTGTCGCTTTGGGGCGACGATCAAAAGCCCTGGCCAAGGAGCTTTCTCTCATTGACCCGACTTCGTTTCTGAGAGTAATATAGTCTAACCTTGTTCGGGGGGTAGGACATGGCGGAAAACGGACTCAAGATACGTCTGGAGTATTGTCAGCATTGAGGCCACGCTCTGCGCGCCGCCTGGATGGCGGGCGAGGCGTTGAGCCGAACCGGCGAGTACATCTCTGAATTCAAGCTGATTCCCAGCGTGCATGGCATGTTCCACATCTATATTGACGGCGAGCTTGTAGCGTCCCACCAGCATTTGCCGGACGCCCATATCTTCCCGGATCTGGAGGATATGATGGCCGCTATTCTCTCCAAGGTCTGACAGCGTTTAGGAATATCGGCTAATTCATATCGCTTGAAGCGCCAGAAGGCGTCTTAGTACATTTATCCAAATACCCAAAATTCCGCAGGCGGAGGATTCGCGGTTATGGCGATTTCACATCGAAGAGAACTTCGCAGAGTATACGGATTCGACGAGGTTGCAATCGCGCCCGGCGGCGTCACTATCAACCCGGAGCTTACCAACACTGATTTTTCTGTGGACGGAATAACCCTTTCGACTCCCGTTCTGGGAGGCGCCATGGACGCTGTTTCCTCCCCTGATTTCGTAAGTGAACTGGATAGGCTTGGAGGAATGGCGGTAACCAATATGGAGGGGGTCCACAGCCGCTACGAAGATTCGCAGGGAGTGATAGAGGAGATAGTTGAGACGCCTCAGGCGAAGGTTACGTCAGTTCTTCAGAAGGTGTATTCCGCGCCTCTCCGCGAGGATCTTGTCGGGAAGCGGGTGGAGGAGATAAAGGCGGGCGGCGCGAAATGCGCCGTTTCGTTTACGCCTGCCAATACAAAGAGGCTGGCGCCGCTCGCCGCTGAAGCGGGAGCGGATGTCGTCGTAGTGCAGTCCACCGTCACTACCGCTCGGCACATATCGAGGAGTCAGCGCGGGTTGCGCTTCCCTGAGTTGCTGGAATTGGTCAACGTGCCCGTCATAGTAGGCAACTGCGTTAGCTACGAGGTCGCTCTAGAACTGATGAATACGGGCGTACACGGCGTTCTGGTGGGAGTTGGACCCGGCGCGGCCTGCACGACGAGAGAGGTTACCGGCGTAGGGATACCGCAGGTGACCGCCACCATGGACACCGCCGCCGCCAGAGACGAGTATTATGAACGAACTGGCCGCTACGTGCCGATTATTACGGACGGCGGCATAAGGACGGGCGGCGACCTATGCAAGGCAATCGCGTCAGGCGCGGACGCGGTGATGATCGGCACTCCGCTTGCCCAATCAGAGGAGGCGCCGGGCAGAGGGTATAACTGGGGCATGGCCAACCCGGACCCGAACCTGCCGCGCGGAACTCGCGTCAACGTGGGTGTCAAGGGGACGCTGGAGCAGATACTGTTTGGCCCGAGCTCGGTAACGGACGGGACTCAGAATCTGGTGGGGGCGCTGAATATATGTCTTGGCATGGTCGGGGCGGAGAATATACGCGAGATGCACGAGGTGGCGGAAGTAGTGGTGGCGCCGTCCATCAAGACAGAGGGAAAGCATTACCAGTTGGGCTTGGAGTAGGCGGCTGTTTGAAATGAATGAGCGGTGACCCAGAACGCCCCCTCCATCGTGGAGGGGGCGTCTCATTTGGGCCGGATCGGCTGGCTGACTATGCCGCGCTCTTCTTGGTTGCGTACTCCAGCAGCGACGCCAGCCTGTTCGGGTCCTTGATGTCCTGCATGTGACCGCACTGGAGGCATTCCTTATACGAGCCGTACATATCGCGGCTGGCGTGCATGTCCCCCTTGCACCTGGGGCAGGCTTTCAATTCCAGCATTTCGGTCCTCCTTATTTGAATCTATGTCAATCTTGGCTAGCGTTCCTCTCGTTTCATCTATCCGCAAGTGGATAGAATAGACTGAGGCCGACGCTAATGGACATTTGAGTTAGCTAATGTGATTTATGTACATTATATCTATTGACACAAACCATATCAAGTACTACTATTTTCATATAGAGTTTCGCTGACGAGTTCCTGGCAGTCGGGCTACTGTCCTATATAACGAACTTGGGTCATAAATAGTTAGCGCGAATTTAGAGCGGATACGCAAGGGAGTTAGTACCCATGCAAGAAGGTGTTTACGTCATAAGCGTGGCCGCGCGCATTCTGGACATGCATCCTCAAACTTTACGAAAATATGAGAGGGTCGGTCTTATCATGCCGTCTCGCACCAGAGGAATGTCGCGACTGTATTCCGACGAAGATATAGCGCGGCTGAAGCTGATAAAGCACCTGGTCGAAAATATCGGATTGAACCATGCGGGAGTCCACTTGGCCATGGAACTGTTCAACCGGATGGCGCGGATGCGCCGGCAGATGGCGGAACTGGAGGGCCAGCCGCTCAGAGACGCGCTCAACGAGAGTCTGGATGATATGTTCAGACTGCTCGCCGGATGACGCCAAACCTGTATTTGGAGGACATGAGGTTTAATGACGGAAGAGAGACAATCTGAAATTCAAGATACCCAAGAGTTGATAGAGGTAGAGGAGTTCGAGGGGGGCGATTCCGATCTGCGGGAGCGGCTGGAAGAGGCTGAGCGTGAACGTGATCAGTCCAAGACGCTCGCCCTTCGCTATGCGGCGGACCTCGAAAACTATAAGAAGCGGGCAGCCAGAGAGTTGGAGGAGACGCGAGAGCGCGCCAACGCTCAACTTCTTCTCAAGTTGATTGGCGTCGCGGACGACTTCAATCGCGCGCTCGACTACATTCCTGAAGATGATTCCGACGCGGGCTGGGCAGAGGGCCTGCGGATTACCCAGCGCGGCATCGAGAATGTTATGCAGAGCGAGGGTCTCTCACGAATAGAGGCGGCCATAGGCCAGCCGTTCGACGTCAACGAACATGAGGCGGTCTTCTTCGAGCCGACAGATGAAGTTGAAGAGGGGACGGTTGTCCGCATCGTAAGGAATGGCTACAAACTGAGAGACCGAGTGCTTCGCGCGGCGCAGGTTAGCGTGGCGCAGGCTATCCAGACACAAGATAACACAGAACCAGAAACGCAAAATCAGGAGGCTCAATAGATGCCCTATATACTTGGAATAGATCTAGGCACGACCAATTCTTGCATGGCTGTCATAGAGGGAGGCGAACCGCGCGTAGTGGAAAACGCCGAGGGCGGACGCACAACGCCTTCGATGGTGGCCATAAATCCACGCTCGAATGAGCGATATGTGGGAACTACCGCCAAGCGACAAGCGGTAACAAACCCTGAAAATACCGTCTTTTCCATCAAGAGGTTCATGGGACGCCGGTACGATGACCCGAACGTCCAGAAGGATGTGGACCTGATTCCATACAAACTGGTGAGAAATTCCAACGGCGACGCGCACGTCGAAATAGCGGGCGATGCCCTCGCGCCTCCCGCAGTGTCTGCGATGACTCTTCAGAAGATGAAGCAGGATGCCGAGTCCAAGCTTGGCGAGCCTGTCACGCAGGCTGTCATAACCGTTCCGGCTTACTTCGACGACAGTCAGCGCAACGCCACCAAAGACGCGGGGCGGATCGCGGGTCTGGAGGTGCTTCGCATCATCAACGAACCTACCGCCGCGTCGCTGGCCTACGGTCTGGATAAGAAGACGGACGAGACCATCGCGGTTTACGATCTGGGCGGAGGTACCTTCGACATAACCATCTTGCAGATTGGAGACGGCGTTTTCGAGGTCATGGCGACCAATGGCGACACGCACCTCGGGGGCGACGACTTCGATCAGCGCATCATAGATTGGATTGCGGACGAGTTTCGGCGTGAGCAGGGCATTGACCTGAAGCAGGACAGGATGGCGCTTCAGCGACTGCGGGAAGCGGCGGAGGGCGCGAAGATCGAGCTTTCCACGCTCATGCAGACCGAGATCAACCTGCCGTTCATCACTGCCGACGCCTCCGGCCCCAAGCACCTAACAATGAGCCTCAGTCGCTCCAAGTTGGAACAGCTAGTAGGCGATCTGGCGCGACGAACGGTCACTCCCTGCGAGCAGGCGCTGCAGGACGCCGGCGTATCGGCGTCTCAGATAGACGAGGTGGTGCTGGTGGGCGGCATGACTCGTATGCCGGCAGTGCGCGAGACGGTCATAGAACTGTTCGGCAAAGAGCCTCACCAGGGAGTCAATCCAGATGAAGTTGTGGCGATAGGCGCGGCGATTCAGGCGGGAGTCTTGCAGGGCGACGTTCACGATATACTGCTTCTGGACGTCACGCCGCTCACGCTCGGCATCGAGACGTTGGGCGGAGTTACCACCGGGCTGATAACGCGCAATACTACGATACCGACTTCCAAGAGCGAAACGTTTACTACGGCTTCGGACAACCAGACGAATGTGGAAGTGCACGTGGTGCAGGGCGAACGCGCGATGGCGGCTGAAAACAAGTCCATCGGCAAGTTTATGCTGGACGGCATTCTGCCGGCTCCGCGCGGAATGCCGCAGATCGAGGTTACGTTCGATATAGACGCCAATGGCATCTTGAACGTGTCTGCTAAGGACAAGGGGACTGGGAGAGAGCAGAGCATCGTAATTACGGCAAGCTCGGGCCTGTCCCAGGAAGAAATAGAGCAGATGGTCTCGGATTCCGAGCGCTTCGCCGAGGAAGACGCGCGCAAGCGCCAGGAAATCCAGACGCGCAACAACGCCGATAGCGCCGCCAACGCAGCCGAGAAGATGCTGCAAGACAATGCGGACAGCATTCCGGACGACCTGAAGAGCGAGGTGGAAGGAAAAGTGGCGGCGGTACGCTCCGCGCTCCAGAACGACGACATCGCGCGCGTAGAGGCGACAATGGCCGAACTCCAGGAATCCTTGCAGAAGGTTGGTCAGGCCGTGTATTCGCAGGCCGGCGCCGGCGCGGGGCCTGGCGACGTGCCTCCACCGCCTCCCGGCCCTGATGGCCCAGCCTCCGACGGCCCCAGCGACGACGACACAGTGGAAGGCAAGTTCCGCGAAGTGTAGCGGAAGGTAATGGAAAAAGGGCGCTTGCTGTATGCAGCGTCCTTTTGTAATTGGTCCATATATTCCTGTAACTTGAATCTCGCTTATCGAGAATGTCAATATACTTGACCGTTAAGAATTATTGTTCTATGATGCAATATGCGCTTAGTACCGCGTCTATGTGAATATGACATATTCAGGTGTCTAATCATAATTCCTGCGAAAGTGGAAATCCGGGAACTGAGGGTGATCTGAATATATCAAAACCAGCTAGACGTGGTACTAATATGAAGAATCTATATACTTTGTGAGCGTAGGCTTTGAGTGAGAGTCCAGTGAATACTAAAGCTGAGATCTAAAATGGAATTCAAATTGGGAGAACTATTCTGTGGTCCTGGGGGCATCGCTTTAGGTGCTTCTCAAGCCTCCGTAGAACAAGATGGAGAGACATTTTCAATTTGTCATACTTGGGCCAATGATTTTGACAAAGATTCATGTGAAACGTACAGATACAATATATTTCCAGACTCTCCACAATCTGTGATACGAAAAGATGTACGCCAATTAAATTTTGAACATCTTGAAGATATAGGTGCTCTCGCTTTTGGATTTCCATGCAATGATTTCAGTTTGATAGGTGAAAAAAAGGGAATGGATGGTGTGTATGGACCACTCTATTCTTACGGTGTCAGCGCACTCCGATATTTTAAGCCTAAGTGGTTTTTGGCGGAAAATGTGGGAGGACTTAGAAGCGCGAATGATGGACGTGCGTTTCAAATAATACTGAAGGAGCTCTCCAGTGCAGGATATGTAATTACTCCTCACTTGTACCGTTTCGAAGAATACGGAGTTCCGCAATCTAGACACCGTATAATCATTATTGGCATCCGTTCGGATATAGATATTGAATTCAAAGTGCCTGCTCCCACCTCATTGAACTATCGTACAAGTCAGATGGCGATAGAACATCCTCCTATCCCTGTAGATGCCCCGAATAACGAACTGACTAAACAGTCAAATCAAGTTATTGAACGATTAAAGTATATTAGACCGGGAGAGAACGTATTTACAGCCACTATACCTGAACATCTTAAGATTAATGTTAAAGGTGCAAAAATAAGTCAGATATATAAGCGACTTGATCCTGATAGACCTGCTTATACTGTAACTGGAAGTGGCGGTGGTGGAACCCATGTATATCATTGGAGTGAGAATCGAGCATTAACAAATCGTGAGCGCGCAAGGCTTCAGACATTCCCTGATGATTACATCTTTGTTGGTTCTAAAGAAAGTGTTAGAAAGCAGATAGGTATGGCATTGCCCCCTCAGGGAGCAAAAGCTATATTCGATGCAGTTCTAAAAAGCTTTGCAGGTGTCGAGTATTCAACAATACAGCCAAACATAACATCAAGAGGAGTTAGCATTAAGACGCGCCCTAGACAGCCAAGACTTCTGGAGGAGAGTAATGCTTACGAATGATCTGTTCAACACAGTTTTAATTGAACCTGCAAAGCGTGACGCTGATAAATTATATATAGTGTCAGGTTATGCGAGTGCTTCAATGGTATCTAGGCATCTTACTCATCTGTCCACAAATAAATTGAACAAAGTGAAAATTGAGTTGATAGTTGGCATGACTGCGATTGACGGAGTGTTCAAGAGGGACCACGAAGGATTTCAGCAATTTACTAGAGACTATGATGGCCGTTTTGAGTGCTATTACGTAGTTCATGGAAATCCAGTCCATACCAAGACATATGCATGGTGCAACGGAGAAGATTTGAAAGTTGCCTTTACCGGCTCAGCTAATTATTCACAAGCCGCTTTTGGTTATTCTAGACGAGAGGCATTAGTTAGGCACGACGCCCAGGACTCACGTGAGTACTATGACTTAATTCGGCAGGATGCTATTAGCTGTATAGATCATTCAGTTAAGGACCGTATTCAAATTCATACAGGTCGCCGTTCAGTTATAGATATTGATGAAGATATTGAAGATACAGAGAATGTACCGTCTCTTAATTCACTTCCTCACATAAGACTGGAATTTCTTAATAATATAGGAGAGTTAAAGACACAAAGACCAGGTGAAATGCAACGCTCTTGGTTAAACTGGGGTCAAAGACCTGAGGCAGGACGTGAACCTAATCAAGCATATCTTGGTATTCCTGCTAGTATAGGTAGATCGGACTTCTTTCCTCCACGAGGTGAACACTTTACAGTTCAGACAGATGATGGAAAATTCTTGATACTCGCGCGAGTTCAAGATGATGCGAAGAGTTTACAGACACCAAGTAACAATAGTTGGCTTGGAATTTATTTTAGACGACGTCTTGGCATAGCTGAAGGAGAGTATGTACCAGCGGAAGCATTTCATAGATATGGACGCTCTCACATTGATTTTTATAAAATTGACGAAGAGAATTATTATATGGATTTCTCATCTGTGTGAACTAGAACTTGTCCGGCAGTATGTTATCTAAGAAATTCAACAACCTCGTTTTGTCTCGGGTCTGGCACTCCCACACCACTAGCACTGTCCAGCCTAGTTTACGAAGTTGTGCATGAGCCTCTCGGTCTCTCGCAACTGTCCGTTTGAATTTTTGCTCCCAGTATTCAGTGTTTGTGCCGGGAGTTGTGCAATAACGACAGTCTGGATGACGATGCCAGAAACATCCATTGACGAAAATGACTGTTCGATAACGAGACATTACGATGTCAGGTTTGCCTGGCATCTTATTTGAGTGCAGGCTGAAGCGATAACCTGCGCGGTGTATAAGTGATCGTACCATTAGCTCAGGAGTCGTATCTTTACTTCTGATACGACTCATATTCCAACTACGGTGTTCTGGAGATATCTGATCTGGCATTTTATTCTGGTCCTGTTATCTGAATATCCCCCGTCCTGAAATCTGTGTCTCTAGTCCGAATGAATTCCATTCACTTTCCCTAGTGATCCCTCCCCCGCTTCTATCCTGTCTTCCATGTAGGCTGTGGCTGCGTCTTTCAGGGATGCCAGAGCCTCTTCTCTGGTATATCCCCATGCGGCGCAGCCGGGAAGAGCTTCTATCCAGGCGCTCCAGCGACCATCGTCGTCTCGTTCGAGTTCAGCCTTATATTTGGTCACAGCGCCACTCCATGAATGATATATGCTTGACGGTCGTCGTTTCGCTTTTCCCGTCATCTTCCAAGTGATTGTACACCATCCATTCGACGCCCGAATCTCCCCGCCGCTCGTCTATTCGCAAGTTGGCGCGCTCTCTCCTGGTGTCAATTTGGACTGCGTATGTCATACTTGAGGGGGGACGGATAGATATTGAGCGGGAAACTGGAACTGCGATGAAGAATTACTGGCTTATAGGAGGAGGCGCGATTCTGGCGCTTTTGCTGGTAGCGAGCGTAGTGGCAACGCTCGCGCAGAACGAGGCGGACTTTGGTCCCGGTTCGCCGGAGGCAGTGGTGCAGGATTATCTGCGCGCGCTGGATAGCGAGGACTTCGAGACGGCTTACGAGGCTCTTTCGCCGGAACTGCGCGACGAATGCGAGGTGGAGGAGATGTTCGGCGGACGGGTATTCTCTGGTGAGTATATTGGTGAGAGGCGAGTTACGCTGGAAGGTACGCAAGAACTGGATGATACGGTATTCGTGACTGTGAAGATAGTGAGTCTGAGCGGCGGCGGGCTGTTCGGGCCTTATGAGTACGATTTCGAGGAGAGGTTCGCGCTCAAGCGATTCGACGGGGCGTGGAAATTCTCTCAAGAGCCGTGGCCTTACCCGGGTTGCGCTTATGACGATCCGAGGCCGGGACGGCCTGTGATTCCATAGTGGGAGGCGATATGTTGGAAATCGCGTTCGCGGCAATCGTGTTTGTAGTTCAGACAGCGATTCTGGGCGGGATAGCATACGCCATATACGCATGGGTAAGGCGCGGCAACGACTCGGAAAGCGAACCTGACCCAGGTATGGGTACGCTCAAGCGTATCTACTTCTACGGCATATCGTTCGCCGCGCTCATGACATGCGTGGCGGGCATATCTCTGGCGTTGCAGAGTCTTCTGAATACCCTGTTCGACGGGCAGGCGCTTTCCCTCTCGACCAGCTCACTCGCGTGGGGGCTGTCGCTGTTGATCGTCGGGCTGCCGATCTGGTGGTTTCACTGGCGATATATACTGCGAAGCGTCGCGGAGATGCCGTTCGAGCGCGGCTCGGTCATCAGGAAATTGTACATATATATCTCGTTGGGCGTCGCGCTCGGCTTCTTGATGGGAACGGCCTACGAGATATTGAAATGGGCGATGCTGGCGGGCGAATTCCCTGAGTTCAGCCTGGCCTCCATTCTGCCGTGGGCGATGGTGTGGGGATACCACTGGCAGATGGAGTCGGCTGAGGCGCGAGACTCGGCTGAGACGCGCGCCATACGCAGGCTGTACCTGTACGCGGTTTCGTTCGTGGGAGCGATCATGTTCGCGGTAGGCGCGGGCAGCATGGTCCACGCGCTGCTCGAGGACGGATACGCTGCGCTGTTCCTGGTGACGGTCGCGCTGCCGGACCAGAGCGGACTGGCGCGCGAGTCTCTGAGAACCGATCTGGCGGTGGCGGTCGTGGGCGTAGTGGCGTACTGGACGCACTGGCGCAGATTCGCGGGCGGAGACAGGGATTCGATGCTGCGCTGGATATTCCTGCTCATGATGTCCGTTGGCGGGGCGGCGACCGCGCTGGCGAGCGGCGGGATAATCGTGTTCACGACGCTGGAGTGGCTCTTTGGGGCGGCGAGCGGCGGCGCTGAGTCGCACTTCGAGGATGTGCCGGGCGCTCTGGTGGTCGGTTTCATTGGATTGGCGGCGTGGATCGCGTTCAGACGCCGGATGCTGGCTGAGGCGATTGGGGGCTACTGCGGTCCCATCCGAAGAATATACGACCATCTCATGGCCGCGCTTGGGCTTATCGCGCTTGGGGCGGCGTCCTTTATGATATTCAATACGGCTCTGGTCATATTCGCCGACAGTCTCAGCGATGTGATAAGGGACAGCGGCGCGTGGCGTTCCCCTCTGGCCGCGATAGTGGCCGCCGGGGTCATCGGCGTTCCTGTGTGGGGAGTGTACTGGCGACGGTTGAGGCTTGCCGCCGCCGAGAATCCGAGCGTCGAGACGACCGCGTTGCCTCATCGCGTCTATGTGTTTGCGGTGATGGGCGCTGGCGCGCTCGCGTTCCTGGTGGGCGGGGGTGGCGCTCTGTTCGTGATTCTGCGCGACTTGCTGGACGCGGATGTGTCGTTGGAGACGATGCGCGACCTGGCGCCGGCGATGGGAGCGGCTTTGACCGCCGCGCTCTTTCTGCCGTATCACTGGGCTATCTACCGCGATAGCCAAGCCTATCTGCCGGACAGTCGGTCCGAGAAGCCTGCTATTGTCCGGAAGCGGGTGACGATTCTCACTCCGGACAGAGATTCGGCGCTTGCGGCGGGAATCGGCGACGCTCTTGGGTACGCTGTGCGCGAGGCGCGCTGGTCGGACCCGGAGGCGTTCGCCCCGTCGCTGGATACTGAGGAGATGGCGCGCATCGCGGATGAAATATCGCAGTCCGACGGCTCCAGCGTATTGCTGATACCCGAAGGCGACGGACTGCGAGTGATTTCACACGATTGAGTTGATTTCATGCGTGTCGTTTTGGGCGTTACCAGTTGGTGAACGCGCCGTCGTTGCGCCTTAGCTGGGGAGGCCAGCCGTTGAGCGGCGCGGGATGCGCGGCGGCGAACTCTTCGTCGAAGTCAACGCCCAGGCCGGGCCTGTCGGATGGTACCCATGAGTAGCCGTCCGCCCACTCTATCTGGAGGGGGAACAGGTCGGTGGCGAAGCTGCCGGGACGTCTGGGCATCTCCTGTACGCCGACGTTGGTCGAGGCCATGCACAGATTGACGCAGGCCGCCGCGCTCACAGGGCCGAGCGGGTTGTGCGGCACGATGTCTATGTAGTGCGTCTCCGCCCAGTGGGTAATCTTGAGCGCCTCGGTGAGTCCGCCGACTATGCACAGGTCTATGCGCGCGTAGCTGATCAGCTCTTCTTCTATGACTTGGCGGAAAGCCCACTTGGACGCCCACTGCTCGCCGGCGGCTATCGGCAGCGAGACGTGTCTGGCGAGCGTTCGGTAGCTGGCGGGATTTTCCGACCTGAGCGGGTCTTCGAGGAAGAATGGATTGTAGGGTTCGAGGGCCCGACACAGGGTTACCACGTGGGCGGTGTCGAGCCGCGTGTGGACGTCTAAGCAGAGTTGGATATTGGGACCGACCGCTTCTCTTACGAGCGCCATCTGCTCTTCCGCCATGGGTATCGATTCGACGGGCTCCAGCAAGCTAGGCTCGCCGAGGGGGTCCTGGGGGCTGCTGTACTCGAGGACGCCGCCGGTTTCGGGCAGTCCCCATCGGATAAACTTCCAGCCTTCGGCTACCATGCTCTTGGCGTTCTGTATGAGTTGCTCGGTGGTTTGGCCCTGCGAGTGCGGGTAGCAGACGACCTTGTCGCGCACGGGGCCGCCGAGCAGCTTGTACACGGGCATATTGACCGACTTGCCCTTGATGTCCCATAGCGCTATGTCAATCGCGCTTATGGCGCAGCAATACACTTTGTCGGCGGGGAAGAAGCCGCCCCTGAACATCTGCTGCCAGTACCGCTCCGTGCTCCACGGATCCTGTCCGATTATGACTTGCGAGAGGTGTTCGATGGCTTGGGTTATGGCCCCGCCCCAGTTGCGAATGCCCACTTCTCCCAGTCCGTATATGCCCTCGTCCGTTTCCACTTTGACGATGAAGTAGGCGCCGCCGTCGCCGTCCTGTACCGAATAGGGCTTCACAGCCGTTACCTTCATTTAACGCTCCTTAAGTGGTTATATCTTGCTTGTTCATAAACCTTGGGTTATATAGCGCAGGTGAGAGAGCAGCCGGATTGCTGGTATGCTCCAGGTGAGGTCTGGCGCCTGCATCTGACCTATATTCATCAGAATTTGTAGCTAAAGGTCGAAAACCCTTTTTCTGCCTGAGCTTGTCATATATTCTATATTATGTACTTATGGGCGCGGCATTGCGAATCATGCGATGATTGTAGTCGAAATAAGTACAAATGTACAAGAAGAATGACTTGCAATGCTGGATTAAGTGGTTGACGAATCGTCCGCTACAATTGAGAATGTCTTTCGCAGGCGAGCTCAGGAGTTGGGCGAGAATGGAACCGTGACTGGCGGAGACGAGAATTTTCGGGAAAGGGGCAGTCTTTGCTGCAAATTGGACATGATCTTAACCCTGTGATATTCGCCGGAGGGTCTGGAACGAGGCTGTGGCCCCTTTCCAGAGAATTCTACCCTAAGCCATTTCTTTCGATCACGGGTCCGTACACGATGTTCCAAGAGACGGTTATGAGGTTGGACGGCATAGAGGGCATTGCCAGCCCCATAGTCGTATGCAATGAGGAACATAGATTTCTGGTTGCGGAGCAGGCCAGACAGATAGAGCGTATGCCGCGTTCCATACTTTTGGAGCCTGTGGGTCGCAATACCGCTCCAGCGCTTACGCTCGCCGCGCTCGCGCTCGAGGATCAGGCCGAGGATGGCCACGATCCGATGATACTTGCGTTTCCGGCGGACCACACAATACGGGATATCGAAGCGTTCCACGACGCAATCTCAATCGCCATAGAACTGGCTAAGGACGATTCGATAGCGACGCTTGGCGTGAATCCCGACTCGCCGCACACGGGATATGGATATATGCGGAGAGGGGAACGATTGCCGAATCCGTCGTCGGCCTTGAATGGATCGGCTTACAGGCTCGCGGAGTTCGTGGAGAAGCCGGACGAGACGGAAGCGGCGCGGATGCTGCGAACCGAGGAGTATCTGTGGAATAGCGGAATGTTCATTATGAGGGTGTCGGCGTGGCTGGAAGAGATAGAACGATTCAGGCCGGATATCGTTCATGCGTGCAGACAAGCGTACTCGAAGGGTTCTGAAGACGGAATCTTCTATAGGCCGGACCCGCAGTTATTCACGGATTGCCCGCCCGACACTGTGGACTACGCGGTCATGGAGCGCATAACGAGGCCCGACTATGAGGGACATCGGCGGGCGGTGGTTGTGCCGATGGACGCTAAGTGGTCTGATCTGGGATCTTGGGCCGCCATCATGGATATCAACGACAAGGACGCTAACGGAAACGTCATCAAGGGAGATGTTTACGTCCATGAGACGCGCGACTCGATGGTTCACAGCCAGCGCAGACTCGTGTCGGTTGTTGGGTTGGAGGACGTGATAGTGATCGAGGCCGCGGACGCGGTTCTGGTGGCGGATAGGAACAATGTGGAGGATGTAAAGGAACTGGTTGACAGGCTTGAGCGAGATGGGAGATATGAGCGCGAAAATCATCGCCGAGTGCATCGCCCTTGGGGGTGGTACGAGACCCTCGATTACGGGACGCGCTTCCAGGTGAAGCAGATAACGATCAATCCGGGCGCGGCCCTGTCTCTTCAGATGCACCATCATCGCGCCGAGCACTGGGTAGTGGTTAGCGGAACAGCGAAGGTTACAAAGGGGGAGGAGGAGTTCTTGCTGTACGAAAATCAGGCGGCCTATGTTCAGGTAGGAGAGCGGCACAGGCTGGAGAATCCGGGAACGATTCCGCTTAAGCTCATAGAGGTGCAGGTTGGAAGCTATCTTGGAGAGGACGACATCGTTCGGTTCGAGGACAGATATAACAGGCTATGATGTGGTTATAGATACGTCGAAGGATACTGATAGCTCACATAAAGAGGATTCGACTATGAGCGATAACAAACCAGCCGCGGCGCCGACGTCCGAAGTTCTATCGGTGCCGGATCGAGTGCTGCTTGGCCCCGGTCCTTCGATGGTCAGCCCGAGAGTGCTTCAGGCTATGATGCAGAACATGATCGGATACCTGGACCCCGACTATGTTTTAATGCTGGAGGATGTATCCGCGCTGCTGGGCGAGGTGTTTCAGACCGGAGAAGCGGCTACTATGGCGCTTTCGGGAACTGGATCGGCGGGGATGGAGGCGGGACTTTCGAGCCTGCTGGAGCCGGGCGACACCGTCATCGTTTGCATCTGCGGATTCTTTGGCGAGCGCATGGTTGACATGGCTACCCGCGTGGGCGCGAACGTAATCGCGCTGCGGTCGGACTGGGGTAAGCCGTTCCCCCCGGAGATGCTGCGGGACGCGCTGGAAGAAAATCCGGGCGCCAAGCTGGTGGCGATAATCCACGCCGAAACCTCGACAGGCGTGCGCCAGCCGCTCGAAGACATATCGCGTCTGGCCAAGGAGCGTGGCGCCATGTTGATGGTGGACGCGGTGACGTCTCTGGGCGGGAACAACCTGTCGTTCGATGAGTGGGACATAGATTACAGTTACAGCGCCACTCAGAAGTGCCTTGGGTGCCCGCCCGGGCTGTCTCCCGTGGCGGTGAGTCAGCGCGCGCTGGAGTCCATTCGGTCGCGCGAAACTCCGCCCGCGTCCTGGTATCTCGACCTGAATCTGAACGCGAATTACTGGTATTCTCCTCGCGTCTATCACCACACGTCGCCGGTGAGCATGGTGCTGGCGCTGAGGGAGGGATTGCGAATCGTGTTGGAAGAAGGGTTGGAGAACCGATTCGCTCGCCACGAGAAGAACGCGGCCGCGCTCAGATCGGGCCTGGAAGCGCTGGGCATGGAAGTGGTTCCGCCCGAAGAGGCGCGGCTCGCGCAGGTTACTCCCGTCTGGATACCCGAAGGCGTGGACGACGCCGAAGTGAGGTCGCGCCTGCTCTCAGAATATAACATGGAGATAGGCAAGGGTTTGGGGCAATTTGACGGCAAGGTATGGCGATTCGGGCTCATGGGTGAGTCGAGCAGGGCAGACTATGTTCTGCTTGCGCTCTCCGCCCTTGAAAACATATTGCCGTCCGTCGGCTACGAGGTCGCGCCCGGCGCGGCTGTGTCCGCCGCCAGCAAGTCATTGGCGTCCTAAAACCGACAAGTTCGACAGGAGTGCATGGCAATGTACGTAATAATCGCTCCCATTCAGATCAAAGAAGGATTCAAAGAGCGGTTCATCGAGGAGATGATTGGCGACGCGGTCGGGTCGGTGAACGACGAGCCGGGCTGCATTCGCTTCGACGTGATACAGGACGCCGAGGACCCGAATCGCGTCTGGCTCTACGAGGTATATGTGGACGAGGCCGCTTTCGAGGCGCACACGAAGGCTCCGCACTTCGAGAAGTGGCGCGACGCGACGGCGGACTGGCGAGAAGACTCCGGCCTTCAGGGCGCTGGACGCGGCGCGTCCAACATCTGGCCGCCTGACGACCACGACCAGTGGAAGTGAGACGATAGGCGGCGACTACGGCGCTCTTAGTTCTCGCCTCATCTGAGCCAGTCCCATGGGCCCCAGGGAGAGCGCTTTCGTGTGCCATTCCTTGAGATTGAAGTCTGCGCCCAGTCTTCGTTTGGACTCTTCCCGCGCCGACAGCCATTCGCGCTCGCCCACTTTGTAGCTGATAGCCTGCCCCGGTATTCCAAGATAGCGGTCTCTTTCGCTGTTCAGAAAGTCCTCAGGAAAGCGGCTCTTGAGCTTGAGGAACTCCAGTCCAAGATCGGGCGTCCATTTTTTGCCTGGATGGAATGTCTGGCCTGCGGGTATCTCCAGTTCGAGGTGCATTCCTATGTCAATGATGACGCGGACAGATCTGAGCGCTTGGCCCGCCAACATTCCCATGTAATAGTCGGGGTTGTCTAAGTATCCCAGTTCTCCCATAAGCCTCTCGGCGTACAGCGCCCATCCTTCGGCGTAGCCCGACGTTCCGCCGAGCAGTCTCTGGAATCTCGAAAGATTTTCCGACAGATAGACTGTCGTTCCAAGCTGAAAGTGATGCCCGGGCACTCCCTCGTGGTAGGCGATGGTGACCTCGCCCCACAGCGGGAAGCGCGTCTTGCCGCCGGTCGGATACCACGTGCGTCCCGGGCGCGAAAAGTCCTCCGACGGCTGCGTGTAGTACATGGCGAGCGCGCCGCCCGGAGGGGCTATCATCGCTTCGATCTTCTTGACGGGTTCGGCTATGTCGAAGTGCGTTCCGTTTAGTCGGGCGATTGTGCGGTCCTGCAGGTTTTGCATCCAGTCTCGAAATTCATCCACGCCTTGGATTGCGCGGTCGGGGTCTGTATCCAGAATAGCGATTGCCTCCTCCACCGTCTTGCCCGGCGCTATCTTCTGCGCGGTCGCTTCCATTTCGGCGCCCACCCACGCGAGTTGCTCCCAGCCCCAGTCATAAGTGTCGCGCAGGTCGAGCTCTATGCCATTGTAAACGCGCGCTCCGAGGGAGTATCGTTCCTCTCCCACTGCGTCGCGCTCTGTGGCGTGGGGTATATATGTTTCTTTGAGGAATCGCGCCATGTTCGCGACGCCGCGATTGGCGGACTCGGCGGCGTCGCGCAACTCGGATTCGAGCGCGGCGGAATGAGCGTCGGACTGTTGGAATTCGTTGACCATGCCATCGAAGAACGATCCATGTTCTTGCCCGTCTCCGATCCAGACATCGCACTGTTTGGCCGTCTCTATCGCCTGGCGCTTGGCGACAACCAAGCCGCGCCTGACTCCCTCCTCGAGCGTTCTGCGGTAGCTCGACACTCCGTCGGGAATGAGAGACATTCTGGAGGCTATGTTCTTCCAAGCGTCTTCGCTGTCGCGGGGCATCAGGTCGAATATCTGCCTCATGTTGTGAATCGGGCTGAAGATCATGCTGAGGCTGCGATAATGCTCGCTGGCTTCGTGGCGGTCGAGGCTGAGACGCAGGCTTTCCATCATGGTTTCGCGCGCTATGCGGTCGTTGTCGTTCTCGACGGGCGCGCTATCGAGCCGCGCTATGGTGTCGCGGTCGAGTTCGGCTTCGGCCTCGGCGGCTTCGGGCGAGAAGTCGTTCATCTCATGGTCGTGGCCCGCGACGCCCATATATGTCGCGCTGAACGGGTTCATTTCCGCGACTTTCTCGACGTACTGGTCTGCTATGTCGAATATCTGGGACATGGTTCGTATGATCGCTCCCTGACTTTTGATTTATAGAACAGCGCCTGCATTCGTTGATTTGTACATGAATCTCTTTCGCGTGTAAATAGCCCTCGTGATAAACTAATCACTGATGAAGGAGGAACTCTCATGGTCGGCACTCGCTCTACACAGGCGACGACGCTCGATCCTCGCGCATACCGCCTGCCCGACATCCCGGAGAAGCATCCAGACGACATGACTAGCTCAAAGCATCTTGCCAAAGGCGGCAACCAAGGCCGCTTGGAAGTACATCTCGGCGATCCTGAAACCACCATCGTGTCCGGCGAGCGCTTCATCCAGTCCGCTCCGAGCGCGCCCACCCGCTACCCAGACCTGCTGGTGGCTTTCGACTCCGATCCCGACCTGTACGAGGCCAACAACGGCTACATCGTATCGCACCAGGGCAAGCCGCCCGATTTCGTATTGGAAATCGCCTCCAGATACACCGGCCATAGAGATATTGGCGAGAAGGTTGGTTTCTACGCGGGCCTGGGAGTTCGGGAGTACTGGCGCTTCGACGAGACGGGGGAGTTTCACGGAACTCGTCTGGCCGGGGACCTCCTGGTGAACGGCCAGTATCAGCCAATCGCAACGCATGAACTTCCAGATGGGGAGCTGAGAGGATACAGCGAGGCGCTGGGGCTGTATCTTTGCTGGCGGCAGGGTAGTCTGGACTGGTACGATCCGGCAGCCGAGGACTACATCCCCAGCCTGGAATCCGAGCGTCATCTCAGGCGGCAAGCGGAAGACAGCGCCGACTCTGAACGAAGACTCAGGCGGCGAGCGGAAGACAGCGCCGACTCTGAACGAAGACTCAGGCGGCGAGAACAGCGTCTGCGTCTGAACGCCGAAAAGCGCATACAGGAGCTAGAGGAGCGGCTGCGCCGCAGAGAAGACTAGCGCGGGAACATGGACGCGGCTCTAATCGTCGTCTGTGATGGTGGCAACCGCCACGCCGTCCGCTATCGTCGCTCCATCCGGGTCGGATAGCTCTACGGTCAGCGTTTCGTCGCCCTCCCTGTCGTCATCCTGGTAAACCAGCATGGACTGAACGGTCTCTGTTTCGCCCGGTTTGAAAGTCACGTAAGCGCTCAATCCGCTAAAGCCCACCCCCTGTGTTGCAGAGCCGCTCTTGGTATGCGCCTGGAACGACACCTTCTGCTTGGAAGGCTTGCTCAGCTTGAAGGTGATGTTCAGCAATATGTCGCCCTCGCCCACAGTTGTATCCAGAACCGACAGCGTCGGCAGATCGCCAGGCGGATCGTCATCGTCCGATACGCTCACCGTGGCCGCGCCCTGATTACCCGAAATGGTGTAACCACTGCCGGCGTTGATAGTAGCGGTAACCGATCCGTCTGGTTCGTCCACGCTATCTCCGGTAGTAGGTACGCTCAGGGTAGCGGTCCCGCCGGTCGGTATCGTAACCGTCTTAGCGCCGGTTGCCACTCCGTAGTCTCCGCTCTGGGCAATGCTCACCTTCACCGACAGGTCAGACGTGGGCGCCGGGCTGGCCTTAAACGTGAATGTGGCCGCGCTTCCCTCAGTTACTCCTGAACCTCCCGTAACGCTAATCGCGGGCGTGGGAGTAGGTGTCGGTGTCGCCGTGGGCTTAGGCGTTGGCGTAGCCGTGGGAGTGGCCGTAAGTGTTGGCGCATTCGCCGCCTCCGCCTTCTTCAGCTCGACCACCACTGGATCCCAGCGCTTCCAGCCCTTGTCGGAATAGGTCTTCGCCTCGGTGGACTTCATTGCGGTAAGGCCCGGGTAGGTCTCCACCCCCAAGCCCATCAGTACCTGCTTCCAGCGATTCACGTGTATATTGCCGAGATGCGTCTCGGCAATATAGCTGCGGACATCCTTTACCAAGTCTGCCGGTGGCGTATAGCCGTTGGATGGCGGATCATCATCGTCCGCTACGCTCACCGTTGCCGCGCCCTGGCTGCCGGATATAGTGTAACCGCTGCCGGCATTGATAGTCGCGGTAACCGATCCGTCGGGTTCGTCCGCGCTGTCGCCGGTCGTGGCGACAGTCAATGTCGCCGTGCCGCCCGTTCAGATGGTCACCGTCTGAGCGCCGGCGGCAACGCCGTAGTTTCCGCTCTGGGATACGGTCACCTTCACGGACAGGTCAGACGCCGGCGCGGGACTGGCGCTCAGAGTGAACACCGCGTTGTCGCCCTCGGTTACGCCAGAGCCGCCGCTGACGCTGATTACTGGCACATCATCGTCCTCTACGCTCACCGTGGCCGCGCCCTGACTGCCGGATATAGTGTAGCCGTTGCCGGCATTGATAGTCGCGGTGACCGAGCCGTCAGGTTCGTCCGCGCTGTCGCCGGTCGTGGCGACAGTCAATGTCGCCGAGCCGCCCGTTCCGACGGTCACCGTATGAGCGCCAGTGGCCACGCCGTAGTCTCCGCTCTGGGATACGGTTACCTTCACGGACAGATTGGAATGTGGCGCGGGACTGGCGCTCAGAGTGAAAACCGCGTCGTCGCCCTCGGTTACGCCAGAGCCGCCGCTGACACTGATTTCAGGCACATCATCGTCGGCTACGCTCACCGTTGCCGCGCCCTGAGTGCCTGAAATAGTGTAGCCGCCGCCGGAGTTGATAGTCGCGGTAACCGATCCGTCGGGTTCGTCCAGGCTGTCGCCAGTGGTTGGTACGCTCAGGGTTGCCGAGCCGCCCGTTCCGATGGTCACCGTCTTGGCGCCGGTGGCCACGCCGTAGTCTCCGCTCTGGGATACGGTCACCTTCACGGACAGGTCCGACGCCGGCGCGGGACTGGCGCTCAGAGTGAAAACCGCGTCGCCGCCCTCGGTTACGCCAGAGCCGCCGATGACGCTGATTACTGGCGTAGCCTTGGGTGTCGTAGTAGCTGTGGGCGTCGCCGCGCTCTTGGCGTCTTCCGCCTTCTTCAGTTCGGTCACCACCGGATCCCAGCGCTTCCAGCCCTTGTCGGAGTATGTCTTCGCCTCGGTGGACTTCATTGCGGTAAGGCCCGGGTATGTCTCTACCCCCAAGCCCATCAGTACCTGCTTCCAGCGATTCACGTGTATCTGGCCGAGATGCGTCTCGGCAATGTAGCTGCGGACGTTCGCCACCAGGTCTGCCGGCGGCGTGTAGCCGGGAGGGTCATCATCGTCAGCCACCGATACTGTTGCCGCGCCCGCGCCGCTGGAAATAGTGTATCCGCCGCCGGACTCCAAGGTTGCGGTGACCGACCCGTCGGGTTCGTCCACGCTGTCGCCGATGGTGGGTACGCTCAGGGTGGACGTTCCATTGGCGGGAATGGTTACTGTCTGCGACCCGGTGGTTACGCCGAAGTCGCCGCTCTGGGAAACAGTTACCTTTACCGATATATCCGACGTGGGAGCGGGATTGGCGTTCAGCGTGAACACCGCGCTGCCGCCCTCTGTGACGCTGTCGCCGCCGGTTATGCTTACCTCAGGCGTGGGCGCGGTTGTGGTCGCCGTAGTCGAGGTGGCTATGGTCGTAGTCGCCGTCGCTACTGGCGCGCTTGTCGAGGAAAGTTTATTCTGACGCGCGAGGCGCAACACGGCGGCCTTCACGCTCGTTTGCAACTCCGTGAAGGATGGCGCCAGAAGAGAGCGCTCCGCATCGGGCAGGATCGCCGCGCGCTCATCCAGGCTCAGGGCGTCCCATTTCGCTTGCGCCTTGGCAATCAATTCGTCACTGGTAACCGTAAAGTAAAGGCGTATCGTCGTCGAACCTGCGAGGCTGTCTGAAACGGTGACATCAACCTCATAGACACCGTCCCCATTGGCGTCCGATGGGAAGTCATAGGATTGCCGGTTGAATACCAGCATCTTTACCCAGTCGTACACGTAGAAATGACCTGCGTCGGGCCCGCTCAAGGACATACTTACAGCGCCCTCTGTTGGGGTCCATGCGTATATAGTTATGGCGAAGGCCGCTCGATCTGGCACAGAATGGTCGGTGGCGACGCTTACTCTTGGGCCCGGCAAGGCGGAAGGTTCGTCGTCTTGCACCGTCACCGCCGCCGACGCGGGGCTGGCGACAGAATATCCGATTCCGTCGCTAATCTGGACTTTCACGACGCTGGACTTCTCGGTGTCAGTATCATCCACGGTGTCAAGCGACAAAGTGGTGGTCGCGGCGTTGGCTGCGAATGAAACGACCGAGGTCGTAGCGACGCTGTCCAGCGTATCGCCGGTTTCGCTGACCTTGACGTTTACGGTTAGCGGCTGGTCCAGCCCAATGCCAATTCGTGTGAATTCAAAAACGGCGGGCTCGCCCTCGGTAATCTTGGAGGCGACAGCGCGCGCAGAGATAGCCGGCAGGTCATCGTCCTCCACCGTTGCGGTCGCCGAGGCTGGATTCCCAATCGTGTACTCGCCGCTGGCGCCGATATTGACGGTAATCACGCTAGCCAGTTCGTCTTCTGCGTCGTCCACAATTGGCGCGATCAGCGTAGTCCTGGCCTGGTTGCTCGGAATAGTAACCGACGCCGGCGGCGAGGCGCCCAGCATCTGTCCCGTTTCGCTCCACGCCAAATCAACGGTGAGCGGAACGGAGAGCGCTCCGCCTGCGCGGGCGACCTCGAGTTCCAGCGCCGTACCCTCGGTTACAGGAGTCGAAGCGAAAGAGACTGTCACAGTGGGAGTAAATATCAATGGCTCGGTGAATATCCAGGGGCGCGCCTGCTTTATGGCCAGTTTGTTGGCCGACGTTATCTTGAACTCGATCTCGATGGCGTAGTCGTCCCCCGCCTTGACCTCATACAGCGTGGCGAACCGGTCATGGATGGTTTTCAGGTTGTTTCGCAACTGTTTCATCTGGGCGTCGGTCATCAGCAATTGGCTGGAAGTCGCCAGGTTGGAGCGGGAAAGAACCGTCGCCGCGCCGCTGGAGTCCAGCAGTAGCTGTTCGGGCTGCGAGTAGGCGTCCGGGTTGGTAACCAGGTCTTCGCCAACTTGCGAGTTGACGTAGTACATATCATCGAGATGGGTAACCGGGTCGTAGCTGACCGCCACGCCGTTGACTCGCTCGTCGGAGAAGTTGGGGTGTACCAGAACGCCCATCGCCACGCTCTTGTGATCTACCCGATGGAAATCGCGCTCCAGGAAGGCGCGGTAATTCCAGAGGCTTGCCCATACGCCCTTGATGGACTTGTCTATGCCGTCTTCGTCGGTTTCGTCCGGGTCCTGGGTCTTGGAATCATACAGCCCCGCTCCGTTGAACGACGGCAGGTCTTCGTTGTTGGTGCTGGAGCGATAGCGGAGGGACGTGCTGGTCGAATAAGTGGCGTGCATCTTTTCCAGCGCTGTGATTATCCATGTGGGCGTCTTCGCCTTCTTGATCTTCTTGCGCAGCTTCTTCAGTTCATTTTCCTGCTCATCGTAGTCAGACTGGAAGTCCGAATCGGCAAGCATCTCGTCCACTTCTGAGTACAGGTCGTTTGCCTTCATGAATTCATCGTAGAAGTAGAAGGGGACGGCGAACCCGACGGGGACTGTGCCGTCGGGCAGCCCCAGCTTACTGAGCTCCGCCATGTTCGCCGCCTTCACCCCGAAGGCGGCCCAATCGTCAAAACTCACGTCCTTGAGCGCGGTGATCTGCTTGACCGTCAGATCGCGCTGCAGGGTTTGCGTAGCCGCGGGACGCGATTTGTTATAGTGAGCGTCCACTTCGGATTTCGTCGCCGCCCGGATGGTGTACCCATCGGCGGTCACCGCGTAATAGACGTGGCTGCCGATGAGCGCCTTGACGGCGTCGTCCTTGAGCGCGTCGCGGATGAATGCGTTGGGCAGGCCGTTCTGCATGGCGCGCAGATTGACGTGCGACAGAGGCGTCTGTTGAACGACCGTTATGGTTCCCGCAACCCGCGGCAGGTCGTTGGGCAGCGTCTTATAGATGGCTATGTCGCGCGGGCCGGGGCGTTCATCCTCTTCCATAAGACGCAGCCGCCCGTAGCCTTCCCCTTCGTTCAGCGGGGTAAAGGACACGTCTGGGAGCACCTCTTGCTCCAGCAGAATGTCAATTCTGCTGGCGTCAACTTTGGACTGGTTCGCGCGGTAGTGGGCAATATGTCCTGAATGATTTATGTAGAAGCCCAAATTGTTGTCAAGAACCGGCATCGCTGAAGCTAGAATCTCGTTATACTTCTCGACCATCCATAATGAGTCTGTTAAATTAAACGCGCTGGGCTCTAGCTGATAGCGATAGACGCCGAGAGACCCGTTGGACGCAACCGCATTAGGGTGGTATGCCAACTCGCCGGTTACTGTACGCCCATACCCTTCATCTCGGAGGCCGAGAAGTTTGCCAAAACTATCATGATACAGGTGGTTGTTCGTGTTCTGGAAATAGACGATGGGCTTGTCGGTATCAGCCTTCAGAATCCAGAACTTGACGTACTTTTGGCCTTTCAGCTCTGGAAGCAAATACCTAAGAATACCGGTTGACCAGTCGCCCTGATACGATAGGGTCTTGAATGTCGTATGGGAGTCAATGGCCACCCGGCCAACTGAGATGTCAATAGATTCACCGGCGTTGAGCGGGTTTCGCGCCCCCAGATTCTTCTGCTCCACAACGTCGTCAACGCAGTCGCCGTCCAGGTCTCCGGGCTGGGCAATCTGGTACTTTTCCACGCGATACCGGTCTGCGCTGAGCGGCTTCAGATTGTCGGTCAGGGTCGTCTTCCCGTCCTCGCCCAGCGTTACCGATATGGGAACGTAGAAGGGGACAGCGCCTCTTATATGCTTTATGTATAGGACGAAATAGTCCGCGCTGGTCGAGGTCACCTCGATTGGAACATCGCTAACCGCGACCGATGCCGGGGTGGGCGCGACATAGCCTGCCTCGCATGGACCCGGAATGCTTTGAGGCGTAGCCGCCGACGATGGCGCCGATGATTGCAGCAACGCCCAGGCTAGCAGCGTCAGGGTTATCGTAAGCGCGGGAAAGACGAATCTCATCACGACACGCAATATCGGGAGGTGGGATGGGGTAATAATGGTAAGGGATTTCAGCAAAAGAGACCACCTTGTTCATAACGAGACTCTGATCAAGGATGTTTCACTGCCCCAATGTAAACACTTCTGAGAGTTTTGATGAACCTAACATAGTGAATTGTGATAATTCAAGTGAAATAGGCAATAAAAAGAGCGTTTACAAAGTAATTTAGGCCTTAGCGTCTCCGTGACGGGCTGATATGCGCAGGCAACCGCGCGAATCTATCAGCGGGGCTCACAAGGGCAGGCAAACGCCCAAACCAACCCAAAAAATCCCTACACCCCGGCCGGATTGCCCGCCTGAAAAATTTCCCATCATGCAAATCCCCAGAATCACAAAAATCACAGTTCACACATCCCCCCACCCTGTGCTACAATACTCACAATCTAAGAACAAATATACGTAAACCG
>CAZXFX010000043.1:9291-27828 GCA_964640295.1 uncultured Dehalococcoidia bacterium | reverse complement strand
TGGACTCCGCTATGGCGGCGCGCTGGTGGAATACGCTGAACGGCGAGCAGATGGTTGCCGCTCTGTATGGAGACAGCGCGACAGAAGAGCAGATGATGTCTGCGAAGATGATGTACGCTGATCTGGATGGCGAGACTAAGGGAAAGGTGAACGCGGTCGCCGCTGAGTTGTACGGCGAGGGTAACCACTATAGCGTGGGAGCGTGGTGGGAGACGCTGAACTGTGAGTTGATGCGAGTGGCGGCTGGAGACGGCAACGTGGCCGACCCGTCGAGCGCGTTCTGCGCGCACTATCCGGGATCGGGCGCGGCGAAGATACTGGACGCCGAGTCGAAGATGTTCGTGGACATGGTGGGCAAGGCGCTGCTTGGTCGCTACGACATAGGCGTGTACCCGATGCAGTGATCCAGTCAATATCTGAAAGGGAGGCCGGCTCTTGACAGTCTGTCTTTCAGATATATGAGATGAATATAGGCCCCGGATGGAAACTGCCGTCTGGGGTCTTTTCATGCAGAGGCAGCTCGATCCATGTAGATACCAAACGACCTTGAGGATTTATCAGATTGGAGCGCCGTATATGGCGCTATACTGCAAGCCAAAGGTTTCCTCTGAGCGTTGTGGGTGTATAATCTGATATGAGATGAGATAGCGATTGCGCGCTAAGACTCAAACGAAAATGACGGCTGTATGCGATAGAGGCAAAGTCATTGAGGAGGGGGTTATTTGAAATGTTGAATAGAGAAAAGTGCGTAGCTTGCAGGCGTGATTCGCCTAAAGTGACGGATGAAGAAGTGGCTGTCTTGTATCCTCAAATTCCTGATTGGGACCTTGCTAATGACGATGGGATTCAGCGGTTGAGCAGGATATTCAGGTTTAAGGATTTTGCGGAGGCGATGACATTTGCGCGAGACGTGGCGGAGACTGCTGAAGAAGAGGGACATCATCCGCGCATCGTATTGGAGTGGGGCAGAGTGGAGGTTGACTGGTGGACTCACAAGATACGGGGCCTTCATCGAAACGACTTTATAATGGCGTCCAAGACTGACGAGATATATGGCGGCTAGATGGTCTCGTTAGGGAGCGCGAGGTATGGCGGCGTTCTTGACACGCATGGGTATTCAAAGATGAATTTTGCATTATCTTGACGGAGTGAAAAGTGGGAGAGAGTCCTGAAATTTCCAGTCTTCTGATTGCAGTTGCAGTCGCCTATTTGCTGGGCGCGATCCCCTTGGCTCACCGAGTCAGTCGGCGCAGGGGAATTGACATATTCAGTATTGGCACAGGGCTTGCGGGCGCGTCGAACGTGCGCCGCAACGTTGGTCCCAAGTCTGCGGCGGTTGTAGTGATTGGCGACGCGGTCAAGGGAATGCTGGCCATTCTGGCCGCCAAGCAGATGGGGGTCGAAGGGGCATGGCTCTTCTTTCCCGCGTCCGCTTCCGTCATCGGACACTGGAACTCCATATTCACGCGCTTCAAGGGCGGAGACGGATTTGTGGTTCTGGGCGGGATATGCCTGGTGGTATTTTCGGCGCCAATCGGGTACGCCATATCGGTAATGGGAGTGTTGGTTGGGATAGCGGTGGCATTGGGCGGACAGAAGATGCGCTACACTTCGCTGTTGTGCATAATCTCGGGGTATGTCGTAGTAATTGCGCTGACTTACTTCTGGAACCCTAACGAGATGAACGTGGCGTTGGCGATAGGGGCGTTGGCGATAGTGGTGTTCGGTCACGCGGTCTTGGGGCACGCGCGGCGCAACAGGTCAGAAGAACCTGGAAGTTTCGCATCCGACGGACAGGCAATCGAAAACCACGACGGAATAGCCTAGATATTCGGCATGATAGCCAGCCCTATTCTCCCCTCAGTTTTCGGGTTTTGGCTGGGCGATGTCCCTCATTCTAAGCAGCAGCGGAGCGACCCTTTGCGCTTCCACTATATATACCGTCGAGGTGGTGGGTATCTTCAAATAGAACGATCTGTCGTCGCGCTGAAGGAAGCGCAACCTTGTCGAGGGAGTCTGCGCGTCCTCACGCGTGATTACCCGCACCATTGCGTCTGGGGTAGTGAAATTCAAGGTTTCCGCCACTTCTTCATCCTCGAACCCGGCTGCGACAACAAGCTGAAGAGTTCCGATGACGCCGTTCAGAGCGAATGGGATAGAGGGGCTTTCTGAGCCGTCCGCGTCTATGACGAACCACTCTCCATCCTCGTTCGGTCTGATGATGAATTGTTCGTCGCGGTAGGTGTACTGTATCTCCGCTATGTCGTTTGGCGGTATAGAGGCTACGACGGGGTTCTTCCACCGGTCTGGGTCCGGGTTGAAGATGTTGCCGCCCGCGCAAGGAATGCCGTAGGTTTCCTCGTGTCCGGCTCTTCGCACATAGCATAGGCGGGCGGCGGGCTGCCATGTTCCGACCATGAATTTTTCTTGGAGCGAACGCCTATCCCGGAAGAAAGACAGTTCAATAGAGTCGCCTTGGGCGACGCCCAGGCGTTCATGGTTCTCCGGATTCGTCGAGACGAGTTGGGCGTTATAGAGATCGTCAACTCCCTGCCAGAACTGCTGTAGCCACGGCTCGAAGACCGGCTGGTCGTCGACAAACCATGCTCCTTGTTCGGCGTCCCCCAGTCGCTGCAGTTCGGTGGTAAATCCGTCTCCTTCCAATAGGACGCGGTCGCTGGCTTGCGGCGAAACCTGCACGAGTCCTTCGAGGATGATTTCGTCTGAGCCGGATGTGATGATGCGAAACACCAGTCCGGCTATTCCGACCACTATCAGCGCCATTAGCACAAATCCGACATGTCGGCTCTTCACTCTTCCTCCTCCTGTTGAGATTCGGCGCGCCTTCTTGCGGCTCTGCCGCCCGCGGTTTGTCCGTATAGAGTGAATCCGAATCTGCGTCTGCGTATAGAACGGATCGCGCCGAAGAGAATGAAGAAAAGCGGCACGCCCGCTATGTTTATCCATCGGGCGGCGTTCTCGTGAGTTGGAGAGGAGTAGAGCAGATCGCGTGAAGACACGACCTTTGAGCGAACCGAAGCGAGTCGGTCTTCCTGAGCGAGCCAGTCGACGAGGTTGAGCGCGAGCGCTACATTTTCTTGGGATCTGGATATTATCGCGTTGTCAAGCCAGCCGGAATCTCCGACCACCACGATTCTGTAGGCGTCAGCGTCTCCGCTGACCTTCTCGGCTACCGCTACCGCTACCAAGCTTTGTACGAGATTGGCGGGAGTTATTTCCTCGAAGAGCGACGAATTGGGTCTCAGGTCGCGGTATGTGAAATCAATTGCCGCGAATTCGCTGGTTTCCAGGATTGGTATTACCTCTACGCTGTCTCGTCGGTCCTCGGATATTCCGAGCGAACTGGCCCATGGGAGGATGGCGGATTCGACGTTTCCCGCGACCTTCTTGTCTATTACGGGCGCGCGCACCCAGTACGGGTAGGGCAGAAAGACGCTTCCGACTTGGGTTCCGAACGACAGAGTTTCGTTCGCCTGCAGATCGAATACCAGGTCCTGTTCCACGATGACGCCGAACTTCTCTGGCAGGTCTCTGAAACTGTAGCGATTTTCGCCCGCTATTAGCTGGGACTGATCAACTAATATGGCGTCTATCATAATCATGGCTTTTCCGCCGTTCGTGAGATAACCTTCGATGGCGGATGCGGTCTCGTCGGGAATCGCCTGAGTCGGGCCGCCAATCACAAGCACATCAACGCCGGACAAGTTGATCGCAGGATCTTCGGAGGCGTCTATTTCTCGCACTTCGTAGGCGTCGGAGAGTAGCGCCGCAAAGGTCTGATATCCGTCCGATGGTCCGGTTTGGCCGTGTCCGGTGAGAAAGGCGACGGATTTCTTTTGGTCTTCGACCATTCTGTTGATGAGAGACGCCATGCGATACTCGAAGCCGTCGAAGCTATTGACGAACGGGATGGTTTCCCGTTGATCAAGATACGTCATTGAGATCCCCAGGTAGCCGGATTTAATTTGCAGTTCGCCTTGGCTTCTGACATTGAACTGGACTGGGGGTACGCCGGCGATTTGCGCCTTGCGAAGTTCATCTTCATCGTCTTCGGGGAACCTTCTGATGAGCTTGACTTTGCCGTCTGAGCCTGCCGCGAAATCTTCGAGGAAGTCTCCCACGTCGCGCGCTGTGAGCGCGACTTGCACCGGAGGTTCACTGGATTCGTAGAACTCCAGGGTGAGTATGTCGTCGAGTTGGTTCACTATATCCGCAGTGGCGGGGCTAATGGTGAATAGTTTGTCATCGGTCAGGTCGAAGCGCCCTTCGATGGAGTTGCCGGACCATCCGATGAGAACGCTGAATATGATGAGTCCGGCGGTGCCAAGCTGGAGGTTGCGGTACTGGGTTGACTTGTGGCTTAGCGTGCGTCCTCTGACGATCAGGAAAGTCGCGCTGAGGAAGGTTGAAACGAGGGCGACGAAGTATAGGACGTCGCGCAAGTGTATTACGCCTCTGGCGACGCTGGAGAAG
Organism: uncultured Dehalococcoidia bacterium; assembly: GCA_964640295.1. Classification (GTDB taxonomy): domain Bacteria; phylum Chloroflexota; class Dehalococcoidia; order Lucifugimonadales; family UBA1123; genus VXRN01. The sequence continues at coordinate 23,334 of CAZXFX010000043.1, read as the reverse complement.
TGGGTTACGGGGCTTAAGTCCTGGAGAAGCGACGCAAGTCGCTGGGGGAGCGTGACCGCGACTATGTCGAGCCCCATGATCATCAGGAGCATGGTTAGTGAGAGGCCGAGTATGAAGGCGACGACTTGGTTTCGGGTCAGGCTCGACGTGAAGAGTCCGATGGCGACGAAGGAGGCGGCCAGGAACAGGCTGCCCACGTATTGGCCGGCCGCGGCTCCGATATCCAGGTTGCCAGCGGTCTGAACGGCGATTGGTATGCCGATTGTGGCCAGGATGGAGAATGCCACGAAAATGAACCCGGACACGAACTTGGAGAGCAGTACTACCCAGCCGCGAATGGGATGGGTGAGCAGCAATTCCAGCGTTCCGTCCCTATTTTCTTCCGCGAGAAGTTTCATTGTGGCCGCTGGCACGAAAATCGCTAGCAGCCAAGGGAGTGAGGGGTTGTCTATCTGGAAGTCCACAGTGAATAGTGGGCGAAGAGACGCCTCGGCGGTTAGGAGCGCCTGGCTGAAAAACACATAAGAGAGAACGGCTACAAAAGGCACTATGAGAATATATGCCGAGGGTTGGTCGAAATAGCTCTTGATGTCCTTCTTTACAAGAGCGAACATTGGTGAGCTCATATTCTATGAACCTTCTCGCTTGGTGGATATAGATTCTGCTGTGAGGCCGTGGAATACATCCTCCAAGCGGGGGCGTTCCTCGTGCAGTTCCCACAGGACCCAGTCTTTCGCCTTGGCCATTTGGAATATATCTGGACGTGGGTCGGATTCGGAATTGACTGACAGGCGATAGCGCTTTCGACTGTTGAGGGCGCCTTCATTGTGGAGTTCGGTAATCCCTTCTATTTCGGCTAGTCCGGCCTCGACGCCATTTCCTTCGACTTCCAGATGAACCTGCCTGATTCCCAAAGCGCGTTGAAGCAGGTCACGCACTGGGCTATTGGCGACCAGCTTTCCTCTGCTTATCACCAGGGCTCGCTCGCAGGTGTTCTCTACTTCCTGCATTACGTGCGTGCTGAGCAAGACAGTTCTCTCGCCGCCGAGGTGGCGGATGAGATCGCGGATGGTGATGCGCTGATTGGGGTCCAGTCCCTCAGTCGGTTCGTCGAGAACCAATACGGAAGGTCTGTGGAGGATGGCTTGGGCCAATCCGACTCGCTGGTGGTAGCCTTTGGACAGTTCATAGATGGGTCGGTAGAAGACTTCCTGGATTCCCGTTTCTTCGACAGTAAGGTCGAGATTGCGACGGCGTTCGGCGCCGGACAGTCCTCTGAGTTCGGCGACGAATGCCAGATATTCGGAAACGAGCATATCTTCGTAGAGGGGATTGTTCTCGGGAAGATAGCCCATTGCGTCTCGGGTGACGAGGTCATCTTCCTGCGTGTCCGCGCCATTTATAGAAATGCTGCCTATGTCCGGCGTGTAATAGGACGTGAGCATTCGCATGGTGGTAGTCTTGCCCGAGCCATTGGGTCCGAGGAATCCTACTATTTCTCCCTTATTCACGTTGAATGACAGGTTATCCACAGCCACGCGAGCGCCAAAGCGTTTGGTTACGCCTTTGACCTGTATGGCGGCGTCCGAATCTTGGACGGCGGTTTCCTGAGTTTGTTCTGACATGTCAGCGTACCTCATTATGGATACGCAAAGCGTCTCGCAAGCGGTTTTCCATTGTATTCGTCATATAATCTTTTCGCGACATTTTTTCATCAGAGCATAGTGAATTCGTTTGAATATCTATCTTAAACATCAGACCCTAATCAAGTGAAGAGGGTCTGATGTCAATTTTGCGTGTGAGCGACGGTTTGCTAGTCGTCGTATGGCGCGGGCAGTTTCATGGGGTTGAGTTCGGTTATGAGCGACTCGGTGGTAAGCACCATGCCGGCTACGCTGGCCGCGTTTTCGAGCGCGGATCGGGTGACCTTGGCGGGGTCCACTATGCCAAGTTCGAACATATCGCCGTACTGTTCGGTTTCGGCGTCGAATCCGAAATCGTCGTCGCCAGAAGAGATTTGGTGCAGGACTACTTCTCCCGTGAGTCCGGCGTTTCGGGATATTACCCTTACCGGTTCTTCGGCGGCATTGAGGACGATATTCACTCCTGTTCGCACATCTCCGTCTGCGTCCAGTTTGGAGGCGGCTTTCTGGGCGGCTCTGAGCAGCGCGCTTCCTCCGCCTGGCACTATTCCCTCTTCCATGGCGGCTCTGGTGGCGGACAGGGCGTCTTCAAGGCGCTGCTTCTTCTCGCGGAGTTCTATTTCGGTAGCGGCGCCGACTTTTAGTACCGAGACGCCTCCGGCCAGTTTGGCGGCGCGCTCTTCCAGCTTTTCTCTGTCATAATCGGAGGTGGTGTCTTCCGCCTGATTGCGTATCTGGCTGATGCGAGACTGGATATCCGATTCAGAACCGCCGCCACTGACAAAAGTGGTATTGTCTTTATCGGCTATGACGCGCCCGCAGCTTCCCAGGTCGGCGACGGTAACCGAGTCGAGACTTCTGCCTGTTTCCCCGCTTATCACCTGGCAGCCGAATAGGACGGCCATATCTTCGAGGATGGCCTTGCGGCGTTCTCCGAATGCGGGGGCTTTGATGGCGACGCAGTTGAGCATTCCGCGCAGGTTGTTGACCACCAGCGTGGCGAGCGCTTCGCTTTCGACATCCTCGGCTATGATTACCAGATTTCTGGAGACCTGCGCGGCCTGTTCGAGGAGAGGGAGGAGGTCGCTGACGGCGGATATCTTCTCGGAGGTCACCAGTATGCGGGGGTTTTCTATCTCGGCTACCATCCTGTCTTTGTCTGTAACAAAGTGTGGGGATAGGTATCCACGGTCCACCTGCATGCCTTCTACGAAGTCAATTTCATATTCGAGGCCTTTGGATTCTTCCACTGTGATAATGCCTTGCGCGCCGACCTTGTCCATCACGTCGGCGATGAGTTGGCCCATTTCCGTGTCGTGCGCGGACAGGACTGCGACCTGGCTTATTTGGTCTTTGCCGGCGACAGGTCGGGCCATGCCTCGGATCTCATCTCTTATGCCGGCTACCGCGAGTTCTATGCCGCGCTTTACGGCCATTGGGTTGGCGCCGGCGGTAAGATTCTTGAAGCCGTCTCGAATCATGGCTTGGGCGACGACTGTAGAGGTAGTGGTGCCGTCGCCGACGTCATCGTTAGTTTTGCTGGCGGCTTCTTTGAGAAGTTGCGCGCCCATATTGGGGAAGGGTTCTTCGAGTTCTATATCCTGGGCTATGGTCACTCCGTCGCTGCAAACGTGCGGAGGGCCAAATTCCTTGTCCAGGACAACAGTCCTTCCGCCTGGTCCAAGGGTGACGCCTACAGCCGCGGCCATGGTGTCAATGCCGTCCATCAACTGGCGGCGGGCGTCCACATCGAACTGAAACTGTTTCGCCATTTCCGGTACACCTCGCTAAATATGATTTTGCTTTGGGGTTTATTCCGTCTTTTCTACAAATTTCATGTTCAGGCTATTGAAAGGCAACATAGTAACTCAACCGAATAACCTAACGATCCAAGCAAGGAAATTCTGACAGACAGCGCTGTCTGTCTTCAAGTCGCCGGCTCCAACCGCGGCGCCCATTCGCGCGGGTTCTCTTCTTGTAGCCAGCCAAGCGTAGAGTTCTGCCTTCCTCTTCTTTTCAGGATTGAATTTCCTGACCGATTGGGGAATATCATCTATGTACTTCTGAGAATTTGGCCACACATCGTCATTGGCGGGGATCATGTTCAATGCAAAATCTTCCAGCTCGCCGGGAGACTTGTTATCGGGCATCAGCCATACGCCTACGCGAGGCTACCCTTCTTCCTCCATGATTATAGTGCCTTCGGGTTTGGGCAAGGCAGGCAAGAGGGGCTGTATTTCTGTCCGCGAAAACCCATTCACTACTTCGCCCCAGCGCATTTCCACGTCATCATCCGCGTCAATTATGATACCGACCGCTTGATACCGACCAGATACAACTTCTCCTCGGATAGATTTTACCAGACCTTGGCGGTTTCCTTCTTCCTTAATCAGAAAAGAGACTGCTTGGTCCAGTAAGGTCACACTCATGTCATAGCCTGACCTTTTGGCTGAGAACTGAGAACTGTCTTGTTGGCAAAGTTGCCAGACCATGTGTTTGTCATCTTGCCCTTCAACCAATAGAACGCGGTCGGCTCTTGTGGGATACATCACTACTATCTGACCTCGATTCGTTGGCTGACGGCTATTTGCAAGTCCTCCTCCGTGTACTCTACTACCCGCATCTGGTCGTCACGTTGGTCAATGCGCGCGAGAAGTCCATCTATATCTTCTGATTCAGAAGCCGCTTGTGTAAAGCCAGCAATACAGTCAGAACTATGAGTGGTAGCCAATACCTGTACGTTGAGTTCACGGGCCAATCGAAATATCATGCGCCATGCGTCAACCTGCACAGAATAGTGCATTCCATTTTCAAACTCATCAATCAATAAGATGCCATTGCTGGCGTTTACAAGGGACAGGATTATACTGAATAAGCGATTCAGGCCATCACCGAACGAACGAAGAGGAACCCTATGGGTCAGGTTATTCGCAGACACTATTGCGATTCGGGAATTGCGAGAGTCTTGTTGTCCAATTACAGAGACTCCTGAAATTTGCGGTTCTATGATTTGTAGAGCCTCTATGATGTATGGCTCTCGTGGAGTTAGAGAGATATTATCCCACAGTGGACCCAGCATTTCTGTCCGCTCAGTAGTAGAAGGACTGACGAATCTCAAGACTCGGTTGGATTGGTAGTTATAGTAGGCGAAGCGACTGGCGGCGCGTCTATTAAGGCGATCAATGCGATAGACGCGCTTTCTATTGCCAGTCTTTACAACCAGAGCGGGGATGCTATCGTATCCGTTTGAAGCATCGGGTATTAGCTTGGCGTTGCCATCGCCGTCGGTCGTTTCCCGAAACCAATTTATCTGCATCCGCATTTGTCGGGAGCCGTCGCAGGATGAAATCACTATAGGCTCTGAGATTTCTGAAAGTGTGGGGAACCCATTGAATAAGGCGGATATAAAGAATACGTCGCTGTCTGGCGCTTCAGGATTGTTGGATAGCCCTTCCACATTCTGTTCGCGAAGTTGGAGTATTTCACGAATAACGTCGGGCGTTGCTTCTTCTACGAAAAGACGAACCGCTTCAAGAATTGAGGTCTTCCCTGTATTATTCATGCCGGCAATCAATGTGACATGGCCCAGACGGGGTATAGAAAGGTGTGGAAGCCCTCGGAATCCCTTGACTGATAAACTGGGGAGGTGGAGGCGCGTTTCTGATGACAAATCTCTCACCACCTTCCTTAGTTAGTTCCAGAGAGCCTCTAAAATTCCTGCAACCGCAGATATTCATGGAGATCATGATTAGCGCCGGGCAGATGCCTGCAAATATCATGATCGCGTATGGAAGTCGCGTCTTATTCGTTTTGTTTGTCGTTGAGCGATTTTACAATTGAGGCTGGGTTCATGGGGAGTTGGTCAATGCGCGCGCCGGTCGCGTCGTGGATCGCGTTGGCGATGGCCGCGAGCGGAGGCACTATGTTGGCCTCTCCAACGCCGCGCACGCCGAACGGGTGTCCAGGATTGGGGACTTCTACGATTACGGCGTCAATCATGGGGACATCGAGACTGGTGGGCATACGGTAGTCGAGGAGCGTGGCGTTGAGCATCTCGCCGTCATCGCTCATGTAATACTCTTCGTTGAGCGCCCAGCCGATTCCCTGGACCGCGCCGCCCTGTATTTGCCCTTCCACGTAGGAAGGATGGATGGCGGTTCCGACATCCTGGAAGGCGGTGAATCTGAGGATATCAACCTTGCCGGTTTCGGGGTCCACTTCCAGGTCCACCAGATTGGCGGCGTATGAGCCGCCGACGCCTCTCATGGGATTTACGCTGCCGCGTCCGACGACTGGGCCGCCAGTGGCGTTGAGACTTGGGGCAATTTCCTTGAAGGACACGCTAAGTTCGGGGTCGGACTTGTGTATGAGGACGCCGTCATCATACGTGACATTGGCGCTGTCGGTTTCCCAGAGCGTCGCCGCTCTATCTATGAGTTGTCTCTTGATGTCCTGGGCGGCTTCATACGCGGCCCATCCGGTCTTGTACGCTACGCCACTGCCGCCGGTGTTGGACGTGTAGCCGATAGAGTCGGTGTCCATGATTTGTGGGCTCACATCTGTTACGGGGATGCCCAGAACCTCGGCGAGTTGCTGGGCGACGGCGGGTCTGGAGCCGCCGATATCCACGGAGCCTTCGTTGAGGGTTACTTTGCCGTCGGGCGTGACTCCGGCGACTACATTCGAGGGGCCGGCGTTATTGCGCCAGAATCCGAACGCGAGGCCGCGTCCTCTGAGCTTGCCTTCCGATTCGCCAATAGGGGCGGAGTAGTGGGGATGATTGCGGACGGCTTCTATGGTTTCGACCATGCCGACACGACCATTCACTACGCCGTCCACGCGGCGCGTCCCCTCTTTGGCGGCGTTGAGCGTTCTGAACTCTGTTCGTTCGATGTCTAGCTTTTCGCATATTTCATCAATCACCGTTTCGACTCCGAGCGCGCCGAGCGGGGCGCCGGGGGCGCGGTACGCGGTGGTTTTGGGTTTATTGGTGACCACGTCGTAGCCGTCTATCTTTACATGTTCTATGTCGTATGGAGACATCATGCAGGCGGTGGCGCCGCCGATGGGGGAGCCGGGGTACGCGCCCGCCTCGAACGCGAGGTAGGCTTCGGCGGCGGTGATCTTTCCTTCGTTGGTGACGCCTATCTTGACTTTGACGTGGGAGCCTGAGGTTGGGCCGGAGGCTTCCAGCACTTCGGCTCTTGTCATGTACATCTTGACGGGGGAGCCGGATTTGCGCGAGAGGACCGCCGCGACGGGCTGCAGGTAGCTGGCGAGCTTTCCGCCGAATCCGCCGCCAATTTCCAGCGGAACGACCTTGATTTGGGATACTGGAACGCCGAGTACGGTCGCGGTGGTGTCTCGGACGCCGAAGTGGCCTTGGCTGGAGCACCAGATAGTGACCTTGCCGTCGGAGTTCCAGTCGGCGGTGGCGTTCTGGGGTTCGATGTATCCCTGGTGGACGGATTTGGTTCTGAACTCGCGCTCGACTATCAGGTCTGCATGTTGGAATCCTTTTGCGATGTCGCCGAGCGCGAATTGCTGGTGGCTGGCGACGTTCGTTCCTGACGGGGGGCCGTCTCCGAGGGTTGCGGCGGTCATGTGGTCGTGGAGGATGGGAGCGTCGGAAGCGAGCGCGGCCTCGACGTCGGTGACCGGGGGCAGGGGTTCGTACTCTACTTCTATGAGTTCCAGCGCTTCCTCGGCTGCGTGCGGAGACGCGGCTGCGACGGCCGCTATGGCGTGTCCCTTGTAGAGCGCTTTGTCCGAGGCGAGGATATTGTCTCGGATGTACTTCATGCTGGTGTAAACATCTTCGCCGACTTCTTCTATTCGATCTTCGACGTTGGCCAAGTCTTTATAGGTGGCTATGGCTTTGACGTCGGGGTGGGCCTCGGCTTTGGATGTGTCGAGCGACTTGACGCGGGCGTGGGCGTGAGGGCTGCGGAGGACCTTTCCCCAGATCATGCCGGGCAGGTTGAGGTCAGTTCCGTAGATGGCTTTGCCGGTTACCTTGTCCGCGCCGTCGTGGCGGATCGGTCGCGTTCCGACGACTTTGTATTTCGGCTTGGCTTGTAGAGTTTCTGAGGTCATCGCGGCTCTGTTTCCTCCTCGCGGTTCAAGTCGAGATCGTTTTATTGGGCAATGGTATTTTAGCATCTTTGCGGCGGCGACTGCATTAGCAGTAGGGAATTTGGAATGGTGACTGACTCTAACCTGTGATGAGGCAGAACTCGTTGCCGTCCGGGTCGGCGACCACTGCCAGATCCTGGCTCGGCTCTATAAAGTCTCTGAGCGCTCTTCCTCCGAGGGCTTCCACTCTTTCCAGCGCAGTTTGCACGTTGGAAACAGTTATGTCCATGTGGAGACGGGTCTTGCTTGATTTCTCTTCGGGAACGCGCTGGAGATAGACTGTCAGTCCGTTTGGCAGGGGTTTGAACGCGAGATACTGTTCCCAGGTCCAGCCTCGTTCGACGCCCAGCAATGCCGAATAGAACGCTTCGGCCCGCTCAATATCTGCGACGTCTATGCCGACGTGAGTCAGCGTTCCCACGGCCTCGGGTTCTTGTGTCATGGATTTCGTCCTTTCGCGCCATAGCTCCTGAATTGGCGCCGAGCTTTAGGGCAGCAGTGGCTATCCTTCGTATCTGGTCGAATTCTTCTGGTGGCCGCGCAGGTGGTTTGCAGGTGGCCTTCTGGTGGCCTGCAAGTGGGACCTGGTATCTGTTCTTACCTGCATTTCACCTGCAACCACCTGTATTCACCAGTTCAGAGCATTTTTTAAGTCGGATGCGTCTCGCGGTTCGCGCTCACGAACCTATATTCTATTATGATAGTAGAGGAATTGTAGGGGTTGCATCAAGGGCAACTTTGGTGATAGGTATTGAGGCTGAACACCCCCATCCTAGCCTTCCCCCATCGAGGTGGAAGGGATTTTTTGATTGGTTTAGAGCGTTTGCCTAACCATGTGAGCCGCAGTCCTCTCTTTGAGGGGGAGAGAGGGTTTGTTGGTTGGCATTTGTAATGCGCGTAGGGTGGGAGCGCCTAGGAGAGCGCATGGGTGATGAAGTGGGCGAGGTTGGTCATGGCTGTTGGGATGTTTTCGCGGAAGTCGGTCATGGCGTTTTCGTCGGCGAGGTCGCTTACGCACCGGACTTCTATGTAGGGAACGCCTGCGAACGCGCACGACTTGGCGCCGCCGGCGCCCTCCCAAGCGGCGACTATTCCGCCTGTCTTGTCTATCAGTTCGCGCGCCCTGGCGGACGAATCAATCCCTTCGTCGCCCGACGCAACAGGACCGAACGCGACGGAAGCGCCGTTGGGAAGCGCGATGTCGGTATCTTTCAGCGTGGACAGAAGCGCAGGATCGCTCTCGAAGCTTGGGATGGGGCCTTCGGTCAGCTTTCGGTTGAAGTCGTGTTCGACGGTCTCGGTGGCTACGACTATATCTCCGATGGCGAGGTCTGGGGAGAGCGCGCCGCAGGTTCCGAGGCATATAACGCCGGACAGGGCTGGGGCGTTCTCGATCAAGTGGAGCGTTCTTATGGCGAATTCTACTTTGCCGAGTCCGCCGCGCGCCGCGAGGAGCAGTCCATTCCGGTATGAGAGACAGTCGAGGCGACCGATTTCCACGGGGGAGGCGCGATGGCGTATCGCGTCCATTGCGCTGGCGAAGGCGTCGTATTCGGCGTCGGTGGGAATGAGGCAGGCGATGGTCAAGAGCGTTCTCCGTTGGATGCGGGGGAGGCCCAGCGATTGGCCACGTCAATGGCGCGGGCGAACTCTACGCCGGGGAATTCCTGTATGAAGCGTATGAGTTTTTCGAGCATTCGCAGGCGTCCTGGTCGGCCTATGACGTGGGGGTGCATGGTGAGGACGAAGGCGCGTCCGTAATGGTAAGCGCCCTCGAATCCGGACGACCACACGTCATAAATGTGGCTGGGGCTGGACATGGGGAAGCGGGCGCCGAGCGAGGGAGCGTAGCTGAAGTAGGGGGCGTCGTCCAGTTCCCAATGTACGGGTATTTCGACCAGCGTTCTGTCGTCCACGTTGACGATGTAGGGGATGTCGTCGCCCATGAGGCTGGAGTCGTATGTGAAGCCGCGGTCGGCGAGCAGTTCGAGGGAATGTTCGCTGAGTTCCCAGCTAGGGGAGCGGTATCCGGCGGGGGCTTGGCCTGTGAGTTCGGACAGGATTTCGATTCCTTTGTCGAGTACCTCGGCTTCTTCGTCGCGGGTGAGAGTGGCGGGCGGTTCGTGCATGTAGCCGTGGTGGGCGACTTCGTGTCCGCGCGCGTGGATGTTCTGGACCAATTCGGGGTGAGTTTCGGCGATGTAGCCGGGGATGTAGAAGCTGGCGGGCAGGTCGTAGGCGTCCAACAGGTCGAGGATTCTGGGCGTGGCGACGGAGGGGCCGTACTCGCGCGCGGACATGAGGCTGGGGAGGTTGGCGGAGGCGGGATCGCGGTTTATGGCGCTGGAGACGCCGTCAATGTCAAAGCCGAGCATCACTGCGCATCTGGTGTCGTTGGGCCATATTCCGCTCATGTTGGTCCTCCCGCAATGTGTGTTTGGGAGTGAATTCTATATGATGTTGGTCGTGGGTGGAAGAAGGGTGGATGAATGGTGAATGGCAGGGTTTTCTACGCGGGTCTATGTTCGCTCGGAATGATTCCAGCTAAGTTGGTACAGGCTCGCAGGGATGAGGCGTGGGATATAATCGGAGACGATGATTTGTTCTTTGGGATTCCGTATTCTATAAGTTGTGCGAGGAGATTGGACGCATAATATCCGCGCGCAAGGTGACGAAACGCGAGAGGGAGGCGTATGAAGAAGGAAATTGCTGAACTGCCGTCCGATATTCAGAACCAGGTACGGGCGTTGGAAGTTTTGCCGGATGATGAGATTGATACGTCCGACGCCCCGGATGATTCTTGACTGGTCTGACGCCAGGCGCGGAGTCTTGTATCGGCCTGTAAAGCAGCAGATTACGTTGAGACTGGACGCGGATACCAGACGGACATCAACGGGGCGGTCCGTTCCGCTTAGGCGCTTTACGAACTGGGTTTGGTAGAGTCTAATGTAACAAGTGGGCGGCTGTTGTATGATCTCGGCGGGCTTGGGCTTCGTTGTGAAAGCCCGCACGAATCTTCGCAGGAATCTTCGCCCTGATGCTACTCGTTCTCATAGCAATCCTCGTTGCTCTCGCGGCTCTGTACCTGCTTGTTTCGTACCTGATAGCGTCTGGGATGACGCGGGTGGGGGAAGCGGAGTTTCAGGATTGCCCGTCGGATTATGGGGTGGAGTTCGAGAGCGTGAGCTTTAGGTCGCGGCGCGGGGACGTGACGCTGGATGGGTGGTTCATGCGCGGACGCAGTGGAATGCCGACCATCATCTTCTGCCACGGAATAGAGGTGGGCAGAACGGGTGATGGGCTGACCGAACTGGCGGCGCGGCTCAATCGGCGCGGTTTTGGGGTTCTCCAGTTCGACTTTCGAGGGCATGGCGCGTCGGGCGGGAAGAGGGTGTCGTCCGGCTGGCATGAGCGCATGGACGCGCTGGGGGCGTATGACTACCTGCTGTCGGTGGGAGTCGAGCGCGGGGAGGTTGGGATGCTGGGGGTCTCTATGGGGGCGGCGGCCGCGGCTCTGGCCGCCGCCGAGGAGCCGGGCGTGTATGCGCTGGCGCTGGATTCGACATACGCGAGGGCGAAAGATCTGTTGTTGGGAGAGACCGCGCTCAGGACTCGGCTTCCGGCGTGGCTTGTGGCGGTATTCATTCCGCGCGCGGTGTGGCTGGCCGGAAAGCTGTTCGATATTGACGTCGAGGCGATGTCGCCGGAGCGGGCGGTGTCGGAATTGGGCTACCCGATACTGGCGATACACGGCGCTGAAGACAGCCGAATACCGCCCGATCATGGCAGTAGTGTATTCGGCGCGGCCGCGGAGGGAAGCCGGCTGTGGCGCGTGGCCGGCGTGGGACACGCGGGGGCGTTCGCGGATAACAAGCGCGAGTACGCGGACAGGGTGGCGACGTACTTCCTATCCAGGCTATTGCGCGATTAGCTCCTTTAGCGTCTCCGCGGCCTTGTCCATATCTACGGTTTGGGCGTCGGAAGAGTCTCTGCGCTTTATTTCGACGATGCCCTGGTTGAGATTGCGTCTGCTTACGACGGCGCGCGCGGGCAGTCCGATGAGGTCGGCGTCGTTGAATTTGACGCCTGGCGACTCGTCTCTGTCGTCGTAGAGGACAGAGAGTCCTGACTGGCTCAACTGGGCGTAGAGCGCGTTGGCGGCTTCGACCACTTCGGGGACGTTGGTATTGAGTCCGACCAGATGCACGTCGTAGGGAGCGATTGGCGCTGGGAAGACGATGCCGTTGTCGTCGTGGTTCTGCTCGATGGCGGCGGCCAGGAGTCTGCCGACGCCGATGCCGTAGCAGCCCATGATTATGGGATGGCGCTCGCCGGCGCTGTCCAGGTACTGGGCGTCTAGTTTCTCGCTGTATCGAGTTCCGAGTTTGAAGACGTGTCCGATTTCTATGCCGCGCCTGGCGGTCAGGCAGCCGTCGCATTTCGGGCATTGGAAGCCGTCTTGCGCTAGGGAGATGTCGGCGACGATGTTGGGATCGAAGTCGCGTCCGACATTCGCGTTGAGGAGATGGTAGTCTTCCTTGTTGGCGCCGACGGCGAAGTTGGAGCCTAGGCGGATGGAATCGTCTGCGACAGTCTTGAAATCGAGGCCGACTGGCGAAGCGGAGCCGGCTACTATTCCGGCCGCGGCTACCTCCTCGGGAGAGGCGAGACGCAGTTCGGTTGGACTGCCGAGGGCGTTGCTCAGCTTTATCTCGTTGACTTCCAGGTCGCCTCGGATGGCGACGAAAGCGAGGTCGCCGTCCACGATGTAGAAGACCGCTTTTATGGTCTTGGTTTGAGGGATGTCGAGATAGTCGCAGAGTTCGTCTATCGTTCTGACGCCGGGGCTGTGCACCTCTTCCAGGGGAAGAGGGTCTTCGATTGGGGCGGACGGCTTGGCGAATTCGGCCTTTTCCGCGTTGGCTGCGTAGCCGCAGTTGGAGCAGAGCAGGATGGTGTCTTCGCCGCCGTCGGCGAGCAGGATGAACTCCTGTGAGTCTTTGCCGCCGATGGCGCCCGAGTCGGCATCGACGATAATCGGGTCGAGGCCGCAGCGGGCGAAGATATTCTTGTAGGCTTGGACCATGGCGTCGTAGCTCTTGTCGAGGCCTTCCTGGTCGGCGTCGAAGCTGTAGGCGTCCTTCATGTCGAACTCGCGCACGCGGATGAGGCCGGCGCGCGGCCTGGGTTCGTCGCGGAACTTGGTCTGTATCTGGTAGAGCGTGACGGGCAGGTCGCGGTAGCTGAGGACATTAGCCTTGACGATGGTGGTCAGCAGTTCTTCGCAGGTGGGCGCTAGAGCGAGTCGGCGGTCGCGGCGGTCGGTGAGGCGCATCATGTCTGGGCCGTACTGCTCGTCGCGGCCGGATTGTCGCCACAGTTCTATGGGCTGAAGTTTGGACAGGTGTACTTCCTGTCCGCTGGCGGCGTCTATTTCCTCTCGGATGATCTCTTCGATCTTCCTGATGGATTTCCACGCGAGTGGGAGGTAGCTGTACACCCCCATCATGGTTTGATGGATCATGCCGGCGCGGAGCATTAACTTGTGGCTGTCGAGTTCGGCTTCAGCGGGGTCGTCGCGCAGTGTTTTGCCGAATGCCTGAGACATTTTCATGGGCGTAGTCCTTGTTGGTAGTTCAATTCAGCTTGCCTGATTTCTTCTTCGGCCTCTTCCAGAATATCCCTGTAAGAGCCGTCGTCGTGGAGGACGATGCCTTGGTTTATGATGTTCATGGTGCGGTCGCAGCGGCAGATGGACGCTTCAGTGTAGAACATCATCTTGTCTGTGAACAGTCGGTGGATGGGCGCTATGTTGTCGAACTCGTCTTGCACCTCGGCGCATATCTTTTCCATGCGTCGGCGGGTGTCGCTACTGTCTTTGGAGATTATGTACAGATCAATGTCGCTCTTGTCGTTCGCTTCGCCCCGCGCCACTGAGCCGAACAGGATGACGGAGTGCACCTCGTCTCTCATTTTGTTCAGAAGGCGTTCTACCACAGTATTGGCTATCTTTCGGTTTCGCTGGGACTGTTGTGTGGACATATTGGGTGAGTCCTTGCAGTTCATTCTGGTTTTCAAGGCGTATATCCGGTCTATTCGGATTCGGGGTCGCTCTGGTCTGGGCGGCGCATTCTTTTTCGCAGTCGTTCAAGCTCCGCTTCGGCTTCGGCGCGGGCTTCGGCCTCGGCGTTTGCGCGGGTAGTTTCGGCATTTGCGCGGGCCTCGGCGCGGTCGCGCTGCTCTCTTAGTTCCGTGTATTCCGGCA
>CAZXFX010000043.1:0-9191 GCA_964640295.1 uncultured Dehalococcoidia bacterium | reverse complement strand
AGCCTTTCCTTATCGGTTGCCGAGGTCTTTTAGGATGGGGCGCTTCATCTTGGTTGCGTCATCTCTTCTTCGGCTTTGTCCACCTCTTCCATGAGGGCGGTCAGCATATTGGCTTCGGCGACGATGCGCGCTTTTTGGCCTTTGCGGAATATGATGGCGCGGCCCGCGCCGGCCGCTATGCCAACGTCGGCGTCCTTGGCTTCGCCTGGTCCGTTCACTTCGCAGCCCATGACGGCGACCTTGATCGGGGTCTTGGTCTTTCTGAGCATTTCGTCAACTGTGTTGGCAAGGCTAACGACGTCAACGTCGGCGCGTCCACATGACGGGCAGGCTACCAGAACGGCGCCCTCTTTGCGGAGTTCGAGCGACTTGAGGATTTCGAATCCGGTATAGACTTCTTCGACAGGGTCGTCGCTGAGAGATACGCGTATGGTGTCGCCGACGCCGTCGTAGAGCAGCGCGCCGAGTCCGATGGCGCTGCGTATGCTTCCGGACTTGGCGGTGCCGGACTCGGTTATTCCCAGATGTAGAGGGTAGGGAACGAGCTTGGCCATTCGCCGATAGGATTCGACTGTGGTGTCTATGTCGAACGCTTTGAGCGAGATCTTGATGAGATCGAAGTCGAGGTCTTCGAGTACGCCGATTTCCCAGAGACCTGTGGCGACCATGTGGTCCACGGCGGAGTATTCATCGTCAGCGCCCGCTCCTTTGGCGAGCGTGTTGACGCCGTCTTTGTGTCGGGACAATCCGCGCGTCTTGCCGATGCCGCCGACGGGCGGCAGGCTGCCGAAGTTGACGCCGATGCGGATTGGGACCTCCCGCGCCTTCGCCTCTCTGACGACCAGTTCGACCTTCTCGCGGTCGCGTATGTTGCCGGGGTTGAGACGGAGGCAGTCCACGCCGCTTTCGAGAGCCTTGAGGGCGAGTTGGTAGTGGAAGTGGATGTCGGCGACGAGCGGAATGCTTATCTGGCGCTTGATGTCGGCGAGCGCTTCGGCGGCGTGCATATCGGGGACGGCGGAGCGGATTATCTCGCAGCCGGCGTCCTCGAGTTCATGGATCTGGCGGACAGTGGCGGAGACGTCGCGGGTGTCGGTCTTGGTCATGGACTGGACGGAGATGGGCGCGTCGCCGCCGATTTTCACGTCGCCAACGTAGAGCGCCTTGGTGACCCTTCGTTTTATCATACTCGGAAATCTCCTCTGCGCGATAAGGATGGCATTCGGGCCGGTCAGACTGCCCTATGAGCTTAAGGTATTAGTCTTTCGCCGGACAAGATTCGGGTTATGTCGAAGAAACTGACCACGAGTATCAGGCCAATTAGGACTGCGAAACCGACGACGTGCACCAAGCCCTCTTTTCGGGGAGAGACGCGCTTGCCTCCGCGTATCCATTCTATCATTACGAAGACGAGCTTTCCGCCGTCGAGGGCAGGTATGGGCAGGATGTTTATGATGGCGAGGCTGATGCTGATGAGCGCGATCCACTCGAAAAGCGGGGATATTCCGATTTCGGCTATTTCGCCGGTTGCCTGGGCGATGCCCACGGGGCCAGTGAAGCCTGGATTGGGGCCGCCGCCCGCCCAGTCCTGGAATCCGTTCTTGGTGATGACGAGGACGTCCCACATTCGTTCGACGGCGCTTGGGACCGCTTGGATGACGGGCTGACGCTCCTTGACGAACCGGACGTTGCCAGTCCCGATCATGACGCCGACAGCGCCCTGCATCAGCGTGTCGCCGACCTGCAACTGGCCGTTGTATCTCCTCGCTTCGCGCAGGCTGACCTCGGTTTCGGGGTTTGTGACCGTTTCTACGACGCGGTATCTTGGTGGGTTGGCTCTGGGGACTACGGTGACCGCTTCGACCGCGGAGAATTCGGGCGACTGCCCTAGTCCGGAGACGATGGCGCCGCGTCGGATGTTGAGTTCCATTTCGGTTTCGAGATTGGATGATACCTCGTCAATCAGTTCCAGGTGGTTTCTGACTCTTTCGCCGTTGACGGAGAGTATTTGGTCGCCTGGCCTGATTCCGGCCTCAGCCGCGGGAGACCTGGGCGCTACGCCGCTGATAGAGACTGTTCCGACAGGAACGTCTCGCGGGAGCAGGAAGATTATGGTGAATATGACAAGCGGGGTCATCAGATTCATGAACGAGCCGGCTACCAGCACGATGGCGCGCTGGTAGGGTGGTTTGTCGGTGAAGCGTCGTCCTTCGTCCGGGTCGCTCGCATCTGATTCAAGGCGCGCCTGTTCGGCGGTGTCAGGGACGCCGGCGGCATTATCCTCGCCGAGCATTCTGACGAATCCGCCGAGCGGTATCCAGTTGATGGAGTAGATGGTTTCGCCGCGCCGAACTCCGAACAGGCGGGGAGGGAAGCCGAAACCGAACTCGAGCACCTTGATGCCGAAATGTTTGGCGGCGACGAAGTGTCCGAGTTCGTGAACGAATATGAGGAAGCCGAGGACGGGAATTATGAGCAGCCAGGCGGGCAGACCGAACATATACTAGCCTCCCGCCAATTCAGTTACGGCGTCGTAGCCGAATTTGCCGGCGCTGATGATGTCGGAGAGTTCCGGATTGGCTACGCTGCGGTGGCTGTCGAGCGCGGCGCGGATTATCCGCTCGATTTCGAGGAATGCTATCTTTTCGTCGAGAAACGCTTCTACGGCTGCGTCGTTCGCGCCGCTGAGCGCGGCGGGCCACGTGCCGCCCCGCTTGGCGAAATCAATCGCCATGTCGAAGCAGGGGTATCGCTCTCGCTCCCAGTCATGAAAGGTTAATAAGGAGGTAGAGATAGGGTCGAACCGGGCTATCTTTGGGTTTTCGAGGCGGTGAGGGTAGAGCAAGGCGTATTGGATGGGTAAACGCATGTCGGGGTTGCTCAACTGCGCCTTGACCGAGCCGTCCACGAACTCGACCATCGAGTGTACGACGCTCTGAGGATGGATGACGACCTGAATGTCTTCCCATGGCATTCCGAACAGCCAGTGGGCTTCGATTACCTCGAACGCTTTGTTCATCAGGGTGGCGGAGTCCACTGTAATCTTTCTGCCCATATCCCAGGTTGGGTGTTTGAGCGCCTGCTGAGGGGTTACGGACGACAGTTCGTTCAGCGGGGTGTTTCTGAACGCGCCGCCGGACGCGGTTATGATGAGCTTGGATACCGTCGCGCGCTCTCCGCGCGTGCATTGCCAGATCGCGTTGGGTTCGCTGTCCAGTGGCATGAGGTCAATTCCCTCGGCGGATGCGAGTGAGGTGACCATTTCGCCGGCCATTACGATGGTTTCCTTGTTGGCGAGCGCTATCTGCTTGCGGGCGGCTATGGCGGCGAGGGTGGGGGCTATGGCGACGTCTCCGGTCGTAGCGGTGACAACGATGTCCACGTCGTCGTCTCTGACCATATCCACCAGTTCGCGTCGCTCGACATTATTGGGAATGAGGCGAGACTTTTCCTCTTCTGAGCCGTTGCAATAGACGTAGCGAGGGCGGAACTCGCTAATCTGCCGACTCAACAATTCGATATTGCGGTTGCACGCCAAGCCGATGACGTCGAGGGAGTCGGGGAACGTCCTGACCACATCGAGCGTTTGCGTTCCGACCGAGCCGGTGGAACCCAGGATTACTAAGCCTTTCTTGACAGCGTTCATCTTATAATTCTTGCAGAACAGGGACTTGGATTCCAACTATTGGCGAGTTCTTGGGGCAAGTGTGTTTGCGGCGCGCGATTATTCGGGGATGGCTAGCGGTGTCTTCTGCGTTTCCACATCCTAAGCCAGAGTCTGGGGTTGCGCTTCCATCCCAGGTTGGAAGATACGAACCTGGCTACGGGAGGGCTTCCGAGCACCAGCGGTCGCGACCAGCGCCTCAAGTCGCGCAGTTTCATTGCGTCGGTCTTCCAGTCCTGAACGAGGGCGCTGGATTCGCTCCATTCCAGAGTGGGGAACATACCGAATGGGCCGGCGCGTCTTTGGCCGACCATGAGGGCGGATCCGGCTTCCATCGCCACGGCCACGCCTCCAACTATGTCCCAGAGATGGGGGCTGGAGGTGTACATGTACTGGGTTATGCCTCTGGCGACCATGACGAGTTCGTAGGCTATGGAGCCGGTGACTCTAGGGTCGCCGGCGCGCCCGCGCATCGGGGCGTCAAAATTGTACAACCTGTCGAACATGCCGGGTACGGTGATTAACTGATTGGCCTGGGGCGAGTCCAGTTCGACCACTTCTATGGGGACGCCGTCGGCGAACGCGCCTCCGCCGCGCCTTGCGTGATGCACTACGCCGCTTCCGTCCGGCCAGGGGGTATATACCGCTCCGACAACGGGTTCGCCTCTGTGCAAGACGCCTACCGAGCAGGCATAAATCGGGAGTCCGTGCAGGAAGTTCTTGGTGCCGTCGAGCGGGTCGAGTACCCAGAGGAAGTCGTTGGCGGCGGCGTCTTTGTCTGCGTCTTCGTCGTCCTCCTCGCCGAGAATGTCGTGGTCGGGAAAGCTCTGGGTTATCCCCCGCGCGAGGAATTCCTGAGTTTCTCGGTCTGCGTCGGTTACCGGGTCTCGCTGGTTGTCGTCCTTATACTGGATCGAGAGGTTGCCGCCGAAATAGCCGGACAGGAGTTCTCCGCCGCCGCGAGCCAGTTCGACCGCTCGCGCTTCGACACGAGCGAGCAGGTCGTCGCTTGGAGCGCGGATGGCGGAGCGTTCTTTCATCATCGAGCTTAGTCGAGCGTTTGCAGGGCGGGTAGTTGAAGTTCAGCGCAGATGTCGTTGAACCATTCGATGACCTCTTTGTGGAGCGGGATGCCGTTCTCCATGCGTTCCTGTTCCTCTTCATATTCGGACAGGCCTGGATAGATGACGCGCTCATGGCCTGGAGCGGGCGGCGTTTCGCGCAGGGTGCGCAGCATGTCGTCCATATTTTGCTTGAACTCATCCAGATCGCAGAAGGAGGCGATGTCGTAGGCGGCGAAGTAGTGATGGCTGGCGCCGCCGCCTGTCAGCATGGAAGGTTTGTCGCCGGACAGCATGGAGGCGAGCACTTCGGACATCAGGCTGAAGCCGTATCCTTTGTGGGAACCCTGCTCTCGGGTGCCTCCCAGCGGTAGTTGGTAATACTGTCCGCTTTCGGGCATGGGGACCTCGTCCAGTATGGGGTCGCCGTCTGTTCCTGATATCCAGCCTCCGAGCAGATTGGCGCCGACCCGGCTTGCCAGACCGAGTTTGTTGCCGGCGATGGCGGAGGTGGCGGCGTCGAAGAGGAGGAAGGGTTCTGACCTGGCGGGAGCGGCAATCGCTAGAGGGTTGGTGCCGAAACGGGGTTCCGCGCCGAAAGTGGGCAGCACCAGCAGCCCGCCCGCGGTGGCGGTCATTCCGACCATGTCTTGCTTGGCGGCGAGCATGGCGTGGTGTCCGATGGCGCCGGAGTGTCCGGCGTTGAACATGGTTACGACTCCCATGCCCACTTCGCGCGCCTTCTGGACAGCTATCTCCATCGCCTTGGGGCCGAGGATCACGGCCAAGCCTCTGTCGGCGTCAATAGTGGCGGTCGCCGCCGATTCCCTGACTATCTTCCAGTCGGGCCTCGGGTTCAGCGTTCCCTGCGTGTATCCCTGCACGTAGGCTCTGAGCATGTTGGATACGCCGTGCGTTTCCACGCCTCTCAGGTCGGTGGATACCAGCACGTCGGCTCCCAGTTCGGAGTCTTCCGGGGTGACTCCCATCTTCTCGAAAATAGACGAAACCGTTTCGCGCAATCCGTCGTGCGGCACATGAATCTCGTCTTCCGCGGGTACTTTGAATCGTTCGAGCATGGCTATGGTTACCTCTTATATTTGGCATTATTCGATTTAAGCAAAGAGATTGTAACAGCATTCGGCATGGATTGCGGAATTGGACGGTACTGGCTAGATTTTCACCTTGAACTGGCGATAGGCGACTGCATAGAATTGATATGCAACCTGATGAATGGACGCGATTGCGTCCCCGTAGCCCTTTAAGTCAGTCCAGTGAGGCCGGCAAGGGACGGAAGCGATAGGGACAGCCTGCATAGAGTTAGCTTGTCCTTCGTTTGGCGTACCTCTTGCCGCGCCGGCAAGAGGTTTTTTGTTTGGCGGAACATGAAGCGATATTCAGGCGTCGGATACTTACCGGCGATGAGATAAGGCGCGCTCTGATTCGGATAGCGCATGAGATAATGGAGCGCAATGGCGGAGTCGAGGGCGTAGTCCTGGTGGGGATGCACACGCGGGGCGCGCCAATCGCCAGGCGAATTGCGGAATTCATAAAGCGGTCGGAGGGCGTTGAGATTCCGGTCGGGACGCTGGATATTGGCCTGTACCGCGACGATGTGACGGCGGGCGCGAGGCCGCCGATGCGTCCTACTTCCATACCCGACATCCAAGGCAGGGCTGTCATACTGGTGGACGACGTGCTGTTTACGGGGCGCACGGTGAGGGCGGCTATGGACGCGCTGACCGACTTGGGGAGGCCCAGCCAGATACAGTTGGCGATACTGGTTGACAGGGGACATCGTGAATTGCCGATAAGGGCTGACTATGTTGGGAAGAACGCGCCGACATCCCTCGATGAGCAGGTCTATGTGAAGTTGGCCGAAATTGACGGCGCGGATGAGGTGATACTGGCAAGGGGGGAGGAAGAGTGACTACAGGAATGAGCGCTCAGACCCGGGCTAGACGCGCGAATGGCGCGACTTCTCGAACCGCTTATGGGAGCGGCAGGAGGCATGTGCTAGATCTGGATGACTTCACGACTGAGGAAATGGAAGAAGTCTTTCAGAACGCGGACGCGATGCGCGAGGTGATGAATCGGGACATCAAGAAGGTTCCGACTCTGCGCGGCAAGACGATCATAACGCTGTTTACGGAGGCGAGCACGCGGACGCGCGTTTCGTTCGAGCAGGCGGGCAAGATACTGAGCGCGGATGTGATAAACGTTTCGGGCTCCGGCAGCAGCGTGGAGAAGGGTGAGACGCTCTATAACACGGCTCTGACGCTGCAGGCTATGAACGCGGATATAATCGTGATTCGGCACAGCCACTCCGGGGCGCCGCACTTTCTGGCGCGAAACCTGGACGCCTGCGTCATAAACGCGGGCGACGGAACTCACGCTCACCCCACGCAGACGCTGCTGGATATGTACACGATGCGCGGGCGCTTTGGTCGAGTGAAGGGACTCAAGGTCGTCATAGTCGGAGATATTCTGTACAGCCGGGTGGCGCGTTCCAATCTGTGGGGGCTGACGAAGATGGGGGCGGAGGTGACGCTGTGCGCGCCGCCGACGCTGATGCCGCAGGATATGCTGAGCGGATTTCGGGACACGCCCGGTCATCCATTCGCGTCGGTGAAGATAGAGAATGACGTGGAAAGCGCGCTGGAAGGGGCGGACGTGGTGTACGCGCTTCGACTCCAGTTGGAGCGGCAGCGCGCTGGACATCTTCCGTCTCTGAGAGAGTATTCCAGGACATACGGCATAAATGAGACGCGCTTGAAACTGGCCAGCCCGGACGCGCTGGTGATGCACCCGGGTCCTATGAACGAGGGAGTGGAGATCGAGCCGGATGTGGCCCATGGAGCGCGTTCGGCGATTGAGGAACAGGTCTCGAATGGCGTGGCGATTCGGATGGCGCTTTTGTACGGGGTGGCGACGCCGATCAGGGAGCGATTATTCCATCCCGATAGAAGTTAGCGGACATATAGGAATTTGGAGATAGATGAACCAGTCACCCAGCAGAGCTCGAACCAGAAGACCTACCAGCTATCCGGGCTGGGACGGCAAGTTGCCTCGCCGACGGGCGACGGTCATCGTTAGGCGCGACGACCGCGTACTCGTAGTTAGCGACAGGGGACGCAAGACATACGCGCTGCCCGGGGGCGGAATCGAGAAGGGCGAGTTGCCCATAGTGGCGGCGGCGCGCGAGCTGTATGAGGAGACGAGCCTGGAAGCGAAGGCGATAAGGTTCTTGTTCGTGTTCGAGGGCAAGTACAACGACCATTATCTGTATGAAGTGGAGGCAGACGGAGAGGTCGCGGTTCAGGGCGAGGTGGATGGTTTTGCCTGGTGGGATACGGGTGACGACACGCCTGTATATCCCCATGTCAGGGGCATACTGGAGAGGGTTAGAGCGCTAGATGTCTGATTCTCGCAATCGCCGAATTCGTTACAGGGCGACTTCTATTGTTAGGCGAAACGGAGAAGTTTTGCTTCTGAGAGAACCCCAAGACGCCGAGTTTCATCTGCCGGGCGGAGGAATAGAGCTAGGCGAGTCGCCCATGTCGGCGGCGGCGCGAGAGTTGCGTGAAGAGACTGGACTTGTGGCTTTCAGAATAGAGTATCTCTTCGACTATTGTGATTTCTGGGGTGGAGAAATTGGGTATTGGGGACAGGTTCATTATGTGTTTAGCGTGGAGGCTGGGGGAGAGGTCGCTCTGGGGGGCGAACACTGTGAATTCACTTGGTGGGACGGGGACGCTGACCTGCCTGTTTTCGGTTATGTGAGACCGACGCTATCTATGTTTTCCGGGAGCAAGTAAATGGAACACATACTTATCAAGGGTGGAAGGGTGATAGACCCGGCCCAATCGGTTGATATGATTGGCGACTTGCTGATAAGCGGGGGCAGGGTCGAGGCTGTCGAGAATGAAATCCCGGCGGACGGAGCGCGCGTCATAGACGCATCCGGCATGGTCGTTTCGCCGGGCTTCATTGATTTGCATTGCCACCTGCGAGACCCTGGGTTCGAGTATAAGGAAACGATAGCTACGGGAACGAGGGCGGCGGCTAAAGGCGGGTTTACGACCGTATGCGCGATGCCCAATACCGAGCCGACGATGCATACGCGAGCGACTGTGGAATATGTGATGGAGAAGGCGCGCGCGGAGGGGACTGCCCGGGTTCTGCCGATAGGATGCGTTACCAAAGGGTCGCTGGGAACGGAGTTGGCTGAGATGATGGAGTTGGCGGAAGCGGGCTGCATTGGATTCAGCGACGACGGCCATCCGGTGGCGGACGCGAATATCATGCGCCAGGCGTTGAGCTACGCTTCCGGACTTGGGTTGCCGATAATCAATCACTGCGAGACGCCGGACTTGTTCAGGGGCGGACACATGAACGAGGGGTGGGTGTCCAACCGGCTTGGCATTCGGGGAGCGCCCAATTCGGCGGAGGAGACGATGGCGGCG
>CAZXFX010000042.1:0-27995 GCA_964640295.1 uncultured Dehalococcoidia bacterium | reverse complement strand
GTTCCTCTATCTTTGAGCCAAATACCTCGCGGAACAGGGAGTATTGCTTAACCGCCCAGGTGTGAAGGTCATCGGAAGATTCCAGAAGATCGTAGAAATTGAAGGGATAGTGGCTGACGATATGGCTTCCCCGTTTACCTTGCCATTCTCGAACCCACTCCAAGGGCCCCAGTTCTTTTTCGATGCATTCTCTGTCCTCTTTCAGATGGTCGAAAGCTACATGACACCATTCCAAGCTGGGCTTGGAGGGCAACTCTGTATCCAACTGTAAGGCCAGGTAGAATCCGTTCTCAATGTCAAAAGTATGGTCAAACGCATATCGAACACCCCCGTTGTAATCAACAGTAAGCCACGAATTGAAAGGGTCTTCGTCCGATTTGATATCCGAGTTGTCTTGCTTCAACTTGCGTTCCAAAGGCTGCCAAAATTCTCTGTACTCATTCTGCGACACACGGCGAGGTCTTCCCTGTCGCCAGTCATCTGGATCTACGACCACCCGGAAGTGCGGGGCAGGTGGAGAATTTTCGATACTCCAGACTTCCGCGGCGATTCCAAAGAACCTTGTCTGGCTTCCGGTTCGCTGATTAAGCCACTTGAGCGTAAGCCAGTGTTCCTCCCTGAATCCTCTAGCAATCCAGATGATCGTGTCGGCGTCTTTGCTGGCAGCGTAAAATAACATCCTGCTGAGGTGGTCTCCGTCACTGTTCTCCAACTGATTCTCGATGACCACCGGACGACCGCTGTCCCTGTCGGTAGCTAGGATGTCAATGTAACGTGTTCCTACCTGAACTTCGGTGCCTTCCACCTTTAGCGACATCCCCAGCGTTATGCTAAGTTCAGCTATGTTATCTGCCAACCACTTTGTGAAATTACTGGCTTCGTTGGGCCACACCATTCGCAAGGGTACCTTTCTTATGCTTGATAGGCTCTGGCCGGATGTCATGCTATCTATACTCTCTTTCACACAGAAGACTACAAGTTCTGACTAGACACGTCATTGTGCCGACATTCTTGCGAAAGCGTCAGCCTGCTGTCGCCGATTGCTCGCGCTTATCAGCACGGTGCCCCAACTCCTTGAGCAGACATTCCAGCGGCATATCTGTGAGGGAGTTCAGCCGAATGTCCGCTGAACCGAAGTCCATGTCCTCTGTCATCGGATTTGGAACGACCACGCAGTAGAGACCGGCGGACTTGGCCGCTATCAGTCCGTTGGCCGAATCCTCGATTGCCAGAGCGTCCTGCGGACGTACTCCGAGACGGCGCGCGGCTGTCGCGTACAACTCAGGGTCTGGCTTGACGTTGGATACGTCTCCCTCGCTCAGTACGAACTCGAAATAGCGCAGCAGTCCCCGTCTTTCCAGATGACCTGCGGCCCAGCCGGGTCTCGAACTGGATGCCACCGCGAGTTTGAGTCCCATGCCTCTCGCCGTAATCAGATAGTCCTCGACGCCGGGCAGGACGGGATTACGCTCCACACGCTCCATGTATCGGCTTCTCGTGCGCGGTCTGACCACCTCACGCTCGATGCGCTGCCCGGATAATTCTTCCAGGAGTTGATAGATATCGAAGTCCGCTCCACCAATCGAACCTTCGAACGCCTCCCTGTCCAACTTCACGCCGTAGGAATCGAACATTTCACTCCATGAATCATGCAGAGGCGTCTCGGTATCTATGATGAGTCCGTCGAAATCGAACACCAGGGCCTTAATCAAATCTCGTCCTCTCCGATTGGGTTTCGGGCATGATACATGAAGGGCTGTATTTCGCGCGACCTCCGACTTTCGAACTGGGATAGTCGCTCGAAGTAATCGTCCCAAAGAGTTTCCAGGCGCGGACTTTTCCGTTAAGATGTAGGCAGAGGTAGAAGAGGAGAAGTCAGCCATGACTCTTCAATCCGACGTCCTGCGTCGGACGGCTTTAGTATTGGTGTCGGTCGGCCTGGCGTGGAACTTAGTAGAGGCCGTGGTCGCTCTATGGGCGGGGGCTTCGGTCGGGAGCGTGGCGCTGATCGCTTTCGGCTTGGACAGCATCATCGAGCTTTTCGCGGGCGGGGTCTTGTTGTGGCAGTTTAAGAGGGAGCGGGCCGGAGTGGAGGGAGAGGCCGCTGAGAGAAGGGCGCGGAGGCTGATAGCGTTCACCTTCTTCCTGTTGGCGGCCTACGTCTGTCTTCATTCGGTGGCCAGCCTGCTCGGATGGCTGCCCGAGCCGCAGCCGAGCCTGATAGGCGTGGCGATTGCGGCGGCGAGCGCGGTCGTGATGAGCGTCCTCTACGTGTTCAAGATGCGCGTCGCCACCCGTATGCAGTCCTGGTCGCTGAGGGCGGAGGCCGTAGAGAGTCTCTTCTGCGATCTTCAGGACCTGGCGATACTGGTGGGGCTGGGACTCAACGCCTTGTTCTCATGGTGGTGGGCCGACCCGGTGGCTGCGCTGATATTGATTCCCCTGTTCATCAAGGAGGGCATAGAGAATCTTGAGGATGAGGAAGATGATGAGGATGAAGACGAAGCGCGTCGAGTCTGCTTCGGCACGCATTGCGTCTTCGGCCTAACCACTTGTCGCGCGGTCTGCTGCCAGGCTGGATGAGGTGAGGTCACCTTACTTCCAAGAATATATCGTTCTCTAGCGCGACCGCGGCGTAACCTATGACGTTGAGTACATCTTCTCTCTCGAGTATAGGGTAAGCCTCTACCACCTCATCTACGCTCATGTCGTTGCTCAGCAGGCCCAGGATGTGAGCGACACTTAGGCGAGTGTTTTCAACTACGGGCTTGCCGCCCAGTATTTCCGGGTCGGCGATTATCCGTCGGTGTAGTCGGATACTCATCGCTCGCTCCTATTGCCATGCTAGAATCGGGGCCTACGCCTTGATCCAGCGCGGCCCCGATTCGGATTCCGTTCAGTTGGAAGACGCGGCCTTGTTTAGACCTTCGCGCTGGCGGTTCCGACTATGACGACGGTGCCGTCTTCTTTTTCCATCCAGACGGCGGCGTTGGCGCGTCCGTCGGTCTCGTCGGTTATGACGGCCTTCGCGGTTACCACGTCCTCGGGCCACACGATGTTGGTGAACTTGATGTCCATCTTGCCGCCCTCGAACCAGCTCTTGCCGAAGTGCTTGTCCATCAGGTCGCCGACGTAGGACATGGTCATGCGCCCGCCTACGACGACTTCCTCGAAGCCGAGCTCTTCGGCGGCGCGCTTGTCAGTGTGGTAGTTGGCGTTGCCGTGGAAGAAGGTGCCACACATCTCAAGCGAGATGGGGTGCGGGTCGCCCTCTATCAAGTCGCCCGCCGGGACGGCGAACCTTCTCGCGCCGCCCTTCGCCTTGGGGTCGCGCAGCGCGACCTTGCCGGAGGACTGGCTGAGCAGGTAGCTCTGGTGGTGGTGGCCGACCGCCATCTTCTCGCCCTCCGGCGACCACAGGACCACCTCGGAGTTGACGAGCGTGCGGTTGCGGTGGTCGTAGATGTCAACCACCCTGGAGCTCGCGGTGTACTGCTGGCCTGGGATGATGGGCGCGTTGAGTTCCCACTCCTGGCGCATCCACAGGTTGCCGAAGCTGTTCTTGAACCCGCCGCCCGCGAACCCGCCATCCACGGCTGTCACGGTCATGGAGGGAGCCACCGTCGCCTGGTAGGGGTTGCCGGAGTACCAGTCGGCGTCTATCTCCAGCCCCTCGAAATAGTCATGCAGAAGGCCCTCGTCGGCTACGAAGTCCCTGCTGCCGAGGTCCTTGCCGATTCGCGCCTCTTCCGGGTCGTTGGATACGTAGGCCATTGTCTTCTCCTTTGCGGTCTGCCGCCTTTACAGAATTACTCGTTCTTCCTGTAGTTCGGCTATGTCTTCCCAGTCGTAGCCGAGCATATCAATCAGTATCGTTTCGGTGTCCTCGCCGTGCGCGGGCGCCATCTTGCGGGTGGAGACGGGGTTCTCGGAGTAGGAGACCGGCGTCTGGAGCCACTCGGTCTTGCCCAGCGCGGGATGGTCGAACTCTATCATGTAGCCGTTGCGCTTGACCTGCGGGTCGTCCCTGAGTTCGAGCGTGCGCTGGACCTTCTCGTAGATGAGGTCGCCCGCGTTCGCCAGCCGGTCTTCCCACTCGGAGCGGGCGCGAGTCTTGAAGACCGCGGCCATCTCCTCGATGACCAGATCTCGGTTTTCGTACCGGGCTTCGAGCGAGTTGAAGCGTTCGTCCTCCATCCATTCGAGCTTGTCCATGGCGCGGCACATGGCGGGCCAGTAGCGGTCGCCCTGGCTCATCGAGAAGGCTATCCACTCGCCGTCGGCGCACTCGTAGTAGTTCCAGAGGACGTTTCCCGCGCCGCGCCAGTCCTGGCGCTGGAACTCCTGGCCCTGGATGAGGGATATGCCGTTCTGCATCCCGCGCGTCCATATCATGCTGCCCAGATGGGACACATCTACTCGCTGGCCGTGTCCGTAGCGTTCGCGCGCGACAATCGCGCCGAGTATGCCATAGCTGAGCATTATGCCGGCGGCCTGGTCGGCGATGCCTACGGCGTATGGGGTGTTGTTGTCCGGGCCTGACCACCACATCGCGCCGGAGCGCGCCTCGCCTGTGAGCGCGAACGCGGGCTTGCCGGAGTCAGGGCCTTCGGGTCCGTAGCCGGACGCGGAGCCGTAGATAATGGTCGGGTTGACTTCCGTGAGGTCTTCGTAGCCGAGCCCGAGCCGTTCGGCGACCCCTTTACGGAAGTTTTCGACGAACACGTCGGACTTGGCGGCGAGTTTGCGCATGACCTCGCGGCCTTTCGGGTTTTTGAGGTCGAGCGCGATGCCGCGTTTGTTGCGGTTCATGCCCTCGAAGTAGGCGTTGACGCCTTCGGGCAGGTCGGACAGCACGCCGCCGACGCGCCCGAACTGTCGGCCATGGTCGCCGTCTAGCGACTCGACCTTGATGACCTCGGCGCCGAGGTCGGCGAGCATCATGGTGGAAACTGGCCCGAACTGCCACATCGTCCAGTCAATGACGCGGACGCCTGTGAGAGGGCCGGGCGGATGATGGTTGGAGTTGGCTCCGTTTGTGGTCATGGCGTGACCTCCGGGGATTTGGGCTAACGTCATTATAGTTCAGATTGTCGTTTGTCGCTATCTCGGTCTGTACTGACTCCAGCGCCTTTCGATTATCTGAGATCCGTTCGTCCTGAGCTTGTCGAAGGATGTCTGTTGAAGGGCACTGTCAGTCAGTTCGTAACCCTGGTACTGTCTCAGACGCTTGGCGTAAATGATTCTTCTTGGATGAGGCCGAACGGCGCGAACCGAAATGTCTTCTATATACAAATTTATAGTCGCGCTTATGAGCGCTGGAGACCGCAACAGCCAGCCACTTGCGATAGGCGTCGGGTCCCACAGCCTTGCTTATCAGAGCGAACAGGTTGATAATGAAACCCGACATAATCGGATAGAGCGGGCGGATACGCCATTGTGGTCCTCCTCTGAGTGTTGTTTTAAGAGAAGAACCATCCCTGGCCGGTTGTGCCCAAGTCATTTACGCGCGCCCCTCATATAAGTCGCCGGACTCCCGGCTCTGCCATGATGCGTGTCGGCGGGCGCGGTTGCCGAATTCACTTTCCAGATACAAGGGAGCCAAGCATGAAGATAGCCGGATTCGAAACGAGAATCGTAGAACTGCCCAGAGAATCAGGGCCGCTTGGAGCGTCCGCCCTGTTCGTTACCCTGAAACTGCGCGCCGCCGACGGCATTGAGGGTATTGGATACGCCGGCTTCACCTCCGCTCTCATGATGAAAGCCCTCAAAGAAACCCTGGACGCTCTGGCCGGTCAGATCATCGGCGCCAACCCAATGATGATCGAGTCCATAGGCGCCCGGCTGCTCGCTCTGGGCGGCGGCGGCTCGCCCGCCGGCCTCGTGACCAGGGCCGTGTCCGCCATAGATGTCGCGCTCTGGGATATTCGCGGCAAGGCTCTCAGCCAGCCCGTTTACAGGCTTCTTGGCGGATTCGCCGACAGCGTTCCGACCTACGCCAGTGGACACCTCTGGCGCACCTACGACCTGAATATGCTCGCCGAAACCGGCCCCAGAATAGTCGAAAGCGGATTCAAGGCGATGAAGTTCAGAATGGGCGGAGAGGACAGCGACGCCAAGGAAATCGAGCGTATGCGCGTCATGCGCGAGTCCATCGGCAACGATATAGATCTCATGGTGGACATCAACCAGGGCTGGGACATCAACACAGCCATCAGAATCGGACGGCTGATGGCTGACTACAATCTATACTGGCTGGAAGACCCGATACACTACCAGGACTACGCCGGATACGCGCGAATCGCGGATGCCCTCGACACGCCCATATCCACTGGCGAGTATCACTACGGCGCTGTCCCGTTCAGGCACATGATGGAAAATCGCTCTCTGGACATCGTAATGGTCGACCTGCTGAGAGTCGGCGGACTCACCGGGTTCATGAAAGTCGCCCACATGGCTGAGATATACAACCTGCCCGTGGTGAGCCACCTCGCCACCGAAGTCCTCGCCCACGCCATCGCCGCCGCTCCAAACGGCATCTACGTTGAGCACATGCCCTGGACGTTCGATCTCTTCACCGCGGAGCCTGTAGTGCGGGACGGCATGATAGTCCTGCCGCAGTCGCCCGGGCTCGGCGTGGAATTCGACGAGGAAAAACTCGCAAAATACGCGATAGGCTAGGGGATAGGACCTCTAAAACTCTCGTCCAGCCGCTCATACTCGGAATAGCGGATGAGTTCATACAACTCCGCCCGCGTCTGCATCTCCCCCAGAAGCCCGCGCTGCGTCCCGCTCGAAAGAGTCTCCGCCAGAGCGCGCTCCATCGCCTTCTCCGCCACTCGCAGCGCGGTCGCCGGGAATATGACCAGCTTATAGCCCAGCTCCCCAAATCTCTCCACCGTCAGGTACGGCGTCTTCCCAAACTCAGTCATATTCGCCAGCAGGGGAGCGTCAACCAGGCGCGCGTACTCCCCAAACTCGTCCTCCGTTTCCAACGCCTCCGGAAATACGACGTCCGCGCCCGCCTCCACATACAGACGCCCTCGCCGTACCGCCTCCTCCATGCCGCAAATCGCTTTCGAGTCCGTCCGCGCCACTATCAAAGCCGAATTTCGCGCATCCGCCGCCGCCCTCACCTTAGCCACAAACTCCCCCGCCGAAACCACCTGCTTGCCCTCCAAATGGCCGCACCGCTTCGGCATCACCTGATCCTCTATCTGAATCGCCGCCGCTCCCGCCGCCTCCAGATCCGCCACAGCCCTGTGAACGTTGAGAGCCTCGCCGAATCCCGTATCCGCGTCCACTATCAACGGCAAATTCGTCGTCCGCGTCACCCACCGAACGGCGGTAGTCAGTTCGTCCAGCGTGAATAGCCCTATATCCGGTATGCCCAAACTCGCCGAGAAAGCCGCCCCCGAGAAGTAAATCGCCCTGAACCCAACCCGCTCGGCTATCAGCGCGGACATCGGATTGAACACTCCCGCCACCGGTATCGAGCCATCCTCCCCCATAAGTCGCCGCAGTTCGTCCGGCCTGTTTTCCGTCATAGCCTTGCGTCTCCCTCAAAATCTAACCCGTCTCTCCAAGTATATCCCCAATTCAAAGTGGCCGCGATCCATGAACCTGTAACGATTTAGTCGGCGCTCCATCTCGCGCAAAATTCCCTTCCACCTTGATGGGGAAGGCTAGGATGGGGGTGATCCAATCTTCCAACCAAACTGATACAGGCTCGCGATCTATTTTGACAATTGACATAAGTGTTGTAATTGGTAAAGTGAGACTTAATACTTGCGAGGTGGCAATCATGGCTGAGTATTACCGTGCGATATTCACCATCACGGACGAGAATGTCTTGGGTCTTACGCTTCTGGAGAAGGTCATATCAGAAGTTCGTAAATGGGCTAGATATGAATTTGGCAAATCTCTGGACGGAGAAAGAGGCGATTTGGAGGGTCCCAATGGGAGATTGAGATTCGGCGTTCCTCCCCCATACGAATCGAGTATATTTCGTTTGGTGTGGGAACGTCCCAATCCGCAAGACTCAGAACTTCAGTGGCGACTCGGCATACGGCTTGCCACCGAAGGCGATGATGTGGAGGCTGATATTGAAGTTCGGGGGCTGGAAACTGACTCTGATGAACTGCGCGCCAAGCCGCCGGACATCATCTCCATACTCTTCACCAACTTCTGCTGCGTTCTCGATGGCAAGCGGCTTTCCGCCACTGCTAGAAGAATCGGGATGGAGCAAGTATCTTCCTTCCGGAGCGAACTGCTCAACCCTTCTCGAAGCGTGCCTCTGCTCGTGGTTTCCGAGGATGCGATGGACCCCGATTACCTGCAGCGTCAACTGCTTGGAGTCGTTACTGTGATTTCATACGACCGCGACACAGCTTGGGAAATCTCAAAGAACCTGCCGCGCCCGATCAGATGCTACGACGGCGCGATACGTTTGTATTCCCCCAATTGCTTGGAAAGTGACGTTTCTCAGCAGCACCCATATTGGATGCCTTCCGACTTGATACAGCTAGGCCCTGAAAGGATTTGTCTTATACTGCGAGACGAATGCGTAAATCGTCTGCCCCGTCATGGAAGGCGTCGTCTGTTCGCCAGAGTCCGGGACGCTATACGCAGAAGAGAAACGCAGGAATTGGAGACTAAGCTTGAACAGCAGGCCATGGACGATGAGACGCTTCTGTCGCTCTTGGAAATGACCGAAGACGACGATATAGACAGTGTGCCGCTGTCCAGATTCAACGTCTTGATGAAGCAGGCTAAAGCTCTCAAGAATAAGTGCGATATGCTCGAATCCGAAATCAAGATACTTAAAGACAGCGCTCAGTCTTCTGATAGCAGTTCTTCTGGCAGTTCTTCAACTTCCGATACCCCAGACATTCAAATATCCGAAGTTGACCCGGATGAAACGAAACCCGAATTCGCCGATATTCTGGAAGTGGTTCAGTGGGCCAGTTGTGAATTAGACGGACTGCGCTTCCTGAAAGACGCGTTCGATAGCGTAGAGCCTGTCGCTAAGTCGGGGCAGTTCAAGAGAACTGAAGAACTCCGCCATGTGTTCGAGGTTATGAGCGAGTGCGCGCTGGAGCGTCAGCGCGGCTCTACGGGGCCTTTGACGAAATGGTTCAGGGATAGAGGAGTTACATACGCTCGAAGAGAAAGCGAAACGACAAACGAGCAGTTCGCTGAAGAGCGAACAGTGGGGGGCATATTCATGCAAGAACACTTTAAGTTGAGAGATGATAGCGGAGGTAGATTCGAGCTGCGAATATACGTGACTTGGGACGAACAAGACAGTCAATGGCTCATAGGCTATGTCGGAGAACACCTTCCGACCACCTCGGACCCCCACTAGCGCAACATCCCGCTGCCGTCCCATCCCCCAAACTTGCGCCATCGGCCTCCGGGACAGTCCAACTTCCATCGCAAGGATGCGGGCGCTAGAATCGTGATTGCCTGTGGGAATCCCTATACATCGACCCGGGCGCGTCTTATACTCGGTCATGCCCATCCTGATATAGTCCATGCTATGCGAACGCAGGCCGAACTGCGTGTCAATTAAGGTTATCGGCGCCGCGCGCTGGCGACAGGATATACCGCCGTGAGACATTCGACTAATACGAACGGAAAAGACCAAGCCGAGAAGCCAGGCGCGGCGCCTGAACGCTCCGGCGAAAACCGCGACCTGCGACACTGGCTCATCGTCATGGTCGTATTCGGCATTACAGGATTCAGCGCGCTTGTCTTCAGCAGAACGCTGTTTAACGTGATACTGGGCATGGACGGAAGTATCTGGTCAGGCCCCTGGTCATACCGAATCATGTATCTAGCCGTAATCCCTCCCTTTTACTCCGCCATGCTGGTGCTGGTCGGAACTGTCTTCGGCAAGCGAGAGTACTTCTCGCAAAGGGTCGTGAAGATGTGGAGCCGACTCATTCCGCGCAGAATTCGAGGGTAGGGGATTCTACACGCCTCTCCGCTCGCTTGCGCGCCGCCCTGTACGCCCGCGCCATCTTGACGCCCTGGCGCACCACCTCCTTCTCTTCGTCGCTGAAGTCTCTCCATTCGCGCTCCCGAAAGAATAGGCGCAACTCAGGATCTTCTACTTCAAACATCTCTTCGCGCCCCTCGATGAGCCATTGCGTGGACCGCCCCAGTATCTCGGCCGCGTTTGGGACCTGCTCCGCCGATAGGCCGATCTGGCCCGCCTCCACCTTCCATGCCCAATGCCGCCCCGACTTCCCCATGAGTTTGGAGAAATCTTCCATACTCATGGATATGGCCTCCCTCGCCTCTTTTACCCTGAGTCCGATCTCCAGCTTGCGGGCGCTATCGGTTTCGGGCTGCGGCATTATTACCCCCATCCTTTTTTGTAGTATGGTTTACATAATACCGCCTTTTCTGTCGATGTTCATTAACATATTAGCGCCAATAGGCGCGGAATAGAGAATGGACGGGGGAATCCCATTCTCTACCCGTCTCATCGCTCACGCCCCTCGGATGATCACCTGAACCAGAACGCCCACCATAGTCGTGAGCGCCGCGCCTATCCCCGTCAGCAGAATGCCCTGCAATATCCTGATTATCCGATCCAGCTTGTCCTCCAAAATATCCGTATCGTTCTCCAGCATCGCCTCTCGGTTTTCCATCTCTATATGCCTCCTCTGTTCAAACCTGCTGGGTAGCTGTCTCATACCCCTCCTCCTCTCTCTATCACCCGCCTCATACGCCAGCCACAAGCGGCGTCATCACTGTCCTGACTCCAAATTTCACCCCGGACGGATCCGAATCATCGTCCCGCGCGATGTATATGCCAACATTCTCCGGTCCCACCGTGAACGGAACTCCTTCCGCATCGCCAACTCCGAGCAATGTGTCCGTTTCATCCATCACATACACGCCGCCCCCCAACTCGCTGGATGTGTCCAGCAATATCCGCTCCGACGGCCCTACTCCATTCACCGTCACCTCTCCCTCGTCAATCGGCAACAAGCTCACACAGTCAACCAGCCACCTGAATCGGTGAAGCCCTCGATTGCTCCCTGCTCCTCCGCCCCTGAACGCCCCATAGACATTCAGCTTGAATTCCGGGACAGGGAAGTCATCCGGAACTGGAGTCGGGAGCAGCGTCAGTTCGCCCAGGTCGAGCGTTCTGAACTCAGACGCCGCTGGCGGAAATACGACATCGCTTTCGGCGGGAATCCTGAACTCTGTTCCGAACGACCACCCCAGCGCGAATCCCATGTGCCCGGTTCGCAGATCAGGATTTTTCGTCTCTGTGCGAACCCTGGCGAGCGCTCTGAACCGTCCGCGTGGAATATCCCGCGCGGCTATAGAGATACCGACGTGACCGCACAGCGTGAAAGCCGAAGTGGTCGTGTACCGACCGGCCCTGCTCCATTCCATCTGGGCGCATTTCCCACCACTCGCTTCGGACAGCGCCAACTCCCCTCCCGACCAGATGCCGGGCGAGTTGTCGAATATCCCACTGCCTCGCGCTGTCTCGCCGTCTTCCCCTTGAAAGAACAGGTTGTCCAGGCGTCTCGCCCCCGACCTCTTTCCTATCCACATCCTCCGCGCTCCCGACCACGTTCCCGACGGATCGTGTATCCGTATCTGAGCGGGCGCGCCGTAAGATCCCGGGATGCTGGTCAGTTCCGCATAGTTGCTTCTGCCGCCATGCCGCTCGTTGTATAGCGTGTCCGACATCTCTACCGATGGCAGCCTGCCGAGCGCATCTACGCTCAGCGACAGCTTTACGCTAAGACCTTGACCGTCGGCCTTCGACTCCGGAAGCGCTTCTACGCCGCCCCGCAATACCCTGTACTCGACGAAGGAGTCTCCGTATCCGCGCCTCAGCCTCACCTGCGAACCCCGAGACGATTCGGCGCGCGCGCATATCGAATCCAGAGCCCCAAGTCCATCCCAAATTCGGCTGCCGCCCGAATCTTCCATCCACAACGCTATCTCCACCCGGCGCGGCGCGAACCGCCCACTCGCGTCGCGCTCGACCGGCGAAAGCCGCGCGTCCGCGTCTGCAAAGTACGGAGCTTTCAGCAGTTCGACGATTTCCAACCCGTCGCGCAACTCCAGAACAGCCGCTCGGCCTATCCGCTTCTCCACCCTTATTCTAAAGTCCGCCCCCACGTATCTCCCGCGCCCCATCCTCACTATCCGAACGTTCTCCACTCCAATCAGACGCGCTCGCTCCACGTACCCGCCAAGCGTTCGGTCGCCAGCAATAGCCGCCTCCACGCTCATCTTGCCGCTCGGCGCAATATACGAATCGAGCGCGTCATAAGCGTCTCGACTCTTCGACCCGCCCGCCACGACAGTCGCCACCAAGTCCGTCACCACGCGCGACCCGTTCACGCCCACTCGCGGCGCGCTCCTGCGGCCTGTCTTTATGACGGCAAGCGGAAAGTCGCTCCACTCCTCCGGCTCAAATGTGATTGCGCGCAGACCCGGTATAGTCTCCAGCCTCGCTTTGATACCCCTCTTTATTCGATACATCTCGTTTGTCATATCTTCTTATCCTCATATTCTTCCCGTTCCCGCCTAAAGATTTCACAGGGGTAGGCAAACGCTCTAACCGACCGAAAAATCCCTTCCTCC
Organism: uncultured Dehalococcoidia bacterium; assembly: GCA_964640295.1. Classification (GTDB taxonomy): domain Bacteria; phylum Chloroflexota; class Dehalococcoidia; order Lucifugimonadales; family UBA1123; genus VXRN01. The sequence continues at coordinate 15,368 of CAZXFX010000042.1, read as the reverse complement.
TCGATGGGGGAAGGCTAGGATGGGGGTGATTAACCTCAATACCTACCCCTCTCAGCGCCTAAATAGCCACAATCCTTCGATATGGCGTCAGCAACTCCGCCGCGTCCGGGTCGAAGCCGCCCGCGAAACCCCGCGCTTCCACCGCCGCCGAATCCCTGCGTTTCCACAGCCTCGACGCCTGTATAATGACCGCTTCGCTCACCGGAGCCGGATACTGGTATATGCCGATTTCAGCGCCCGCTCTCTGCGGCTGCGCCTCAGTTCCATTCACGCCGCGCATTACTCTCAGTCTGTTTCCATTCCGACCGCGTACATACGCCTGTTCATCCCCCATCAGAAGCGTATGTCCCACGCCTATATCATCGTCGTCGCTCACCTCCATCTCGCTCGCGTCCCTATTCACCACTGCCGCTATCTTCTCGGACGCCCGTCTCAGCCGACGCCAGTATCCCCACTCGCCCGATATACGCGCGCGCCGCATACCCGCCGTGAACGCGCTCTTGGACCCCGACTCGTCATCTACCACGATCTCTGTGTACGGCGACGACAGATCATGCCCTCCGGTCGGATCCGCGTTCGCCGGACGCAGCATATAGTCCCGCTCTTCCCACACGCTCTCGAATTTCCTGTCTCCGTCCTCGTCCGTAGCCACGCCTCCCTCGTCCACCGAAACCAGGTCCGGTATCCGCAGCGCGGTTGAGCCGTCTCCATCGAACGTCAACGCGGCGCGAATCTCGAAAAAATGCCTGTTGCAATAGGCGTCCACTTGCCGCGACACGCTCTCCAGCAGCGTCAGCAGCCGTTCGTCGTCCTCAGCGCCCGCAATGTCCAGCGCCGACGCGCTCTTCAGAATATCCAGTGTCGTATAAGCGTTCATGCCTCTCTCCCTCTCAAATGATTAGGGGCAGGAATAAGTCCTGCCCCTCTGCAACTAACGACTAATCGCTAACCTCTAACGAATGCCTACACCACCCCCTTGATGTTGTACTGAAGCGCCGTGTGGGTCGCCTTCGAGCGATTGCCGCTCCGCTCAGTCAGCGCGTGCCTGAAACTCACCGTAACAACCGTCTGACGCTTCTGAGTGTCGCGGTCCACGTCCACGCGCAGGTTTCTCCTGAATCCCTGCGCCCATTGCGTCCGATTCACCAGCAGCAGGCGACCCGTGTCCGCTCTATTGCCAGCGTCCGTCACCTTGCCGTCCGCGTCCGCCAGCCGCATGTGCTCAGACACGATCACCGGGATTCCTTCCACCGCGCCCAGCATTCCGCTCAACAGCGTCGCGTTCGGCCCCAGCTTGTCCATCGTTCTGAACTCTTCCACCGACTGCGCTCTAATGAACGTATTCACGTCCATCACCCACATAAGCTCAGAGGGACGTACACCGTACCGACCCGTCTTCCCCCGCAACTTGTTGAACATATCCGCCGACACCTGCGCGTTATGATTGTTCGCCATCGCCGCGTTCTCCATCAGCGGCAGATGTATCAGCCCGTTGTAGCCCACCAGCCAGTGCGCCTTCCCTGCGGTATCCCTGCGAATGCTCGCTCCGTCCGCGTTGATACTGTTCGTCTGGGTCGTGTCCGCGTTCAATATGATGTCGTCCAGCGCCTCCGCCGTGTTCCGCACCAGGCTCGTCCTGATCTCGCCCAGCAGCGACGGCAGTACGTTGTCCTCTTCCAGCGAGAAACTGAATGGCACTTGCGCCACCAGTTCGTGCGCCGTCAGCGTCACCTTTCCCGTAGCCGGAGCGGACGACGCGACCGATGCGTTCTCCGCTCCCGGAAAGAAGTTCACGTCCCCAAGCTGAGTCGGTATGTCGAACGGCTGGCTCGGCATCGGAAACACCGGTATTAGTCCGCCCACCAGCGTCTGCAAGTTCACGTCCATCCACAACTCCGCCCGCTCCAGCGTCGGCACGAGTTCGTCCCCCGATCCCGCCGTCGTCGAATCCAGAGCCGCCCGCATAGCCATGTCGCGCAAGTGCGTCAGCATTGGCTGAACGGCCTGTCTGTACTGCAGTTCCGGGTCCCGCGCCAGCGTCCCAGGCAGAGACTCCCGCACATACGCCTTCCGCATACGCCGCTCCATGCTCTGAAAGTGCCGGTCAACGTCGTCCGCTCCCAGACCGCTTCTCAGCGAGCGTGTCGCCTCTCTCAACTGCTCAGTCCACACCCGCGCGTATGGCGCGTCCGGATCGTCGCGGTGATTCTGCGCCACCACTCGCATGATCCCCACGTCCAGCGGACTATACCCCGCAAACCTCCCCTCTCTCACTCTTATCCCGCGCTCCATTCCTTCCACTCGCGCCACTTCCGTCCGCCGCCGCTCGCGCATCCGCTCCTGCAACTTGGCCACGTCCAGCCTCAGACGCTCGTTCTCCTCCTTTAGCAGACTCACGTCGCCGCCCAACTCGTCGGTTCGCTCCTTCACAAAGCTTCCTATCTCCCCCACGCTCCTGTTTATAGCCCTCATCTCCTCTATCGCGTTCGTCAAATTTCTTCTCCCTTTCTTCTTTTTTATATGCTAAGCCGTCATGCGTTCCCTGAAATCCGCCAGCAGCCTCCTCGTCTCTCCAAAGTCCAGTTCCAACTCGCCCATTCCCTTTTTATCTGTATCCGCAAATGAAGGAACGGGTGGGATGTCCCCAGTCCGATGATCGAATATCACCCGCTCCGACCCGTCCGGCGGCGGCCTCAGCATTGCCCTCACCACTCGCAGATACACGTCCCGCAGCGCGTCCGGATCCGCCGGAACCGCCACGATTGACCACTCCAGCAACTCCGATTTCACCGCCCGCGCTCCGCGACCGGAAGGCAAAGTCTCCAGCGGACGCCAGCCAATCGAAGCGCCTCGCAAAAATCCCTGTTCCCATGCGTTGCGCACCCGCTCCGCAAAAGCGTCCCCCTCCAAAAACTCAAAATCCGCCCTGATATGTCCGTCGCTTGTCCGCGCCAGCCTCACCGTCCTGCCTATCGGCAGACCTCCCGATTCCGTTCTACCCAGGTGATCATGCGCGTACAGAACCACAGGATTCTTCTCATAGTTCGAAAAGTCCATCCCATCCAGGTCAACGCTCATACCGTCCCTCGATAGTTCGTTGGCGAAGATCGTCACCGAGTGCGCATCCTCGCCAACAGACCTCCTGTCCCCGATAGCAGCCGCCGACCTGAGCGCCGCGCCGCCACTCCTGTCGTCGCTCGCCAACGTCGCAGACACCCTCTCGTCCATCACGCCACTCCTCATAAATCCTCCTTTTCCCCAATGCATATCCACCATCCTGTCCTCCATGGGACATCCGATTATCCCGGAACCCGTTCGCCCTGAGCTTGTCGAGGGGCAATGCCAGTCAGTTCGCGCTCGTCTCGTAAAATGACCAAAAGTCCCTGTCCTGCACCTTTCCCTTTTCGTTGACCCCAAAGCCGGAACCTCCCCAGGGAATCGGCGGCGCCAATCCACTCAGACGCAAAACGACCCTCCAAGGCGATGCGCTCGCCAAAGAGGGCCGTTTGCAGACCTATGGGGGACGGTTCTCCGTCTCTATTAGATTGTCGCGCTTCTCGCGTCTCCGCTCGGTTTCACATCAGCCAACAACCTATGCCCTATATAATTACGAACTTTTGTACGCCTGTCAAGAGCAATCTCCAGATTAACGTCTTGCGATGTATAAAACTCTCTCTCAGGGGTAGGCAAACGCTCTAGCGGACCGAAAAAATCCCTTCCCCCTCGATGGGCTCACAAGGGTAGGTAAATCAAAAATCCGTTCGTCCTGAGCTTGTCGAAGGGCGCGCCGACCTGCTACGCGCCTACCCCTCTCAGCCCTCGACGAGGAAGGCTCGAACCCAATCAGTCGTCAGATAATTCCAAATTCACCATTCAACGGACCGGACGCGCGCGTTACGCTTGACGCCGACTCCGCCGCGCAACTAAAATTACCCAGTCCTCAATAAGGCCCGCTAGCTCAATTTGGCAGAGCAACTGACTCTTAATCAGTAGGTTCTCGGTTCGAGTCCGAGGCGGGTCACTTCCCAATATGCGCGCCTCGAAAAGTCCCGATCATCCTCCGCTGCGTATGAAATCCGCGATGCGCTCTCCTATCATCATCGTCGTAACATTTGTGTTTGCCCGAACGCAGTCCGGCATTATCGAAGCGTCCGCCACTCTCAGACCTTCGACTCCATGAACCCTCCCATACTGGTCAACCACGCTCGCCGGATCCGATACAGGTCCCATCCTGCAAGTGCTGGTCAGATGATTTCCCGTCACAACCTCGTGCCTTAGCCACTCGTCCAGCGCGTCATCCGACTCGAGCGCCGCCCGCGGAGGCTCCGATAACTCTTCGATTATCTCATCGAAATCAGCGTGCTTGGAAAGCTCAATCGCTTTATGCACCGCTTCTCTCGCTCGCTCCAAATCAAACGAATCTTCCAGTAGACCCACATTGATGTCCGGCTCGTCGTGCGGATTGGATGACCTTAGCTTTATCTCGCCCTTGCTCATTGCCAGGTAGATAGCCGCCACAAATCTAATCCCTATCGCATCCATCCTCTCTCCGCCTCTATCCACTCTCGCGCTGGCGAAATTCATCGGCCACAGCAGCATATCGTCTCGCAGGTCAGAACCCGCCGACGTATATCTCAACCCTATCTGCAGCCTCGGCGCCAGCCCGTCCAGCGGAAACCCCTCTTTCGTCCTGAACGTTATGAATATCAGCGGATGGTCGCTCAAATTCTTGCCCACACCCGGAAGGTCATGTACCACCGGAATCCCATGTTCAGCAAGTTGCTCCGCTGGTCCCACCCCCGAAAGCATCAAAATCTGCGGATTCGCCACCGTCCCGCAACTCAACACTATCTCGTTTGCCTCCGCCACAAACCTCTCTCCGCCGCTTTCCACCTCCACGCCCGTTGCCCGCTTTCCCTCGAATAGTATCCTCAGAATATGGCAGTTCGGCCTGATAGTCAGATTCAGTCTGTGCCTCGCGGTCCGCAGATACCCCAGAGCCGTGCTTATTCGTATCCCGTTCGGATTGTTGAACGCCATAGGAACCACGCCCGAAGCGTCCGGATTGTTGATGTCGTATGCGCTCGTAATTCCCGTCGCCAGGCAGGCGTTGTGGAACGCTGTCTGCGGAGGCAGCCACTCTTCCTGCTTGAACCTGTGCACGACTATCGGCCCGTCCGTCCCGTGAAAGTCGTCATGGACGTCCGTGTCTGTTTCGATAGCCCGGTAGAACGGCAGCGTCTTCTCAAATGTCCACTCGTCGTTCCCCCAGGACGCCCATCTCTCAAAATCCTCAGGCAGAGCGCGCATGAATACCTGTCCGTTGATTGCGCTCGTTCCGCCCGTTACTTTCCCCCTCGCTACCAGCATCGGCCCGGAAGCGTCGTTCGCCTTGCCTGTAAACTGCCAATTATGTTCGTCGCTCACCGTCACGTCCGTCGCGGTGGCGTACCCATACTTCAATTCGTCCGGAAGCCTGTCGAAATCAGGATAGTCCGGCCCCGCCTCCAGCAGCAGGACAGAGCGTCCAGCGTCTTCCGATAGTCGCGTGGCCACTACGCCCCCGCCTGAACCCGCCCCAAGAACGATAACGTCATATTTCATATTGCGCCTCCCCGTGCAAAACTCTCTGGCTGCGGGGATGGTACGCCAAATCCACGCGCTTTCCAACTCAGGGTCATTGTTGGAAAGCGTCGAGAAAGCGGCGCGTCCTGTCCATTGCCCAAGTGCGCTAAGCGCAAGGGGTAACAATACGCTGAACCTGTATCAACTTTACCGAGCGTCGGACGCGCCGGTCAGAAGCCAATCACTTCCTCTTCCAAGTCCACCAACTCGATGTCCAGCCGCTCCGACTCGATGAATTCCACAACCCTGTTCACCATCAGCGAAGCGTGAGCCGCGCTGTTGGACACGCACACGACCCCCAGCGTCAAAATCTGAAGGGCGTCGTTCATCTCCACCTCCGCTATGGAGACGTTGAATTTGCTCCCGACGCGCCGGCGCAATGAGTTGGACACCCGTCGCTTGTCCTTCAGACTGCGACTATGCGATATGCGAAGCGTAATTCTTGCCGCTCCTATATTCATGACAAGTCATCCGATTCCATTGCATTGCGCATAATATCAGACATCCATTATAGAGAATCCCGCCTTGGGGTAATCAGTTGGGGACATAATCCAAGAGCCTGTATCTGCAATGAGTGGTTAGTAGGGGTTTCCGATCGAGTCTATGTTCGTTCGTAGGATTGGATCACCCCCATCCTAGCCTCCCCCATATCGAGGCGTAAGGGGTTTTTGCGAGCGGTGGATCACTTATTAAGTTGATAGAGGCTTTACCCTAATGAAGCGCTACATATATAGTTATCGTATGTATTAGTGTATACAAATATATATATATCGTATATGCTAATTAGAATAATTAGTATATACTTGAGAATTATCTGACCGCCATTGACACTAATCAACGCGCAAAGGAAGGAATGCCATGCAGCGAGCTTCAGTGACACGGTTGTACAAAGACCGTTCTTCCCACGAATCTATCATGCTTTTGGAGGCTGCGGACAGCAAGGAGCGATTCAAGGTGACTCTGCCTGTCACCAAGGCGGGGATATTGGCGCTGGAAGGGCATGGTCTGAACGACCGCTGCGCCCTCTACAGGATGATGTCCGACTGCATTGCGACTCTGGGGGCGGCGTTTGGGTCCGTCGTGGTTACTTTGGACGAAGTGAACGGCGTAAAGGGCTCTGTGTCTATTTCCACAGAGGAGAACACCGTGAAATGGATATCCGCCGACGTGGTCGAGCTCGTGGCGTTCGCTCTGCACGTTCAGCTTCCAATCTACGTCCATGTGGAAAATGACTCCGACCCCACAGGCAGCCACGTCAGAACGAACGCCACGTCCTTGCCGGCAGTCTTCGAAGACGCCCTTTCGGAAATTCTGAAGTCCGACGACAAGCATAAGCGGGAGTAGAAGAAATTGAGACACGCAAATGAACGTGAACCGCACGCTCCAAACGACACGCCGCCCGAAATAGATCGCGACCCAGCCGCGCGAAATGCGGGCGCGCTCCTCATACTCACCGCTTTCGCCACGCTGGTCGCCGTTGTCGGACGTGTCGCAGCGGACGCGGACCTGCCCACTCTCTCAGAGTCTCTGACCGCCATATCGGACAATAGAATTCTCTATGGGCTGGGAGGAGCGGGACGGCTCTTATCCGGAATCGCCCTGATAGCGGGCGCGTGGTATCTGGCGGCCACGTGGATAATCAAACAGCGGCTCGGAACGCCTCTCGTACCCATCCTGTTCGCGGCGTCCAGTGTCTTCACCGCCATATCAGGCGCGTGTGCGATAGGGTTGGTGGCGTTTGTGTCTCCTCCCAGTGAATCGGGCGCCCTGGTTACCGTAAATTCCTCGCTAGAGACCATGTCCTTGCTGCGTTGGCTTACCGGCAAGATAGGATTCGCCATCGCCGGGCTGGCGCTCATAGTAGCGTCTCGCTATCAGTGGAAAGTAGGCCAAACCCTGCGCCGAGTCGCGCCCGTCTCCGCCATACTCGGAATAGCCATGCAGTTCATCTGGATAGACGCCGCCACGATCATGCACCCCATCATCGGATCGCTGTTCTTCATCTGGCTGCTCGCAATTGGCTCTATGCTGCTCTCCGGGCGGGTCGAACGACACTTCGTCGCGTATATGGGATCGGAACGGCGATAGTCGGCGTCGAACTCAGGCAGAGGGCTGACGACAAATCTGTATCAATTTTGTCGGTGATACATCGAACTAACACATACATAGAAATCCCGTTAATCGCTAACCACTCTCAAACTGATACAGGCTCATCTGGATATTTGCTTTTGACAAGAATGATGGTTCATGCTAGGTTTTACATAGCAGTTGGGAGGATTGCCTTATGCATTCCGTCAAGACGCGGTTCTTGCCTAGCTGCCTTTTTTCAATGCAATAAATGAGCGTGGCTGAGGGAGATTTCTCTCCTGAGTCTCACTTAGAAGGAAGTCTCTAAAGGCCGTCGTTCGATAGTCCAAGAGCGGCGCTCCCGCGCAAACTCCAACGCTTCGCTCCGTATAGGTCGCTCGTCACTATCCCTCTCCATATACTTGTCCATCGCAGCGATTATAATGTGCCAGAAGAAATTGGCGTCGCGAACGGACAGTGAGGGGAGTGTATCTATGCCACTAGGCGACATACTGGTATCTGAAGAAGACATCGCTCACGCGGTGACTCAAATAGTCAAGCAGATCATGGATGACTACGGCGACACCGACATTCTATTCGTCGGTGTCATGGATGGCGCGGTCTGCTTCCTCGCCGACCTGATTCGCGCCTTTCCACGCTCGGTAGAGGTCGTTACGGCCCGCGCCACCAGCTACGAAGGTACTGAATCGCGCGGCAAATTGGTCATAAACTGGCTCCCGACCCCCGAGCGAGTGCGCGGCAGACACGTCCTGCTGGTAGAAGACATCGTAGATACCGGCGCGACAGTCTCGACTCTTTCTGCGGAGATAGAAGCTATGGGAGCCGCGTCGGTGAACGTATGCGCGCTGTTGAACAAGCCGTCTCGCAGAACGAATGACGTGAAAATCGCCTACAGCGGATTCGATATTCCCAACGTCTTCGCGGTTGGATACGGACTCGACTATGACGGCGATTTCAGAAACCTGCGCGACGTGCGAGAATGGTCGTAGCTCGTTATCGAGCCGTCAAGTCTTCACCACCACTAGCCGGTCGCCTTCAGAGACGGACTGATCCTCCTCTACGAGGACAGATGAAACTGATCCGCCATAGTCGCAGATTATTTCGTTTTCCATCTTCATGGACTCTACCACCACCACCACGTCGCCCTCGCTTACCGAATCACCCTCGGATACCAATATCTCTATTACGCGGCCCGTCATCGGTGAATAAATTGTGATGTCTGCCAATGCACTCTCGCCTTTGCTGCTTGTATTCTTCAGTAATCAGCCGTTAGCCATTAGTTTTCAGTCATCGGGTCAGTCACCGGGATTGAATACGCCGACAGTCTCTTCCTGTTCGAGTTGAGCTATCCGGCCATCGCCCAATCCCAGCAATTGCCCCAGGACGCTCTTTGTATGTTCGCCAAGTCTGGCGGATGGCGTCCACGATGATGGATCCAGCCCCGCCATTCTGATCGCCTGGCCGGGGTACACCTTCGCGCCGACGTCCGGCTCTTCGATTTCCACGAAGAAGCCGCGCTCGGAAAGGTGCGGGTCCGTGAGGAGTTGATAGTTCTTGGAAGCGCGTCCCGCCGCGATTCCAACAGACTGGAGCGCCGACGCGAGTTCAGCCGCGTCATGCTCGCGCGTCCATTCCGACACTATTGCGTTCAGGCGCTCCGCGTTGTGTCTTCTGACGGACGAATCCGCAAACTCAGGCGAGTTCGTCAACTCAGGTTCGCCCATGAGCAGGCGCATTGCGTCCCATTGCGCGTCCGACATGACGCAAATAGCTATCCATTCGTCATCCCCCTTGGCTGGATAAACTCCGTATGGAGAATGTTCAGGGTGAGCGTTTCCTCCCCGTGCCGGCTGGCTGCCGTCGTGAGAGTGCGCTACGATGAACTCTCCTATCTGGCATATTGGACCCTCTATCAGCGCCAGATCTATGAACTGCCCCTGACCTGTGCGCCTCCGATAGTTCAGCGCCGTCATGATTGCGGCCACGGAGTTTAGCGCCGACACCGGGTCAGGGTAGGCGAGCGACGACGTGCGAGGAGGCCCGCCCTCGTAACCCATCATGCTGGGGAGGCCGGTCATCGCCTCTACGGATGGCCCGAACGCGGGGTAGTCGGCGTACTTGCCATTAGTCCCGTACCCTGGCATCGAACACATTACGATGTCGGGGCGAACGACGCGCAAATCTTCGTATGTCAGGCCGAATTTCTTCATTACTCTTGGACGGAAGTTTTCCACGACGACGTCTGAAATCGCTGCCAACTCAAGAAACATATCGCGCCCGCTCTCGTGGTCCAGACGCAGGGCCAGATTCGGCTTATTGCGGTTGAGCTTGTTGTTCGTGCCGCCCAGGCGGTCTATCGGAACGCGCGGGTCGCTTATCTTTATGACCTCGGCTCCGAAGTCGGCCAGGATGCGAGTGGCGAGCGGTCCCGACCACACGCGGGTCAGGTCGAGAATTCGCACATCGGTGAGCGGCGGCCCGACAGTAGGCTCCCGCAATGCGTCAGGCTCGCTGCCCTCAGATGAAATCGCTCTTAGCGTTTCAACGGTGTGTTCGCCGAGCCTGGGAGCGGCTCTGAACTGGGGAGGCGTCAGGCTCATTCGGAACGGAACGGTCGGGTAGGCGAGAGCGCCTGCGTCGGGATGTTCCACTTGCGCGAAGAACTTGCGGCGCCGGAGTTGCTCGTCATCCAGCGTCTCGGACAGATGTAAGAGCGGCGACGCGGGTTCGGACCATTCTCCAGCCGCGAACTCGAACACCTCGCGCCTCGTCTTGTCCTTCATCCAGTCAATCAGTATCGCGTCAATATCGTCGGCGTGTTCGCGACGCTCGACAAAGGTCGCAAAGCGCGGATCTTCCAGCAACTCTGTCTGTCCAACCATCGGGAAGAGCATATCCCACTGGCCCTCGGTGGATACGGCGAACGATACATACCCGTCCTTGCACGGAAGAATCGTTATCGGATAGCGCCCGTAGTTGCCTTTATTCTCCCAGCGCGCGCCGTGTCTGCTGCGAACCACGCCGCCGTATGTGTGCATGACGGTCGTAAACTGGTGCAGAGCGGCAAGCGTCTCTATCTCGGAAACAGAAACCCTCTTGCCTCTGCCCGTGCGCTGGCGCTCCCAGAGCGCTATCATCACGCCGCCGTATCCGTGCAGTCCGGCCAGATACGCGGGCTGATGTCCTGGAATAGCCAGCGGCTCGCGGTCTTCGTCGCCCGATAGATACAGGAAGCCTCCCAGCGCGAGACTTACCAGCGGCGTGGATGTCCATTTCGCGTAGGCGCCTCGCGTCCCGAACGGCGTCAGGGACAGGTCAATCAGGCGCGGATTGAGCGAATCAACTCCGTCCGCGAGACCCATGCGCCCCAGGGCGCCGACGTCCCAGTCTTCCAGCAGAACGTCGGCGCTCCGAATGAGTTTTTTCAGCGTCTCCGAGCCATAGTGCGTATGCCAGTCCAGCAGAACGCTTCGCTTGCCCATGTTCAGATGCAGATGGAGAGCGCCCGACTCTAACTCGCGGACGCCGGACAGCCTCGGCTCGGATACGCGCGTCCAGTCGCCGGCTGGCGGACGCTCTATCTTTATGACGTCCGCTCCGAAAGCTGCAAGCATACGCCCGCAGAACGCGCCCGCAACTCCTTCGGAAGCCTCTATTACGGTTACGTTCTCAAGTGGAAGCGTCACGAACCGGCCCTTCCCTTGACGACGCCATCCTCGATGAGCGCGCTTATATCGTCGTCAGACAATCCAAGGTCGGTTCGCAGGACCTCTTCGGTGTGTTCTCCGAGCAGCGGCGGATGTCCCTGCGGCTGAGCGGGTGTCCGGCTCATGTGCTGCAACGCGCTCGCCAGAACGGATACGCTGCCCAATGTCGGATGTTCGATGTCCCAAACAGACTTGCGAGCGGCCGCTTGCGGATCGTCGAGAGCGTCCGCCACCGTGTTGATGGAAGTAACGGTGATTCCTGCCCGCTGGAGCGCGTCCATCCAGTAATCGCGGGTGTTGGCGGCGAGTTTTCCGTTGATGAGCTCTTCGAGCGCCTCGCGGTTGCGAACGCGGTCGGCGTTGTCCCTAAAACGGACGTCGTCAGGCAGTTCGGGCAGTCCTACTGTATCGCACAGCCGCTTGAACTGGTCGTTGTTGTTGGCGGCGAGCATGAAGAAGCCGTCCGACGCGCGGAAGTCCTGGTACGGAGCGACCTGAGGATGCGCGTTGCCAAGCCTGCCGGGCGGCTCTTTGGTGGCGAGATAGCTCTGCGCGATGTTGGCCATCATCGCTATGCCTACGTCGAACAGGGAGACGTCTATATGCTGTCCTCTGCCGCTGGTTTCACGCTCGTGCAGGGCGGCGAGTATGCCTATGGTAGAGGTGAGGCCCGTCAGTATGTCTATCCAAGCCGCGCCGACCTTGGATGGACGTCCGTCAGGTTCGCCGGTTACGCTCATTACGCCCGTCATCCCTTGCAGCGCCGCGTCGTATCCGGGCTCCTCGGCTCGCGGACCAGTCTGCCCGAACCCCGTTACGGAAGAGTAGATGATGCCCGGGTTGACAGCGGACAGAGACTCGTAATCGAGCCCGAACCGCTTGAGGTTGCCAACCTTGAAGTTCTCTACCACCACGTCCGCCTTTTGCGCCATCTTCCTGATAATCTCCTGTCCGCGCGGGTCTCTCAGGTTTACTATCAGGCTCTTCTTGCCCCTGTTGGCGGAAAGATAGTAAGCGCTCTCTGTCCCGACGAAGGGCGGCCCCCAGCCGCGCGTATCATCGCCCCAAGGCGATTCTATCTTCCAGACCGTCGCGCCCAGGTCCGCCAGAATTTGAGTGCCAAAGGGCCCTGCCAGTATCCTGGACATATCAAGTACGGTTATATCGCTCAACGCTCCCATTTGCGTCCCCCTGCGGAAAGTTCGCTTGCCATGTTAAAAGGCTTGAGGCGCTTCACGCAACATGAGTTGGCGTAACTGGATTGAACGCTAGTATAATTATGGTATCCCGTTGGGAGGACAGGCATGGTCGCGAAAGTCAAATACACCTATCAGGACTACTTGAACACCCCGGAAGGGGAACGTTACGAGCTTGTTGATGGAGAATTGATATTGGTCTCGTCGCCGAATGAGGATCACCAGATAGCGAGCATGGAACTCGGGTCGAGAATGCACTATTACGCCAAGGAGGGCGACCTCGGCTGGGTATTTCACGCTCCGTTCGACATAGTGTTCTCAGATACAGATGTCGTGCAGCCCGACCTCATGTTCATATCCAAAGAGCGAGAGGACATACGGACGCGCGCTAATGTGCGGGGCGCGCCCGATCTGGTCGTGGAAATCATCTCGCCGTCCAGCGTGAAGAGAGACTGGGAAGACAAGAGAGAACTCTACGCCAGATACGGCGTGAAAGAGTACTGGATAGTTGACCCTGCCAACAGGATGGTGTCGGTCATGCCGCTCAGAGACGGGTTTCTGGAGTTAGCTGGAGCTTACGCCGATGGCGATACGCTAACCTCGACCGCGCTGGCGGGCTTCAGCGTCGAGGTGAGCGAGATATGGGGATAGGTTCGGAATGAACCGCGTTCTTCATTAGGTCGCCATATCTCGCGGCGATCTGGCCAGCCTGGCGGACTGAAGTTCCTCGTTCGCTATCGCCGGCTGCGCCAGAAGTTCCTCCGCGAGCATTTGACTCGGACCCGCGTCCCTGAGAGCGGGGACCACTTCCTCGCCCATAAGCCTTATCGAGCGGATCAGCTTTTCATGTTCCATCCCGCCGAACATCATCCAGTTGCTGACGTGAGTCGCGCCCGCTTCCGCGAATTCGCGCATCTTCTGAGCGACCGTTTCCGGACTTCCAAAGAACAGCCTGTCCATGAACGCCTCGTCATCCAGTTCACCCTCATAGGGAGTCGCCTCTATCCTGCCCGCCGCAACCGCCTGGCGGTTCAGGCCTCTCTGCGCTCGATTCTGCCAGCGAGCGTATTTCAGCGCTTCCAGCGCCTCCTCGTCGGTCGGAGCCACGTGAGTTATGCACTGGACGCCAAGGCGAATGTCTTCCAGCGGCTTGCCCTGCTCTCGATACGCGTGAGCCAGAACGCCGTATTGCGCGCGAACGCCGTCTAACCCCATCTGGCTGGATGTAAACGGCAGCATGTCATATCTGGCGGCTGTCCGCATCGAATCCACGCTGCTGCCGGTTATCATCAGCGGCGGATGCGGCTTTTGCAGCGGCTTCGGGAAAACCGTGACCGGATTCTCGATGTTGACGTACTGTCCTTCGTAGGTGAACGATTCGTCCGACGTCCATGCTTTCAGCAGGACATCCAGAGTCTCGTCGAAGCGCGCCCTCGACTCTCCCACGTCCGCTCCGAACCCGGCCATTTCGTAGGGCTGGTAGCCGCGTCCCACGCCGCACATGAACCTGCCATCCAGCAGGTTGTCCAGGACAGCGACCTCTTCGGCCAGTCGAAGAGGCTGCCACATGGGCAGAATGACCGAGGCGGTACCTATGCGAATGCGTCGCGTTCGCTGCCCTATGTGCAGCGCCTGAAGGAGCGGCGCGGGCGAATTGCCGTAGTTGGTGAAGTGATGCTCGGCGATCAGGCAGTAGTCGAAGCCCAGCGCCTCCGAATACTGTATCTGCTCCACACCCTCCTCGAATAGCGTTCGCCAATCTCTCAAATCCGGGTTTGGCCACTCATAGAACAGTCCGAATTTCATATCCGCCCCGTCTTTCGCTCGTTGATTCCGACGCCTTTGCCGCTTACTTGGCGATGAAGCCCCCGTCTATTACAAGTTCCGCGCCCGTCACGTAAGAAGCCTCGTCCGATGCCAAGAACAGAACTCCATAAGCCACCTCTATCGTCTCTCCTCGTCTTCTCAGCGGCGTCTGCCTGATGAAATCGTCCCTCTCGGTCGCCAGCGCGGCGTTGGACGACTTCATGGGAGGCATGAATCCCGGGTGCACTGAGTTCACCCGTATATTATCCGGGCCGTACCTTACGGCGGCGGCCTTGCTGAATATGCGTACCGCCCCCTTGGACGCTTCGTATGCGGGATGTCCGTTTTCACCCGCGACAAATCCCCTGATGGACGATATGTTGACTATGCTTCCGCCCCCTGCCTCCCGCATCACCGGCACGACGGCGCGCGTTCCCAGATATACACCCGTCGAGTTGATGTCCATGATCCGGTTCCAGCCATCCATATCCATCGGGTCGGAGTAAGCCGTGCTGCTGATGCCCGCGTTGTTCACCAGTATATCTACGCCCCCATATCTTTCGACTGTCCGGTCAACCAGCGTCTGCCACGATTCCGCGCTAGTTACGTCTGCGTGGACGTATATCGCGTCTCCGCCGCTGTCTTCTATCTGTCGCGCGATCGCCTGACCGTCTTCGTCCGCTACGTCGGCCACCACGACTTTCGCCCCTTCGCGCGCGAACAGCCGCGCTTCCTCAGCGCCCATGCCGCTCGCCGCTCCAGTAATAATAGCCACTTTGCCTTCCAATCTCATTTCTCACCTCTCGCGTCGCCGCCATCTAATCAGAGTCCGAAGGAATATATCATACAGCGGCCGGCTCTCGCTCTATCGCGTCACACTTCGAACCTGTGACGATTTAGTCGGCGCTCCATCTCGCGCAAAAGTCCCTTCCACCTTGATGGGCTC
>CAZXFX010000041.1:0-28264 GCA_964640295.1 uncultured Dehalococcoidia bacterium | reverse complement strand
TTATGGACAGCTCTTCGGAACCGCCAAAGCTGCCCGAGAAAAAAGTGAACACGACCGCGACCATGGCGACTATGATCAGAAGATAAACGAAGCTGTTCCGCAGCCACCGATAGCTCATCTATATCTCCGAAGGCGTAAGTTCGTACTATATATCAATAGTACATTACGCTGTGTCACAAGGCAAAGGATTTTATCGCGAGAGAGAAGTATCTCTTCTTCATAGCAGGTGTCGGGCGCGGGGCGAAGCGTCTGACGCTTCTTCGTTCCAAACCTTCACTGTTCCATATTGTCCGTCGAAACCTGGCGTGATATGCACGTCCCCCGCTCTTATTCTTTCCAATCCCTCCGCGATGCGCTGGCCATATTGCGGCGGCGCGGCTGTCGCCACTTCATCGGATGGAACATCCAGAAGTATCGCCAGTTCGCCGCCAAAATTCTCCACCAGCGATAGATAAGAGACCTGTACCCGCTTTGCGTTGACGCCGACGCCCATCGCTTCAGACAATATCTGCTGCAGAGATATCAGCGACCTGTACGGCGGTCTGCCGTCCGGAGAGCGAATCAGCCCGTCTTCACCCCTTAGCGCGCAAGCGTCTCTGCGCGCCAATTCTTCGACTCGCTGCATTACGCCAAGCGTAATCGGACGCCCGCACGCGGGGCAGGCAACTCCATTTTCTCTCACCTCAGCGGGAGTAAGACTGACTCCGCATTTGCGATGTCCTGAGTGGTGATACTTCCCCTCCTCGGGAAAGAACTCGATAGTGTAGGCAATGTCCTGCGCGCTCAGCGATTCAGCCAGCGCGTCGTAGCTCGGACTGCCATTGAACACCGTCAATTCGCGGGCGAGCTTGGGAAGTGAGTGAGCGTCCGAAAAGGACACTATCGAAACAGAGTCGAGTTCCGGCGCTCGCCAGCACATAGACGGATCGCTGGACAATCCTGTCTCGATGGCGTGTATGAGCGGCGTGAGGTCGCCGAAGCACTCTTCCAGCGAATCGAAACCGGACTTGGAACCGAATATGCCAAACCATGGAGTCCATGCGTGGGCGGGAATTGCGATGCAGCGCGGCTCGATACCCAGAACCAATTCCAGAAAGTCTCTGGGCGACATCTTCAATGTAGGCCTGCCGTCACCTTCCAGCTTCGCCCCGCGACGTTCGAGCGCGTCGTTGATCTCCCCTACCGCGCTCAGACTCGGAGCCAAAACAAGCATGTGAACGCGCCTCGCTCGTCCGCCGACCCTGGCGACACAGCTCACTTCAGTTCCCAATATGAATTTGACGCCGCGGTATTCGTACAGCCCCTCTCCCGTTTCACTCAACTTCGCCTTTGACTCGGCGAACCATTCCGGATGCGTGAAGTCTGCCGAAGCCAGAACGTCTATGCCTTTCAGCTTTGCCCATCGCGCCAGATTGTCGAAATCCAATCTGGGACTGGTCGCATAAGCGTATGATGAGTGTATGTGAAGGTCCGCCGAATAGCTCATGCTAAGGATTATAGCGCTGAATATGCGCCTGTTCTTATTATGCCCATGATGTCCCGCCCAGAGGCGCTTACGAGCGATGATGAAATATAACTGAAATACTCGAAAGACTCTTCAAATGGCTATTGTTACTATGTGGTGGTTTAGTAGAGTCTATAAGCGATATTCATACCGAGCTCAACAAGGGAATTGTTAAATTATGACGTTCAAAACCAACTTTGCAATCCTGATAGCGGCATTGCTATTCGCGGCGTTCGCTTACTCATGCGGCGACGATACAAGCGAGCCAGCGCCGACGCCACAGCCTGCCCCGACCGCCCAGCCGGCGCCCACCGCGCCTCCCGCGACGGCGGCGCCCAGGCCCGCGCCCAGAACGCCTTCGCCCGCCCAGGTTCCAACCCCGGCGAGCGCAAGAACTTCGATGCAGATCCCCACCCCGACGCCGGCCGCGAGCGCGCCGCCCATGCCCAGTCCGACCCCTGAATCGGAGCCGACTTCGACGCCCGAACCTGTTTCAGTGGGCGACGATGACGGACCGACGCCTGAATGTCTCAGCGACGGCTCGCTTACCGACCCAGAGTTGATACTCGAGTGTTCTGAAGAAGCGATGCGGCAGATTCAATCAGTCGTTGTAAATTCAAGGGTTGACTTAATAGGGATGTTTATGGGCATGGGAGCGCCTGATACGGCAGGGCCAGCCCCGGTGATAGAAATGGAAATTGCGAGAGCGCTGCCCGACGACGTAAACGCGGTTATAAGGGATCCAGAAGGAGAAGAGATTCGGATAATCATAACCGGAGGCGAGGGTTACATCAACGATCCCATATCTGGCGACTGGGTGAAGCTGGACGAAATACCCGCAGAAATATCCGAGATGCTTATGATGGGGAGCTCTTTCGAGATGCAGGCGCTGGTTCCCAGCAGCGAGCAGGTCGAGTGGAATGACGTATTGCTCTCGAAAGACGGATCGAAATATATGCTCTCGTTCAAGCCCGCGGACGCCGAAGCGGCGCCGATGTTCGGTCCGACGCCTGAGTTCAGGATCGTTCTCAGCGCCACCACCTTCTTGCAAGATTCCATGAATATGGTAGTGGTGGACGCCGAAGGGGTCGAGCATAAGATACTCGAAATCGAGTACAGCCAACATAATGAGCCGTTCACCATAGAACCGCCTTCTGAATATATTGAGGTTGGCGCCATGCCGCCTTTCCAAGGCGGCATGAGCGGTTCGGCGCAGCCTGAAAGCCCCCAGCTAATCGGATTCCGCAAGAACGCCAGTGGCAATGTGGAGATGCGGTTCAGCGGACCTGTCTCCGTCAAAGGCGAAATAGCCCTGTGGGCATACGATCCCGCGTTAGGCGAGTCCGACGGATGGGAACTTCCAATGATCGTCGGAAGCGGAACGGATACATTGACGTTCGACGCCGAATCTGAAGGAAACCCGTCGCTCGTTCCAGGGGAAAGCGTCATAGCGGGAGTGTCGTTAATCAATGACGCGGACATACTCGATGCGAACGGCGACTCGGTCGTCCTCTACTTCGGTGAGTGGGTCTATCCCTGACGGCGACCCACTGTCTCAGAATGTCACGAGCGGCAAAAGAGAATTAAGAGGGATTATCTGGAGGCGTCTTTCCACACCTCGCGGGTGAAGTCGAGATTCAGACTTCGTTCCAATTGATCCCACTTCTTCTCATCATTGCGCGTAATGAAGGTTACCGCTTCGCCAGACCTGCCCATGCGTCCAGTTCGACCAACACGATGTGTGAATAGAATCTCCGAGTCAGGCAGGTCGTAGTTGATGACTTGGCCGACACCCTCGACATCAATGCCTCTGGCGGCCACATTCGTAGCGACCAGGATTGGCGATTCTCCCGAACGAAAATCGGCCATTACGCGCTCGCGAGCGTTCTGGCTCAAATTCCCTTGAAGCGCGCCCACGGGGTAGCCAAGCGTGTCAAGTTGTCCCGCCAATTTCCTCACGCCGCGCTTGGTCTTGCCAAAGACTATCACTGGGGCGTCGCCGCGTTCATTCAACAAGGTCTGGAGCGCGCTAATCTTATGTTTCCGTTCGATGGTGTAAACCATGTGCCGCACAGTTGGAGGTGCCTGCAGTTCTGCGTCCACTGAAACCCTTACCGGGTTTTTCATACGCTTGCTGGCTGTTCTGGTTACCCAGGATGGCATAGTGGAAGACAGGAGCGCGGTTTGTCGACTGTAGGGCGTCTGATCAATGATTGCCTCTACGTCTTGAGCGAATCCCTTGTCGAGCATTTCGTCAGCTTCATCCAGAACGAGGAGTCGAACGGATCTCAAGTCGAGAGATCCTTTGCGCAAGTGGTCAAGAGTGCGCCCTGGAGTGCCTATCACAATGTGAGCTCCGCTCTTCAGAGCGTTAAGCTCCTGTTTCTGCGGGCGTCCGCCGTACAGCAGCGCAACTCGCAGCCGACGATTCGAGGCGATAGCTTCCGTCACCTCAGCGATCTGGATGGCGAGTTCTCTGGTCGGGGCCAAGACAAGGCCCTGCACACTCCTGACTGACGGGTCGCACATCTCAACCATGGGCGCAGCGAACGCGAGAGTCTTTCCTGAGCCGGTGCGCGCCTGTCCTACCAGGTCGCGTCCGTCCATGAGAATTGGGATCGATTTCTTCTGGATTGGAGTGGGATCCAGTATGTTCATCTGCCATATCGCGGCCTTGGTGGAATCGCTCAGAGGCATTTCCTGGAACACGTTAGCGGGAGCGTGGCGGACATTGGAGTTGTATGTCAGACTCTTCCTGCCGTTCGGGGCCGATTGGGGATTCGGCGGACGCTCGTCTCGAACTCTCTTGAAGCAGGGGCGACAATACACCGGCCTGTCCTGAGTCGGCTGAAATGGTACGGTTGTCGGCTCGGCGCAGTCGGAGCAAATGACTTGGCTGCGACCGCGGCGTTTGCCAGAACGGAATCTATGATGGCGAGTTGAAAGAGATGTAGATGGCATAGGTAAAGGAAACTGCTTTCGTTTTGGGGGATGGCGCAACGGCTCGGTGGGCGCAAGAGGAAGAGAGATGCGAGATAGGTGATGATCCGATGTTGTGCGTACCTTGAATGCGCTTATCAGCTATTTGGATGAAGTGTAGCAGATAATGTTTGCGGGCTTCCACTCAGTGCAGAGAGTCGGCCTCTCGGCCCAGCCTGGAGGCGGCTCTCCACCTGGACGAGTTGAGACGATTCAGGAAGGAAGACCAGCCGAGCGCGACGAGGAATACGGCGGCGGAGAACAGCACAACGGACGCGCCTGACGAGACGTCTATGTAGAAACTCATGTAGAGTCCGCCGAGTCCGCAGAACGCGCCGATGACTACCGACAGAACCAGCATCTTGTTGAAGTCGTTAGTTAGCAGACGAGCGGTGACGGGCGGTATGACTATCGCGGCGGCTATCATGGTGACGCCGAGGACCTGGAGCGACACGACGATGACGGCGGCGAGAAGCAGCGCGAATCCGGCGTCTATCCAGCCTGTTGGCACTCCGTAGAATGCGGCCACTTCATAGTCGAACGTGGTGAAAAGCAGGTACTTATAGCCAACGAATACGACGGCGGCGGCTATGGCCGACACTGCGATTATGGCGAACATATCGGTTTGAGTGATGCCAAGTATGTTTCCAAACAACGCGGCGTCGAAGCTGCGCGTGAAGTTTCGGAACTTGCTTATGAGAGCGACTCCGAGCGCGAAACTGGATGTCGTGACTATGCCAATCGCGGCGTCCGCGCTAATGCTGCGCCTGCGCGACGCGATGTTTATGAGCATGGCGGAGACGAACCCCCACAGGCTGGCGCCCAGAAAGAAGTTGATGGAGAGGACGTAGCTGGTCACGGCTCCGCCGAATATGGCGTGGGCGAGCCCGTGTCCGATATAGGACATCTGCCTCAGCACGATATAGACGCCTATCAAGCCACACAGTCCCCCGACCAACGTCGCCACTACTAAGCCTCTCCTGAAGAACTCGTACTCCAACGGCGTGAACACTGCGCTTACGACCTCCGCGTCTCTCTCGCCCGAACCGAATTAGAGTTCCCCCTGCCGTTGCCGTTCCTTCCAAAGAAGTGGGGCGTTTCGGCTACCAGCTTCATTCCCATGTACTCTGTGACCTGTATGTCGGCGTTGTAGGTGCGCTTGAGCGCTTCGGGCGTGAAGATGCGACTGGGCGGACCGGCGTCCACTACGCCCCGATTGACGCACACCACCCAGGGGAGATGCGCCGCCACGGAGTTTATCTCGTGGGTGGTCATTATGACCGTGACGTCCTGATGGTTCAGTTCGTCGAGGAGGTGCATTACCTCGTCGCGCGTCTTTATGTCCACGCCCGATGTGGGTTCGTCCAGCAGAAGCACGCGCGGACTGTTTACCAGCGCCCTGCCGAGGAACGACCGCTGCTGCTGTCCGCCGGACAGTTCGCGGATATGCCTCTTGGCGAGGTCGGCTATTCCGAGCCGCTCCATTATCTCCAGCGCGCGGTCATAGTCCTCGCCGCGTTTCCATGGCAGCCACCAGCGGTTGGAGGTGAAACCCATCATAACGACCTGCTCGACGGTGACGGGGAAATTCCAGTCTATCGTTTCGAGTTGCGGCACATAGCCGATTCGGGGGCGTCGCTCGCTGACAGAGCGGCCTTCTACTATGACTTCGCCTTCGTAAACGTCAACCGCGCCCATTATGACTCGGAGCAACGTGGTCTTGCCGGACCCGCTCGGGCCGAGCAGGCCCACGAAGTCTCCGCGGTTCACGATGAGATCAACCGATTCGATGGCGGGGATGCCGCCATAGCCGCTGGTTACGCCTCGAAATTCGACGATGGGTTCTTCGCGTTCATATTGGTGAGGAGTGGGGTGAAGCAAGGTATATCATTCTGGATAGACAGCGCCGCTTTCGCCTTCGAACACGGGGCCAGTGTCGTATCCGTTCAGCGCGTCGGCGTTGCCGCCGAGCGCCGGGACCATGATGCGTATGTTTTCGGCCATCAGTCCCATGTACGAGTGGTCCGGGTCGCCGTGGGAGCCGGGCAGGTCATCGTCTCTGAGTTGGTCTATGAATTGAGCGCCGCCCTCCTTGGCTATCTGCTCCATAACCGGACTGGGGAACACATCCGAGCCGAATACGGCAGGCACGCCGGTTTCGCGCACCTGGTCTATCAGGGACGCCACCTCGCGGGCGGACGGTTCGCTGAAGTCGGACGGCTGCGCCGCGCCGATTATCTCGAATCCGTACCGAGTGCTGAAGAACGGGAAAGAGTCGTGGTATGTGAGCAGTTTGCGATTTTCCGGCGGTATAGTGCTTGTCGCGTCTTCTATTCGGCTGTCCAAGTCTGTGAGCCGCTCGCTTAGCTTATCAAAATTCTCGGCGTAATAGTCAGCGTTTTCCGCATCTAGCGCCGAAAGTTCATCCTTGATTAGCTCCGCGTATTTGATGGCGAGGTTTGGGCTGGTCCACAGGTGGGGATTGGGATGTCCGTCGCCCTCGGGGAACGAGAAGTCGAACACCCACTGGTCGCGCGTTATCGCCTTGTCTCCCAGGGTGAGTATGACAGCGCCCGGCTTCTTGTTGGCGCGCGCCATTTCCAGGGATGGCTCTTCAAGGAAGAGTCCGTTTAGCACTATCAGGTCTGCGCCTGCGAGGATAGTGGCGACCGAGGGCGCAGGCTCGAAAGTGTGCGAGTTTACGCCCTCCGGCACGATTCCTTCCAGATGGATGCGCGTTCCGCCCACGTTTTCCACGAGGCTGGTTATTGGGGACACCGTGCTTACTACTCGCAACATCTCCGACGTTTCCGCGGATGAGTCGTCTTGCGAGTCGCTGTTGGCGCAAGACAAGGCGAGCGTGGAGGCGATGGCGAGCAGGATGGCCCCCAGGACTTTGGATTGGCGGGCGATATGGTTGTTTGCCTGGTAGGGCAGCTTTGTCAGGATAGAGTACATGTCGTTAGCGGTCTCCTTGCGAATCGGCGCGACATTCACTGCACACGCCGAACAGGGCGATGTGGTTCATGTCGGCTTCAAACCCGTAGCTGTTGAGTATTTCGGAACTCAGCGTTCCCAGAAAATTGTCGTCCAGGAGGGCGATGATTTCACAGGAATTGCAGATGAGGTGGTGATGCCTTTCTTGATCCAGCCATTCGTAGGCGTATGTGCCGCTGCCGAGATCGGTTTCGGAGATAAGCCGCATCCGCTTGAGCATATCCAGCGTGCGATAGACGGTGGATAGGTCCATGTAGGAATACGATTCCTTGACTCGCTCCATCACTTCGGCGGCGGTCACATGGTCCTGTGAGTGGCGGACCGCGGTCAGTATCATGAGCCGTTGCGGGGTGGGCCTGTGTCCATACTCCTTCAGGGTCTGTATCATCTGTTCTTCGCAAGTCATATCGCGCTCCCAGCATTCTTGGCGAGTTTAGTGTACATAGTTTGCAAACGAGCGTCAATAGCATGGAAGAGCATTAGCTATGAATTGCTTTTGCAAATAGTCGCAACAATATCTACGCGGTCATTGCGTGACAGTGGAATCACGCATCGAGAAGCAGACGTGGGCTTGTACTTACGTCTCTAGGCGCTTAATATAAGCGGAATCCATGAAGCATGAGGAGGAGCGCGGCTCACGCTATGGCAACCACCATCTTCACCATAGGTCACAGCAACCACACTTGGGAATCGTTCGTTCCGCTCCTTAAAGACAACGGGATAGAATTGCTGGTGGATGTCAGGACAGAACCGGTATCCCACTACGCGCCATTCGCCAATCATCGCACACTGCCAGAACTGCTGAACCGAGTGGGGATAGATTATGAGTTCATGGGCGGGCAGCTCGGGGGAAAGCCGGATAATCCGGCGATGTACGACTTCAAGGGAAAGCCTGATTACCATTACGGGCTGACCGAGCTTATCTCCGCATTGGGCTGGCCAGGCCAGCGGTAATTGGCAACTACCCCGAAAGATGCTGGGCGCAGGTGACAGGCGTCTATACGTTCCCTGACTATTTGGACGGCAGGAAGTGGGTTGATTTCATTTAGCCGCTAAGGGGGCTGAGAGGGGGAAGGGATTTTTTCGGTCGGTTAGAGCGTTTGCCTACCATTGTGAGAGCTAAAGGGAAACAGGGCGCCCAACAAAGGACGCCCCTATTTGCACTCGTTAGAGAGTATTCTCAGTATGCGCTGATTTATGAAAGTTCGAATACCCATACGCGCCAGGAATGTTTGCTAGAGCGCTCCTTCTTTTTCGAAGCCTTCGGCGAGGCGGGCTATGCCCTCGTGGATTTCGGCGGGCGAGTTGAAGCCGAAGCACAGGCGGGCGTAGTTGCGGCCTGAGACTCCGTCCGGGGCGAAATTGACTCCGGCGTGGTAGCCGACGTCGTACTTGTTCAGGACGTCGTCGCGGATGGAGGTGATGTCGCTTCCATCGGGCAGCTTGAGCCAGACGAACAGGCCGCCGTTGGGCTTACTCCACTCGGCGCGGTCGCCGAAGTTTTCGCCGAGCGCGGCTAGCATGGCGTCCCGCTTGGCGCGCTGCACGTCGTTGATCTCTTCGATGTGGGCGTCTAGCTGACCGGTCGAATATCGGTGGACCGCGTATGAGGCGAATGTGTTGACCGATCCGCCGCTCTTGGCGACGAGCGCGCGGTCGAGCACCTCGGACGGCGCGGTGACGTAGCCGATTCTCATGCCGGGGGCGATGATCTTGGAGAACGAGGCGACGTACATGACGCTGCCGGTCTCGTCGAGCGAGTGTATCGAGGTTGGCTGGGCGTCGCCGTCGAGCCGGAGGTCAACATAGCAGTCGTCTTCCAGTATGGGAACGCCGTGCCTGTTGGCTATCTCTACCATGGACTTGCGTCGTTCGAGCGACATCGTCCATCCCATCGGGTTTTGGTATGAGGGGATGGTGTAGATGAGTTTGGGTTTCCTGCCTTGCGAGACGGCGAGCGTTATCGCGCCTTCGAGGGCGTCGGGAAGCATTCCTTCATCGTCGGTCTCGACGCCGCGCACGTCGGCGCCGAATCGTCGAAGCTGTCCCAGCGTGCCGCTGTAAACGAAGTCTTCGGTGAAAGCGACGTCGCCCGGGTCTATCAGAACTTCCAGCAGGTTATGGATGGGCTGACCTGAGCCGTCTCCGAGTATGATGTCGTCGGGCGTGACATTTATGTTTCTGTCCCTGGCGAGTTTGTCCGCGACGAACTCGCGGAGCGGCCTGTAACCCTGTGGATGGGCGTAGATGGCCAAGTCTTCACCCTCTTCCCGCAGCCCTTGCTGAAGTCCTTGGAGAAGGCCGTCGAACGGTATGGATTTGGGGTCGGGATAGGCGACGGCGAAGTCGTATTTGCCGCGCTTGACTGTACCCGCGCGGGGGCGCGCCTCCGGCGCATGCTTCGAATAGAGTCCATCGAAGCTGAACTTGTTCTCTTCGGGCATACGGATTCTCCTTAGTTCTTAGTCTTTAGTTATTGGTTCTTAGTTCTCACTGACCTTGCACGGCTGGCGCAGAGTTGGTTTTCAGGGTCAGGCGTTGTCGAACAGCCCTTCGCGTTCGAAGACATCCGCCAGTATTCCGATTCCGTCCGCTATCTCCGCTGTGTCGTGGTAGCTGTAAGTGAGGCGCATATAGTTGTTGGGGGAGCGGTCTGCGCGATAGACGGCGCCGGGGTTGTATTTGACGCCGGCAGCGACTGCCTTTTCGAGCGCGTCCCATGTGTTCACGCCTTCGGGGAGTTTGCCCCAGAGCATCATGCCGCCATGCGGGTTGCTCCATTCGCAATTGGGCGGGAAGCGTTCGTGCAGGGCGGCGAGCATGGCGTCGCGCTTAGCGCCGAGGGAGCGCGCCACTGACTCGATGTATTCGTCGCCGTGCTGACGCAGATACTCGTAGATGGCCATGGATGTCAGATGGCTGGGGGATGTTCCGAAGCGCAGGCTGCCGACCACGTCTTTCACCTGTTCGGGGACGACGCCGAAGCCGAGACGCAATCCACATCCGAGCAGCTTGGTGTAGGCGGACACGTGCATGACGCCGTCTTGGTCGTCGAGGCCGTACATCGCCTGCGGGAGCGGGTCGCCGTCTATTCGGAAGTCGGCGTAGGACTCGTTTTCGAGGATTGGGATACCGTATCGCTGGGATAGTTCCACCATTCGCTTACGCCGCTCGGCGCTGAGCGTAACGCCCATCGGGTTCTGATAGACGCCAATGGTGTAAATCAGCTTGGGCTTGACGCCTTTGTTGGCGAGATCTTTGATGGTTTGCTCGAGCGCGTCCGTGTCCATTCCGTCTTCGTCGGTAGGGATGTGGATTACGTTCGCGCGCTTGCCGAGCAACATTCCAAGCGTACCTGAGTAGCAGAACTCCTCTACCAGAACAGTGTCGCCCGCGTCTATGAAGGCGTCGAGTATGGTTCCGACCGCTCCGCCGGCGCCCGAACTGAGGAATATGTTGTCGACGGGGACATCCATGCCTCTATTGTTGTGGAGAGCGGCCGCGATGTACTCGCGGAGGCCGACGTGGCCTTGTGGGGGCGGGTACTTGGCGAGTTCGACGCCTTCGCGGGGCATTATGTCGGCCAGGGCGTCAACGAAACCCTGCACGGGCATGGTGTCGCGGTCGGTATAGGTTACCGAGAACACGTACTTGGTGTCCTCAGCCTGTCCGGGCGGTCCTTCGACATTGGCGGGAAGGTTCTTGGTGAACAACTCTGAATAATCCATACGGTCTCCTAATCGCGAAGGCTAATCCATTAAGTACATTTGGCGTCCGACTTTTGGCTGGCGGTCATAAGCGGCTCGGGGCGAAATTGCGCCAGACTATAAGCTAAGCGATTGTAAGCCAAGCTTAATTATGTGTCAAAGCGG
Source organism: uncultured Dehalococcoidia bacterium (assembly GCA_964640295.1). Lineage (GTDB taxonomy): Bacteria > Chloroflexota > Dehalococcoidia > Lucifugimonadales > UBA1123 > VXRN01. The sequence continues at coordinate 16,912 of CAZXFX010000041.1, read as the reverse complement.
GGCTCGTTGGGGACGCTGGCGCGTCCAGATTATCCACGAAGGACACCAAGAGACACAAAGGTCGCACTACGTTAGGCGCGCGCCGCTTATTCGATATGGGGGTTCGTCAGTCTTTGGTATCCAGGATATGGAGGTACATGAACGCGCCGGTGTAGGTGGTGGCTTCTTCGCAGTGTCCGCCGACCATTTCGCCGGAGGGGCGCGCCGTCGCGACGTGGATGTGAACGCGGACGCCGCCTTGGGGCAGGGGCTGTATGTAGCCTTCGGCGCTGACGAGTTCGAGGTTTTCGTCGAGGACGCTCCTTTCAAACTCGGGGGCGCCTTCTGCGTCGTGTCGGCAGAGGTTGCGAAGCCTGAGTTGGCGCAGGCTGCCAATGCAGGAAGTGATCGCGGCCTCGGCGATGCCCTCTGAGAGGGCGAAGGCTTCGAGGTCGCCGACGAGGGACTCGCCCGGGCCGAAGCGTCGGTAGATTATCCGGGTGTTTTGGGCGTCCCATTTGGTCATGCGAGGTCTCCTCGTGGTTGTATAGTCGCATATCTATTCACATCGCTATGGGCTAGAGAACAGTGGTGAGCGTATTGGGGCCGAAGTTTTCTACCGCCAGTTTCAGATTCTTATGCTTCATGGCATGCACCGCATTTCAGGCTTATATCTATTCTCAGAATCGAATAGAGCGCGAAGGGCTTCGTTTTACCAAAGCCCCTCGCTCTATCTCTGGATTACATGTTCATGGCGGCGGGGCGGGATTCTATGGCATGGCGAACTTCGGGGTTGACTACGGACATGGGCAGCGTGCCGCGAAGGATGCGCGAGGCTTCCTGTCCGACCTGGACCCCGGACCTGATGCGGGACATGTTGGACGACCCTGCCGAGTGAGGTGTGGCGATTACGTTGTCCATCTTGAGGAGCGGATTGTCGGGGGAAGTGGGTTCTTCCTCGAACACGTCGAGGCCGGCGCCGGCTATCTCGCCGTCTTCAAGCGCCTTTATCAGCGCGGCTTCGTCCACGACAGGACCTCGGCAGGTGTTGACGAAGTAGGCGGTCTGCTTCATTGCCTTGAAGAAGCTCGCGCCTATGAGCTTTTCGGTCTGGCGATTGAGCGGCGTGTGGACGGACACGAAGTCGGAGTCGGCGGCGAGTTCTTCCAGGCTGCCGACGAGTCGGACTCGATATTCGCGCGCTATCCAAGGGGGCAGATACGGGTCGTAGGCGATGACGTCCATGCCAAAAGCCTGCATCTTGCGCGCGACCGCTCGCGCGATGTTGCCGAACGCGACCAATCCGAGCGTCTGGTCGTAGATGGGGACCATGGGCATGATGGCGTTTCGGGTCTCCGCGCCCCACTTGCCCGCCTTGGTGAGTTCGTTGAGCTGTGTGAGTTTCTTGGCGCAGGCAAGGACCATGACTACGGCGTGGTTGGATACTTCTTCGGTGCAGAAGCCAGCGGCGTTGACGACCATGATGCTCTTGTCGGTGGCGGCTTCGTGGTCAACGTGGTTGAAGCCGTGGCTGCCGACCATGATGGCCTGGACGCCTTCCGTCTCTTCGATGACCTCGCGCGAGATGGGAACGCCGCCCGCGTTGATTACGATGTCGGCGCCCGTCATGGCTTCGATGATCTCGCCGTCGCTGGAGCATTCGTATTTGTCCAGTTCGTAGTCGAGGCCCTGAAGTTGCTCCTCGATGAGAGTGGTGTCGGCCTCTCCCCTGCCCGATATGACTGAAATTCTCTGCGTCACTTTGGTTCCTCCTGATGCGTGACAAATTTGTCGTACACGGACTCGTGTCCGTTATTCGCGTCTATTATACTCGCCACCCGTGAATTGCGCTTCCTCATCTCATCCTGAGAGGTGTAGGTATTGAGGACAATCACCCCCATCCTAGCCTTCCCCCATCAAGGTGGAAGGGATTTTTGCGAGCGGTTGGCGCGATTACCTACGCCTGTGATCCATCTCAGCGTCCGGCGCAAGCCCTCTGGATGGCAGAGTTCACGAACTCGCGGAAATCGGTTTCAGCTCTTTTGACGATGGCGGTTGTGTCTCGCGCCTCATAGTATTCCAGAAGCCACAGCGCAGGGGCAGGCAGCGGACGGGCGGCGCACGCCAGTTCCCAGAATCCGAGATTCTGGACGGGACCGGACTCGGCTTCGTAGTAGTCGAGGAAGATGTCCGCAGCCTCTTTGATGCCTCGCAGGTGCATATTCATTCTGAAATAGGCTACGTCGAGGGCGGGGTCGCCATAAGAGGCGGCGTCCCAGTCCACCAGTCCTGATATACGGCCCCGGCGCCAAAGGATGTTGCCGGGCCAGTAGTCCATGTGGAGGAATACGGGACGAACGCGGCGCAAGCTCGCGCGCAGTTCCTGAACGGCCTCGAAAATGGGGGCGGCAAGCGGATGTCTAGCCATAGTGTCGGGCCAGTTGTCTCTGAGAAAGTACAGGCCCATCCATCTGCCGTCGTATATGTGGCTGCGGTCCTCGGAGGATGGGCTTGCGTCGTGTACGCGAATCAGCATTCGCGCGATGTCCGTCGCCCATGACCTCACATCTTCGGGACGCGAGACCTGCTTGCCCTCGATGAAAGCAGTCACGATTCCGGGCAGTCCGAGCAAGTCGCCCGTCCTGTCGAGATACAGCGGCTCAGGCGCGGGAATGCCGTGTTGTCGCGCGATTCGCAGGCCGTGGAAGTCCGCCGCGGCGCGAGAGGGATCGGGGTCGTCGGTCATGCGCTTGACGGCGAGGCGCGTCTCGTTTCCGGATGGGGACGCGCAGTGAAGCACGTGGACGGAATTGGTGTACGCGGCGGCGGCGGGGGTTGATGACAGCAGGCGGTGGCCGGGGGCGACGGTCTGGACTATCGCCTGAGCGCGTTGAGTCGTGAGTTGGGGCATGGGATAGGGGGAGTCGAGATCTCTTTATAGGCGGGATGTATTAGTGTGAGACAATCAGTCTCTGGGTTAGAGGTGATCGGTATCTCTTGACAAAATATACACTATATTTATATAGTGGTGATACAATGCCCTGTAAGGGCTATTATACTAAATACAGTAAGTCTCCATAGTAATATCCTAAGGGATTTCTGTTGCTATGGAGGGATATGTATAGTTTTATAGTACTGGGATTTCTAGAGATAGCGTTGTTTCTGGGTTCCTCAAAGCCTGAACCTTTGTGGGTTTGGGCTTCTTGATGTCACTGGACCCACAAAAGTGAGGCTAGGGTTATGCTAGGAGAAACGAAGTGAGGTTAACCGATATCCTATATATCGATCTAGTGATGCTAGGCTCCCCTCTCCTCTCTAACGAGAGAGAACAGGATGAATTTCGCAGTGCCATGGGGGTCTCTGAAATGAACATCCTCAATGTAGGACAGGTCTCGTCTGGAGGGGAACACGAAACTCATGTTCAGTCAACGATCTATGTGGAGAAAGATCGTATATCTATCACCAGCTCGCAGGAGCGGGCTTCTATAAGTCGGGCCTATCCCTCAGTTAGTCATTTGGAGGAGGATCTAGAACGGATGGCTAGGATATACAAACTGGCAGTTCAGAAATCTGATTCGGCTAGACGCAATCCTACAGCTTATGGGTATAACTTGAGGGCAGTTTTCGATCCCGAACTAGAAGAACCCGCCATTAAGTATATTAGCAGACAGTATCTCAATCCGACCGTAGCTCGGCACTATGTTGGGGGGGCCTGTCGCCTCTACATCCTGGAGGAATCCCGTCGGTGGACCTTAGAGGTACGTCCGCATCCAGATCACGACTTAGTTACACCTCTCGTATATACGCAGGTTAACCTGCACTACAATAGTAGCCGTCTTCCTAATGCTGGACAGGTCAAGACTACTCTAGCAGAAATGTCGGACTACACTCAGAAGATAATGAGCAATCCACACGGACAATCTTAGGAGGGACACACGTCAAATGACCACGCTAACTATGACCGAGGATGTAGAAACGGGAGGGACTTTTCCCATTCCGATTCCGTCAGGAAGGGCCAAATTAATGGGAACCCCTGTGCTGTCTATGTCCGATTCTCTTATAGTTAACTTGATCGGACATATGCCCGCTATAGACAGGTTTAGACAGGGTATAAGAGAGACTCCTGACCCTCTCGTGGTGCAGAGAGCGATCTTGCTTGTACATCAAGCTCAGGAGCTAACTAGAGAGCCTCTAATCTCGGTAGATGAAGACGACGGGGACTTAGACCTAGACTTGCGGTTAGCCAACAATCAACTAGCTATGGCCAATATGTTCCCGGATGGATCCTTGGACGCTACGATCTTTGACGACAGCAGTGGTAGGGCTGAAATTGTGGAGACGATTTCAAGATCGCCTCAGGCTGTTGACACTCTGATTGGACGATTCATAGAGGCTCTGAATGACAGTACCCCTAGATGATTCAACATGTCGCTTTATAGGGCCGGATAAATGGACTAGAAGAGATAAGAGACCGACTGCGAGGGCATTTAAGCCTCCACACTCGGGATTATCTGTATGGCATACTGGTAGGCTGAGAGAGAATGGTACGGAACCAGCAGATTTGCTACAGGAGCAGCTTGACGGATTCGGGCAAGCTCACTATCTAGTACGGGATTACTTCGATGCTGCGGACGATGCGGGCGGAAAAGGTGATATCTCAGTTGAGTGGGATCCCGAAGGTGCCCAAGGAACCTGGAAGCAGTGGAATTATGCCCATATCAGGATTCAGATAGTGGAGGGAACTGGAGAATGGGGTAGGGAGTTCCGACGAATACTATCTGCCAGAGCTAGATGCGTCGTGTCACCTGAGAAATACTTGGAGAGCTAACAGGTAGTCCACAGTGTAGCTAACCGATCCTCTCCTCGAGTCACAGTGTCTCCAGACGTCACATCGTTGGAACAGAGCTGACTGAGTGGGGGAGGTTGGTTTTGCCCATGAGGTATTGGTCTATGCCGCGGGCGGCTTCTCGGCCTTCGGCGAGGGCCCATACGACGAGGGACTGTCCGCGAGCCATGTCGCCGGCGGCGAATACGCCGGGAACGGATGTCATCTTGTTGGGAGCGGTAGCGACGTTGCCGCGCGGGTCGAGTTCGACGCCCAGTTGTTCGAGCATACCCTCTTTTTCGGGGTGGAGGAAGCCGAGGGCGAGCAGGACGAGGTCAACGTCCAGATCGAACTCGGAGCCGGGTATCTCTATCATGGCGGGGCGTCCTGTTTCGTCGGGCGCTCCCCACTCCAGCCGGACGGCGCTCATCTTCTCGACCTTTCCGTTGCGGCCTGAGAAGTTCTTGGTCAGGATATTGTAATCGCGCAGCCCGCCCTCTTCCTGAGAGGAAGACGTTCGCAATATCATGGGCCACTGGGGCCAGGGGTTGCTTTCTCTTCGGGTCACAGGCGGCTGCGGCAGAAGCTCGAACTGATAGACGACCTCGGCGCCCTGCCTGTGAGCGGTGCCGACGCAGTCGGAGCCTGTGTCGCCTCCGCCCAGCACGAGAACGCGCTTGCCCTCCGCGAGAATGCGTTCGGCGGGGTCGAAGGCTTGGCCGTCGAGAACGCGGTTCTGCTGCGTGAGGTATTCCATGGCGAGGTGAACGCCGTCGAGTTCGCGGCCGGGGATGGGCAGGTCGCGCGCGACTGTGGAGCCGCCGGTCAGGCATATAGCGTCGAAGCGTTCCTTGAGTTGGTCGGCGTGGATATCCCTGCCGACGTACACGCCTGTCTTGAATGTGACGCCTTCAGCGGTCATCTGGTCAACGCGGCGCTGCACGACGCTCTTTTCCAGCTTGAATTCGGGTATGCCGAGCCGCAGAAGGCCGCCCACGCGCTCGCTGCGCTCGAACACGGTTACGACGTGTCCGGCGCGGTTTAGCTGCATGGCGGCAGCGAGTCCGGCGGGGCCGGAGCCAACGACCGCGACGCTCTTGCCGCTTCTGAACTTGGGAGGTTCGGGGACTATCCAGCCTTCGCGCCATCCCATGTCGGCTATCGCCTTTTCGATGTACTCGATGGTGACCGGGTCGTTGTTTATGTTGAGGACGCACGAGCCTTCGCAGGGAGCGGGGCATATTCGTCCGGTAAACTCAGGGAAGTTGTTGGTGGAGTGGAGTTCTTCGAGGGCGTCCCGCCATTTGCCTCTGTAAACGAGGTCGTTGAAATCGGGGATGATGTTGCCGAGCGGGCAGCCGCCCATGCAGAACGGGACGGCGCAGTTCATGCACCTTCCGCCCTGGTTGCGAGCCTGTTCTTCGGGCCAGTCGCCGTAGAATTCCAGCCAATGCCGCGCGCGTTCTGTGGGCGCTTGTCGCGGCGGGGCGACTCGCGCCCATTCCATGAATCCAGTAGGTTTTCCCATTGTTGGCTTGAATATCCTCTTTAGTCGCCTGAGGCAACGGCGACGGCTTCTTCTCTTTGAGCGCGCTCCGCCAGAACTCGCTTATAGTCAATCGGCATTACCTTGACGAACTTGGGGAGCATATCATCCCAGTTATCCAGAACGCGTTTGGCGTTCACGCTGCCAGTGTATCGCAGATGGTCGGTTAGCATTCTGCGCACGACCTCTACGTCGGCTTCTTCGGACACCTCTTCCAGAAACACCATTTCGGTATTGCAGAGGTCTTGGAAGCGGCCATGTTCGTCCAGCACGAACGCCTCTCCGCCGCTCATGCCGGCTGCGAAATTGCGTCCGGTGGGGCCCAGCACTATTACGCGTCCGCGCGTCATGTACTCGCAGCCGTGGTCGCCGACGCCTTCGACTACGGCCTCGGCGCCTGAGTTGCGAACGCAGAAGCGCTCGCCTGCGACGCCGCGAACGAAAGCCTTGCCGCCGGTGGCTCCGTACAAGGCGACGTTGCCGATGATGATATTCTCTTCCGGCGCGAATCTGGACTCTTTGGGTGGTCTTATGACTACATTGCCGCCGGACAATCCCTTGCAGAAATAGTCGTTAGCGTCGCCTTCCACATGGAAGGTGACGCCTTTGGCGAGGAAAGCGGCGAAACTCTGGCCCGCCGACCCTTCGAAGCGCACAGTAATGGTATCTTCGGGCAGCCCGTCTTCGCCGTACTTCAGCGCGATGTGGTAGCTGAGAGTGGCGCCGACCGCGCGGTTCGCGTTGGAGATGGGCATTTCGATTTCGATGGGCGCGCCCGTATCGAGAGCGTTGGCGCAGAGCTCGACGAGTTCGTTGTCGAGCGCCTTATCCAGCCCGTGGTCTTGTTCCTCGCGACAGTAGGTGGCTACATCGTCGGGGACTTCGGGCATCTTGAGGAGGCGAGAGAAATCCAGTCCGCTCGCTTTCCAGTGGTCAATCGCCTTGCGCGAGTCGAGTCTGTCTATGCGTCCCACCATTTCGTTGATGGTGCGGAATCCCATCTCGGCCATTATCTGGCGGAGTTCTTCGGCGACGAAGAAGAAATAGTTGATGACGTGTTCGGGCTGCCCGGCGAAACGCTTGCGAAGTTCGGGGTCCTGGGTTGCAACGCCCACCGAGCAGGTATTGAGGTGGCACTTGCGAAGCATGATGCAGCCCATCGTGATTAGCGGCGCGGTCGCCATTCCGAACTCTTCGGCGCCCAGCAGACAGGCGATGGCAACGTCGCGGCCCGTCTTTATCTGGCCGTCGGTCTGCACGACTATGCGTCCGCGCAGGTCGTTTTCTACGAGAACCTGTTGGGTTTCGGCGACGCCGAGTTCCCAGGGCAGCCCTGAGTACTTGATCGAGGCTTCGGGGGAGGCGCCCGTGCCGCCGCTGTCGCCGCTTATCAGCACGACGTCGCCGTGGCCTTTGGACACGCCGGCGGCTATCGTGCCTACGCCGGCTTCGGCGACCAGCTTGACGTGAATCCGCGAATTGGGATTGGAGTTCTTGAGATCGTGAATGAGCTGGGCGAGGTCCTCGATGGAATATATGTCGTGATGCGGAGGCGGGGATATGAGCTCTACGCCGGGCGTGGAATTGCGGACCCAGCCGATATACTCGTCCACCTTGTGGCCGGGGAGTTGGCCGCCCTCGCCTGGCTTGGCGCCCTGCGCCATCTTGATCTGGAGGTCGGTGGCGTTGGCGAGGTAGTTGATGGTGACCCCGAACCGTGCCGACGCGACCTGCTTGATGGCGCTGTTGCGAGAGTCGCCGTTGGGGTCTATCGTGTAGCGATTCCAGTCCTCGCCGCCTTCGCCCGTGTTGGAGCGCGCGCCGATGCGGTTCATGGCTATGGCGAGAGTCTCGTGCGCTTCGCGGCTTATAGAGCCGAGCGAGATGGCGCCGGTAGCGAACCGCTTGACTATCTCAGAGGCGGGTTCCACTTCAGCGAGGGGAATCGGTTCGTCGGCGTTCTTGAATTCCAAGAGGCCGCGTATGGTGCACATATTCTGGGCGTAGCCGTTGGCCCAGTTGGCGAATTCCTTGTACGTATCCCAGTTATTGGACTTGGCGGCGTATTGCAGTTTGGCGATGGTCGTGGGATTCCACATGTGGTATTCGCCGTCGCGCCGCCAATGGTAGAAGCCGCCGACATCCAGGTCCAGGTTGCCGGACACAACCAGATTGGTATAGGCGAACGAGTGTCGCGCTCTGGACTCCTCTTCGATCTCGGCGATGCCGATGCCGCCGATGCGCGAGGGAGTCCACGCGAAATACCTGTCTATGAAATCGTCGTTCAGTCCTACCGCCTCGAATATCTGCGCGCCGCGGTAGCTCTGGATGGTGGATATGCCCATCTTGGCCATTATCTTGACGACGCCTTTGTGAGCGGCCTTGATGAAATTCTTTTCGGCGGTTTCGTAGTCCACGTCGGACATGAAATAGTCCTGCCGGATCATATCCTCCATGGATTCAAAGACGAGATAGGGGTTGATGGCGCCCGCGCCGTATCCGACGAGCAGCGCAAGGTGCGCTATGTCGCGCGGCTCTCCGGACTCTACGACCAGTCCGCAGCGAGTGCGTGTACCTTGGCGTATCAGATGGTGGTGAACGCCGCCGGTAGCCAGAAGGCTGGGAATGGGAGCGTTTTCCTCATCAACGCCTCGGTCTGAGAGGATGAGAATGGAGTAGCCGTCCTCGATGGCCTGAGACGCCTGGGCGCACAGCCTGTCCATCGCCTCTTCGAGTCCGCCCCTCTTCTCGGGGTCGAAGAGCGTGGAGAGCGTTTTGGACCTGATGCCGTTCACATCTATTTCGCGTATCTTCTCCAGTTCGGCGTTCGTTATGAACGGCTCTTTGACGCTGAGTTGGCTGCAGTGTTCCGGAGTCTCCGCGAACAGGTTCAACTCGCGTCCAATCATGGCGCGGGTGGAGGTGATGAGTTCTTCGCGTATCGAATCGAGCGGCGGATTGGACACCTGCGCGAACCGCTGTCTGAAATAGTGGAACAGGATGGGCGATTTGTCTGACATGACCGCGAGCGGGACGTCGGTTCCCATCGAGCCGACGGGGTCGCCGCTGGTTAGCGCCATTGGTTCCAAGATCAGGCGAATATCTTCGAGCGTGTATCCGAACGCGGCCTGTCTGCGGGAGAGCGTATCGAAATCGGCGCCGTGAACAGAGGAGGGTTCGGGGAGGTCGTCCAGCGACACCATATTTTCGCGGAGCCACTCGCCATACGGCCTGCGGGAGGCGAGTTCGTACTTCAGAGCGTCGTCGCGAACTATTTCCCCGCGCGCGGTGTCGAGCATGAACATGCGGCCCGGGTATATGCGTTCCTTGTAGAGGACATCTTCGGGCGGCACGTTCAGCACTCCGGTTTCGGAAGCCATGACCAGCACATCGTCTTTGGTCACGATGTATCTGCATGGGCGCAGCCCGTTGCGGTCGAGAATGGCGCAAACCTTCTCGCCGTCCGTCGCTATGATCAGAGCGGGGCCGTCCCACGGTTCCATCATGGACGAGTGATATTCATAGAAGTCGCGCTTCTTCTCGTCCATCGGAATATGGTCGCCCCACGCCTCGGGTATGAGCATCATCATCGAGTGATCGAGAGAACGGCCGGACGCCAGCAGTACCTCGAGCGCGTTGTCGAGCGTGGCGGTGTCGCTCTGGTAAGGAGTTACTACGGGAACGAGCTTGGATACATCGTCGTCGCCCAGTACATCGCTGCGGAAATTGTTCTGGCGCGCGGTCATCCAGTTAATGTTGCCTTGCAGCGTGTTTATCTCGCCGTTGTGAATGATGAAGCGATAGGGGTGCGCCAGTTTCCACGCGCCGAGCGTATTGGTGGAGAAGCGGGAATGGACGAGCGCGAATGAGGTGACCATACTTTCGTTGGACAGGTCGTGATAGAAATCCTGCAACTGGTGGGCCATGATGAGCCCTTTATAAACCAGTGAGCGGGACGACAGACTGCAAATATAGAAATCGCTTCCTCCTGAGAGGTCGTCTCCCAGTATGGCTTTTTCGATCAGTTTGCGTATGGCGAAGAGGCGCAGTTCGAACTCGAACTCGCTCTGGACCGTTTCGGCCCGACCGACCATGAACTGCCTTATGAACGGCATGACGCGCGAGGAGAGGACGCCTATCTTGTCGGGGGACACAGGCACGTCGCGCCACTCCAGGAAGCGCTGGCCCTCCTCTGCGACGATACGCTCGACGATGGACTCGCACCTGGCTCTTTCGTCGGCGTCCTGAGGCAGAAACGCCATGCCGAGTCCGTATTCGCCCTGGTCTGGGACAGGGATTTCGGCAGAGCCGAATTGCTGGGACACGAACTCGTGGGGCATCTGTATTATGATGCCGGCGCCGTCCCCTGTTTCGGGGTCCGCGCCCGACGCGCCGCGATGTCCGAGATTTATAAGGACTTCCAGTCCCTGTTCGATAACGCTGTGAGACTTTCGTCCCTTGACGTTGGCGACGAGGCCGACCCCGCAAGCCTCATGCTCGAAAGAGGGGTCATAAAGTCCATCGTCGGAAAGACGAGGCGTGTAGTCCTTGTTATAGTTTTTTCTCATAGATACGCCTTGGATATATATCTATTGCGTTGGGGTTTTGCGTTAGGGATATGCGGGGCCGCGTTTGCTGGCAGGTCGCTCCACAATCCGATGTCAGAGGGTGGGCAGATAGCGGTTTAGCTCGTACTCGGTAACCTGGGACCCGTATCGCTCCCAGTCGATTTTCTTATTCTCCAGGAAATTATGGAACACAGTCTCTCCGAGCGCGTTTCTGACCAGGTCGCTCTCTTCGGTGATTCGGATGGCTTCCAAGAGATTATTGGGCAGAGATTCTATGCCTCTGGCGAGTCTCTCGGAGTCGGAGATGGCGAACACGTCGGCGGCGGCGGGTTCGGGGAGTTCATACTCCTTCTCGACCCCTTCCAGGCCGGCGGCGAGCATGACGCTGAAGGCGAGATATGGGTTGCAGGCCGGGTCGGGAGCGCGATATTCGATGCGGCGCGACTCCTCTCTGCCGGGCTTGAAGGACGGCACTCGGACCAGGTCTGCCCTGTTCACGTTCGACCACGTTACGTGGACGGGCGCTTCGAAATTGGGGACAAGCCGCTTGTACGAGTTGACCCATTGATTGGTTACGGCAGTTATCTCTCTGGCGTGCGTGAGCAGGCCCGCGATGAAATGCTTGGCGGTATCGGACAGCCTGTCCGGGTCATTCGGGTCGTAGAACGCGTTTCGGCCTCCCTTGAACAGAGACTGGTTGATGTGCATTCCGCTTCCATTGACAGAGGCGATGGGCTTTGGCATGAAGGTCGCGTAGCAATTATGTCGCTGCGCTATCTCCTTGACGACCAGTTTGTAGGTCATCACCGCGTCCGCCATCGAGAGCGCGTCGGTATAGCGAAGGTCAATCTCGTGTTGGCTTGGGGCGACTTCGTGGTGGCTTGCCTCGACCGGTATGCTGAGTTCCTCGAGCATGAGGACCGTATCGCGGCGCAGGTCTGTTGCGAAGTCGGTGGTATCCTGATCGAAGTAGCCGCCGACATCTACGACCTTCGGGGCAGAATCGTCCTCGAAGTAGAAATACTCTATTTCGGGTCCTACATAGTAGGTGAAGCCCATGCGGGTGGCGCGTTCGATGTTTCGGCGCAGCACAAAGCGAGGGTCGCCGTCGAAGGGTTCTTCATCCGGGGTGATGAGGTCGCAGAACACGCGCGCGACCGCGTTCTCGCGCGGTCGCCAGGGGAGTATGGCGAAAGTGTTGGGGTCGGGGAAGGCGTAGAGGTCTTTTTCTTCGACGCGCGCGAAGCCTTCGATGGCGGAGCCGTCGAACCCCATGCCCCTGGTGAGGGCGGTCTCGAATTCCTCGACGGTTATCGCAAAGCCCTTGAGGTTACCCAGAATATCAGTGAACCAGAGACGGATGAACTTCACATCGTTGTCCATGGCCTCTTTCAGCGCATATTCGATTGACTGATCGCTGTCCACCATAACTGATAATGGGATTGCTGTTGGATGTAAAGGGCGAGTTTGGATTCGTATACTGGGTCAGCGCCGATTTCGGCTTATGAAAAAGGCGCACTACCCCATAGAAAACAGTGAAAAATATAGCAGTTTGTGAAAGTTGTGTCAAACTTTTGGATAGCCTCAGAAGTTGTGTCAGCGCGTGGCCTGAAAATTCCCCGCGCCGCGCGGTGGAATGGGGCCCGAAATAATTATCACTTTGGGTTCTGGCATTCTTAGAATGTATGGATATTCGCTTCGTCGCAAACCATCGCACACCATGAATACCATTACTTTTTAATCTTGCACTCGCCTAGTAGCGACCTTATACTACCTGACACATTAAAGAGAAATGCGTAAACTTTCGGATATGGCGTAAGGGAAAGGTCGTGGCGGTCATATCGCCTGAATACCTGTACAATGAAGAAGAGGGTGTTCACGCAGCGCGGATACGGTCCCTGGGCATCACGGGTTACGGACACAGCGAAGAGGAGGCGGCCGAGAAGATCAAGAGGATGTTCGCCGCGATGGTCAACGCACATAGGGAGTATGGAAATCTTGAAGAGTGGCTCAACGAGTCCGGCATCGAGCGGCACTGGCATGGTCAGTACAAGGGAAATACTCCTATTGAAGACGTTGGGCTGCCAATGCCAACCCAGGGGCGTCGAGAGCCAAAAGCCGTATTGTGGCGTTCGTCATCATCAGAAAGCGCCCCCAGGATAATGGCGCCCGCAGCGTAGTATGCTGTCTTTTTTCGTACAGACGAAACATATCATCGAATTTCTGGATTCGCAGGGAATACAGGCGCACGATCCTGATAATCCATTCGCCTTCTTGCTTACAGACGGGGATACACTGTTTGCATTTGACGCAGAAAGCGATCTGATTGACATAGGTCAGATATATGAGAACTGGGGAAAAGCAGGATGCAGGGAACTTGCAGACTAATTGGTCACGTGGCTGGAGAAACGTCCGGTTTGGTACTAGAATCTTATGAACGCGCGACCGAGAAGGAGAATGAACGTGTCTGAAAAACTGATACAGGGCGACCCCTTTCCCACAATCGAACTGAACCTTACCGACGGCTCGACCGTCGCGCTTCCGGACGATATAGAGGACCGGTATCTCGCGCTGATGTTCTACCGGGGTGAGTGGTGACCGTACTGCCGGCGGCAGTTAGCCAGCTATCAGGAAAATCTCGAGGAACTGGAAGAGCTTGGGATGTCAGTCATCGCGGGCACGGTGGAAGACCGCGAGACGGCGAGTCGCATGGCGGAAGAGGTGGGACTCACCTTCCCCATCGCCTATGGAATCACGGAAGAGCAGGTGGCGGACCTGGCTCCGCTGTGGACGGAGGACGACCGGCACGGACGCTACGTTCAGCCCACTGAATTTTTGGTGGCGAAACGGCGGCGCACGGCGTTTGGGACGATGTACGCATCTGGACCCATTGGGCGGATGAGCGTGGACGAGGTACTCTATCTGCTCAGAAATCTGGCCCGCTCGCGGCAGAGGCGCTGATTTGGTCAGGCGGAGGGATGTGATATGCCTGCGCGATGTTCATGGTTCAGAAGTCAATGGCGATTTCGCGTTCCACGCGCAGGTCGCGGCGCATCTTCCTGTCCAGCACTCCCTTCACCAGCCATACGACGGACGACTTATCGGTTTTCAGACTGGGAACGCTGACTTGTCCAACATCCAGAGAGAAGCGCCATTCGCGCGCTTCTCCGGATTCCAGCGCGACGTCTCGCTCGAAAATCGTCTTGTCGGCGACATGGTCCTGCGCTTCGTTGCCAAGCTTTTCGGCTCTGACAAGCTCGACCCGCACCTCGGCGGCGTCCAAGTCTTCCAGCATATCGGCGCGCAGGCTGCCGTCTATCCTGTCTCCTGAGCGCGCTTCCGTTCTGGACAGATCGAGCGTGAGAGCGCACTGCCTGTGTCGGGCTTCGGCGACAGCGGGACGGGATGGGGCGTCCTTGCGCGCAGGGAGGCTGTCAACGATGAACGCTTGGCTGAGATTCAGATCCCGCGCCCTGGATATGTCCAGCGACGCCCTGACTTCCCAGGATACGCCGGGCTGTATCTTCTGCACGACCGAGCCGTTCAGGGTGGGGAGCGCGTCGGTTGGCAGCGAGAAGCGCGCTTTGGCTGAAAGGCCGCCCAGTCTGCGGACTATGCGGTCTTCCAGAAACGTCTCTTCGGCCAGGGTGGAGGCGTAAACCTTCTTGGAGTAGTGAGGGCCGTACTGGCTTCTGGTTATCTGGACGCAGGTTTCCACGCGAACCAGTTCCAGCTTGCCGAGCCGGACATGGAAGTCCTCTCTGGGCAGAAGTTCAAACCGGGCTTCGAGTTCATCGCCCGGCAGGAGCCTATCTTTGTCCAAGCGTATATTGAGGTCTGTCTTGGGGCGTCCGAATTCCGAAAAGAGCATTTGAGTTTTCTCCTAATAATAGCGAATGGCGGAATGGGGGACTTTATAGCATACTGGAGGAGAGGTCTGCTCTCGGCTATAAGAGACACTTGCGATGCTATATGGCCTGATCTCTAACAACAAGCTCTGACTTGGCCTATAAATTCCAATCTGGCATCCGACAAAGTGCATGATGAATAAGCGTATTAGAGTACATGGTAAATATGGCGGGCAACAGAAACCTCCTCACCGACCCAGAGATTCGACAAGCGCTACACCCTATGCTAAAGGAGAAGTACGCTGGTGAGTCTAATACCGTTTTCATTGAAGAACTAGGCATTTGTCAAGGGCGCGGGCGGATTGACATCGCTGTCGTTAATGGCAAGCTTCATGGATATGAGATCAAATCAGACCGCGATAGTTTGCGTCGCCTCCCAAGACAGGTTGAGGTGTATAGCAGAGTCGTTGATAGAGCTACTTTGGTGGTCGGGCGTCGGTACTTGGCTAAATCCTTAACTTTAGTCCCGGATTGGTGGGGTGTCATACAAGTGGAATTGGGCGCTGAGGGGGTTTATTTCAAAACTATACGGCAGGGATGCTCTAATCCAAATGTCGAGGCTCGCGCTTTGGTGGAATTGCTATGGCGCGATGATGCGATTAGCTTGCTTGACGAACGTGGGGAAGCCTATGGAGTTCGCAGCAAGCCTCGCCCTGTGGTATGGGATAGGATCTGTGAAATGTTTGAGGTGGAAGAGATAGCGGTCGAGGTGCGTACAAGGCTTGTGGCTAGGGTAACGCCTCGAGGTCTTCCAAAGCCCTCGTGATATGGTGAATAGTGCCATAGCGTCTCCATGCTTCCTGCGAGCCATGTCCAGGCTGCCCATCCGCGCAATGCTGGATTGATAAACAGCCACTGCAATGGCCTGCTTGGTAGAAATACTGTTGTAAGCGCCCATAAACGAGTGCAGTCGCTAATTCAGGAAATTGGACGGAAGGACGCTTGAAGCGTGCGATTTCGCCTTTGATGAGCAGCCAGCAGTCCGACAGTGTATAACGAATAGAGGCGGAAACCTGCATTGTCTGTGGATTGAATCCTTCAACTCCAGCAGTATGCTGAATCGCACAGTCGCTGAACATTGGCAACCTCTGTCTCTGCTGGTAAAGACTATCCCGCCATGCCATCCATTCAACCCTTTGCGCGAAGTCATGGGAGTTTCGTCCCACAACGCCCATGCTAAGAGGAAACCCACAGGCCGAGATGGTAAATGTTCGCCATTCGGCATGGTCAGGAACATCATTCAGAAAAGCGGCGGCCAAGTTAGCGACTCCTGACGCTATCATATCGTCCACCGGACCTAGGTCCACGATTAGGTCTACATCTTCTGGTGTCAGTCCAAAGTCGTCCATGAATCTCTGTAATCTCTCCGGGAAAGCTCCACCTTCAAATTCCTCCCGCGTTAGACGAAGCGCTAGACCATATTCTCGATAGTTCATTGCAGAGGTGACGTCGGAATTATTTCGGGAGACTCCAGTGACTGGCGTGAAAACCATGCCCTGCCAACTCGCCCTGCGGAAAATGTCATCCGACGCTTGCGGCCAATCCGACAAAAGTTCGTGACAATCGAGAAGGCACATTGGATAGGGATCAACACTGACCGCAAGATCCTTAAATGCTGTATCTAAATGTTCACTGAGCGTCTTTCCACTGTCAGTCAGTTCAACAATTTCTAATAGAGGCGTAACGCGATGCTTCAAGCTGGGATGAATTTCGCGCAACGCTCTCTTTTCACCACGCTTGACCTTTAGGACCGGCACATAATGGTCTTGCGCGTGAATCATGCTGAACTGTCCAGTCTGGGCTGCCATAGAGTTAGCGGACTGACTTCCTCTGCCAGTCTGTGAAAATATGACTTAAGACAGACCACAGGGTTGTCGCTATACTCTGAGAAGCATACTCTTACAGCGTTGTCGAACTGTCGCAGTCCTTGAATTCGTTGGCGTATCTCTTCCAATCCCATAGTCTCGCAGAGTTCCAGCAGCATGGACTCCAAAACGACGATTCGACCAGAAAGCGCGTCGCTCATCCTCTCCACATTCTTCAGCGCGCGCAGCGAACGCTTGTCTCCGGTGATGAGATAAAGGTC
>CAZXFX010000040.1:0-28684 GCA_964640295.1 uncultured Dehalococcoidia bacterium | reverse complement strand
CCAAGAGTACTTAGCCTTGGAGAGTGGTCTCCCCAGCTTCCCACAAGATTTCACGTGTCCCGTGGTACTCAACAACACGCCGGGAGTCCGCTGCCTTTCGCCTACGGGACTTTCACCCTCTATGATCGTCCTTTCCAGGAACATTCGGCTAGGCGGCAGATTTCTTACTCCCCGCTCCCTACTGAGAATGGAGCGGGCGCGCGTTACAACACCTGACAGACATAGGCTCTCATACCACTAAGCCAGCCAGGTTTGGGCTCTTCCCCTTTCGTTCGCCACTACTCAGGGAGTCTCGGTTGATTTCCTTTCCTCGGGTTACTTAGATGTTTCAGTTCACCCGCTTACCTCTCGCTTAAAGCGAGTCCTTTGGTATGACCCAAAGGGGGTTTCCCCATTCGGGAATCCTCGGCTAAGCTTGCTAGACAGCTTACCGAGGCTTATCGCAGTCTTGCCACGCCCTTCTTCGGCCCTTGGTCCCTAGGCATCCACCGTCGACCCTTAATAACTTGGCCCACATTGGGGCCTATCTAACGATAAAATCGCTGTTATTTAAGAGACAGGATTCAGTTGTTAATGTACTGTACGGCCAGTTGACCGTTTTATGCAGTGAAGGGAATCAATCTGATTAGGCGATAAAGCCATATCAACATCCCACCTCAGCAGTAATCAGGAATTATACAGAGACTATCTGAGAGCGTCAAGAGGATTTTCGGAATTGAGGAGAGTGGTTAGCGAATAGTCATCAGCGGTTAATGGGCTTTTCCACGCGGGTCATGGACCCTTACGCATCGGAGCGACCAGTATCATCGCCCCGGCGACCAGGGTCAAAACGCCCGAATAGTAGTACACCGCGCCGTATCCGCCAAAGTTCTCGATTACCAGGAACGCGATGAAGGGCGACGCTGCGCCAAGTATCCCGTTGAGTCCAAATATGAGTCCCACCGCGGTTGCCTCCGTTCCCCTGCCCACCTCGTCCAGAACCGCCGCCTGCGCTATCTGGTGAAGCGCGAAACTGAACAGTCCAGTTCCGGCCAGCGTCAGCGTTAGCCACACTCCGCCGCCCGCCGACACAGTAATCAGCGACAGCGCCGCCGCAATCGCGAAACCGGGAACTAAAACCAGTTTCCGTCCAAACCTATCCGAAAGATAGCCCAGCGCAGGAGTCGAAACTATTCCCATTCCGGTTAGCAGCGCGTAGTGGAATCCGGCGTCCAGATGCCCTTTGTCCAGCGTCTCCTCCAAATAGAACGGCGACCAAGCGAACAGCGCGTCCAGCCCCACGCCTCTCAGCATCGCCGCGCCGACTATGAGCAGCACGGCCGGGTTGCGGACTATGCGCGCCGACTCTCGCAGTTGCGTTCGCAGGCCGCGCGTCTCGACACCTCCAATCATGCCCACGTTTCTCAGGAACATCCAGACGACTACGCCCATCAGCAGCGCGGGCACGACGTATATGAACATCACTCCGCGCCACGAACCCAGCCGTTCCAGCAGAAACGCGGCGGTCAGCGGCCCGATCAAATTTCCGAGATTCGCGCCGAATCCGTGTATCGCCAGCGCAAAGCCGCGCCTTTCAGGAAATATCTGCGACAGCGAAGCGGCGGACGGCAGATGCCACAGCGCGCCGGGTATATTCACGACTGTCGCTATCAGCAGCAAGACAAGGTAGTTGGGAGCGGACCCAACCAGCGCGAAGAAGAGGCTGGCGGACACCATGCAGCCGACCAGCATTCCGCCCCAATGCCGCTTGAGCATATCCACCACCAGCCCGCCGCCAATGTTCACGACTCCGAATCCGGTGAACCTGAGCGCCAGAAGAATGGACACCTGGAACGAGCTCAGCCCGAAGTACGAAGCGATTGTGGGCATGAGAACGGGAAATCCCTGGTCGTACAGGTGCGCCACGCCATGCCCTGCGGACATAACTCCCAGAATGGTCTGTCTGTTTCCTACGCGCTCACTCGCAGAGCCTGCGGAATCCAACGACTACTCCCTTCCGTCGCCAAAGTTGATGGCGCGATTGTACGAGCGAGGTAGCAGGAAATCCAGCGATTGGATGGGGTGATGTTCTTGACACGTATGGGTATTCAAATCTTCATAAACCATCGCGTACTGAGAATACCGACGGGATTATGCCGCGTTCCCTCCGCGTGAGTATGCTAAAATAACCCCATTATGACCGAGTTGCTCCAACAGGCTTTTGACAAAGCCTCCGAACTTTCGCATGAACAACAGGACTCGTTCGCTCGACTCATGCTGGCCGAACTGGAGTCTGAGAAACGATAGCAAGAACTGTTCACTCGTCCCGAATCGGAGGATTTACTGGAGCGACTTGCGGTTGAGGCATTGGCGGCGCGCGGAGCCGGACAGACGAAGCGGCTCAACCCCGAAGAACTCTATCGGTTCACACCATCAGTATGACCGCCTCCTGAAGGGTTTCTGACGTCGTTTCATGGATTCCCGCTTCATGGACAACTATAAGCAGACATTCAAGGTCTTGCGCGATGAACTTCCACACTTGGGTGAAGGCAAAGACGGATTCGCGCCGCCATTCTGAGAGACGTCTCTACTTGTGAATGTCCTCGCTGGACGCTTACACTGAAATGAATTTCGCAAACGCTGAGAGGTGAGAGAGTTGTCGGAGTTCGTAAAGCGGCTTTTTGCGGCTTCCCAGTCGAGTCGCAGCCTGGTGTGCGTAGGGCTGGATCCCGACCCGAATCTGATGCAGGTTTCCGACGTGTACGAGTTCAACAGCGCAATAGTGGAAGCGACGAGCGACGTCGTGTGCGCGTACAAGCCCAACTTCCCTTTCTATGAAGCGCTGGGACTGCCCGGACTGAGCGCGTTGGAGCGCACCGTGGACCGCATCCGCCAAGTCGCGCCAGACGCTCTGCTGATAGCGGACTGCAAGCGGGGCGACATCGGCTCGACGAACGCGATGTACGCTCGCGCTCTGTTCGACACGTGGGGCTTTGACGCGGCCACAGTCAACGCATGGGGAGGCGGAGACTCGCTGGAACCATATCTTGAGTATAGAGACCGCGGAGTGATCGTATGGTGCAAATCGTCCAACCCGGGCGCGTCGGACTTTCAGGACGTTCCGGTTGAATTTGACGGAGAGCGCATTCCCCTATACGAGTGGATGGCGATAAAGCTGGCGGAGTGGAATGAAGCGGGCAATATAGGCGTGGTGGTGGGCGCGACGTATCCGGAAGAGTTGAAGGCTGTGCGGGAGAGATGCGCGGATATGCCCATGCTCGTTCCGGGAATCGGAGCGCAGGGCGGCGACCTTGAATCGAGCGTGACTCACGGCTTGGGCGAAGATATGCCCAACCTGATTATCAGCTCGTCCAGAGGAATTACCTATGCGTCCCCAGACCCGGACGACTTCCCGCAGGCCGCCAGACGCGCCGCGACCGCGCTGCGAGACTCGATCAACAACGTCTTGGCTCGACTGGGCAGAGAGTGGTAACCCAATACCAGATCGGCTGGGTCGTCCGACTCAGAAAACGACACCCCTGCGGCGAAACCGACTGGGAGGTCGCGCGGCTCGGCGCCGACATAGGACTGAGGTGCGTCGGCTGCCAGAGACGCATCCTGATTCCGCGCTCCACCCTGGACAAGCGCGTCAAGGCGGTGGTGTCGCAAGAGACTGCCTTCGAATCTATATGAGATCGTTGCGTCGAGACTCGGCAATCAGAGCGTCAGCGCTGAAACTCCCTGAATTGCCAAGGGCTGTGCAAAATAATGGACTCTATAATGAATTGCTAACGATTCGGTAATATCTAGAGCAGATGATTTTCGTAAACCTTATATAATCCCTGTACTTATACGACTCTAATGTTGACTAATTTCATGCCGAAGCGCTAGGGTTCTGCTCTTAGGAGGACATCATGACAACGCTGGAAAATGAGATTGAGGCACTACAGGAGGAACAGGAAGCGAGAGAGTCGGGAATCATGGATCTAATCAATCTGTACATCGGTATTGAATCCATTTACGTTGAGGCTTCGGGTAGTTCTGCGATGTCTTACAACATTGCCACGTCAGATTCTACTAACGTCTTCTACGAAGTTTCTGAATCGAGTTCCTAGCAATGCCAACATGGGGAGAAATACTTAGAGAGATCAATAAAAGCCATTTACCTGGAAGCAACGCTCCAGACTATGACAAGGTACGGCGAAAGTATCTCTATCGACTAAGTAGGCTGACTGGCAGACCGACAATTCTCTATGCGTCGGCATATTTAGATGACAAAAACGCCCCACCAGAAACTCTTCAGATCAGTCTTCAAGATGTGCAGGGCTTCATGGAGGCAATATCGAACGTAGATGGTTCTGTCCTCGATATAATTATCCATAGCCCGGGCGGTTCTGCCGAAGCTGCGGAATCTATCGTCTCCTATTTGAGAAAGCGGTTCAATCATATCAGGGCTATCGTTCCGTTGGCGGCAATGTCGGCTGCTACCATGATTGTCTTGAGCGCAGATGAAATTGTCATGGGGCAACATTCCCAATTGGGTCCTATTGACCCACAGTTCAGTATCATGACGCCGGAGGGTCCCCGATCAGCTCCGGCTAAAGCCATACTCAAACAGTTTGACAGGGCTAAGAACGAGTGTAGGGATCCTCATAACATAGCTGCTTGGCTACCAATTCTCAGAGGCTATTTACCTGGGCTATTGACACAGTGTGAGGATTCCCAGAGGCTGGCGGAACAATTGGTCGGTCAGTGGCTACGCGATTACATGTTTTCTGGAGAGTCGGACGCTGGCGCCAAGGCGTCGCGAGTCGCCACTTACTTCGCAGATTACGATGAGTTCCTTTCTCACGCTCGCCCTGTTGATTTTCAAAAAGCTCGTGAGCTTGGGCTGAATGTATTAGCGCTGGAAGAAGAACATAAGCTTCAGGACGCTGTGCTCTCTGTACATCATGCGACGATGCACACCTTCTCCGGAACGCCGTCTCTGAAGATCATTGAGAATCATCGCGGCCGGACATGGGCTACGCTTGGCGGTCAGTTGGCATTGACTCCTGTCCCCCCAGCCACTCCCGCTCAACAAGGCCAACCCAATAGACAGCGGCGTCGCTGATTTACTTGAGGTTGAAATCAGAACCCGACAGTACAATTCATTCATGATGAATCGCATATTCGCCAGATTGTGGATGTTCGCCTTGGCCGCATTGGCGGCGTTCCTGCCGCCGTTGGGCCCGCTGTTCGATCACCACTTCGCGGAGCGAATGCCCTACCACGCTCACGTCGGCGCGACCAGCGACCATGAACACGGATACAGACACATCCATTCGCACGATTCGCCCGACTGGAATCCCGCGCTCTACGAACTGGTCGCCGCGTCCGTCATCCTCATTGCCGCGCTCTCCCCAGATTCCGATGCCACTCCCGACTCCGACAGCGACTCCGCTCTCCGGATACCAGGACCGGAGTCCGACGTTCTCATTTCCGCATACATATCTCCCCCCGACATACCTCCAAGGAAACCTCTTCCCGTCTCCAACTCTCTCTCAGGATAGCTTCGACCCGTCTCCCGACGGTTCGAACCGAATCGCTCAACGCCCTTTTGCGGCTAGGAGATAATGGGTATTTCCGCAAAGAACATTCTGGTTTTGTGCGCATTGATTGGCGTCCTCGCTTCGTGCTCCAACAGCGTGGAAGCGCACGGCGGCGGATTCCAATTGAACAAGCGCGCGGACGCGGGTCCGTACAGCCTTACTATGGGCACGATACCCGACCCGCCCACTGTCGGCGAGGCCATCTTCATACTCGAAGTGACCAAGCTGGGCGACAGCGAGCGGATCGTGGACTTGAACGTGACCATAGTTCCCAGAGGGCCTGAATATGCGGAGGGCGACCCCGACGCGCTATACGGGGCGCCGGACTCATACGACCCGACGCTCTACGAAACGCGCGCCCAGTTGCCTAACCCCGGCCCCTGGACATTCGATGTAACGATTGACGGACAGGACGGACGCGGCGAGGCGCAATTCACCTATGATGTAAAGCAAGTAAACCCGATAGGCGGAATAATAACCTTGCTGACCCTGCTCGCGTTCCTGGCCGTAATCGGCATTTCGATGCGCGCGTTCCTGAAAGAGAGAAATAGAGGCGCAAAATCCAGACGCCGCAAGGCATAATACGGATACATCGTTGCGCCGCGCCATTTTCGCGCGCGCTTCGCACTCTGAGGAGGTCAATTTGATGAAGATGATCACAGTGTCGCTGATGGCGGTCGCGCTTGCTATGACAGCCGCCATAGCAGTCTTCGCTCACGAAGACGAAGAAGAAGAAGGCTACCGACTCACCGTCGGCTTTCTGTATGAGCCGGCGTATGAGGGCGAAAGGAACGCAGTCAGCATACGCGTCGTCGAGGTCGTCGCTGAAGAAGAAACCGCGCCGCAAGGGCATCATGGCGGCATGGCCTTGGACGTAAACCAGAGTGGAGCGGCGTTCGCGTCTCAGACGCTCTCTAGCGGCGACTCTTTCGAGTTCGAAGTCCCAGACGCGCTCGCGGGAATGACCGTGCCATTTTACGGCAGCCCGAACGCGAACATGACGGGAGTCATTCGAGTGGAAGAGGGAGACGACCACCATGCCATGTCCGCGACGCAAGACATGAGCGGCGAACACGCTCACGGCCCACTCGAATTGGATGAACCCGTCAGCGTCCAAATTGACGCCGATGTCGAAGATCACGGCGAAGTCAATGTTCGCCTGATGACAAACGGCTTCACCTGGTCGCCCCAGAACGTCAACCAATACCACGTTCCCGGCGAAGGACACGCGCACATATACGTGGACGGCGTGAAACTGGGGCGTATGTACGGACCAAGCTACCACTTGCCTAGTCTGGAACCCGGCGAGCGTCACATCCGAGTAACTCTCAACAGCAACGACCACAGCGAACTGGCTTTCGAAGGCAAGCCTGTCGAAGCTACGCGCGCTGTGAGTATCCCCGCGTCCAGCCACAGACACGACCATAGCCACGGCCCAAACGATCCTGTTGAATCCGACACCCCAATGTCGCTCGAACTGGTCGCGCATCCTGATACGGGAACGGCATACAATATCCAGGCAATCCCGACCGGATTCGAGTTCTCCGGCGAGAACGTGAATGGCGAACACGTTCAGGGTGAAGGCTACGGGCAGCTATATATTGACGGAGAGAAGATTACTCGAATGTACGCGCCCTGGTTCCAAGTGTCGGATCTAAGCCCGGGAATGCACACTGTTAGAGTGTCGCTCAATACTAATCAGCATAACCCGTATTCGTGGAACGACGAACCTGTCGAAGGCTCGGTCACGGTTCACGTAGAAGCGAAAGAGGACTCGGGACACGACCATGACATGGCGGAACGAATAGAGGTGTCCATCGAGGATGACGCTTTCCACCCCGCTGAAGTCAGCGCCACTCCGGGCGCGACAATCGTGTTCGTGAATGACTCTGCGGGAGACTTGAGGATATTGAGCGGCGATTCCGGCAGCGACGCTATGGGTATGTCCGACAGCGACCGCAGCGAATCGAAGACCGCTGCGCCGGTGGTGGGACTTCAGGACACCCTTCAGGTGGAAGTGACGCACGTCCCGTCAGGAACTTCCAGGATAATGCCGCTGCGCGCCGCCTATAACGATCCGGGCCACTATGTCGCGGACCTGATACCCACGTCTCCGGGCCACTATCGTTTCCGCTTCTTCGGCGCTATCGAAGGCGAGCCGGTGGACACGACATTCGACTCGATGGCTGGCGGCGGCGGATTCGACGACGTGCAGGCCGCGTCTGTCATACATTTCCCGGACACGGTCGCCTCAGCGCGCGAGGTCGAGAGCGCGGTCAGAGGGGCGCAAACCGCGGCGCAACAGGCTCAAGCTGACGCCATAAGCGCGAAAGACAGCGCTTCCGGAGCATCTACCATCGGGATAATAGGAATCATAGTTGGCGCTGTCGGCGTTCTGTTCGGCGGCGGAGCCATGTTCATGTCGCTGCGGCGACGCGGATAGATTGCGCGCGGAGGAGAATCGGGAATGAAGACCAGGCTCGACGGCTTACTGAATTCACATCTCGCATGGTTTGCGTTCGCGATTCTTCTCGGCGCGCTGCTATCGGCTGCCTGCGGGTCGGACCCGCAGGCAGCCGATAAAGAAAGCGGGGCAGACGAAGAGAAAGCTCCATCGTTCGAGCTTCCCGAAGCTCGCGGCGGCATGATGTCGCTCTCTCAGCTTCTGGAAGGGCGCGACGGACTCGCCTTGGTATTTTACAGGGGCTTCTTCTGAGGAATATGCCGAAGCCAGCTCGTGGAGTTGGCTCAAGCGTATCCCCAATTCCGGGAACGCAACGTATCCCTGGCGGCTATTAGCGTGGACGACAGAACTTACGCGTTTATGATGGCAGATCTTGTCGGAGCCGAATACCCTGTGCTGGCCGACGCGACGCAGTCCGTTACCAAAACATACGGCGTTTACAATCTTCTAAACGACGATGTAGCCGCTCCTGCCACGTTCATAATCAGACCAAACGGTGGAATAGCGTGGCGGCATATAGCGGAAGATATTGTGGACAGGCCCGCCTCCGCAGACATACTCGCTGAGATTGATCGCCTGCTGATTGAATAGCCGCTTGTCGCGCCGACCGAAGAATCGCCTTAGCTGAAGAAGAGCCTCCCAGCTATCTGCCGCAGCAGCGCTTGTACTTCTTGCCGCTGCCGCAGGGGCAGGGCTGGTTGCGTCCCACTTTGCCTGAGCCGACCGCCCGGTCCTGGCGTCGTCCGCCTCCCGCCCTGGACATGACCGTCTCGCGCGCCGGCCTGCGAACGGCGGAGCGTCCGCGCGCCCGGTTATCCGTTCCGTTTCGAGAGCCATTGCGCTGAGCGCCGTTGACGGCGCCGTCCATCGAAGCCGAGTTCAGCGCGTCCTGAAGCCTGTACACCGAGTGCGCTATGTCGCTCTGTATCTTGTACTGGAGACGCTGGAACTGCTCCATGCCCTCTTTCTTGTACATGACGAGCGGGTCGCGCTGGCCGTATGCGTACAGGCCAATCCCCTGCCGCAGATTTTCCATCGAGGTGAGATGGTTCACCCAGTTGGAGTCCACCGAGCGCAGCAAGAGCCAGCGCTCAATGTCGCGCATCGTCTCTTCGCCAACCGCCTCCTCCATCCCGTCGTAGGCGCGCTCGGCGTGCTCGAGCAGCCTGTTCTCAATCCCCTCTATGCCGAGATTCATCAGTTGCTGGTGATCGTACAAGTCGTCCGGCGGAGGCAGAACCGTGCCGACCTCGGCCAGAAACGCTTCCACGTCCCAGTCGGCGGGTCGCCCGTCGCTGAGCGACGCCTGCACTATCTCGCTCAGTTGCGCCCCCACCATCTCCTGTATATTCGCCTTCAGGTCCGCGCCGGCCAGTATCTTGTTGCGTTCGCCGTATATGACGTCTCGGTGCGTGTTCACCACGTCGTCATACTCCACCAGGTGCTTTCTCATATCGAAATGGTGCGCCTCGACCTTGGTCTGAGCGTTCTCGATGGACTTGTTGACCATGCCGTTCTCTATCGGAACATCCTCGTCCAGCCCGGCCCAGTCCATTACCGACCTGATTCTGTCGCCGCCGAACCGTCGTATGAGGTCGTCGTCGAGCGCGACGAAGAACTGCGTCTTGCCGGGGTCGCCCTGGCGTCCGGAGCGCCCGCGAAGCTGATTGTCAATGCGCCGCGCCTCATGTCGCTCGGTGCCGATAATGTACAGTCCGCCCGCGTCCAGCGCCCGCTTGTGATTATCCTCCCACTCGCGCTCAGACATACCCTCCATCTCGGCGTTGCCGCCGAGTACGATGTCCGTTCCGCGCCCCGCCATGTTGGTGGCGACCGTCACCGCGCCGGGTTTGCCCGCCTGCGCGACTATGAGTGCTTCTCGCTCGTGCTGCTTCGCGTTCAGCACCTCGTGCGATACGCCCTTCTTCCTCAGCATACCGCTCAGAATCTCCGACTTGTCTATGTCGGTCGTCCCTACCAGAACAGGCTGGCCCGCCTTGCTCCGCTCCTCTATCTTTCGCACCACCGCGCGATACTTCGCCCCTTGGTCTTTGTATATCACGTCCTGCGAATCTTCGCGCGTCATCGGCTTGTTCGTCGGAATAGCGACCACTTCCAGCTTGTATATCTTGTCGAACTCTTCCGCTTCGGTCGCCGCCGTGCCGGTCATGCCCGCCAGTTTGTCATACAGCCTGAAATAGTTCTGAAGGGTAATCGTCGCGTAGGTGATGGACTCGGCCCTGACGCGCACGCCCTCTTTCGCCTCTATCGCCTGATGGAGGCCGTCCGAGTATCGCCTGCCCGCCATCAGCCGGCCGGTGAACTCGTCAACTATCACCACCTCGCCGTCCTGAACGACGTATTCGCGGTCGCGCTGAAACACCACGTGCGCCTTGAGCGCGTTCTCGACGTGATGCACCACGCCGAAGTTCTCGGGCGCGTACAAGTTTTTCACATTCAGAGAGCGCTCCAGCTTGGAAATGCCGTTCTGAGTGAGAGCGACCGTTCTGTGCTTCTCGTCGAGGGTGTAGTCTTCTTCCATCCGCAGAATCGGGGCCACCTTCGCGTACCGCGCGTAATCGCGCGCCGACATCTCCGCCGGCCCGCTTATGATGAGGGGCGTCCGCGCCTCATCAACTAGTATGTTGTCCACCTCGTCAACTATGGCGAAAGACCTGTCCCGCTGAGAGCGCGCCGACAGTTCGGTAACCATGTTGTCGCGGAGATAGTCGAAGCCGAACTCATTGTTCGTTCCGTAGGTTATGTCGGCCTCATACGCCTCTTTGCGGGTGGCGGGCTTCATTCTCTCGAAACCCCGCTCTCCACTTTCGAAATCAGGGTCGTACATAAACGCCTTCTGATTCTGAAGCGCTCCCACGGTGACGCCCAGCTTTGCATAGACGGCTCCCATCCAGTGAGCGTCCCTGCGCGCCAGATAGTCGTTGACGGTAACGACGTGGACGCCCATGCCGGTCAGCGAATTCAGATACGCGGGAAGAGTGGCGACGAGCGTCTTGCCCTCGCCCGTTCGCATCTCAGCTATCTTACCATGGTGCAAAACGATGCCCCCGATTAGCTGAACATCGTAGTGCCGCTGCCCCAGCGTTCGTTTGGAGGCCTCGCGCACTGCGGCGTAAGCTTGAGGGAGAATGTCGTCCAGAGCGCTTCCCTGGGCGAGCGCGCGACTAAACTCGTGGGTTTTGCCTTCGAGTTCCAAGTCGGACAGCCGCTCATACTCGCGCTCAAAGCCATTTATCTTGTCCACCAGCGGCCTCATCTTCGAAATGACCTTCTCATCCGAGCCGCCGAACAGTTTAGCGATGGACTTGAACATATAACCAGCCTCCTTTCAGGACTATCCCGTCTTCTTCCGCGCGCCTACGCATAATGATACGATTTCAATGGCCCTCGGCCCTTAGCGGCCATCGCGCAAGGCCATCGTACAAAATTGTCTTATTCCAGCATACCAAAAATATCCTCATCGAACCCGCCCCGCTAATCACTAATGACTAACCATTACAGACTCAAGGACAGAATCGCATTGCGGCTGTTGAAGGCAGTGCGATAACATTTAGGTGACTGCCGAAGTTTGGCGCTCGATTTGAACTCTACCCTTGACCGCATTCGGATGAATCGTGTGTATGACGCTCTGATAGTAGGCGCAGGTCCCGCCGGGAACATCGCCGCCCTCGATCTTGCCAAACGCGGATTCAGCGTAGCCGTTCTCGACTATCGCGAGCGCATTGGAGACAAACTCTGCACGGGCGTCATAGGCAAAGAGTGCGCCGACAGCTTTCCCGTTCAACCCGAACTCATATATCGGCGGGCGAAATCCGCCGCCATATATTCCCCCAGCGGTCGCCTATTCAGAGTCGAACGCGCCGATACCCAAGCGCTGATAGTTGACAGGGTGGGCTACGTCAATTCCATCGCCTCGGAAGCTATCAGGCATGGCGCTGAGTACCGATTGGGTTGGCGCGTCGCAGACATGACCGTCTCGCGGGCCGACGCGCGACTGACCGCGCATCGAAACGGATCGTCCGACTCGCTGAGCGGACGCATGATATTGATAGCGTCCGGATTCGGCTCCTCGCTCGCCAACTATGTCTGCCCGACGCAACGCGGCGCGCGTGACCGCTTGGTCGGTTCCCAAATGGAGGTATTGGTTAGCGGAGTCTCAGAAACCGAAGTCTATGTCGGCGACGGCATAGCGCCCGGCTCATTTGGGTGGCTCACGCCGACCGCCGAGGCGCGCGGGCTTCTCGGGATCATGTCCAGCGCGAAATCGCCCGGCTTTTTAGAAAGACTCCGCGACAAGCTGATGAGCGAGGGAAAGATACTGGACGCGGCGTCTCCGATTAGACGATGGGGCATACCAGTCAGGCCGCTGTCCAAAACATACGCGGAGCGAGCGCTGATACTGGGCGACGCGGCCGGCTTCGCCAAACCCACGACCGGCGGCGGCATATACTACGCGATGCTGTCGGGCGCGATCGGCGCGGAAATCGCCGCCGACTCCCTAAGAACCAACGACTTCTCGGAAGACACCCTGCGCGCCTACCAAGACAGGTGGAAAGCCGAATTCGGGTCAGAACTCAAGATTGGCTACTACGCCAGAATGCTGTTCGAGTCCATGTCCGACGCCCGCATGGAGCGACTCATGGAGGTCTTCCTGTCTCCGGACGTGCAGCGCGAACTGATCAAGTCGTCGGTCTTCTCCTTCGACAGGCACAGCGGAATAATCCTGAAGACGGTCGGACACAAGCGTATGATAGGCCTGATCAGGAGCGCGGGGCCGGCGGCGCTGCCATTCCTGGGGAGGCTATCCGGGTTGTCGGGCTAATTACGCGAAAATTCTGACAAGGACGCTCGCCGCCCCGACTATGACCGCTATGGATATACCTACCCACGTAGTTATCAGCCAAACCTTGGCATTCGCAATATCCTCTTTCGTCGCGCACGACCCCAGAGCTTTTTCAAGAGCGGCTACACGCTCACGCACATCGTCAAGTCTCTGAACATCATAGCCGGCCGCGCGAATGTTGCCATTGTCTTGAGACGCCTGACTAGACAACAGAACCTACTCTCAGGCGCTCCAGCCAATCCCAGAGGGCCGAATCATAATATCCGTAGTAAGAGCCTTCCAGTTTAAGAGCCACGCCAACATGAGGATGATCCTCAGTGCCATACATGCCGAATATCTGGGCGATCTGCTGAGGGCTGTCTGCGTAACTCCGCACCAGAAAAGCTTTGTCTGATAGTTCGAAGCGGTCAACTACCGCTGCGTAAGTATCATTGAGCGTCAAATCAGGTGGAAATGGGTCGCGGAATATAACCACAAACGTGTTCATCGGAGGTCGCCTTCCATCTTCTGTTCCAAAGGGTACGGGGCAGTATTCTGACTCTTCTCTGCCGCTTTGAGAGCTTGCCTTCCTCGAAGATACGGTATCACCGAATGAAAACCTGTCAAGAGCGGCGCAGGTTCGCTAAGAGAACAGGGCGTCCAGAACCGCCATTCTGGCGTACAGAGCGTTCTCGGCCTGACGGTAGAAGGCGAGCCTTTTGTCTCGAACATCTATGGTGAAGTCGCCGCTTCGCTGCATGGGGTCCATGACGACGCAATGCGGTTTGAGCGACCCCATGAACTCTTCGTCAATGACGAGCCGCCCTTTGCCGCGCGAAGCGAGCAGTTGCATGTGCGCCAATGTACGCGGGCCGTTGAGGTAAATGACATCCGCTTCCGACACCGCGTCGAGTTCCGACTCCGGCCAGAATTCGACGCCGCGTTCAGCGCAATGGCGCGTCACCTTTTCGGACATCTGGCCGCTGAAGGGAATCGGTATCACATTCACGCCCTCGAACATGGCGACCCCCTTGAGCAGCGCGCTCACATTGCGGTGGTCTAGGCGGCCAACGATGGCGATTGTCGCGCCGTCAATTTCGCCGCGCTCTCGCTTGATGGTATAGAGGTCTGCGAGCGCCTGGGTGGGATGGTCGTCCGAACTGCCGCCATTGATGACCCGCATCGCGTTAGTTGCCGCGGCGAGTTCGATGATATGCGCGTCCCCGCTGCGGATCACTACGACATCCATCTTGAGACTGGCCAGGATATTTATGACGTCGTCCACATACTGGGTATTGTGTACCGGAAAGAACTGCGAGGCGTCCTCCGTATGATACGCTCTCCCGCCCAGCAACTCGCAGGCGCGCTCGAACGACGTGCGCGTGAGGAAACTCGGTTCGTAGAACAGACAGTACAGCGCCCTGCCCGCCATGGACGAAGGCGGACAGTCCTCGCTTCTGAGCGCGTCGCATCTCGGAAACATTATATCCTCGATCCAGGCGCGGTCCATATCGGTTGTCTGAGTGAAGCGCTGACGCTCGGACATAGGCTCTCTCTCCTGAGCATATAGAATGTGATTCCGACAAAAAATTGTACATGAGCGCGTTCGCCATAGCTATGGCGATATTTGACACATATCTAATCTCGATGCTAGATTGGATGGGTGGCTGGCAGTCATTGGGTTGGACTGCTAAGAGCGGAGTGAACTGGGAGATTTCAATTTGCCTAGGTATGATTATCGTTGCACAGTCTGCGATCACCAGTTTGAGTTGAGGCAGAGTTTCAGCGCGGCCACAGTTCAGGAGTGCCCTGAATGCGGAGCGGACTCCAATAGAAAAATTCACGCCCCCCCTGTCATCTTCAAAGGGTCTGGCTGGTACGTAAACGACTACGGCAAAGGTCGTGGCAACAATGGCGTATCATCCGAAAAATCCGAGGAAAAGCGAGACAGCAAGGCGACTTCCGCAGAGAATTCTTCATCCGGAGACAGTTCCAAGTCGGAGACTGCCTCGACTTCCAAAGCGGGGGCGAGCGACTAGCGATTGCGCGCCCTCATTCAGAGAGTGACGGAGGCTTGCGTCTCCGTAGATGGCAAAGTCCTGGGCCAGATAGGCCCAGGACTTGTCGTTCTGGTTGGAATAGCGCGGGACGACGATGAGCGCCACATCGAATATATCGTCTCCAAGACGGTCAATCTCAGGATATTCGAGGACGACGCGGGACGCTTCAATCTATCCGCGCTGGATACCCAGGCCGACTTGCTGGTCATAAGCCAGTTCACGCTCTACGCCGACACGCGCAGGGGGCGACGCCCCGGATTCACGGAGGCCGCCCCTCCCAACGTCGCGTCCAATATATTCGACGCTGCCCTGGCGCGCTTTCGGGAAAGCGGTCTGCGCGTAGAGACGGGCCGCTTCCAGGCGAGTATGCTTGTCCGCATTCACAACGATGGTCCTGTGACCATCATGCTCGACACCGCCGACAGGGGCCTGTGAACGCCATATAGGGCATGAGAGGCGCAGGATACCTCCTCACAACACGTTCGTCCCAAACCTGTCAAAGGAGAAGTCCCATCCGCGCGGCCTGCTCCAGCAGCGCCTGCGCCCGCTTGACTACAGGCACGTCCACCACTTTCCCGTCGAGTGAAGTGGAGCCGCGCCCCATCGCCGCCGCTTCCTCGAAAGCCTCTATCACTCTGCGAGCGTGGCTTATATCGGCTTCGGATGGCGAGAACACCTCGTTCAGTATCTCTATCTGGGCGGGATGAATGGCGAATCTCCCCCTGAATCCAATGCCGCGAGACGCCAGCGAGTTCTCTCTCAGCAAGTCCGGCTCCCTGAACGCGAAGAAGGGCGTATCCAAAGCAAGAATACCAGCGGCGCGAGCGGCGATGGCTATCGCAGAGCGCGCGTAGGCAATCTCGGCGTCGCCGTCAGTTCGCTGAATCTCCATGTCGTTGGTGAAATCCTCCGCTCCCAGAGCGATTGCGACTATTCGGGGCGACGCGCTGCATATATCCCGCAAATTGACTATGGACTCCGCCGACTCTATCCATGGCGCGAGCTTGGTGGAACCGATTGGCAGTCCCGCCTTCAATTCAAGTTTCTGCATGATTCCAACAACTTCCCCGAGTATCCGGGGATTGTCCATCTTACCCACCGAAACCCCGTATATGTGAGGCCCTATCACCGCGGCGAGGTCATCCTCCAGCAGACCTGTATCCAAAGAGTTCACCCTCGGTATGACAGGGACCCCGGTACTTGCCAGTTGCGGCGCGTAAGCGGCGACAACTTCGCGGGCGTTCGCTTTTTCGTCCCAAGGAACAGAATCTTCCATATCAGGCACGAAGGCGTCGGGCCTCAAATTCAGCGCCCTATCCAACATCCGCGGCATATTGCCGGGAACGAACAGCAGGCTTCTTAGTATTGGCGGCATATCTTGGTCCTCGATTCTCTGGTTATCAATTGTCTTTGGTCACGCCCAGAAAAGAGCGAGTTGCCTCGATGAACTCATGGGGCTTATCCACCGTTACTACGTGTCCGGCGTCCGGAATATCTATCGCGGTCAGGTCGTTTGCCGCGGCCTTCATGCGTTCGAGTATCTCGTCCGACACCAGCGGGCTATCAGCGCCTCGCACCTCCAGTATCGGGCAAGGTATGGTCTCCAGCGCGCTCCAATACCTCGATATAAGATCGGGGTCGCTCATATCCGGCAAAGGCGTGTTGAACAGTATCGGGTCCGCCTTCCACGTCCATCCGCCGTCGCCTGTCTCCTTCATCTTGTCTCGCGCGTCACGCATCAGCCGTTCGTCCGAAGCCCACGGGTTGGACGAACGCATCCACTGGAACGCTTCGTCGAGGCTGTCAAACCGCATTGGGGTGGCGGGACGACTGGACGCTCCCGACTTTGCCGCTTCAGACGGTTCAGGGCCGATATCCACTATCACTATGCGTTCCACCCTGTCAGGGTTATCCGCCGTATATAGCATTGAGTGCCAGCCGCCCATCGAAAGCCCCGCCAGCGTAAATCTTCGCAGATTGAGCGCGTCCGCGAACGCGGCCAGATCCTCGACGAACCTGTCTCTGGCGTATCCGTCTTTCGCGTATCCGGACTCGCCGTGGCCTCGCTGGTCGAGCGCGTACACGTGGTAAGAGCCGCTCATGGCTTCCGCGAACTCATCCCAGATGTGAGCCTGTCCGGTGTGTCCATGCAGACATATTAGAGGCGGAAGACCTTCCGTCCCCCAGTCGAAATATCGTATGCGTACATCGTTGATCATCATATATTTGGAAACTGGCTGTTTGGCAGTCATCTGAATCTCCGTTCTTCAAGAATTCAAGTAAGTGGAAATCGCCTGATTCATCTTCTGCCGCGCGCGCTGGCCAAGCCGAGTCGGGTGTCCGTCGAATCCGTGCGGTCCGCCCGGATAGACGGTCAGTTCAGCCTCGTTTCCGGCGGCGGCCCAACGACTGTGCATGAACAGGGTATCGTCAAGCAGAGGATCGAGCGTGCCGACCGTGAAAAGAGCGGGAGGCATATTCGAGAGGTCGGCGTAGAGAGGGGACACATCGGGGTCGCGTCTGACGCCGACAGGCGCGAAGTGGTCGTAGAACCAGTCCATGATGGGGGTATTGAGAACTAGCAGCCTTTCGCCCCAATTCCGCTGAGACGGCGTCATGCTGAGGTCGTAAACGCCGTAAACGAGGTTCGCGCCTGAGAATCCCGTGAAATCGTGTTTGTCTCTCATTCTGATGAGCGTAGTGGCGGCGAGGTGTCCGCCCGCGGACTCTCCGCCTATGGCCAGTTTGCTTACGCCATATTCCGACATGGCATTCTCCGCGACCCAGAGCGCGGCCGCCTCGCAGTCGTCTAAAGCCGCGGGGTATGGATGCTCGGGCGCGAGCCTGTAATCAACGCTGATTACGACCGCGGAGCAGGCAGTGGCTATTTCTTCGTTGCGCGGATCCTGGAGATGAGCGCGTCCGAGAACCCAGCCGCCGCCGTGTATGTGCAGATAGATTCCACGCGGGTCTTTCGGGATGAAGGTTCGCAACGCGATCGGTCCGGCCGGCCCCGCGATTTCGCGCTCGTCAGCCATATCGGATATCAGGACAGGCCCAGAAATGGAAGTCCCTTCCTCTCTGGCCCTTCGAGTTTGCTCGACAGGGACGGCATTCGTGGCGGGCGCCTCCGCCAGAAGCGCTTCCAGTTTGGCGTTGAATTCGGCGGTCTCTGCGTCTATGGCGTCCGGCGCAAAGAGTTTAGGGTCTGGCATGGCTGTCTCCTGCATTCTATTCGATTATGGTTATTATAGCTAACGCGCGCGCGGGCATTCGTCGCGCGGCATAGACTTCCCGCATTCTATTCAGTTGCGGCTGATACGGCAGCCAGCCATAAGTTTACAGCCTTTGGCGGTTCTCAGTCAGTATTTTGCCGATTTCGATGATAAACTGGACAAAATACCTGATATAAGGCATTATCTTTTCATGGATGACTGTAAATCCATTCGTGAAACTGAAAACGCTCAGGCGGTGGAATGCCTGAGAAGTGAATTGTCCAATGGCGCGGACTGGCCGGACGCGCTCATGCGCGCCATCTCTCTTTGGACGATCCCCGAGGAGATATACGAAGGCACCAGGCTCGTCTATCTGATAGCGTCGGAGGCGTTCGACTGGCTCACTTTGGCGCATCGGCTAACTGACGAGGCGCGCGATTTGATACCGGGAGACGAGCTGGAAGACCTCCTGTTCATGGGCAGGCTTCCTTCGCGCGTGGATGAAAGTGTCTTCAGGGACAGCCTTGGAGTGGAGAAGAATAGCGCGTACCTGAACTACTTCTACGGCGTGGAAGTAGAAACGGCCTTGCAGCAAGTAGTCGAATCAGAAGTCGAGAAAAGATTCTACGCGAGTGGAAGGCAGTACGCGACCGATCACACCAACGAAGCCTTCCTGAGAATCTACAACTCAACGCGCGACGACTTGCTGGCCGCCTACTGGGAACATCTCAAACGCCCATATCGCAATATCGCGACGCTTACCGAGCTTAAGGAGTTCACCTACTGGCTGTTCAAGCGCAGGCTGCATGTTTCGGACAAGGCGAAGATAGCCTCCGACACGCGGAAGGGCATGGACGCCTTAGACCCCAAAGTCCCCATTCCCGGAATGTTCAACTTCTAGGCGCCTCATCCTCCTTGAGGGTTCTCTATCTGAACATATCGCGGTCGCGGTCGCGTATCAGCGAATCGTATCCGATTTCCGCCGGCGAGTAGGGATATCCTCGCACAACCGAGACAGGAACCCCGATTGCCTTGAACTGCGCCAGTTCGGCGGCGGCGGCCAATTCGTCCGCAATCGCTATCGTGGTTACGTGCATCTCCCTGCCCTGAGCGTCGTGTGTTCCCCGATAATCTTTCAGCGGCGACATTCCCGATACTCCGATAGCAAAGTTCACGTGCCCTTCTCGCCACGCCCTCCCGAACGTGTCCGAAATTATTACGGGAATCGAAAGACCAGTAATTTCGCGCAACTGCTCCCCTATCTTTCGCGCCGATTGGTCGGAATCTTCCGGAAGCAGACATACCACATCGTCTCCCGGCACATTGGACTGATCTATGCCGGCGTTGGCGCATACGAACCCGTGATGTGTCTCAGAGATGATGACCCCGCGCTCGGGATCCATGCGGACGATTGACCTGCTCTCTCGCAAGACCAGTTCCACCAGCCTCGGGTCGCGCCCCGAAACCCGCGCGAAACGAACCGCGAAGTCGGACGGAGCGACCGACGCGAGGTTCACCAACCTGCCCTCCGACTTGGACACTATCTTCTGAGTGACCACCAGAATGTCGCCGCGCTCCAGCGGGCTGCCCTGCTCTCTGGCCGCGCTGGCGATGAGAGAGCCAATATCGTGCCCGGGGCGTACTTCAGGGATGCCTGATATGCCAAATATGTTGATCGAGAATCGTTGGGCGTCGCCATGAGTCATGTGCGTTCGCGCTCCCGCTGGTTCAATCGTATAGAAGGGCGCCGGATATAGACACGACGGAGCCGCCGTCAGGGTCGGCGGGACACTGATCGTATCCCATCTGGACGCCCGCCGCGCCTTCCAGCAAACTGAGCATGAGATATATGGGCGACAGTCCGCATATCTTCCTGGCGTCTGATTCCGCGATCGATATGTCTAGAAAGTCGCGTGGACTGCCTGAGCATATCGCCGCGATGGACTGTTCGTCTTCCGACTTCAGCCTGGCCTTGGCCGCGTCATCCAATGGCAATGGGTCGCCGAACGCCGGGCCTATGTGAGCGAGGTCGCCCGCCGCGACCACAAGAGTCTTTCGCCTTCTCATGGCCGACCTCAAAACGTCCAGTGCGGCGCCGATTCGCTCGTCATCCCAGGGCGAAGTATCGCCGACGATGAAATGGTGGAACGAGCCGCACAGAATGGGGACCACCGATATTCGCTTATCTCGCATGAAGTGGTGCATCCATACAAGCGCGAGTTCAATAGAATGCTCAGACTTGTGGTGAAGTTCCTCGTCGAAAGCGGACTTGCCCAGCGCGCGCGCCAAGTCCTCGACGGTCTCGCTGTCCGTGTTCAGAACGCCGTAGGGAGTGCGGTAGTTCTGAAGAGTGGGCGTGATTCTGCCCAGTCCGCCTTGATGATCGGTTCCCAGAACGATGACCGTCTCGATGGAATCGAGGTCGTCCTCAGCCTGCCGCCACAGTTCGGCGTAGGTGGCGTGTCCCCTATTGTAGTCTATGTGGGGACAGAGCATTCCAGCCAGACTGCCGTCCGGCCTCCGCGCCTGAGCGTCGGGCGGATAGCGCCTGCTCCATTCGTCTATCGCGGCGCTGAGACGCTCCGGAGATTCAGGATACACAGCCCCAATGTGCGCGGGGGGCCTGGATTCGCCGCTTCTGAAGGACTTGAGCGCGCGCCTGTGCGCCCTGCGGAATAGACCGTTTTCGATCATCAACGCCTGATCGAGCTGGCTCACAACCGAACGCAGGTCTTCTCCGCTCATATTCAGTCCGCTCCTCAACGCCATGGACGCGCGCATGGCGTCCAGATCCCGCGTTCCATCCATGAGAGCGGCGACTGGCGCCAGGTACGAAGGCAGCATGATGGTCGAGTCGGACATGGCCAGAGGGTCGCGCAAATACAGGAAACGCTGTCCCATGTGTTCGACCCATATAGGTTCGACATTCCGAAGTTTCGGCTTAGATGGAATCGAGCTGTCTATCATAGGCTTTGGAATCTCTGAATCTCAAAGGCATAGCGTAACGACAACTGGAATGTTACCACACGCAAGGGTGAATATGCCCAAACCGCGACCTATATGAATATGCGACTCGGATTTGGCCTGTGCTACAATCCCAGTGTTTCAAAGCATGGAGGCCCTATAAAATGCCGATTGCAGAGGACCTGAAGATATTCACAGGCAACTCTCATCCACAATTGTCGCATGACATTTGCTCGTATTTGGGCATTGCGCCAGGCCAGATAGACGTCTTCAAATTCACGAACGACAACACTTTCGTGAAGATACTGGAGAACATTCGAGAGAGGGACGTCTTCATAGTACAGCCATTCAGCGCGCCCGTGAACGACAGCATAATGGAATTGCTGATCATGCTGGACGCCGCCAAGCGGGCGTCCGCCAGGCGCATTACGGCGGTTTTACCGTACTACGCCTACGGACGCAGCGACA
Source organism: uncultured Dehalococcoidia bacterium (assembly GCA_964640295.1). Classification (GTDB taxonomy): domain Bacteria; phylum Chloroflexota; class Dehalococcoidia; order Lucifugimonadales; family UBA1123; genus VXRN01. The sequence continues at coordinate 7,100 of CAZXFX010000040.1, read as the reverse complement.
AGAAGGATCAGCCGCGCGTTCCAATAACCGCCAGGCTGGTCGCCTCGATGATCGAAGCCGCCGGGGCGGACAGAGTGCTGACGCTGGACCTGCACGCAGGACAGATTCAGGGATTCTTCAACATCCCTGTTGATGAGTTGACAGCGATTCCTATGCTGGCTCACCGCTTCGCAAATGGGGAAGATCTGGTCGTGGCCGCGACCGACGCCGGAGGAGCGAAGCGGGCGAGAGACACAGCCGACCTGATTGGCGCGGATATAGCCATAGCTGAAAAGAGGCGCGTGGGCAATTCTGACACAGTAGTGGTAGACGAAGTGATTGGCGACGTGGCCGGCAGAAAAGTCATGATAGTGGACGAAGAAATCAGCACGGGCGGCACAGTGGTGGCCGCCGCGGCGTCCCTGGCCGCGCACGGCGCCAGAGAAGTGTATTGCGCCGCCACGCATGGCGTTCTGTGCGGTCAAGCGCCGCTCCTCATCGAACAAAGCCCCATCATGGAAATGGCGGTGACCGATTCGCTGCCAATCAAATGCGACAAGCTTGGTTCGAAGATACGCGTCATTTCAGTCGCCTCAATGCTTGGAGAAGCCATTTGGAGGATACACACAGGTCGTTCCGTAGGAGAGATGTTCGATAGATAGCGCCGCGCGAACGCCAGTGGGCGACTTGTGAAACAATTCGCAAACCTGATAGAATCGAGATGATATGACTAATTCAAATTCTTCGAATACCCCAGAAAGTAGCACCGGAATATACGCCGACATCCAGAATCTTCAGGATATTTCCAAAGAAATCCTGGTCGTCCTGATAGGTCGTTGGCCTGAAGACGTTCCACGCCCCCGCAAACTGAATCTCTACGTAAGGGCCGACCACGCCGACCTCTGGCGCGTGTGGGCAAGCCATGAGTTTGGCGACATGGAAGTCATAGTAAAGGGCGTGCAGCATTACACGCTGTCCGCCACCAAGAACGCCGCGGACATGGCGATTGCGGTCGACGCCATCAGCGACTTCAATCACGGTCGCGTGAATCACGTCGCGGTAGTAAGCGACGACAGCGATTTCATATCCCTATACGCCAAGCTGGCCGAGGAAGTGAACGGATTCGACCTCACCTACCAGAACGGAAATATCCCCTTCCTCTGGGTCTTCACGGACAGGATGGGGACACGCTCGGCATTGCTCCAGGAGTTCTTCCCCAATAAGTACATCCACGTAGTGGACCACCGCCTCTTCCATCAGGTAAGGGTGGAACAGAGAAGAGCGGCGGCGGAAGCGAAAGAGAAAGCGGAGGCCGAGGCAGCCCAGGAAGTCGCCGCGGATACAGCGTCCGACGCGCCTGCGCAAACGCCACAGATAGAGCCTGAAGAGTCTCCTCCAATGAGCGACAGACGCGCGGGAGAGAGAGCCGGTCGGCAGGCGCAACAAGTAGAGGCGAAAGAGTCTCCCCCGGAGCCAAAGCCGGACGAGTCCAGACGCGCGCCTGAACCCGAACCTGAGCCGGAAGAGATAGATGAACAGCCGCTGATGTCCGAAGTTCAGCGCGAGGTATCCGAGACTGAGCGCATAGCCCTACAGCTAATTCGCGACCTGCCTGTCGGCAGATTTAAGAGCATGGACTGCCAGGACATCATACGGACTAACTTCCCGAGCCATAATATGTCCAGCGCGGACGGTCCCGCGTTTGGCACCATGTTCAGGCGGGAAGTCCTTCCCTTCATGCAAAAACGGGGAGTAAAGGACCTCGAAAGCCAGAGTCCGCGCCAATACGAAATGACACATGAGGCAAAGGTCTCTCTGGCTCGCGCCTAGAAACCATCCCAGAACGCCCCATCTAGCCTTCCCCGTCAAGGCGGAAGGCTAGGATGGCGGTGACGCCCCTCAATACCTAACCTCCCCCCCACCAAACGCTCACAAGGGTAGGCAAGCGGTGCCAACCGCTCAAAAAATCCCTTCCCCCTCGACGGCTCACAAGGGCAAGTAAATCAAAAATCCGTTCGTCCTGAGCTTATCGAAGGACGCGCCTACCCCTCTCAGCCCCACCAAACGGGGGAAGAGACCTTTACAAACGATTGGCGTATTTGCCCACCCCTGTCAACCCGTCCAGACAAGAGGCCAGAATGGGCTCTCCCCGTCCACCATTCTAAATTCACAATTCTACTCCCCAGATTGTCGCCCCCGACTATCACTCATTCGCAATTCACAATTCACCATTCTAAATTCACAATTCTACTCCTGCTCCTTAAGGCGAGCGGCGAATATCAAATAGGGAATCGAAACGGCCAACCCAAGCAATCCCATCGCCGTTAGCGCCCAAGTCACCGAAGTAACTCCGGCGAACCATCCAACAAGCAGGCTCGACCCAACCACAAAGCCCTGCCCCAGTCGTTGCAGGCTCGTAATCCTTCCTCGCAACTCGTCCGGCGCCAACACCTGTATCAGAGCTCCGTTCGTAGTCCTGAACGCCGTCTGCGTGGACGCGAACAGAGCGATGACCAGAAGCGCGGCAGGAAGCCACGTCGCCTGCGCGAGCGCGAGAGCGAGAATCGAGCTGACCATGGCGGTCACAAGGCAGATGAACCCCCGCTTGAAGAAGAAACCAAACGAAGCGATTGTCAGCGCCATCAGAAATCCCCCAAACCCATTTATGGCAAGCATATAGCCTCCCACGTCCGCTCCGCGCCCCAGTATATCCGCGGTAAAAAGCGGCAGGGCGAAGATGACCGGCTGCAATATCACATTCGGCACCACTGTCAGCGTTATCAGGTAGAACAGCGTCCGGTTTCCGGACCAGATATACCTGAATCCTTCCACCAAATCACTGAAGAATCCCCCGCCACCGCTACCCGAATTTCTGCGCGCAACCCGCTCATAGGGCGCGCGCATGGGCAGGAAGGCGATTATCATCCCCAGATAGAGCAGCGACTCGATGGTGAAGTTCCAGAAGAATCCCAGCGTGGCGACGAGAATGCCGCCTACGAAAGGCCCAATCGCCCTGGTGCCGGGAATCGTCAGAACGTTGGTGGCGTATGCGTTGCCAATCATGTGCCGCGGAACCGTATTGGCTATCAGAGTTTGGCGCATAGGCTGCGTGATGGAAAGACAGGCGCCGCTTACCACGGCGTAAGCGAATACATGCCACACCTGGACTATCTCGAAGTGAATCATCCACGCGAATCCAAACGCGAAAGCCGCCATGAACGCTTGAATGAACATTATGAGTCTGCGGCGGTCAACCCTGTCTCCCAGAACCCCTCCCAGCGGACCCACTATCAGCCCTGGCAGCGTGTTGACGCCGGCGACCCCAATTACAAGCAGCGCCGACGACTCAGAATCTCTCGTAAGGCTCTGCACCAGCCAGCCAAGCGTGAGCAGTTGAAGCCAGTTCGCGGTATTGGCGAAGAAGTTGCCGACCCACAGAAGTCGGTAATCCCTTGACGCGGCCCAAGCGTCGAAAGTCTGAATTCTCGGAAGGTTGATTCGTCGAGCTATCTGAGAAACTCCATTGGAATCTTATGCGGGTATGATACAGATATTGGCGGCGCGTTGTTAGTCCATACGCCAAGTCCGCATACTGTATAATAGTCGCGCGAAAGACGACGACAAAGGGCAATCCCCGAGCTGATACAGGATCGGTACATCGAGATAGCTCGGCAAGCAGGAGCGCAAACAGAAAGGAGTGCGTCCAAAGCATGGTTTCCAATCAATTAGAACAGGGGGCGCTTAGCCGCGCTCAGGGCTGTCTGCTCGGTCAACTTGCGGGCGACGCTCTTGGCAGTTTAGTGGAATTTCAAAACTCCGAAGAGATCGCCAGCAAATACCCGGAAGGCGTCCGAGACCTTGCGGACGGCGGAACTTGGCACACAATCGCGGGGCAGCCGACGGACGATTCGGAAATGGCGCTCTCGCTCGCGCGTTCGCTGGCAGAGCTCGGGCGATTCGATCTCGACCACGTGAGAGACGCCTATATATTCTGGCTGGACAGCCGCCCGTTCGATATCGGGAACACAGTCCGTTCCGGATTGCGAGGCTATCTAGGTCCCGAAAGCCAAGCCAACGGCGCGATGATGCGCGTAAGTCCGCTCGGAATCTTCGGGGCGAACCATCCCCTCGAAGACGTAGCTGAATGGGCGAGTCAGGACGCGAAAATTACGCACATTCACCCCGTCTGCGGGCAGGCAAACTCTCTGTTCGCCATGGCGATAGCGGACGCGATTCGGACAGGACCTACCCCGTCCGAGCTATACGACAAGATTCTCGTCTGGGCGGAAGAGATGAACGTCTCTCCTGATTTGCTTCGCGTAATAGAGGCCGCGAGCGATGGAAAGCCATCCGATTTCATCACCCTTCAGGGCTGGGTACTCATCGCGTTCCAGAACGCGCTCTGGCAGCTTCTCCACGCGCCCAACCTGGAGGAAGCCGTCGTGGATACCGTCGGATGCGGCGGCGACACCGACACCAACGCTGCTATATGCGGCGCCCTGCTGGGAGCGGTCCATGGACGAGACGCCGTACCCGAACGCTGGACCGAAGCCTTGCTGAACTGCCGACCGGAGGACGGACTACCAGGCGTACGTCGGCCCCGTCCGCGCATATTCTGGCCAGTGGACGCGCTGGAGTTGGCGGAGCGGCTCATTGCCCGCCCGGAATAGCTGGACTTGAGTCCCGCAATTTTTAGTCCCATATATCGCAGAACGCGCGCGTACACGCTCTCATTGCGCCTCCAGATCCGCCTTAATCGCCCAAAGGTCCGCATTCTGTATGCCTATGGCGATTAGCCTGACAAGCGCCCTGCACACGGCTAACGCGCTGCGGACGTCGGCCTCCGAGCCGTATGAAGCGGCGAACATCGCGCCCAATGTAGTTGAGCCGTCTTCGATTGGTATCGCGACGCGCCAGAAATCGCCGTTCCTGGCTGTCAGACATTGTGAGCGCGCGATGGATTCGCCGGCGAGAGCGCCGGCGTCGCGTCGCGGCAGATCCGGACCGAGCCTGTCGCCCGCGGCGAGTCTCAGCGCGCCGCCGCTATCCCGACGCGACAGGTATATGGCGAAATGATCGTACTTGTGGCGTTCTACTATTTCTCGGCATATTTCGCGCGTCAGATCGTCCATGTCAGAAGAGAAAGCGAGGATGATACGCGCTATCTCAAGCAGCGTACCCTGTTCGTGCATCGCTGTCTGGGCCCGCATCCGCCACATGTCCACGTCCATGAGCGCGCCTCCTCGCAAAAAGCCGAGCCGTACTAATTCCGCAACGTCGAGGGCAGGATGCCCCCAGGATGCCCCAAGGTGTTTCGGTTATTCTACAAGATGCCTGCAAACTGACTAACATCGCCCTTCGACAAGCCCGGGAAGAACGATTCTCGGATAATCGAAAGCGCCCCGACAAACGCCCGGCTACATATTACCATCAAAAAGGGGCGAGCGTATCAAGAAGGCTTGTGGTGTATCTGCCACGCGCGAACTCCGCGCTTTCTATGGCTTTGCGGAGAGTGGGGATATTGGTCTTGACACCCGATATGTTCGTAGCGTCCAGCGCGCTCGCCATTAGTGAGATGGAATCATCCCGCGTTTCGCCCCACGCAATCAGCTTCGCCAGCAGCGGGTCGAAGTAGGACGAAACTTCGTCGCCAGCGCGGAATCCGGTGTCCACGCGCAAGTTTTCAAGCGCGGGCGCGTGAAAGACCTCCAGCGTTCCGGGGGACGGGATGAATGTTCGCGGGTCCTCGGCGTATATTCGACACTGGATAGCGTGTCCGCGTACTGCGGGCGGACCATATCGTTCCAGTTCCCCCGCCGCTATCCTTATCTGCCGCTCCACAATATCAACGCCGGTCACCATCTCCGTGGTGGCGTGTTCTACCTGCAACCGAGTGTTGGCTTCTATGAAATAGGCGACGTCTCGCTCATCGAGCAGAAACTCGAACGTTCCAACATTCCTGAATCCGACACTCTGGGCAGCTTGAACAGCCATCTGTGTGAGACGATCCCGAACGTCTTGCGATATGGAGGGAGACTGCGCTTCCTCTATCACCTTCTGATGTCTGCGCTGAACGGAACATTCGCGTTCCCATAGATGTGAAGTCTCGCCCTCCGAGTTCGATACGATCTGAACCTCCACATGGCGGGCGTTGTGAATGAATCTCTCAAGATATACATCATCGCTGCCAAAGGCGCGTCTGGATGAGGAACGGGCGCGAGAGACGGCCCTCGCCAGTCGCCCCGGATCCGCAACCATCTGCATTCCTATGCCGCCTCCGCCCTCGCTCGCTTTGACCATTAGCGGGTATCCGACAGAATGGGACTCGGACAGCGCCGCGTCTGAGTCGCGCGCCAGGTCCGCTCCGGGCAGAACCGAGACGCCGGCGTCCGCGATTCTGCGGCGCGCCTCGCGCTTATTGCCCATGAGCCTGATGACGTCGGCCGGCGGGCCGATGAACGTTATGCCCAACTCGGCGCAGGCGTCGGCGAACGCGGGATTTTCGGCAAGCAAACCATATCCGGGGTGTATGGCGTCTGCTCCGACCTCTCGGGCTATGGCAATTACGCTATCCACATCCAAATATGACGCGATGGGATTGGTGAACGCGGACAAGACGACGGCTTCATCGGCGAGTTCGGCGTGAAGCGGCGCTCCCTCGGCGGCTGAGTAGATAGCCGTCGCCTCAATCCCCATCCGCCGGCAGGTTCTTATTACGCGGCAGGCGATCTCGCCGCGGTTGGCTATCAGTATCTTGTCGAACAATTCATCCCAGCCATTTACCCCTAACCTGTTTTGTCGCGCGCTAATTCCGAAAAGGCCTGAAATCGCGCTCCGCGAATGATACTTCTGCCCGCCGCTTGAAGGATTCTATACCACGCCGACACGTTTCGCCATAAATACGCCAACCCTGGAACCTGTATCAATTCAGTCAACCTTGCCTATGTAGCCCAAAGCTCCTTACCATACTTGACCCTTAAAAATTCCAAATTCACCATTCACTATTCCATCCACCCTGTGCTACAATACCCGCAACCTAAGAACAAATATACGTAAATCGCGCAAGCCAATCTAACCACTAATAACTAACGACTAATTACTCATATACCAGAACTTATCAA
>CAZXFX010000039.1:0-28939 GCA_964640295.1 uncultured Dehalococcoidia bacterium | reverse complement strand
ATCGTTGGCGCTTACTGGGCTTCAATGGGGCCTCACTCTTTCGAGCGAGGAAACTCGGAGCGCGTCAAGCGCGGTCAAGCGGCGGCAAAGAGCTTCAATGGGGCCTCACTCTTTCGAGCGAGGAAACGCAACGCGATGCGCGTATGGAGATGCACGCCCAGATGCTTCAATGGGGCCTCACTCTTTCGAGCGAGGAAACGCCCCCGGACGCCGCGATCTTCGCAGATACGGGTTGGGCTTCAATGGGGCCTCACTCTTTCGAGCGAGGAAACTCTATATGGGCGATCATTAACGCGGAGCTTATGCGGCTGCTTCAATGGGGCCTCACTCTTTCGAGCGAGGAAACATCGAATGGGCGGGAAGCGCCTGAACGCATCGATTCGCAGCTTCAATGGGGCCTCACTCTTTCGAGCGAGGAAACTGTCTAAAGAACATTGATAGAGGAGCTTGCGATTACAGGGCTTCAATGGGGCCTCACTCTTTCGAGCGAGGAAACCAAGCTAACTAAACACCTGAATTTCAGCATGTCCCTGCTTCAATGGGGCCTCACTCTTTCGAGCGAGGAAACTTTCCGCATTCGTCGCAGTAATCCATTAACCATCTCCGCTTCAATGGGGCCTCACTCTTTCGAGCGAGGAAACCAAGACCGACCGCGCACACTACCTTGCGGAATTACAGCTTCAATGGGGCCTCACTCTTTCGAGCGAGGAAACGTCCATAAACACAGTATTGGCGTGCATAAGACGCGCGGCTGCTTCAATGGGGCCTCACTCTTTCGAGCGAGGAAACCTGCATTGTAGAGCATATCACTGAATCGAATGGGCGGGCTTCAATGGGGCCTCACTCTTTCGAGCGAGGAAACGCTATCTGCATAGAAATGGATAGCCTGATAGACGAGGGGCTTCAATGGGGCCTCACTCTTTCGAGCGAGGAAACTTGGCACAAACCGATTAGTGGACACTAACGCAATCACGCTTCAATGGGGCCTCACTCTTTCGAGCGAGGAAACTGGTTCTCGGGGTCAATGTTTGGGGACGCGCGTTTTCGGCTTCAATGGGGCCTCACTCTTTCGAGCGAGGAAACACAACGAATTCGAGAACGCCGATTCGGAGCGTTGGCTTCAATGGGGCCTCACTCTTTCGAGCGAGGAAACTTGGACGCCACCGAGTTCGAGTTCAAAGCAATACGGCTTCAATGGGGCCTCACTCTTTCGAGCGAGGAAACTCGTTCCATCGTCCGAACCAATGCGCCAGTGACCATGCTTCAATGGGGCCTCACTCTTTCGAGCGAGGAAACTCCGACACGCCGCCATTGTTAACCGCGCGAATCTGGCTTCAATGGGGCCTCACTCTTTCGAGCGAGGAAACCTCAAGTAACACGAAATATAAGCACTAACTACACCACGCTTCAATGGGGCCTCACTCTTTCGAGCGAGGAAACCCCCATCTGCAGCGCCAGGGACTGCACTAGCTGAAGCAGCTTCAATGGGGCCTCACTCTTTCGAGCGAGGAAACCGTTCACTCCCTGGCGCACTATCTTCAGAGACGGGGCTTCAATGGGGCCTCACTCTTTCGAGCGAGGAAACTATGTTCAAGCTGAATTTGGCAGAATTCGTTATTCGTGCTTCAATGGGGCCTCACTCTTTCGAGCGAGGAAACCTGGGTGTACTTGGTCTCAGTTCTCGCAATCAACAAAGCTTCAATGGGGCCTCACTCTTTCGAGCGAGGAAACTCAAACTGATGCTGATCCAGTATGTCAGCGATCTTGCTTCAATGGGGCCTCACTCTTTCGAGCGAGGAAACATTACATTGACATCGCGAATCTGCTTTTCGTTGACAACGCTTCAATGGGGCCTCACTCTTTCGAGCGAGGAAACTCAGCTACGCTAGGCCGATCGAGGAGCGTCATAAACTGGCTTCAATGGGGCCTCACTCTTTCGAGCGAGGAAACCTGATGATGGTTGAATCCCGCAACCACGTATAGCTGTGCTTCAATGGGGCCTCACTCTTTCGAGCGAGGAAACGGGGTCGGGTTGCCCGGCCCCCAAAGGAGGAATCGATGCTTCAATGGGGCCTCACTCTTTCGAGCGAGGAAACCTTTTTGGCTTGGCAACACACATGACTACTGAACGGGCTTCAATGGGGCCTCACTCTTTCGAGCGAGGAAACGAGGAACAAAGTGGAATCTGTACCTCATGCTGGAATGCTTCAATGGGGCCTCACTCTTTCGAGCGAGGAAACATGAAATCTGGAGGTCTAAATGACTGACGCGCAAAGGGCTTCAATGGGGCCTCACTCTTTCGAGCGAGGAAACTGGTGACTGACTTCCTGAACCTGCCGGTTGAGCTCGCTTCAATGGGGCCTCACTCTTTCGAGCGAGGAAACCTGGGCGATCCCGACGGGAACCCCTCGGCGGTACACTAGCTTCAATGGGGCCTCACTCTTTCGAGCGAGGAAACCCCTCACAGGAGGAACAAATGGGTATCAACAAGGATGCTTCAATGGGGCCTCACTCTTTCGAGCGAGGAAACATCCACGGTCCTGTGGCGGGCCAACCCACCGGGCGACTGCTTCAATGGGGCCTCACTCTTTCGAGCGAGGAAACCAGAAGCAATAACGCTAAACTTTTCTCAAATCAAAGGGCTTCAATGGGGCCTCACTCTTTCGAGCGAGGAAACTTGAGAATCAAATTGCTGATACTGAAGCACGTCGTGCTTCAATGGGGCCTCACTCTTTCGAGCGAGGAAACTCTGCTAAGCCTGGCTGATACCTCCGCCGAGAGGCTCTGCTTCAATGGGGCCTCACTCTTTCGAGCGAGGAAACCTTCAGGTAGAGTGAGGCAATGTAAAATATGGTACGGGCTTCAATGGGGCCTCACTCTTTCGAGCGAGGAAACCCACCTGCCAAATCTTGTTGTTGCCCAAGAGGGACAGCTTCAATGGGGCCTCACTCTTTCGAGCGAGGAAACCCAGCGCGTCGATGCCGCCGCGATACGCGGACGCAGGCTTCAATGGGGCCTCACTCTTTCGAGCGAGGAAACACGCGGCGGGATAATGACGCTTCAACGTTCAGTCATAGCTTCAATGGGGCCTCACTCTTTCGAGCGAGGAAACTATACTATACGTATCACGCAAAGGAGAGATACGATGAGCTTCAATGGGGCCTCACTCTTTCGAGCGAGGAAACGAGACGGGGAAACGGTCATACACAACGAATTTGAAGACGCTTCAATGGGGCCTCACTCTTTCGAGCGAGGAAACTACGACGCCATTGCGACATCGGTCGCGGCGGCTATGCTTCAATGGGGCCTCACTCTTTCGAGCGAGGAAACTGCTTCCGTCGTATCGCGCAACGTCGCCCTCGTCAGCAGCTTCAATGGGGCCTCACTCTTTCGAGCGAGGAAACGACGATGGCGAACTCCACTTGAAGCCTGTGAGTGGGTGCTTCAATGGGGCCTCACTCTTTCGAGCGAGGAAACAAGCGATACGCCGCGATACTCGGCGCGGGATTGCCTGGCTTCAATGGGGCCTCACTCTTTCGAGCGAGGAAACCGCCCACCGCCGCCTGATTCGCCGTTTGCAGAAAGTCGCTTCAATGGGGCCTCACTCTTTCGAGCGAGGAAACGCGGACGTGCTAGAGAGTTCGTACACCACGATTAGTGCTTCAATGGGGCCTCACTCTTTCGAGCGAGGAAACAATACTGCGAGATGTATGCCTCCTTTGGACTTGCGTTGCTTCAATGGGGCCTCACTCTTTCGAGCGAGGAAACTGAAGCCGACCGCCCCCCCCAACACGCCCAACACCCAGCTTCAATGGGGCCTCACTCTTTCGAGCGAGGAAACGGGTGGACCCCCGCTACCGAGGTGGATTCAGACGCCGCGCTTCAATGGGGCCTCACTCTTTCGAGCGAGGAAACCCGCGTAGCGGCGGTCGAGCGCGGCAACCAGCAACTAGCTTCAATGGGGCCTCACTCTTTCGAGCGAGGAAACAGCCTCTACGCCTCGAATCTCAACCTTACACTCACCAAATCCAAGCCTTTCACACAACGACAACGCCCAACCAATCTCCCAACCTCCAAATTAATCGCAAATAGGCGCGCCCAACCCCATTCCGACTCACAAAACTGCGAGCGCCTCATACCCAAGCGACTCACCACCCAACCCCTCGCAATCCCATTCCAGTCGCAAAAACCTCCCACAACCCATCCTATCAGACCCGCCTCACACAACGGTAACCTCCCGCGCCTCCGGAACCAACTGACGCCCCAGCGTCTGCAGCGCGCTCTCGCCCCGACCGTCGCTCGGTCCCGTGTCCACGATCAGCACCCTATCCTCCTTCACGTTTATGATCTCCGTCAGCGCCTCCTCCAGCAGCGCCCGCTCCTTCCTCGACAGGTCGCACGCAAACACCGAGTACTGAAGCGGCTCGCCAAACCCATTCATCTTCTTGAACGTTCGGCGCAGTCTCTTCGCGTCGCTCACGTCGTATGCCACTATGAATCGGTTCCGCATCGCTCACCTCGTAGTAAAGGCCGGATACTTGGGCAATTCCCCCAGAATATGACGCCCCAGCAGCCGCGCCTGCACCTCCATTATACGCCGGTAACTTATCGAATACCCAAACAGCGGATGCGTTATCAGAGTATCCAGACGCCGCTCGAACGCGCGTATCACCGCCTTCCGACCCGCCTGCGTAAGCGCCACCGCGCCCGATCTGCGAACGAAATCCCCCACGCCCAGCTCGGAGTTGTTGAACAGCCTAAGCGCCGCCGAGTCCGCCACGATGGGACGAAACTCCTCCGCCAAATCCAGCGCCAGAGCCGGCTTCCCATACTTCGGCTGATGATAGAACCCCATATACGGGTCGAACCCAACCGCAATCGCCGACACCAGCGCCTGCTTTATCAGCATCGAATACAAAAACGACAGAACCGCGTTCGCCGGGTCCTTGGGCGGCCTGCGATTCCGCGTCCTGAAGTCGAACGCCGCCTCGTCCGAGCGTATCATGTCTCCAAAATTGGCGAAATACACGCTCGCCGCCGCACCCTCGATCCCCAGCAGCGTCTGCAGCGAGTCCGCCTTTCGCGCGTTACGCGCCAGTCGCATCATCTCCTTCAGCGCCTGCTCCGGCGCGTCCGGATGATTCCGTCTCAGCATCACCCTGCTATTTCGCAGCTTGGCGATGACCAATTCCCTGGCAATCATCACCGACCCGATCCTGTCCGACGCCGCCGCGAACTGGTGAATCCGCAAATCCACATTCTTGTGTCCCATCCCCCACGTCACCCCCTTCAGCCAGCCTCCGTAGGAAAAATGGCATATCGGTATCCCCCTGTCCAGCAGTTCGCGCGTCGCCTGCGCCGTCACCTGCGCGTTGCCGAATATGGACAAGCTCGATATATCCAGCAGCCGCGTCTTAGAGACCACCTGACCCTTCACACGCGCCGTAATGTTGTCTCCCGACTTGCCCACCACAGCGCCCTGCGTCTGGACATACATCGGGAGCGCGTCGTCTCGCGCCGGCATCATTCGGCGCACGTCGTCCGGCTTCACCACGTATGTACTGCCCCTCAAAAACGACACCTCATCCGGCAGACATATCCCCACCAGCGAACAGCGCGGACACTTCGGGCTGTCCTCCAGCGGAGGCGGTATCTCCGCCTCAGAGGACATCGCTCGCGCCCCGCGCATCAGCTCCATCGTCCGAGCCACCAGCGCGTCATCGAACTCGATCCGCACACGCCGCTTCGACGCCACAAAGTAGATGATACCCTCGTCGCACTCATACCCATGCGCCCTCAGCAGCAAGCCCTGCACGCACAACTGCGCTCGCTCCGGCTCGTATGCTCCTTCCGGGATATTCGGGACAGTCCCTCGCTTATAATCCACAGGCGTCGCGCGATTCCCCTGCGCCTCCACCAGGTCAATCCGCGCAATCGCCCCCAGCTCCTCGTCTGAGAGCAAAACCGACCTCGCGTGAATGACGCTATCGTCCGCCGAGTCCGGCCCCGACAGATTCCCCGACTCCCTGTCCACCCGCCGATGCTGAAAGCGTCCGTCGAGCGTATCCTCACTATGCGCGAACTCCCCCTGCACCCATTCCAGATAGCACAGCCTCGGACAGTACGCAAACTCATTGAGCATCCGCGCCGGAACAAGCTCCGACACAGACTTAGGTTGGACAATCTTCACTGCCATAGAAAATCCTCCACATCGCTGGATTAGCACAAAAACCCATTCCCGCGACGCAGAGGAAATTCGACATTTTTCAATATTCAATTGTTAAGGTGCATGATGGGATTTAGACAGGCTGAGCGGGTAAGAAGTTGCGATACTTGCCAGTAGTAACCCTCTGACTACGATACACATCTACTATTCCCATTGCACGAAGACTCTTGCGGTCTGGACTGCTCACCTGAAGTTCGGAGAGGCTCAACAGGGTGCGCACTGTCTCAAGCTTCAAATGGTTTTCCCAAATAGGCCAACTGAATAATACGCCGACACCTCGGATTTGAGTGAATCCCGTAGTGTTAAGTTGTCCATTGGCAGGCATAGCTGGCAAAAGCGGTAATGCTTCTACCGCTAGACGATTAGCTCCACGTACTGTCTGTATTGGATCATTTGATGGATTTCCCCACCGCTGAGCATATCGGCGGTCATCAATGGGATCCCATCGCAAGCTCGGCCTATCGTCTGAATACTCCCAGTGTTCGAAAAGCGCAGTTCGTAAATGCTCAGGTTCGGTTTTCTCTACAAGGTCTTTCATGAATCCTATGAAATGTTGATGTCCAGCGCCACTCATAGTTCTTAGCGCGGTATCTTGAATTTTCCCTTCTCTGCTAGCAATACTCTCGCTTCCGAACGCAGCGATAAAGTCTGCAAACCTACGATCGCCAATCGTAGCAGTCTTTTGAGCTTCCTCAGTTACTACGCGAAACTCTTTCGGACTGAAGGTCAAATTCTTCCCAATCTCAAAAGCCGGATTATCTACAATTGCTTTAAGAGCGACGGTGAGCGATTCAATCAGACCTCCTGGACTGAGATACTCAGTCCCAGATAGGACAGGACTCCACATACCCTCGTTCTCTATCCAGCCAAGTTTCCACTCACCTTGTGGGTCATCTTCGCTAATAACCCGCAATGTACCGATGGCGGCCAGAAACCCAAGCGGATTGGCGGCGTCAATCCCATTCAGCATCAACCCTTGTCTATCTTCATTCATCATTCATCTCCTCCCACTCGCTGCGCCGCCAATCCGCCATTCGCACTAGGCCCTCGATCCACGCCAGCCCCCACCACCCATATCGCCGAACCAGTCGCCAGTACCTATCCGCCACCCCCGAATCCAGACGTTCGAGATTTGTAGGCCCAGACCACTGTACAATCTGACCATCCAACTCAAACGCCGAATCCTCACACTCCCCACCCTCGATAACCGGAGCGAACGGTCGGCAGTATCCGTGATGACTGCCGATCAGGTGAAGAACCAAATCTCTGAGGTCTTTATCGTTCGGCAGTAACCCCTCAGAGCTTTCAGCCAGCCGAACCGAATACAGTTCGTGCCTGATTCCTGAAGACCGCGAATTCACATTGCCAGATTTCGCTAGGTACGCTCCAAAGTCTTCAGCGTTGAACGACCACGAATTGCCCCCGCGCAGCCATGCCTGAAAGCGTGGATTCGCCTTGCCCAAATCGTGAAGAAGCCCGGCGCGACCGACCGCATCCGATAACTCTCCCGAAAGTCCGCAGCCCCGCGCGTACCGTCGTGCGAAAGATTCAACCCCTCGCAGGTGATTGTAAAGTCTTACAGGATTGTCATTCCTATGAGATATACCAGACGAAGCCGTATCATCCTCGTCGCTGAACACATCCGCATCCCTTGTGTATTTCTGTATTCTCCGCTTTCCAACGACCACTAACTGGTCCCTACCGATGGAATGACATGCCCGCCGTAGTGCGGAAACATCCCGCGCTAGTTCTCTCGCGGCGTCCGATAGCCATGCCCACGGTTCTGGCAAGTCTTTTATCTCTTCCAGAACATCCCTGAGAGACTCAATTACCTCATCCGCATCTTCGTTATATTTCTGTTCCACGTCTTCTAGAAGTTTCAGCGCCATTTCCTTTGCCGTCTCTACCTCCTCCGGCCATTTACATACCAGGTCAGGATGCAGTCGGATGACAGGTTTGGCGCGCGCCTTGAGATATGCCCGGTCTCCAACATCCAGCCCGAGCCTGAATGAGCCGATAAGCTCATGGTCAGCAGGATGATTCATCGGGACAACCACCACATCCCCCGGACGAATCCTGGATGGCGCAGACACTATATCCTCAATACTGGTGTCTCTACCGCTCCATATAACCACATTTCGTTGTTCACCCGGATTTGAAGTCTCAGATCCTTCATCTGCATCCACTCCCTCCACATCCCCCGTATCATCTACAAGTTCATTCCCAGTCAGCCATCGCTTGAACGCGCCTATCGGCACAGGCAAAGTCTCAGGGCTGCTCGGCGGACACAGCTTCAGCGATTCCAACGAACTTTCCTTGCCGTCTTCAGACATATCCAGACCCGCCCGCCAACACACCTGAACATCCGCCACCCCCTCTCGCGGCCCGTGCAGGAAAAGCGACACCTCTGGCGACGGCATAGGAATCGGCGAGGTCTGTCCCCAGCAGTCCACATGAGCCGGCATCATCACTGGAGCGTCCAGTGACGGAGCATTCATATCCTTATCCTCCGATAAATACTTCTCGAAACGCGAGATTCCGAAGTCAACCTCGCCTCCCGTGTTCTGTATCTCTTTCAGCCAGTCCCAAGTCTTTTTCAGCGCGTCGCCATAAACTGGATCAGGCTTAGTGTTTCTCGTGGGGTTGGCTTGGTCATGTCGAATAAGAATGACGCCTCTGGCGTCAATAGGTCGTCCTGTTCGATTCAGCCGACCGAAACGCTGACGCAGTGCGTCCAAACTCGCGCACTCTGTCACCAGACCGTCGAAATCAAGGTCTGCGCCGACTTCCAGAGTCTGTGTTGCTACTACGATCTTTGGCTTATCCAGATTGCGCCCTTCCGAATTATTGGAGTGAAGTTCCTCCAAATCCCGTTCTGTGACCAGATCCTTATCCAGTTGTCGCATCCGCCCTGTGAGTAGAACTGCGTCAACTCCAGCTTTAGATTCCAGTTCCCGATGGGTTTCCTTAGCAGTAGCGACCCGATTCACGAAAACCACAATCGCACGCCGTTCTTTGCTCACTAGGCTTATTGCTTCTTTAGCTAATTCCTTCGACAACTCGGCTATCGCCTGTTTACCCCTGGCTTTGGATACCACATTGAAAACCACGGGTTTACTAGCCAATTGCCGCTTTCCAAGCGGATGAACAGGATCGTCTTTCTCGCTTGAATTGTCCTCAAACACGTCGGATACTCCATCAGGCGGAGTCGCTGACATTATTACTGGATAGAACGAGCGGTATAGAGGTTGATATGCCCAATCTCTGTATTTGCGGATAGCGTGAAGCGTCTGCATGAACGGCTGAGCGCAGTGCGCCTCGTCTAGGAATATCAGGCTGTCGTTGGCGACAAGTCCCGCATAGATAGGCGCGGTCCTCAGTCCGCGTCCGTATGCCCTGAACAGCAGGCGAGACCCGACCTGATCCACAGTCGAGGCGACTACCATCGGTTGCAATGGATCCCTCGCCCACGCCTCCGAACGATACATCCCGCCTCGGAGTATATGAGCTGTCAGTGGTGTTCCAGCCTCAAAGCCCGTAGTATCCCCCCATGCAATCTGACGCAGCCTGTCCGCAACTTCCTTCAGTATCCCGTTCTTAGCTTCCCCAAGCTTCTTGGATATATTGGCCGCTCGCTCATACGCTTGATCAACGATAACTCGCCTATCCACAACGAAGAACACCCGACGCGACGCAGTAATTTGCTGATCGCTATCGAGCCGATTCGCCTGCGCAGCCAACGCGAAAATCGCTATGTCCATGCACGCCGTCTTGCCCGACGCCGTTGGAAGATTTATTGCCTCAGGCCATGCGTCCGGTTCGTCTGCCTTTGCAAGAACCCTGTCCGCCAGATCGCTCTGCCATGCGAACGGATTGTAGCCCCAAAGCTCGCTGAAGAACTCTGCGAAATTGGAAATGGTCAACTGAGTCACCGATTCACCTCCTACTGTCCATCGGACGGCACAGCCCATATCCTCGGTATCGCCCCGCCCCTATCATCACTGGACCCCGCACAGGCTCCTTGAATATGACTACCGCATGCGCGTGTCTCCGCTGGCCGCCGTTCCCGTGGCGCGCCATCCTCGGAAACTCTCTGGACAAAGGGATACCTTGCGCCAGCGAGGTCGGATGCAGAAGAAGTTCGGATGGACGCGGCAACCCGATATGCTCGCAGGCATCCTTCATGCTCTCAGACGCCCGTTCCCACCTGTCATCGCCATCGAAATGCCTGTTGAACACCACAGGAGTCACGCTCGCCCAAATGCGAGATTTCCTCGTCCAAGTATTTGGACTGAGATTGAAAGGCGGTCGCTCTCGCGTTTCAAGTTCGACTTCACACTCGAACCATCGTCCGTCGAATAAAGTATGCCCGCGTGGAAGCCCTGTATCCGATTCATAAAGGAACTTGGATAGACATCGTCCGGCCTCTTGACTATCCAGAGAGCGTGGCAACGCCAACCCCAGTCCCATAACCCGTCCGTCAGCGTGTTCATGGTCCGCGAACGGAAGCGGAAGCATCGCCATGTGAGGGCTAGCGGTCGGCTTACCGTCAGGTGTATGCCCGCTAAACCACTCAGGCGGAGGCTGTTCAGGACAGGAATCCATCAAAGCGCCCCGCAACGCTTGTGTAAGTCTAAGCGTAGTCGTAACCGGAATCTGCCTGCCTCTGATTCCAAGCACAATCAAGTTTGGGTCGAAAACCGAATGGGGCCCGTCATCGGTTTTAGCAGGCGATGGCTTCTCATACCCCTGCCACCTCGTTGGCGTAGGACGCAGACTCACCGGAACCCGAGAACCGAACCGTTCCGATATTTCCTGACGCACTCGCCTTCTCCTGCCCCCTCTTAATGAATCGCGCTGCGCTATTAGATCGGCGTACTCCAGAACTTCGGCCTTGTTGTACATTCGCGCCAAAATGTCCAGACGCCCAGGAGAGAACATTCGCAGCCTATAACTGGTCACACCTTCTACTGGAATTAACGTTATTTCAGGTAGTTCTTCATCACCAGCCACCCACATCTGTGCCAGCGACGCAGAATGTCCGATGTGCGTAACCTTAGCCGCTAGAGACTCTAAAGCGTTGCGGTATGCGTCCAACTGCTCAGACTGCCAAACCATGAAAACCTTGGAGTCGCGAGGAATCGCAACGGGAAACCCACGCGGTTGACGGGAACGATGCTCAGGGAGTACCGATAGCCCCGCGTCCCTCAGCTTTTTTAGTTCTTGGCTTGCTGGCACGCGACGGCTTACGCTACTGTCATTGACTGGCACATAGCTAACGATGGTCGAACGAGTATTATATTCAGAGGCGAATATAGAGGGCGGCCCCAAAGTTTCTATCCAACGTAGCGCTTCACCCTCGCTCTGATCCTCACCAGTCTCAAACCACGCCGCCGCCAGAGCCATGAACACACGGTCAGGATGCGGCGGCCATTCTGCCATCTCCTTTTGAGCGCCGTCCGCCGCCGCCATTGCCCATCCATTCAGGTAGTTTATACCCAGGGCAAACATTTCTAGTCACCCTCCGAAGATTCTAAGTCAAGTTCCTGGCTGCGCCGAACTAACTCTACCAATTCCGAGGACGGAGTTAGATTGATTTCTCCTTCCCACGGCAACCCAACTTTTCGCGCCTCAGAGATTGACTCGTTTAGCAACTCAATCGCGCCGTCAGGACTAACCGCGAACTTCTCCGGCGTTTGGCTTGGCCTGTCAAGCAGTTCCCATTCTGGTTCCTGCTCTGCGAACAGTTGGCAGCGCGACCTAAGATCCGCGTCCTCTCGCGCCAGCGTCCCTGCTGCAATGCCCAAAGCCGCAATTACGGTTCGCGCGGCATGGTCAACCTCTCTATCAGAATCAGAAGACCCATTGAGCGGAAAGCGGAGACGACGTAGCACGGACAGCGAAAGCACTGTAGTTTGGCGCGCTTTGGAAATCGACGCTCCACCATCTGAGATATCCGGGGGTATATTCCCATGGTTCACGTCTGACGCTCTTCCCGCGGCTCCACGTCCCCTTCTTCGCGTGCCTGCACTTTGATCTAGTGTCCACGGCGGATTATCATCACTCTCCGTTGGTCGTTCATAGATTGGTCCTGCCTCTCTCCTTATTGAAGCAGGATCAATTCGACTAGATGTGCGTTTCCCTATAATGGCATCATATCCAATTATCTCCGATACCAGAGCGCGTTGGAACTTTACGCCTAAGCCGCCACGCGGACCCGTAGAGTCCCATACACCAAACAGCAACGCAGTCGGACATATCCCAAACAGTCCTGTAGCATTTCCAGTACCCGCATAGTCCAAGGTTGACCCTTTAGCAGATTTGCGGAAAATAGTACCGTTGAGCAAACTGTCTCTGAAGAGTGCGTCTGCAATCCTGTGCGGTGCGTCTAAGCTAGACACCGTGAATTTTTTATGCAATTCGTCCTGATCGAATCTGGTTATCAGAATTGGCAGTTCTATCGCGCCAGAGCGATGCTCTTCCAACAAAGCCAATTCCATACGGTTGGCCTGAGACTGCACCGAATCCAGCAACACACACTTGCATATCTCACCTGTATCAGGATTTACCCGATCCTCAGTTGCATACCTCCCGCCCGCGTATGTGGGCGGAAACACCTTGTCTCCAGGACCGCCCGCGGGCTGGTAGTCCGTTACGCATCGGAAGGCAGCAGCCCTTCCGCCGACCGCGTTTCGCAATGTCTGCAAATTCATAGCCATCTGAGCACCTCTGTGACGTTATAATGGGTTATGTTCTTATCTCTGTGGCGTAAGTGATCAATGTAGAGAATCAAAGTTTCAAGGTCATCATCTCGCACTCTGCGAGTGCGTGCCATGCGAAGTAAGACATTATTGATTTGGACATCATGTAATTCGGAGGAACTGAAGGTTTCTTTCATTTGACGAACTCCTAAATAGTAGTGGCTAATTTAATAGTCCAACTAAACTAACATTGCATTATACATGGAGTCAATATATCTGACGTGACGTTTTGGTGAAAATCTGTGTTTCTTGGCTTATCTCCAAGCCATATTGAAGTGTGGGTCTATTCAATTAAGGAAGGCCTGAGCCTTGCATCTCCTCGCTCGAAAGAGTGAGGCCCCATTGCCAGACCCCGACCTACCGGACGGGGTCTGATCCTTCCCTCACCCAGCCTGACCGCCACGCGCCGAGCGTATATGCCCACCCGAAGCCTTCATCACGTAAATCCCTAAAATCACAAAAATCATAGTTCAGACATTCCCCCTACCAAACCATTCCGCTCCCATGCTACAATACGAACATACAAGCCAAACACAGCGACATAAACCGTACATTATCCAATCGAAAACTATAGCGAGCAGAAAAAACTACCCCAAAGCTAAAACAGGTAAATACAGGTGAGATGCAGGTGGCAAACCACCTGTACCCCTCACCAGAAGGCCACCAGCAGACACCTGTTCCCGACACCAGAACATCATAAAGCCAACATTATCAAGCCCCCGCCAAACTCACTCCTCCGCCATCCGCAGCCATGATATACTGTTGACAGCGCGAGTGATAAATGTATGAAAAGTGGAGAATAAACTATGACCCAAGTTACAGCGTCCATACCAGACGAACTGGCTGAGGCTCTGGACGCTACCGCCAAACAGAGCAACTTGAGCGTGGACGATATAGTGCGGCAAGCGCTGGAATTTCATTTGGAAGAACTCGATGATGTCAGTGTGGCGTTGGAACGGTTATGTGACCCTTCGGATCCGGAACTAGATTGGAATGAAGTGAGAAGTGAAATACTCGCTTCGGATTAAAGGCAGCGCAAGAAAAGAATTGGAACGACTGTCGCCTCAGATTAGACGACAGATTGTCGGGCGCATAGACAGGCTTGCTGAAAATCCACTGGCGGGCAATCCGCCAAACTCACTCCTCCGCCATCCGCAGCCTGCACTGCGTCGGGTCAACCGACACCAGCATCGCCCGGCTCAGATGAGTGAAACTCACCACCGCCTGACCAGGCGCCAGCGACGTCACCCTATCCCACAACCCCGCGTCTATCCCTCCTATCGAGCGACGCAGTCGGCCTATCGTATTCGAGTCATTGATGCGGTGCAGAACATAGTTATTGAGCAGACCCAGAAGTTCATCCGGCAAATGCTGCGGATGCTGAGTCACGAATACCAGCCCCAGCCATCGCTTCCTGCCCCGCTTCGCTATCCTGCTCACCGTCTCAAACAAATTCGGCATCCGGCGCGTCCGCTCCGCCGACAGAAACTCGTGCGCCTCCTCGATCACCACCAGCGTCCGCGGCAGCGCCGACCCTGATTCAGCCGCCCTCTCGAACGCCGCCTCCTGCGCTTCTTCCACGCCCCGCATCACATCCGCTATCACCAGATTCCGCAACTCCGGCGACTCCATGTCCGACAGGTCAATGACGGACACCGTTCCCGGCGCCACCAGGCGGTCATAGACGATGGTCCCCACGCCCCGATTCGCGTTGCCATCCCGCCAGGCGGCGCCCTGCCTCGCGCGTCCCGCCCTGGCCTTGTCGAACACGCCCAGCCGCATCAGCCTGAACAAACGCGCTCTAAGCGCGCGCCAACTCACCGCCGAATCCGCCCGCGTCTGCTTCACGCGCGACATCACCCTGTCCGCGCTGTCCCGAAACTCGCGCGAATAGAGTCTCGGATTCCCATCCTGCCTGTCCACCACGTGCAGAAACGCCGACACCACATCCAGAATCGCGCCCAGCGTCATGCCCGGATACCCCTCGCTGAACTCATCCATCCGCTCAATCCGCCGCTCATCCCCTTCATTCCCCCTGCGCGGATAGATGCCCAACTCCCTCAGCAGTCCCTTGCACGTCTCATACGCCTGCCAATAGCGCGTCTGCTGAGCGTCGGACATTCCCAGAATCTCGCAAACCATATACGGCGACAGCCGCGAGAACGCGGGCGAAAACTCTTGCCTGTCGGGATGACGCGGATTCGTCGTCTCCGTCCCCGTCAGATGATAGAGCGCGGTTCCGTCCACCCCCTCCGGCTCGATCCCGCGCTCCGACAGCAGCCCCACCATTTCGGGACTGTCCGACGGCCTCCCTATCTCCGTGTACTCTCCCTCCACGTCCAGAAGCACGACCGCCATTCCCGCGTTCCGCGCCTGCTGTATCATGCGAGACACCGTAGTGGACTTGCCCGCGCCCGTCGTCCCCAGCACGCCGGTATGCCGAGGCAAAACCGACTTCCTGTCCGACGGTATCCCCACCTCGAGGTCGTCATGGCCCGACGCCAGTCCCAGCGTCATGTCGCCATCGCACCGCAGTAACTCGCGCGTCTCGTCGGAGTCGAGCGTGAACACCGGACTGGACGGCAGCGGCCGGAATCGGGGAGGGACGACCGCGTTCCCCGACTTCTCGCCCATCAGCTCGATGTGAATCCGCCCATGAAACTGCGGCATCAGCATCTGGCCGCTCCGAACCTGCACCGTGACCATCAGAGGCGCGTCCCCCCTGAGACCGTCCGGCTCCGCGAACGGCCCCGACTGCACGATGCCCAGATACACCCGGCCATCCGCGCCGCTCTCTATCCGAACCAGCCCCCGATTCGGAACCGCGCCGATGCGGTCCTTGGGCAGCAGCGCCACCACCGTATCGTCCCGCGCCGTCGGCGTATCGAACATCGTCCAGCCCACCATCCCCTCGCTGTATATCGGAGGGGTAAACGCCTCCAGACCGTCCAGTTCGGCTCGTATCGCCTCTTCCGGCGCGTCTCGCACCGCAGTCGGCGCCTGCGCGTTTGCGTTCATGGATATATCCCCCGTCTGGTTCATGGTTCTCTATTCCCGGATATATTGGCGCAATTCGACAAGACTCGCGTCAGTCAACCATCGTCCACGGAACGCCCGCGTCGGTGTACGCTATCCTCAACTGGGGCGCGAAGCTATCAATTCCGAAGGTCGTCTCGCACACAGTCCGCGCCAGATCCAGCAGAACGGGATAGCTTCTCTGCTCTTGCAGAACGCTGTCCGACATGGCGATGAGCGCCGCGCCGTGGACATGGTCTCTGTGGGCGTAGAATAGCTGGGGCGGCCCCATGCTCGACGCGCGAAACACCCCTCTTACCACCGTGTCGCCCACATCCTCCCTGAACCGCGTCAGCGTCGCACGCTGCCTGTCATCGTAGTGGCCTCGCCGCTCCACTCTCTCTATCTGGTCGCTTATCGTGTCTATCACCGCGTATTCGAGCGGAGCGAGCGCCTGTCCGATTGTTATCAGAGACCTGTCCTGCGATTCTCTTTTGGGAACGAATACGAAGCGTCGGTGTCCCAGAATCAACGCTCTCAGCGTCTCCATGCCCGCCTCCATGAGCGGGTATGTCATTCCCGACTGGCTTGGGGCGAGCAGCCCAGCGCCCGAGATGAGCTCGAACGGGGCGGGCGCGCCTTCGCACATTCGCCACCGCGCGCTGGATTCTCGCGCCAGGAACGTCCGCTCCGCATAGTTCAGAACGCCTCTGCGCGCCAGTCGGCTCATCCTGTCCGCCGTCGCTCCTCCTTCCAGACTCGAGCGTCTCCTGTCCAGCGCCGACAGCATCTCGGTGACGCGGTCGCCGCCGTCGGGACGATAGTCGCGCCTGAACATTCGCTGAGACCACGACTGCTGATCGCCCTGGTAGCTGACGAGACACACGCTGACCTGTATGAAGGTCATCGCCATCGTCTCATGTCTCATGCTGATTCCGGCGCACGCTTCGACATTGCCGTTGAGCAGCAGACGGTTGTGAATGTCGTTTATCTGAGCGGTGGTAGCCCTGTAAACGCCAGACTCGGCCCCCGCGAGCGCGACTGCGGCTATTCGCGGAAACAACTCTTCCCGAATCGTGTTGGCGACCCGTCGCTCGTTCTCCACCGCAAGCTGAACTTCTCGCTCCATGCGGGCGTAGGTATTTGCGAGATCGGCACCCGGCGTCCATGACGCGGGATCGAGCAGGCCGTCCAGGCTTTCTCCGAAGAGTCGGCTGAAAGTGTCCGTTCCCGCGAAAGTATCCGCGGGCGCGTTCTCATCTATGTTCTCTGCGAGAAATTCCTCTGCCGCCATTTACGGTTCCCAATATCGTTCGAGGCCTGTCGGGCGACGCAAAGCGCGACATGCGTCTGTGGACGTTCTAGCGGGCGAATCCGAATCGCTCTGCGCTTGACGGCCCTCCTTTCATCTGCCAGACGAGTCGGCTCGCGTACATCTCCGCGATGTACTTGGGCAGCCCGAAGCGTCGCTCCGCGATTTCACTCGCCGCTTCCAGCGTTTCGGCGAACCTGGATGACCCGGACGCGAATATCGAGTCTGCCATTTCCGAGCGCGGAGCGAGTATCTCAAGCGCAAGGTCGTCCGCGGCGCATTCCGTTTGGTTGGTTCGACCGCATTCGCGCGTTCCGTCGGGGTCGCGGTCCATCAGATGCAGAATGGGGTCCAGCCGGACGCCGCGCAGCCACGCTTCAATTCGTTCGTCGTTCGTCGCTTCCCTGTGTCCGTACAAGATATCGTCGAATCCGCGCCCAAGTCTCGATTCCATTCGCTCATGGCGTCGTTTCACTTCCAGTATCAAGTGCGCCGTCTCGTGCGCGACTGTGAATCGTCTTTGCGCCTCATCGTCATTCGCTTCCACGAGGATGGTCGCTCCGTTCCCGCTAACCAGGACGCAGCCTCTCAGCCTGCGCTCGCTTGTGAGTTCTGAACTCAGCGCTTTCGCTCTGCCAAAGCCGGAAGCGGCTTTGGACACGGTAAGATTGCCCACTTTCTCTATGCGGACTTCCAGCGCGGACATAGCCGCGTACTCGATATTCGTCGGAAATCCGCCTCGCCCGCCCGCGAGTTTCCAAAACCGCGCGGCCCAGTACTCGATGGAAACGCCGTGTTCATTCATCCGTCCGGCTGTCCTCGTCTTCTGTCTCTTCCCTGTAGCGCGCCGCCAGAAGCGCCTGTTCGTCGGAAGCGACCTGCGAGAGGCGCACGACATCCATGAGTTTGTCGGCCTTTACCTGGAACCTGTCGGCCACTCTCTCGATATCCTCCCGAAAACGGGGAGGTTTTCGCGGGGAGCGACAAAGCGACATCGAGTTTATGGTATCGGGCAGACAGCCAAGTTCATTGCTCAGATCCACCGCGTTCGCTCCTTTCAGTTCCAAATAGCGCGCAAAGTGCCATCCCAAATAGAACGGATCTTTAGAGGCGAGGCGGGAAATCTTCAGTCGCATGTCGGGGTTCATTGTAGAACGACGCCTTTCCGCTGTATGCGTTTTTTGATCCTGTCCTTCACGCGCTTCACCTCTTTGGCCTGTTCCGTAGTAGGCAGATGTCCGATTCCCATGGACTTGGCGGCTGCGCTAGCGCTGCGTTCTCCATCTATCATAAGTCTGAACACCGCTTGCTCTTTAGCTGTCATATCTCGCGCCAGGTCCTCTATAAGCCGCTGTCCATCTATATCTTCCGCCACTGTCTCTGAAATATCATTCCCGTCGGATTGTCCGAATTCGACATCTTCGAATGGAACTCTTCCTGTAGAGTGGCGAGTCTCTTTCGCCAGAAGGTTTTGCATATCCCGCCGAGCCGCCATCTTCAGGTATGTCATTAGGTTACTCTTGCAGGAGTTGTACTTGTTTGGCTTCTTGAAGTAGTCGGTGAGCGCGTCGTACACCGCCGAAGTATATATGTCGGGATCAACGCTGGGGGCTAGATTCGGAAACTGCATGCGAAGATGCTTTTCCAGTTCAGGTACCAAGACCTCGAACATCTCCTGAGTTACGACCGGGTCCCCCGACAACAGCCGATTATGCAGTTCGAGCAATTCGACCTGGCGATTCGGTTTGGCGTTCGCGCTACTCATCTGACATCCCCCAAACGATACTTTCCAGAGGATACAGCTATAAGCGCAGAGTGTCTATCCAGTGTCGTAAGCAGCCGATATGGCTTGGGAATATCTTGGCATAGTGAGTTCAGTTGCGTTTATCTACAACGCGGCATACCATATCCGACAGGCTGGACGCCCTCTCAATTCAGATCGCTGGAATGGCCAGCGCGATTTCCGCTACGCTGTCAATTCGTTCGCTGACACGCAATGCAGGGAGACTACGATAGATGCAAATCACCGATATAACTACCACGGTTCTCAGCTACCCTCATGCCGCTCCGATTCAGGACGCCACCATTCCGCCTCCGCCATCGGGTTCAGGCGGGCGGTCCCAACTATTCGTGCATATCCACACCGACGAAGGCGTCGAGGGTTTTGGGCTGGGGCAGTCGAGCCCGGGCGTTCGAGATGTCATCGAGCGCGGCTTTAAGGATATTCTGGTCGGGCAGGATCCGTTCAATATCGAAAAGCTCTGGAATGACATGTTCTGGCGCGTAAGGGGTTATGGACGCAAGGGCGTCGCCTTCTGCGCGCTTTCCGCTGTGGACATCGGCCTCTGGGACCTCAAGGCGAAGGCGCTTGGTCTGCCGCTCTACAAGCTTCTGGGACCGTTCCAAGAGTCCGTCCCCATATACGGCTCCGGGGGATGGACGAACTTTTCGGTTGACGAACTGATAGCAGAGACTGCCGAATGGGTGGAACAGGGCGTAGAGCGAGTGAAGGTCAAGGTGGGCAAGGACTTTGGGATGTCGGAGCGTGAGGATGTCGAACGAGTCGCCGCGGTCCGAAAAGCGCTCGGAGACGATGTGGATATCTACGTTGACGCCAATAACGGCTATCATCCTAAACAGGCTATATACATGGCGCGAGAATTCGAGCGGTACGGGGTAGGCTGGTTTGAGGAGCCTGTTCTTGCGGACGACATCGCGGGGCTTGCCAGAATCGCGGCTTCCACTACGATACCGGTGGCTACCGGCGAACATGAGTACACGAAATACGGATTTAAAGAATTGATCTCGAGGGGCGGCGCGGACATAGTGCAGCCTGATGTCGGACGTGTTGGCGGAATTACTGAGTGGATGAAAGTCGCTCACATGGCGCATGCGTTCAATCTGCCTGTAGCTCCGCACGGCGTACAACTGGTGCATCTGCATCTCTGCTGCGCGACGCCCAATCTGAAAGTGGTCGAGTACTTGAAGGTGGCGGACGAGGCTGACCGCATCTGGTACACCGAGTTTCCGCGGCATCGGAACGGGATGTGGTCTCCGTATCCCGACAAGCTTGGGCTTGGACTGGAGTTGAGCGAGGAGTCCGTGGAGAAGTACTCTGCGTGAATCGGAGTCTGGATGTATATTTGAGATTGAAGAAGGAAGCGCGAGGTGATTTATGAGACTGGAAGGAAAGGTTGCGATTATCACGGGTGGAGCGAACGGGATGGGAGCGGAGGAGTGCAGGATGTTTGCGCGAGAGGGCGCGAAAGTCGTCATCGCTGATGTCATGGAAGAGGAGGGCAGGCAAGTGGAGGCGGAGATAGCGGAGGCGGGCGGCGACGCGGTGTTCGTGAAGCTGGATGTTACGAGCGAGTCGGATTGGGACGCGGCGGTCCAGGCGACTTTGGCGCGGTATGGCAAGCTGGACATACTGGTGAACAACGCCGGCATCAGCGGAACGCATCATCCGGATTCCTTGAGTGTAGAGGCTTGGGACACGTTCATGGACATCAACGCGAAGGGAGTGTTTCTGGGCATGAAGAGTGTGATACCGCGGATGCAGGCGGCGGGCGGCGGCTCCATCGTGAACATATCGTCCATCAGCGGCATCGTGGGGCAGAATGTGATCCACATGGGATATAACGCGTCCAAGGGCGCGGTTCGGATAGTGACCAAATCCGCGGCGGTGCAGTACGCGCAGGACGGGATACGGGTGAACTCGGTCCATCCGGGAGCCATGCCGCCAATGCGCTCGTCGAGCGCGGCCAGAGATCCTGAGATGCGCGGCAACATGGTAAACTCGGGAGTGCCAATGCGTCGCATAGGGCGCGTGGAAGAGGTCGGCTACGCCGTGCTGTTCCTCGCGTCGGACGAAGCGTCTTACATAACAGGCGCGGAACTGGTAGTGGACGGCGGATTCACTGCGATGTAACTCTGCTCGCCCAGATAGCGGCGGTAAAGATAAATGTGGATGACGTACCGCTAATCGCTTCGGAGTTTGAGGATATGCGATATTCTTGGGAATTATTCCTAAAGCGCTGATTTCGATTTATTGTTGGTTTGGGCTGAATGGGCGGCGCGACAGATCAAGCGGAGCCGAGTCTCGAGGGAGCGCAAGCTCAAACCCGGGACGCGAGGGTTCTAGAAACGTTATAGAGTCGTAGAAATCGTCCAGCGCGACGAACGCGCCGTTTTCTTCAGCCCATATACGCATACGATAGTTGCAGGAGTGGGCCCAGGATAGGATTTCGATTCGCCATCCGAGATTGTGTATTTGTTCCAGCGCGCTACGGAAGCCTTCGCCTTCGTCATAACCAGCGCCGTCGCCTGTTAGCAGTACCGCTATACCGGGGGCGCTGATGTAAGCCAGGGCGTCTTTCAGCATGCGCAATTGCAATAGTTGGTCTGGAATTTCTTGTTCTCCACGACCCGGGCTGCCCCGGTCGAACAGACGCACCTCTACGCCGGAATTTTCCATACGGTTCCATAATTGTCGCATTTCGGGGGAAACGGATCCCGCTACTATCGCGCGCTGAACAGGGCGGTCGGCGTGCGCCAGCCGCAGCATGTTGTCGAAGTTGATGCGGACGCGGTAGCGGGCGTTGGGACTTTGGTTTCGCTCCTCAGCAATGCGTTGCGCTTCATGGAAGATATTTGAGTTGTCCCAGTATATAAAAACCTTGTCCATGTCTGGTTGTCCTATCTGTGCGAGGTGTATTGACGCAATCATTCTATTGTAGCAAAGAGTGTTGTCTGTCGCGTTAAATGAGAGCGACGAGTTGCGGTACGGCTATGGTGGAATCCCCAGTCTGTTTGAAGCATCATAAGAATATGAAAGCGGCCATGGGGTATAATCTAGGCGGGAATGGAATGAAAGATATGGCTTCTGACAATGCAATTGGAAATACGTTCGCGCGCGGAGTTCTGCTCCCGGGGATGGTGGCGGCGGGAGCGATAGCGGTCGCCGTGGTGAGCGCGCTGCTGATAAGAGGCGACACCGAGATTGACGGCGTGAACATGTTTGTGGAGTCGCTGTCGGGCAATTCCGGCTCCTTCCTGTCCGGATTGGGGGTCGTTGCCCCGCTCGGATTCGCGTTCGGCGCGGGAGTGGCTGCCGCGTTCAATCCATGCGGATTCGCCATGCTTCCGGCGTATATGGGATTGTATCTGGGGGTGGGAGCGGACGACGAGCGCGCGTCCTTCATCTCGCAACTGGGCAGAGCGCTGCTGGTCGGAGTGTCGGTAACGGCGGGGTTTGCGCTTCTATTCGCGGTGGCGGGCGGCGTGATTGGACTCGGAGCGCGTTCGGTTGTGGGCGAGATACTTCCATGGCTCGGATTGGGCATTGGCGCGCTGCTGATATTCGCGGGCGCGTGGCTGCTCAGAGGAGGCGAATTATACACATCGCTCGCTCAGCGCGCCGCGAACAAACTTGGCAACCCAGGCAGCGCAAATATGAGGGGGTATTTCCTCTTCGGGTTGAGCTATGGAGTGGCGTCGCTTAGCTGCACGCTTCCGATATTCCTTGCCGTGGTCGGATCGTCTTTTGCGGCGTCCGACATAGCTGCTTCGTTCACCCAATTCGTGCTGTACGCGCTGGGAATGGGCGTGGTCATAATCGCTCTCACGCTAAGCATGGCTCTATTCAAAGGAGCGATGCTGGGGGGTATGCGCAAGGTGATGCCCTACGTCCAGCCCATAGGCACATGGCTCATGATAGTCGCGGGGACGTACATAGTCTTCTACTGGCTGACGCTGGGCGGGCTGCTAGGGTAGGGAGTCATTGGTTCGCAGGCTTTAGTTATCGGCGATCAGCTATGAGAGAAGATAATTGATAGCTGACCGCCGGCGACCAATGAGTTGACGCTGCAAGGAATGAGCTAGGTCGAGCGCGCTCACTTCTTTCCCGTAACTGACCTGCTCCGCTATAAAGTGAAGGCTCAGCCTTTCTCGTTACGCACAGTATTTGTCAGCGTGCCTATCTCCGCTATCTCCACGTCCATGACATCTCCGTCGTGAACGTCTCCGGGCGCGCCGGGAGTTCCGGTCATGACCACGTCCCCAGGATTGAGCGTCAGAACGCGCGTCACGAACTCGATTATCTCTGGAACGCCGTAGAGCAGATCACTGGTTACCTGCTCCTGCACGACCTCGCCGTTTATCCTCCCGACCAAGCGAAGAGCGGACGGGTCGAGGCCGCTTACGATGAATGGGCCAAGCGGCGTGAAAGTGTCGGACGACTTCGCGCGCCACCAGGACAGGTCGTTGGCTTGCCAGTTTCGCGCGCTTATGTCGTTGCCGCACGTGAATCCGAGTATGTAGTCTAGCGCGTCCTCTTTGGATACTCGCTTAGCCTTTTTGCCGATGACCAGAGAGAGCTCGGCCTCCGGCTGAACGGTGACGCCCTCTTCAAGAGCTTCTCTTGGAATGATTACGTCATCGCCCGGGCCCACCACTGAGGAAGTAGTCTTGAAGAACGGCTCGGGGACGCTTGGCGGCTGCCTGTCTCCGAGATGGCTGCGATAGTTCAGTCCGATAGCGACGACTTTGTTCGGAACCACCGGCGCCAGCAGCGTTACTTCATCGAGCGTGTGGGTCTGGTCGGTCACTTCATAGTCTTCGTATGGGGCGGCGGTTATCTGTTTGACGACCTCTCCTTCGACCACTCCGTAGGCGACTTCTCCATTGGCGCGAAATCGGGCGTATCTAGTCATTGTCCTCATTTCTCCTAGCGGTATAAGATTCGGCAACGGTATTGTTCATGGCCACAGTTTAGCGCAATATGGTTGTTCGTTGTAAATGCGGATTTATCAAGAGTATAATGTGCATTATAGATTCAGGCAAAGCTATATCAATCAGCCAGCACGGAGGCTACGATGGCGACTATGACAATTGATTCTGGAACCGAGACTGGAACATGGAGAGTCAAGGCAGGACTTGCCCAGATGCTCAAGGGCGGCGTCATTATGGACGTAGTGACCGCCGAGCAGGCGCGCATCGCGGAAGACGCGGGCGCGGTGGCAGTCATGGCATTGGAGCGCGTCCCCTCCGACATCCGAGCGGCGGGCGGCGTGGCGCGCATGTCCGACCCCACCAAAGTCGCGGAAATAGTTGACGCGGTCACGATACCTGTCATGGCAAAAGCGAGAATTGGCCATTTCGTCGAGGCGCAGGTGCTGGAAGCGTTGGGTGTGGACTATGTTGATGAATCAGAAGTCCTGACGCCGGCGGACGAGAACAATCACATCAATAAGAACGACTTCAAAGTGCCGTTTGTGTGCGGAGCTAGAGACTTGGGCGAAGCGCTCCGCAGGATCGGCGAGGGCGCGGCGATGATACGCACCAAGGGTGAGGCAGGTTCGGGTAATATCGTCGAGGCTGTCCGCCACGCGCGCAGAGTGCTGGGCGAGATTCGCCGTATCCAGAATATGGATGAAGATGAACTGATGGCGACCGCGCGAGATCTGCGAGCTCCTTACGAACTGGTGAAGGAAGTGCGAGAGAGAGGCGCTTTGCCTGTGGTGAACTTCGCCGCGGGCGGCGTTTCCACCCCCGCGGACGCCGCGCTGATGATGCAGCTTGGAGTGGATGGCATATTCGTTGGATCCGGCATATTCAAGTCCGAGCGTCCTGACCTCATGGCTGACGCCATCGTCAAGGCGACGACCCACTATCAGGACCCCGCGATGATAGCCGACGTGTCCAAGGGACTGGGAGACGCAATGCCGGGCCTGAACGTTTCGGATTTGCCCGACTCAGAACGTCTGGCTATTAGAGGCTGGTAAGAATTGACTACAGTAGGCGTTCTCGCCATTCAAGGAGATTTCGCGGAGCATCGCCTGGCCCTCGAACGGCTAGGCGTGGAGGTGCGTGAAGTTCGTTTGCCCAGCCAGCTTGACGAAGTTGACGCGCTTATAATCCCGGGTGGCGAGAGCACTACCATTGTACAGTTGATAGACATATACGAGATGCGCGACAAGCTGCGCGAGCGTATCTTGGACGACAAGATGCCCGCCTGGGGAACCTGCGCGGGCATGATAGTCATGGCCGGCGAGCTGACCGACCACAGGCCGGAGCCTCTGCGACTGATGGATACCAATGTCAGTCGCAACGCTTTCGGCAGGCAGGTGGACAGCTTTGAGGCCGACTTGGACGTAGTTGGAATCGAAGGGCCTCCATATCGCGCGGTATTCATACGAGCGCCGGTGTTCAATTCGGTTGGCGCGGGTGTGGAGGTGCTGTCCAGCCTGGCGGACGGCCGACCGGTGGCGGTGCGCGAAGACCATATGCTGGCCACCGCTTTCCATCCCGAACTGACCGACGACGCGCGAATGCACAAGCTGTTTGTAGAGATGGTGGAAGAGGGGAAGAAGTGACGCTCATATAAGGCGTTTCTCTCTAGTCTTGAGGTCAGGCTGACGCGGCATAGAAGAGTTATAGGACTCCCTAGTTTGGAGGCTGCCCCGCGATCCCCGGAAATGACAGCAATTTCGATGTGAGGCGATTCGGTCCGCTGGACGCTGCCCGATGTTTCATTGTGGGCATGAACCGGAACCGATTCCCGAATCTGGCCGCAACTGCGATTGGCATCCGCAAGCCGAAATCTTTCTACACTCTCTTGCCGTGTATTCCCAGTCGCCGTTCGCGCTCGCTGGCGTTATTTGAGAATGGAAGCGTCCGCGCTGTCGTTGCGGTCTGTCCCAGGTCCGGAATCAAAAGCTGGGAAGTGTCTCATCTTTATGCGATCCCTGAATCGACCGACGCGCTGCCCGCGCTGTTGGAGCGGGCTGGAGCGGAAGCGGCGCGCGGCGGAGCGGAACGTCTATTCCTGAGAGTGGATGCGGATAGCGATGTCGTTTCAGAGGCCAGGCGGGCTGGATTCTTTCCCTGTTTCCTCGAAACTCTGTACCGAGTGGAGACTTCTGCGCTTGGCGAACGTCGAGGGCTGTTCGATGTGGGTTCTCGCGTGGTGAAACGCCGAGCTGTACACGACCACTCTCTTTTCCGCCTTTACAACGAGACGACTCCGCTGAAGGCGCGTCAACTCATCGGCATGACGCTCGATCAGTGGAAGGATTCTCGTGAACCCGCCGTTGGACGCTACGAAGAGAGCGTACTGGAACTGGACGGGGACGCAAGAGGCTGGTTCAGAACCTCTGTCAAGTCAGGGCGGGGGCGGCTCGAACTCATTCTGCATCCAGACTGTGCGTCTCTGACCGAGGATATCGTTGATTTCGCGGCGCGAAATCTTTCCAGGACTAAGAGCGTATTCATTGCGGAGCCGGATTACGGTCAGACCCTCGAAGCCGCGTTGGGACGGCGCGGGTTCACGCAAGGAGGCGAGTTCGCGGTACTGGTGAAATCAATCGCTCGCAGTGAAAGAGAGGCGATGTCGGCGCGCGCGCCTCTCGTCGCCGAGTGAGACGTCGCCATCTGACTCACAGTCCGTGCCGACCCTGCAGGAGACGCTTTTCTATATGCTCGGAGACAGACTCTACGAATGTCTCGGCGACAGGGCCGAGCAGACGGGCGCGCAGTCCGCGCGGCGGACGCAGATGCATCGGACGCTTGGGAACTCCCGCGGCGCTAGACGCCAGTTCGAGGGCGCGGTCGAGGTCGCCAAGCTCGTCCACCAAGCCCACTTCCAGCCCGCGCGGAGCAAGATACACCTCGCCGGTCGCTAAATCTCTAACTCTGTCCTCATCCATGTCACGGCTTTCCGCGACTATCTTGACGAAAGAGTCGTAACTGTCGTCTATGAGTTCCTGTATCTTCTCGTTTTCCTCTGGCGTCATCTCGCGCCAGGGAGCGCCCATGTCCTTGAATTTCCCGCTCTTGTTGACGTTGACGCCAATCCCGGCGCGCTCGAATAGCTGCTCTAGCGCGGGCCGAATCGAAATGACGCCGATAGAGCCGACAATGGCGCCGGGAGCCGCGACGATCCTGTGCGCCGCGCAGGCGATCATGTACGCGCCGGACGCGCCCACGCCGCGAACGCAGGCTACGACAGGCTTTCGTTCCGCGATGCGCTTGACGGCGCGGTATATGTAGTCGGAAGGGGCGGAAGAGCCGCCTCCTGAGTCAATATCCAATACCATCGCGCGGAAACTCGGGTCTTGACGCGCGCGGTTCAGAACCTTCTCCATCTCCTGCGACTTGACGCTGGAGCCGATTGCGCCGTGGATCTCCACGACGGCTATCTTGCTTCTTCTCGCCATTATGATTGCCATGTGTTCCTCCGGGCGTCCGGCATTATATGAAAGCCGGCGCACTTTTCGAGCGTTTTCGATGCGGTATAAGCGAAGAACAGAGTCACGCCCCTTTTACGTTGACTATCTGCCTAAACGTATGCTCTACGTCAACCAGGTCTTTGGACTGCTCCATTACGAGATCAATATCTTTGTACGCGCCGGGCAATTCGTCAATGAACGCTTCTGAACGGCGCACTTCTATGCCGTCCATCCATCGGTCGAAGTCGTCCATGTTGAAATTCTCCCTGGCGCGTCTGCGGGAGAAGCGGCGACCCGCGCCGTGCGGGGCGGTCTGGAAAGATTCGAGGTCGCCTTTGCCGCGCACCACATAGCTGGCGTCCGCCATAGAGCCGGGTATGAGTCCCATCTGTCCCTGGCGCGCCTGAATCGCGCCCTTGCGGGTAACCCAGATGTCGTCTTCCCCGAAATGGCTCTCCTTCTGGGTGAAATTGTGATGACACTGAATGTTATTCGTCTCTTCGAAGTCGCCCGCCCGGTAGCGAAGCGCGCCCAGTACCCGATCCATCATCTCTTCCCGGTTGAGCAGCGCGAAGAACTGCGCCCAGTCGAGGTCACGAATATAGTCGTCGAACTCCTCGGTGTTTCCGCTCAGGTAGGCGAGGTCTTTGTCGGGCAGAGAGATTGCGGATTGTTCCATCAGCGCCTTTGCTTTGCGTATGTGGTGGGTGGCTATTCGGTTTCCGACGCCGCGCGAGCCGGAGTGAAGGAACGCCCAAACGAGATCGTCCTCGTCCAGGACTATCTCGATGAAATGGTTTCCCGAACCGAGCGAGCCGAGCTGTTTGCGCCAGTTCTTGGAGAGTTTGTCGTAGAACGCCAGCCGGTCGCCGGCTTTCTCTTCGAGCAGTTCCACTCTTGGGCGGGCAGTCTTGCGGACTCTGCCGTTGTAGCGTCCCGCGCTCAGCGGTATGCGACTCTCTATCGCTACCCGCAAGTCGGCGAGGTCTTCGGGCATGTCTGCCTTGCTTAGAGACGTCTTGACCGCGATCATTCCGCATCCGATGTCAACGCCGACGGCGGCAGGGATGATTGCGTCTTTTGTGGGAATGCACGAGCCGACGGTGGCGCCCAGACCGAAGTGGCAGTCCGGCATGACCGCTACGTGTCGAAACACGAACGGCATGCCTGAGATATTGCGTATCTGATCCAGCGCCTGCTCCTCGATCTGATCAGGCGGAACCCACGAAAGAGCGCGTTCGTTGATCTTGTACGGAGCCATAATTCATTTCCTCGTCGCTCAATTTGTGTTTGTCGGTATTCCATATTAGCAATTATCGAGAATGTACATGAAGTCCGTTCCGGGTATTCTCAGTACGCGATGGTTTATGAAGATTTGAATACCCATACGTGTCAA
>CAZXFX010000038.1:0-29325 GCA_964640295.1 uncultured Dehalococcoidia bacterium | reverse complement strand
GGTAAATACAGGCCTTTGCAGGTGAAATGCAGGTGACAAAAGACACCAGAACCACGTGCAGCGCATCAGCAGGCCACCTGTAAAACGCCTGCAGCCCAACCAGAAGATTATAAACCAAAATATATGCACATCGGCGGGATCACAAGGGCAGGCAAACGCCTAAACCAATCAAAAGTCCCTTCCCCCTTTCGATGGGGGAAGGCTAGGATGGGAGGGGTGATGCGCAGAGAGTAGATAGGCTGTCAATTCAAAAGTGTTGAACCACTAGCTGTCAATCACCCTTCTATAGATGGCAATAAGCGGGTTGCCTTCTTTGAATAAAGGATGCTTTTCTGAGCGCGAACGGACACTACATTGACTGCGACAACTATGAGGCTTACAGGTTTTTCATATCCCTATTCGATAACGATTCGTTCCAATTCGACAACTCGCTTCCGTGGTTGTATGACAAGGTCAGACCGACAACGGATAACTGAAAACTAAGGACCAATAACCGCCATGACTGATTTGATATACACTTCCGCCACATCCATCGCCCAGTCAATCCGAGATAGAGAAGTGTCCGCGGTCGAAGTCACGCAAGCGCATCTCGACCGTATTGGCGAGGTCAACGACAAGCTGAACGCCGTCGTCTGCCTATGCGCCGACCGCGCTCTGGACGAGGCGCGCGAGGCCGACGCCGCTCTCGCCCGCGGCGACGCCACCGGCCCGCTTCATGGTGTCCCCATGACACTGAAAGACTCGCTGGACACCGAGGGCGTCGTCACTACCGGCGGCACCACAGGCCGGCGCGACTTCGTGCCGGATAGAGACGCTACCGTCACCGCCCGTCTCCGAGCGGCGGGCGCTATTCTCATGGGCAAGACCAATACGCCCGAACTCACCATGGCGGGCGAAACAGACAACAGCGTCTATGGACGCACGAACAACCCGTTCGACCTCGAGCGCAGCCCGGGCGGATCGAGCGGCGGAGCGGGAGCTATTATAACCGCGGGCGGGTCGCCTTTCGACATCGGCAGCGACACGGGCGGCAGCATACGAATGCCGGCGCACTTGTGCGGCATCGCAGGAATCAAGCCCAACTCTGGCCGGGTTCCGCGCACCGGCCACATCATCGAATACACGCTGGGCGCGACCGATTCCTATACGCAGAACGGCCCCATGGCGCGATATGTCGAAGACCTCGAACTCATACTGCGAATCATCTCCGGCCCTGACTGGATAGATCCGGCCATAATTGATATGCCGCTTGGCGACCCCGCGGATGTTGATCTGAACAGTCTGCGAATCGCTTTCTACACCGACCCGCCCGGATACAAGGTACCCGCTCAGGATACAAGGGACGCAACGCTGGCCGCAGTTCGAGCGCTGTCGGACGTCGCCGCTTTGGTTGAGGAGCGCGCGCCGCAACCGCTGGAACGAGCGCCGGACATTACCGCAAGAATTGGAGGAGGAGATGGGCGCGCGGGAACGCGTCGCATTCTTGACAAGGCGGGCACAACCGATGTATCCGACATCCTGACCAAGCGATTCGAAGAAGCGGAGCCTATCGCTACCGGCGAATTCACAAAGGCGCTGGAAGAGCTTGATCAGTATCGCAGCGATATGCTTCGGTTCATCAGCGACTATGACGTGATAATCTCTCCCGTTACCGCGCAGCCAGCCCAACCGCACGGCGCGTCTTTCGAAGACCGCAACCGACACGCCTTCTATACGGGCCCCTATAATCTGACTGGCTGGCCAGGAACGGTGGTGCGATGCGGAACCTCGTCTGAAGGCTTGCCCATCGGAGTCCAGGCTATCGCCCGACCTTGGCGAGAAGACGTATCGCTCGCCGTCGCGTCCTTCCTGGAATCGGCCCTTGGTGGCTGGCAAAAGCCGCCCATGTAGCGTTTAGGAAGCACGACATGTCCGACATCA
Source organism: uncultured Dehalococcoidia bacterium (assembly GCA_964640295.1). Classification (GTDB taxonomy): domain Bacteria; phylum Chloroflexota; class Dehalococcoidia; order Lucifugimonadales; family UBA1123; genus VXRN01. Next base: position 27,405 of record CAZXFX010000038.1, on the reverse strand, counting down.
CAAGCTCTTCGGCAAAGTCCATAGCGAGAGCGATACGCGACCGGGAAGTTTCCGCAGTAGAGGTCGCGCAGGCGCATCTCGACCGTATCGAAGAGGTGAACCCAAGCCTCAACGCGGTCGTCTGCCTGTGCGCCGACCGCGCCCTCGATGAGGCTCGCAAGGCGGACGACGCGCTGTCGCGCGGAGACAAAATCGGCCCGCTTCACGGCGTTCCGATGACTCTGAAAGACTCACTGGACACAGAGGGAGTCGTCACAACCGCAGGCACTCTCGGGCGACGCGAATTCGTCCCCGAGCGCGACGCGACCCTTGTCGCCCGCTTGCGACGCGCCGGGGCTATACTGCTCGGCAAGACCAATACGCCCGAAATAACGTGGTCGGGCCAAACAACTAACAAGATATACGGACGCACCAACAACCCTTTCGATCTCGAACGCAACCCAGGGGGGTCAAGCGGAGGAGCCGCCGCCATCGTATCCGCGTGCGGTTCACCTTTCGACATTGGGAGCGACACGGGCGGCAGCATCCGAATGCCGGCGCACTTCTGCGGAGTGGCAGGCATCAAGCCCACGTCCGGTCGCGTTCCGCGAACCGGCCACATCATCGGCTACACGATGGGAGCGATGGACTCTTTCACGCAGAACGGCCCAATAGCGCGGCATGTCGAAGACCTTGCGCTCATACTGCCCGTCATATCCGGTCCCGACTGGGAAGACCCCGCGATAGTGGATATGCCGCTGAGGGATCCCTCCAAAGTGAATCTGGATGGACTGCGCGTCGCCTACTACACGCATCCGCCAGGTTACGCGGCGCCTGACTCGGACACGCAAGCGGCGACATTGGCGGCGGCTCGCGCGCTCGCCGAAGCAGGAGCGAAGGTAACGGAAGACGCGCCCAACGCTCTGAAAGAGGTTGCCGAATTGGAGGACAGGGTGAGCGAAGGCGGAGGCGGAGGCGGAGCGCTCAGGATATTGGAGAAAGCGGGAACTGTCGAACTGTCTTTACAGATCGAGACATGGCTGAAAGACATCAAGTCTATTCCCGTCGAAGAGTACACAAAAGCGATGGAAGACCTCGGTCGATTCCGTTCCACGATGCTCGGCTATATGCGCGACTACGACGCGATAATATGCCCAACCGCCGCGCATACCGCCCAGCCTCACGATCACTACTATGGCAAGAGAAGCGCCAGCGTTCCGATATACACTCACGTATTCAACCTGACTGGCTGGCCTGTCGCGGTTGTCAGATGCGGCGTGTCCTCGGATGGACTGCCCATCGGCGTGCAAGTCGCGGCGCGCTCGTGGAGAGAGGACGTGGCGCTGGCGGTATCCGCCTTTTTGGAATCCGCGCTTGGCGGCTGGCAAAAGCCGCCGATATAGCGCGATGTTCTATGGATTATACGCTCTCGACTTCGCGCGTATTTCTTGACTGGCATATAACCCCGTGATAGCATGAATTATAACCTTACAAACCTAATAATTCGCCTGTGGAGGTATGCGCGTGGCGACTCAAGAGCTACTAGAGGTCAGCAATCTGGCCGCTGAAAAATTCCAGGACATCCTGAAAGAACAGGGCGATGAGGACGGTATGCTCCGAGTCATGGTCATGCCCGGTCCGCAAGGCGGAATCCAATACATGTTGAGCGTTGAGAAGGAAGCCGGCGCAGACGATCTCGTTGTAGATACATCCACCATACAAGTGCTGGTGGACTCGGACAGCGCTCCTCTGCTCGACGGCTCTACCATTGACTATATGGAAGGGCTGATGAGAAGCGGATTCGTCATCAGCAACCCCAACTTCCAGGGTCAAGGCGGTGGTGGATGCGCCTGCGGCGGTGGGGGTTGTGGCGGTGGTGGAGGCGGCTGCGGCGGCGGTGGGGGCGGTTGTGGCTGCGGCGGACACTAGTCCCCAAGCCTATAATTGATATTGATTCGAAACGAAGCGGAGCGTCCATGAGTCGCTCCGCTTTCTCGTTGCACCCGCGACTGGCACTATTTCCACCCGAGCGATAGACGTTGCTGCTACAAACGATAGATTTGCTTCAGAGAGACCCCGTTCTCGCTCTGATAACGTTGGCGGCATTCTCTTTGTCTCTGCTAATCGCCATCACCTTTCACGAATTCAGCCACGCCTACGCGGCGACGACATTGGGAGACAACACCGCCCGAGGACAGGGAAGACTCACCCTCAACCCACTTGCCCATCTCGACCCGTTCGGGGCTATCCTGATATTCTTCGCCGGATTTGGCTGGGGCAAGCCTGTACCCGTGAATCCCGCGTTTCTGCGAATCGGATACCGGCCGGGAATGGCGGTCGTATCTCTAGCCGGGCCCCTCTCGAACATCATCGCGGCGACGATATTCGCCATCCCCCTCAGGGCTGGGTTGGCCAACTCTGACGCAGTCGGATTCTCCATACTTGGCCGAACCGACATAGTGGGATACATACTCTTGTCCCTCGTGTTCTGGAACCTACTCCTCGCCGTATTCAACCTATTGCCGATAGCGCCCCTAGACGGATTCAAGGTCGCGCTTGGGCTGCTGCCGCCCGCAGCCGCCAACTCGTTCGCCAGACTCGAACCGTACGGACCGGGAATACTGCTCGTCATCATAGCCCTCGGTTTCCTGTCGCCCGAACTGCGTATCTTATCCGCTATAATCAGCCCAATGGTGAATTTTCTCAGCTTTGTCGTTCTTGGCAGACCTCTAATGTGATAATCTGTTTCTATGGAACCAAAGTTAGTTGGATGCCTGTGGAGGTTGGATTTGGAAAAGATAGCGATTGTGGGAGTCAGCCCGGTCGGAGTGTCAATGGGTATGGCATTGATGAACCGCCGTCTGAGCAATACTGAAATCATCATCACGTCTGGAGACAGAAACATCATCTCTGACGTATCGAAGGTCGGCGCGGCAAACAGGGCGATAACTTCTATGAGAGACGCCGTAGAAGACGCCCATCTGGTCATTCTCGATTCGCCCATCGGCGAATTGAGGGAAACGATGGATACAATTGGCCCTTATGTAGCCTCCGGCGCCGTGGTGTCGGACACATCCAACGTCAAAGCGCCTGTTATGAAGTGGGCGGAAGAATTCCTGCCGCAGGATACTAATTTCATCGGCGGCTACCCTCTTCTGAAATCGCCTCCTGAAACGATCCAGGATTCCAACGCTGAGGTTTTCAGCGGAGCGAAGTACACGATAACGCCGATGAGAGATTCGGACGAACAGTCAATCAGAACGATTGTGGGTCTGGTTGAGGCTCTGGGCGCAAGTCCCGTATTTCTGGATCCCGCGGAGCACGATTCATACGCCGCGGTCTGCGTTCGTGACTGCGACCGCGGGGAGCGACGGGTGGCGAGAGATGCACATGCTTGCTGAGTCTCAGTTCAACATATTCGGAAGGCACGCGTCTAATGATCCTCTTGATAATGAAGCGGTTTGTCTCGCCAATCCGGATTCCATTGTACACTGGGTGGACCAGCTAATACTCGAACTATATAACTTCAGAAATGACATTAAAGAGACGGAGAGCGAAGGCGGCGACGCGCTTTTGGACCGCTTCATCAAAGCGTGGGAATATCGGGCCAAGTGGGAAGCCGACGCTGTCGTGCCCAGAGATGGAGCGGAGCTCCCGTCGGCGGGCGAATCCATGATGAGCGCGATGCTCGGCGACAAACTGGCGCAGCGCTTGAGAAGCGCGGGCAAAGAAAACCAAGACCGCACTACATACACCCGGAGGAACAGATAGATGGAACGAACAGTTCACGGCAGCGCCAGACTCGAAGCGACAGTCGTTCCCCCCGGCGATAAATCCATATCCCATAGAGCGGCCTTGCTGAACGCTATTTCGGACGGGCAGGCGCGCGTCTCCAACTTCTGTGTAGGCGACGACCGCGCTTCCATGCTCGGATGCCTGCGCGGACTCGGCGTTCAGATAGACGAGAGCGTAGCAAACGGGGTCGAAACCTTTACGATTAGCGGAATGGGCGTGAACGGACTGTCAGAGCCGTCGGACTATCTCTACTCAGGCAATAGCGGAACTACTATGCGGCTCGTTTCAGGCCTTCTCGCGGCGCAGCCATTCTTCAGTGTCATTACGGGCGATTCGTCGCTACGCCGAAGGCCGATGAAGCGCATATTGGCTCCGCTCTCGATGATGGGCGCGCGCGTAATGGGACGCGACGGCGGCTCGCTCGCTCCCCTCGCCTTCAATGGCGGCGGGCTTGACGGCATCGAGTACGAAATGCCCGTCGCCAGCGCGCAGCTAAAGTCGTGCATTCTGATAGCGGGACTCTTCGCCAAAGGCGAAACATCCGTGATTCAGCCCGCCGAGTCCCGCGATCACACAGAGCGAATGATGGCCTCTATGGGGGCGGATGTGAACAAAGACGGCCTTCGCATTGCCGTTCGCCCATCCAGCCTCTCCTCCCTGGACATACAAGTTCCGTGCGATATAAGCGGGGCCGCTTTCTGGCTGGTAGCCGGAGCCGCGCACCCCAACGCGCGCATAACCGTGAAGGGAGTCGGCGTCAACCCTACGAGGACCGGAGTGCTGGATGTTCTTCGAGAAATGGGGGCCAGGATAAGCGTCGAGAATGTCAGGGAAGAAGGCAACGAACCGGCGGCTGATCTTGTCGCCGAAACCAGCGACTTGCGAGGCGTTGAAATAGGAGGCGACGTAATTCCGAGAGTCATTGACGAACTTCCCGTTTTGGCGGTTGCCGCTTCCCAAGCCAAAGGGCAGACTATCATCAGAGACGCCGCCGAACTCAGAGTCAAGGAATCGGACAGGATTTCCGCCACCGTCTCGGGGTTGGCGTCGCTCGGCGCAAAGATCAGGGAGATCGAAGACGGCATGACCATAGAGGGGGGAGCCACGCTCTCAGGGGCGGAAGTCGAAAGCCATGGCGACCACAGGATTGCGATGTCAATGGCGGTCGCGGGGTTGATCGCCGGAGGAGCGACTACCATCGGCGAGTCGGAAGCCGCCGACGTTTCCTATCCGACGTTCTGGGATGAATTGGAAAATGCCAGCGCGTGAAAGCGAACTCTCAGATGACACCCCGCCGCACAGGCTAGGAAGGCTGTTCGTCATATCCGGACCTTCCGGCGTAGGCAAAGACGCCGTTCTCGCAAAGGTGAGGCAGTTCCAGAGAACTCGCCACTTCACGGTCACGGCTACCACCCGCCAACGCCGTCCTGGCGAGGAAGACGGCGTTGATTACTTCTTCCTGTCCAGAAAGACCTTTGAACGCATGATAGAAGCGGACGAACTATTGGAGTGGGCCGAAGTCCATGGGAACCTGTACGGAGTTCCGAAATCGCAGGTGGTCGAGGCTCAGAATAGCGGCCTCGACGTGATAATCCAGGTAGATGTGCAGGGAGCGGCCACCATCAAACGAATGATGCCCGAAGCGACGCTCATATTCATGGAACCTCCCGACCTATGCGCTCTCATCGAGCGTCTGCGTAAACGCAACACGGAATCCCAACGGGAGTTCGCCCTGAGGCTGGAGACGGCTCGCAAAGAACTTAGGGAATCGCACTGGTTCGATTATACTGTCGTCAACCATGACGGGCGAATAGACGAAGCGGCGGCGGCGATAGACCGCATCATTCAAGGTCGCGCCTGAGGGGATTTAGGCGAACGGTCATTCAACTACACAAGTAAAGGAGGCGCTCAAATGGAGCGTTCACTATCGGATGTGAAAGTTCTCGATCTTACTCATGTGCAGGCTGGTCCGTCGTGCGCTCAGATGCTGGGCTTTCTCGGCGCGGACGTCATAAAGGTGGAAGACACCAGGGGCGGCGACAGCACGCGCGCTGACCTGGCGCACCGAGAAGATTCCGATAGCGTTTACTTCCTCATATTCAACAACAACAAGCGAGCCGTCACTCTCGATCTCAAGACCCAGAAGGGCAAGGAGATGTTCATAGGGCTGGCAGGCTGGGCGGATATCCTGGTGGAGAACTTTGGTCCGGGAATGATGGACAGGCTCGGTTTGGGATGGGAACGGCTCCATCAGATCAACCCGCGGCTAATCTACGCGACGATCAAGGGCTTTGGCGCCTACGGTCCATACTCAGGATACAAAGGATTCGAGTTCGTGGCTCAAGCGGCCGGCGGGGCCATGGCGACCACGGGATTCGGAGACAGGCCGCCTGTGCCGGTCTCTCCCGGCGTCGGCGATTCCGGCAGCGGACTGCATGCCGCCATCGGCATACTGGCAGCTTTGCACAAGAGGGATCGAACGGGCGTGGGGCAGATGGTGGAGGTCTCGATGCAGGACTCGGTCGTCAATCTGATGCGAATGTCGCTTACGCGCACCCTGGCTGAAGGCATCCCCAGTCCGCGGCTTGGGCACATGGGATTCCGCGGTCTCCCGATGGTATTCCCCTGCTCTCCGGGAGGCCCCGACGATTACGTGATGATACACCCGCGCGGCGATGGATGGGATCTGACGCTGGCCGCGATTGGACGGACGGACCTGATAGGAGACCCGCGCTTCGACGAAGAGGAGAAACGGTACGAAAACGCGGAGGAAGTGACCAGGATACTGACTGACTGGACATCGAAGCGCACCAAGTGGGAGGCGATGGATGCGCTTGCGAGCTCGGGCGTGCTGGCCTCGGCAGTGGTGGGGGCGACTGAGACGCTGGAGAACGAGCATCTCATCGCGCGGGAGATGATCGTCGAAGTGGAGGACCCGGCGCGCGGCGACTATAAGATGATTGGCATACCAGTCAAGATGTCGGACGACCCCAATGTGGTCACGCGCGCGCCCAGATATTCGGAACACACCGACGAGATTCTCACCACGATCCTGGGATGCACCGAGGAAGAGGTGGCGGCGATGCGGGCGAGCGGCGTAGTGGTGTGAGCAGAAGTGGTAAGGATAACGCGGCGCGACGAAACTACGTATCGAAATCTTTAGGGAGATGACAATGCGAGAGGCCATACTCACCATAGAAAGACGTGAGTATCAAGCGACAGGCGCAATGATTAGCTACCGATTAGCTACCCTCCCAAGCGGATAGTTCACCTTCAGGCAGCGGGTCAAAGAAGGCGTCATCAACCGTGTAAGTCTTTATGAGGCGGTTAGGCGGACCTCGCTTCCAGCCATTCTTTGTCGAACTCGAGGCCGAATCCGGGCGCGTCGCTCGGTGTCAGATAGCCGTCCTTGATGACGGGTGTGCCTGGCAGTATGACCATCTCCTCGAGGGGGACGCCGGGAGGGGCCACACCCTCGGAGCGCTCGCCCCAGGGGATGACGGGCATGGCGTATGCCAAGTGCTGGCCGTAGGGTATGTTCATGCCGCCGTGTCCGATGACGGATACGCCGTGCGCCTCCGCTATGTGGCAAATTCGGACGCTGGCGGTCATTCCGCCGACCCAGGAGATGTCGGGCTGGAGTATGTCAACCAGGCCCTGGCCGGCGGCGAACGCGAAGGGGTGAATGGTGTACCAGTGTTCGCCGGTGGCAAGCGTCTGGCCCGGCACGCGCTGACGCACCTTCATGTAGCTATCGAGGTCCTCGGGGAGCAGATAGTCCTCCAGCCACTTGATGCGGTACGGCTTGAGCGCCTCTACCAGCCGAACGATGTACTCGGTGTTGAGGGACATCCATGAGTCAACGGCTATTTCGACATCGGGGCCGACCTGCTCTCGGGTGCGGGCGACGAGTTCTTCGTTCTTGCGCAGGCCAGCGATGCCATCTTCCGGGCCGTGCCGGACGAACAGCTTGACGGCTTTGAAGCCGAGTTCCAAGAACCACTCGATGTAGTTCTCCGTGCCGTATGTGAGCGTGGTGTTGGAGGCGTAGCAGAATATCTTGTCCTTGACGGGACCGCCGAGCAGTTCATAGACGGGGAGTCCGAGCAGTTTGCCTTTGAGGTCCCAGAGCGCGTTGTCCACGGCGCTTATGGCGTAGCTGGCGAGTCCGTAGGCGCCGTAGGGGGAGGAAGCGCGGCGCATGAGGTCCCAGTGCTTTTCGACGGCCATGGCGTTCTGGCCTTGCAGGAGCGGCGCGAAGTGATCGTTGATGATGGAGAGGGCGGGGCCGCTCATCGGGCAGAAGCCGACGCCCCACGTTCCGTCCTCGGCGGTCACCACGCAGGCGGCGCGTCCCCATCCTTCGCTCCAGACCCTGTTCGGGAACTCGTTTTCGTAGCGCGCCATGGGGCTGGTGAAATGTCCGGCTCCCGGTATGGCGGGGACTCTCGGCTCTGTCTTGATCTGGGGCGTGAGCGTGACGGCCGCGGCTCGGATTTCCTTGATCTTCACTTGGTTTCCTCCGGTTGGGTTTTAGTATTTAGTATTTAGTCGTTAGTTGTTAGTGGGGTGGATTACCCCCGTCCTGGCCTTCCCCCATCGAGGGGCTGAGAGGGCTAGGCGCATATCAGGTCGGCGCCCTTCGACAAGCTCAGGACGAACGGATTTTTGATTTACCTACCCCTGTGAGCCCATCGAGGGGGTTGGGTTTTAGTATTTAGTTGTTAGTGGGGTGGATTACCCCCGTCCTGGCCTTCCCCCATCGAGGGGCTGAGAGGGGGAAGGGATTTTTGGGGTTGGTTTGGGCGCTTGCCTACCCTCGCGAGCCTGTCGGAGGGGGATGGGGCTAGGCGCGGAGTTCGGCTATCATGCTGGCGAGTCGTTCTTCTTCTTCGGGCGTGGATGTGGGCATGTCGAAGCTGATCGAGCTGGCGTAGTCGCCGTGCGTCTGCTTGAGCTTGGCCACTATCTGGTCGCGCGTTCCGACGACGGCGAACGCTTCGAGCATGTCGTCGGTGATTTGCTGGCCCATCTCAGGCCATCTGTTGTCCACCGACATTCGGTATAGCCGAGCGGCGGTGTCTTCCCAGCCGTGCGTACTCATGACGGACTCGTAGCTGCGGGTGGAGGCGTAGAACGAGATCTGGTTCTTGACGCCGGCTTTCTTGGATTCGACTTCTTCTTCTGTGTCGCCGGTGATGATGAAGCCGCCGGCGTTTATCTCTATGTCGTCCAGGGATCGGCCTGCCCTGTCCGCGCCGATCTTCAGGTTGGGGATGATGACTTCTCTGGTGTACTTGGGGGTGCAGAATCCGTGTAGCAGGACGCCGTCGCACACCTCGCCGGCCACGCGCAGCATGTAGGGATTGACCGCCGATATGAACACCTTGACGTCGGGGTTGGCTATGGGGCCGGGGTTGAAGAAGGGAGGCATCAGGTTGAAGTCGTAGTGGTCGCCGTGGAACTGGACGCGCTCTCCGTTTTGCCAGGCGTTCCATATATGGCGGAGCGCCTGTATGTATTCGCGCATCCTGGGAGCGGGCGCGGTCCAGTTCATGCTGAATCGGCGGACGATGTGTCCGCGAACCTGGCTGCCGAGTCCGAGGGCGAAGCGTCCGTTGGACATATCCTGAAGGTCCCAGCCCAGGTAAGCCATGTCCATGGGGCTTCGCGCGAAGGCGAGCGCGATGGACGTTCGCAGTTGGATATTCCGGCTATGCTCAGCGGCGATGGAGAGCGGCAGGAATGGGTTGTGGTTCGTCTCGGACGAATTGGTGGTGTCGAATCCGAGACGCTCCGCGCGTCTCGCGGATTCCGCTATTTGGGCAGGGAAACGCCCCGCCAGTCGGGTTCCAACTTTCATGTATATCCTCCAAACATAGATGCGTTGCTTTGAGCGTGAATATGATAGCAGACGGGCGGGAATGTGTGCGTGAGTTTGGGGGAAGGGGCTTTGGGGATAATCTCTAGCCGCCCGGCCTGTCAAACTCATGAATGTTACGTGAGGAATATCCCCTGGTTTATAGTTCTTCTGGCAAGCCTGCAGGTGGCGCGCAGGTGGCTTCTGATGGTCTTCTGGTGGGATATGCCGCCTGTTGCCACCTGCACTTCACCTGCAAAGACCTGTATTCACCAGTTCAGAGAGTTTTTGTCTCGCTCGCTCGGACTGGTTGATAACCTCTGGTATATGGGTTGTTAGTCGTTAGTAGTTAGTCATTAGTAGGGTTTTCGGCTCTGGCCAATCCAGAGTTCCGTATATTTGTTCTTGATTTATGGGTAGTATAGCATAGAATGGTGGATTTGGAATAGTGGATTGGGGGGAGGTGAGATTGTTGGCGCGCCGAGCGCGACCGAGGCTGCTTGGCTTGACTGCAACTATCCGATAGTCATACTATCTCTTGCACTATGGAGAGAGGCTGAGAGGGGTGGGTATTGAGGGGGAACACCCCCATCCTAGCCTTCCCCCATCGAGGGCTGAGAGGGGTGGGCGCGTAGTAGGTCGGGGCGCTCTTCGACAAGCTCAGGACGAACGGATTTTTGATTTACCTACCCCTGTGAGCAGCATGGAGGGAAGGGATTTTTCGGTCGGTTAGAGCGTTTACCTACCCCCTATGAGGCTGGCTGAAGGTGGGGACGCAGCCTGGCGGGTCAAGGGAAGTCACGCGGATTTCGGGGACATCTTGGAGGGAGGGCCTGGTGGTTTAGTCGTGGGTATAGGCATGGGCATTTCCCTGGGGCCAGTTCCCTTGATAACTACTACTCCGGGTGGCGCGTCCTTGGATGGCATTTCTATACCCTTTCTGTAGATGGTCTACTTCATGAGTCAAGATCAATTATATTGTACACAGTCGTTGCAGACCAGCCTGAGCCGATTGACTTATCGTGTGGTTCCGCTTGCTTGGGAAACCGAGTTCAAGGATCAGGAACTCTTGGATGAAATCCTGTTCAAGTTAATATACATCAAGGATGGTCTGTCGGATGAGGCTATTTTCAGGGAGCGGGTCGCGGGGATTGCGTATAAATCCACTGATGTAGTAACTCCTTAAAAAAAAGGGTTTTCAGAATTTCTCGGGTAGATTGGTAAACATTCTAAGTTGAGGTATAGACGTTGCGACTCAGTTCTCCAAAGTACACTATGAGGATATCCCGGCTTACTATCGACAAGTTGGGCATTCAGATGTACGACAGAGTCTCCGCTGTCTTGGCCGAATTGATAGCCAACGCTTACGACGCGGATGCCGAGCACGTCAAAATCGAGCTGCCTTTCGGGCAGTACCTAGCTCGTAAGGTCGCTGGGCAGATTGTGGATCAAGGATTTGAGGTCATCATTGAGGATGATGGTTGTGGAATGACTGCTGAAGAAGTAAACGAGTACTACTTGAACGTCGGATACAACCGTAGAGTTGGACGAAGCGAACAGACACCCAAATACAATCGTCGGGTTATGGGCAGAAAGGGCATTGGCAAATTAGCGCCCTTCGGGATATGCCATGAGGTAGAAGTCATAACCGCTGGCGGGCCACTTACTGAACGTGGTTACGCAGTCTCTAACTTGATTCTTGATCTCGACGAGATGTTGAAGGAGAAAACAGACGGAGACGGAAACGTATTACCCTATCATCCAGATCCCGGTCCACAAGATGGAAGCTACGCAGTCGCTACTGGCACTAAGTTGATACTGAGAAGCTTTGATCGTAGGCGTGTCCCTACTGGTGAAGAGCTAGACCGCCAGCTAGCTGCCAGATTTGGATTGAGCCAAAGTAACTGGAGCGTCAGGTTAAAAGACAACGCTGGAGGAGATGACCCTATCGACCTTGGCACTCTGAATGTGGACGTAATGCCTGGCACCCGTATAGAAGTGGATAATAGACCAGTGAAAGTAGAAGACCGATTCCTACCTGTATCTGGATGGGTCGCTTACGCGAAAGACCCGTATAAGGATGAAGTAATGGCTGGTGTTCGTCTATACGCCAGAGGAAAGATTGTCGCTCAGACTAGGGACTTTGACATCAAGACCGGCTTCACTGGTGAGTTCAAGATGAGAAGCTACCTCACGGGAGCAATCAACGCTGAGTGGCTTGACGGGGAGGAAGACTTCATCCGCACAGACAGGCAGGATATCATCTGGAACTCTGACCTTGGAACTCCGCTACGAGATTGGGGGCGAGAACTCCTTAAGGAGCTTGCTGCTAGCGCAGAGACAAGTACAAGGCGGCGCGCCTGGGACCTCTTTCTTGAAGAGTCTCATCTGGATGAGCGCCTCAGAGAAGCACATCCAAATGACAGCGCCATACGACAATCCGTACTGAGGGCCGCGAGGTCTCTTGTTGCACGGGCGGACCGAGATGCCATCAAGAATCCTGATTACAGGGACCGCATGGTACGGCTAGCCTACGCCATAGGACCTCATACTACGTTGCTTGACACATTGGATGCAGTGGCCTCACAAGTAGACGGTGCCACTGATGTGATTCTCGATTTGTTCGAGAGGGCCAGATTGGTTGAAATGTACTCTCTTGGCCAAGTCGCTCAGGAAAGAGTCGAATCCATTGAGCAACTTCGGAGGCTTGTATCCAATCCCTTGACCGTTGAGAGAGAGTTGCAAAGGCTCATCGAGACTGCGCCATGGATACTATATCCTGATTGGACACCGTTGAGCTTCAATCAGTCTCTTGCATCTACCCGATTAAACTTCCAGAATTGGTATCTTGCCAACTATGGCGAGGAGATCGTCACCTCAGCCATAGACAATCCCAGCAAACAGCCTGACTTTGTGATGCTCAATCACGCAGGTCGATTGGAAGTTATAGAGATCAAACGTCCCCTGTATGCTTTGACAGATGAGGAATTCGATAGAGCATTTGGATATCTGACAGCAGTGAGAAAGTTCATCAGTGAAACACCTACGGTAAGGGATTCCTTCCCAATCGCCCAGTTGACGATAGTTTGTGACTTGCTGAACTTAGACGCTTTAAGGGAAAACTCTATCCGCACTGACTCTGATATTTCTCATAGAACCTGGCATGACATCCTCGAATCCACTAGCCGAAGTCACGAAGACTTCCTGAAGGTGGTTGGAGAAATGCAGGGCGAACTGCCCAAATTGTCGGCAGAGGCAGAGTAACCATTGTCTTCGGACGTGATGAAACCTTCCCAGCGCTACAAGGCCATGGCACACAACAGAGGCAGAACCCGTCCTGAACGTGCCTTAGCTTCGGGATTGTGGCGTAAAGGAGTGCGATACTTCACCCATGAAGGCTACAAGTCCGTTACAGGCACGAGGCTACCCGGTAGCCCTGACATGGTACTACCGCGAAAGCGGATAGCCATCTTTGTTGACGGATGCTTCTGGCATGGCTGCCCGCAGTGTCGCAAGCATGAGGGACTGAACGATGAATCCTGGGTGAACAAGATCGCGGGTAACAGGGCGCGGGACCAGCGTGTCACGACCAAACTCGAATGCGAGGGCTGGACAGTGCTTCGCATCCCAGAGCACGATGTCAATACGAAGTCGGGACTCTCGGAAACTATTGACCAGCTTGTCCATTTGATTCGAGCAGCACCTCACGGCAGCCCGGCCCGAGATTTCGTGTTGCGGGAAAAGCCAGATGCTGAGTTGCCACTGACCGCCATTTCACTATTCTCGGGAGCCGGACTGAGCGATCTGGGCTACGAGATGGCTGGATTTCGATTTGTAGTACAGGTCGAGGCCGACCAGAAACGCGCCGCTATTGGCGCCGACAACTTCCCTTGTTCCACCTGGCTTGCGCAAGATGTATGTGATAGCACAGATGAGATAATATCTACTTACCACACGGCAGTGTCCCGACGACTAGACCTGCTAGTTGCCACACCACCTTGCCAAGGTATGAGTAGCTCGAATCCCAGCAGAGGAAAGCGGCGAAGTCCTAGGGCACAGGAGTTAGAGGCAAAGAATCGTCTGATGTTGGAAGTGATTCCCCTTGCCCAGAGGTTAATGCCTAGGGTGATAGTCGCCGAGAATGTTCGCCCTGTGTTGACTCTCAACGTTAAATACGCGGGTATCAATGGTACAGTAGTTGATCATATTCGCAACCACCTTACGGAATATGAAGTGTTCCCAAAGGTGGTTAATGTTGCCGATTATGGCATTCCTCAGGTTAGAAAGCGTGCGCTGGTCGTCGCTATACATAAGGACGAACCATGTCTAGCAAACTCATCGTCCTTCAAGAGAGCACCTCTACCAAGTCCAACCCATTCTGAGCATCCAATCAACGGTGCGCTACCATGGGTGAGTATTCGACAATGGTTGCAATTGATGGAATACGATTACTTGGACGCTAAGTCTGAAGACACGGCGCACGGGAAACACTGGCTCCACTTCGTGCCATCATACGGCTCGGACCGGTACATGCAGGTCAGCCAAATACCCCCGAATTCGGGGCGTAGCGCATTTGAAAACGATGAGTGCCTATCTTGTGGTAGGCAGAAAGTCAAAACAGAATTGATACTCTGCCCTTCTTGTGACGCAGTTATGCGCAATCGGCCCTACGTTCAACGGGACGGGCAACCTGCTTTGATCAAGGGGTTCAAATCCAGTTATCGACGCATGAAGCCCGAAAGGCCTGCGTACACGATCACCACCAACTCGAGCCACATAGGGAGCGATTTTAAGATTCACCCATGGGAGAACAGAGTGATGAGCATCTTGGAGTGTGCCGACCTTCAAACTATCCCACGATTCTACGACTGGACACGTGCGAAAGAAAATCAAACGCTTTACCTTATACGTAACTTAATCGGCGAGGCATTTCCCACCTACTTCACCTACCTGCACGGCCGGGTTCTAGCAAAGCTCCTGTCTGATTCTGTATCACCAGTGCATGGATAAAGGGGGCAATGCTACTCTCCCTCAATTACGAAAATCACCCTCCACTCCCCAGCAACTTCCCTACCAACGCCTCCACGGTCTTGCCTTGCGCGCTCTCTCGCAGCCATTTTCGCAGCTCGCGGCGGGCGATGGTTACGGTCACTCTGTCGCGCTCTTGGTAGAGTTCTTCGAGGGCTAGGGACGCTCCCTCGGACGCTTTTTTGCCGGCCTCTGACAGCGTGAGATGCAGATCGTTGTCGGGGTCGAATTGGGGGATGGGGAGTTTCCATAGGTGTTTGTGTAGGTGACGAGTATTGCCTGCCCAGTTTGCGGTTGTATATCGATTCACTTCAGAAGCTAGAACGTCACTGTTTATAACAGCAAGAAGATACTGAGCTTCATCAATGCTTTCACAAGTAACCCAATATAGTGTGGTGTCAACCAAAGCATAATTATCAGAAATCAATGATGCTGTCGGTTGACCTGAGGTTGTATAAACAACCCGAACTGGCCTATCCCCGGGCTCTTTCATCCAGTCTAACTGCGCTGAAAGTTCGCGGTGGTAGTCTATCCTTCCTGACAGGTTCAGCTTGTTTACTCGGGTTTTGTTTTCATCCCAGAGTTGGCTGATTGTCTGCCAGCGTTGGCGCATACGACGATCCAGTCCGCCGAGGCGGATGCCGCCCGCTCCGTTGGGGTCGGATGGGAGCGTGAACTCGCCGCGCTTGACTGGCAGGACGGCCTTGAGCGGAGGCAAGGTGGCGTAAGGGACGACTGTCTCGCCGAGGTGGACGTCGTAAACGTGGGAGGATTCTATTGTCTGCTCGCTGATGTCGGAGAGATCGAGCGTCTTCCACGGGGGTTTGTCCTGCGAACCGCGGCGCGGGTTGACGGTGATGGTATTGGCAGCCTGAATAATGGCTGGGTTTTCGATCTGGTTCACGAAGAAGAGGACGCGCGGATATATGGTCGTACCATTACGTGAATAGCCTGCGTAGGGAGATTCGCCCGTCTCGGAGGTGTCGGTTATGGCGGCGCGGTTTCGGCGGATATTGGGGGAGCCGGCTTTTCCAATCCAGCGCTCCACGTCGCCGGACAGCGGCGCCGTCTTGCCGAGTCTTGCGAACGCGACGCAGGCTGGCACGGGGAAGAAGGTGTTGGGTTCGAGCCGTTCGAGGTCCCAGGCGCGCTTGTGGGAGAAGTCCACGTTCAGCGCCCTACCCGTCCGCTTGGGGATCCAGCGTCCGGTTCGCCACTTGCGGTACTGGCCGGTTTGGAGCGCGCTGTGGGGCATGACCATGCCGATGACGCCGTCGTCTTTGAGGTAGAGGTCAACGCTGCGGGCGAAGAAGAGGCCGGCGACGTCCTGATGCGTGGCGTATCTGCCGCCGACCCAGATGTCGTAAACTTGCTTGCTTTGGCGTTCAAGTTCAGTTCTGAGAGTGGCGGCTGTATTACGATAATTGAGCCAAGGGGGATTGCCGACGATGACATCCACTTTGGAGCGGCTGAGCGCGACGGGGCGCACAAGGTTGCGGGTGTAGTATGCCCAGATGTGGTCGCGTCCTTCGTCGTGGAGACGCTTCATTGTGGCGATGGTGGCGGTCAGGGTATCGCGCTCGGCGGGGTCGGTTATGCCGTTGTCGTCGAGCGCGAGGTGGGGGTCGTCTTTGCGCTCGATGGCGTCGGCGATGTCGCCCATGAGCGCGTCGAAGTCGTTGGCGCGCTCGACCAGGCTGATGGGGAAGACGAGCGCGGAGTTCTGGTCGTCGCCGACCTCTATGCGGACTTCTTGCTGGGAGAACATATCGTCGCTCCTGAAGCGGAGCTGGAGCGCGTCGCCCAGGTAGATGGGGACGGTGATGGAGGAGCCGGCGGGGGCGCGCTGTATGGCGGAGCGGGCGGCGAGCGTCCAGGAGGCGCGAGCGAGGTGGACGGCGACGGGATGGACGTCTATGCCGATAACGGAGTCGCGCAGTTTGGCGAAGACCTTGTCGGGGGGCAGTCGGCTGTCTTGCGCCGCGACGATGACTCGTCGGACGGCCTCGGCGATGAAAGCGCCTGAGCCGCAGGCGGGATCGAGGACGCGCTGGCTGAGCGGGTCGGGGACCAGTTCGTCCACCATGACGCGGGCGAGCCAGTCGGGGGTGTAGTATTCGCCTAGCTGGCGGCGCTCCTCGGCGGGTATGACGCTTTCGTAGAGGATGGGGGCGATGTCGGAGGGGGCGTTCTGCCAGTCGAAGCGGGCGACGCGGCGGGCGATGGCGCTGAGGAGCGACAGTCCGCCCACTTCGGCGGGCCAGGCGAAGAAGTCGGATTCGACGACGCCCTGCAAGCCGGTGGTGTTCTGGAACGCCCTGCCCTTGAGCAGGTCTTCGGGGTCGGTCTCGGCGAGCTTGTAGATGTCTATGCCGAACGACGCCTGCACGACCATGCCGACAACGGCGCTGAGATAGGTGTGTCGGATGAATAGATCGTCGGCGTCGCGGCTGGTGTCGGCGGCTTCGCCGAGGGCGGCTCTGAGCAGGTCGCGCCAGAGTCGGCGCTTGACCTTTATGGTCTCTTCGGTCGCGTGGCGGTCGTAGAGGGCGCGCAGGCGGGTGATGTCTCTGTCGTAGTGGACGCCGCCGGGTCCGAAACTTGCCTCGATTGTCTTTCTGTCAACCGGGACGTCTTCTCTGGACTCCAGCGCCTTGTCGCGCAGCCATTCGTACAGAGTCAGCCATTTGTCGGCGGATTCGAGCGTGAAGAAGTACGGATTCACCAAGCGGGGGTCGCCTGCGCCGGGCCATCGCAGCAGCCAGCGTTTGCCGTCGGTGAGTATGCCCATGCGGACGCCTTTGCCGGCGCTTTCGGATTCGGCGAGGTAGTCGTCCAACTGCTGGACGTATTTGGGGTTGGGGTCGCCCGACTGGGTGGTGCCTATGCGCCGTTTCACCTCGATGAACGTGTCGAGGGCGGTGAGGTCAACGGCGCGGCGCGAGGCGTCGGAGGGCGGGTTTTCCTCGACCATCTGCTCGGCGTGGGCGAGTTCGGTGTGCGCGAGGAAGTCGCGTATGGCGCTGGTGATGTTTGCCTCAGGCTCGGCGTTGGCGTGTCGCAGGAGGATTTGGCTCGCCGCCCGCTCGTATTTGGGGTTGTTGGTGTCGAGGTGCATGGTGAATCCGGAATGAATTGTGAATGGTGAATTTGGAATTGTGAATTGGCTACGAGTGTCCTTTGGCAGGCTCAGGACGAACGGGTTTTTGTTTGCCTATCCATGTTGGTCCCGCTGGGGGAAAAATATTTTTACTTGGCTCCGAGTCTGTCGGCGCGTTCGAGGTCGGCCATGCCGCGTTCCCTGTCTCCTAGCTGAATGTGCGCCGCGCCTCTGTGCTTGTACGCCTCCGGGTGCGTCGGGTTCATGCGAATAGCCTTGTCCAGGTCGGTTATGGCGCGTTTGGGGTCGCCCAAGTGCAGGTACATTTCGCCCCTGTTGGCGTAGTTGAGGTAGTTGTTCGGGTCCAGTCTCACCGCCATCTGGAAGTCGGCCATGGCTTTTTCGTAATCGCCGTCTTCATAGTAGGCGACGCCCCTATTGATATAGGCGGGCGCGTGCTTTCTGTTCATCTTGACCGCCTTGTCGTAGTCGGCGATTGCCGCTTTCTGGTTCCCCTTTCGGCCTCGCGCCACGCCTCTGCCCACATAAAACTCGATGTCTCGCGGGCTCATGCGTATCGCCTTGTCGTATTCTGAGATCGCCAGGTCGTATTCCTTCAATTCGATATAGGCGCTCCCCCTGATGGCGTACAGTTCCTTCTGGCTCTCGCCCAGTTCGTCCGCCTTGTTCAAGTCTTCGACCACTCTCTCATAGTCTTTTTTGCTGTAGTATGAGCAGGCTCTCTTGAAGTATCCGGGTCCGCTTTCGGGATTCATCTTGAGGGCGATGTCGTAATCGGCGATGGCTTTGTCTGAGTTGCCTGAGATTTCGTAGGCTATACCCCTGTCTTCATACGTTTCCGAGACGTCGGGGTCAAGCTCGATGGACTTGGTGAAATCCCGCAGGGCGCGGTCATAGTGTTTCTGCAATCCGTACAGATTTCCTCGCGCGTGGTATGTCTTTGGGTTTTTCGGGTCCAGCTTGAGCGCTCTGTTATAGTCGCTCATGGCTCTGCGCTGATCGCCTTTGCCGGCGTATGCCACGCCGCGGTCGTTGTATGAGTGGGCGTCTTTGGGATTGTGCTTGAGCGCGATATTGAAATCCCTTATCGCGCGGTTGTAGTCTCCCTTCTTGAGGAAAGCGTCGCCTCTGTTGCGGTGCGCGTCGGCGAAAGTGAGATGATATTCCCTATCCTTCCTTCGGTTGTATCTCATCGCCTTCCCGACGTCTTCTATGACGCGGTCCAGGTCTTGCCTGGCGATGTGCACCTTGGCTCTGGAGTAGTAGTAGGCGGCGCTGCGCGGCTCGATGGCTATGCCTCGGTCGAAGTCCTTTTCGGCTCGTGAGAGGTCTTCTTTTTCCATGTAGACTTCGGCGCGGGTCATATAGGCGTAGTGATTATCGGGATCGAGTTCGATAGCGAGTTCCAGCGAGGATAAGGCGCGGTCGAGCATCCCCATTTCAAGGTAAGCGTGCGCCATATTGACGCGCGTTCCGGCGTATTTGGGGTTGAGCCGCGCCGATTCCATATAGTCATTCAGCGCGAGTTCGCACTCCTTCATCTCCAGATAGGCGTTTCCCCTGTTGAAGTAGGTTATGGCGAGAGTCGGGTCCAGTCGGACGGCCTCATTGTGGTCGGCGAGCGCGCCCTCTATATCGCCTTTTTCGCGCTTTGCCGAGCCCCTGTTGCTGTAATATCCGCCGACTTCGGGGTCGAGCCGGATAGCCTCGTCGTAATCGGCGATAGCGCGCTCGATGTGTCCCTTTCCCGCGTGGGCGTTGCCGCGGTTCGAGTACACATCCGGCGTGTTGGGAGCCATGGCGAGCGCCTTATTGAACTCTTCTATGGCGCGGTCGTGTTCGCCTCTTTCGCGGTATCGGTTTCCCCTGTCGTTGTGTTCAACTACCTGTTTGGGGCCCAGGATCCTGACCGCTTCTCTCAGATCACGCATAAATTGTCTATTCATAATCCACCGACCCATTCTGATTTTGTATTCAGCTTCTATTCTATCAAGTCTATCAAGTCTCAAAGAACTCCATAGCGCCAACCGCGCTGGGGCGTGTCAAATTTGACCGATCCCCCAGCGCTGTGGTAATTTCCCTCTGCAACCAATTCGGCCTTGCCGCGGCGCGCAAGGTCGTTTCCATAAGTGGAGGCATGACGTGGCGATACTTATTCTTGCAATCATATCGGGGCTTGTGGCTCTGGGCTTCGCGGCCATTCTTACTATGAGAATACTGAAAGAGGACGAAGGCAGCGAAGAGGTGCGCTTCATTGGCAACGCCATCAGAGAGGGGGCGAACGCCTTTCTTTCGCGCGAGTACAGGATGCTGGCGATATTCGTGGTGTTGGTCTGCATCATACTCGCTCTGTTCATAGACTTCGACATACTCGACAGGATAGACGGCCAGGCCGAGGCTATACCGGGCACCGCCATATCGTACCTGATTGGGGCGATAGGATCCGGGTTAGCCGGATACATTGGGATGAGCATCGCCGTCCGCGCGAACACCCGCACGACGGTTCAGGCGCAGCGCGGACTCAATCCGGCGCTTCGCATCGCGTTCAATTCAGGAACGGTGATGGGCGTTAGCGTGGTCGGCATCGGGCTGATTGGGCTGACCGCGATGTATCTCATATTCCAGGACATCAAGGTGGTGGCAGGATTCGGATTTGGCGCGTCATCCATAGCGCTGTTCGCCAGGGTTGGCGGAGGAATATACACCAAGGCGGCGGACGTGGGCGCGGACCTGGTCGGCAAGGTGGAACAGGGCATGGACGAGGACGACCCGCGCAATCCAGCGACTGTCGCGGACAACGTTGGGGACAACGTTGGAGACGTGGCTGGAATGGGGGCGGACCTCTTCGAGAGCTACACAGGCTCGATCATCGCTACGATAGCGCTCGCCGCCGTCGGGGCCGCGGCGCTTGGGGTGGCCAACGCCGATTCGCTTCCGTTCGACTCGGATCTGCTCGTGCTGCCGATGCTGATCGCCGGAATCGGCGTATTCGCGTCGATCATCGGAACGTTCCTGGTTCGCACCAAGGACGGCGCGACGATGGGTTCGCTGCTCTGGTCGCTGCGTATCGGCATCTTCGGGGCGGGCGTACTGGTGCTGATTGGGACGGCGGTCGCGCTTGTGGCTTTGGACATGGACTTCAAGCTCTTCTGGGTGGTTCTCACAGGGCTGGTGGCGGGTCAGATAATTGGCACCGCGTCGGAGGTCTATACAAGCTACGAATACAAATTCACGCGCGACATAGCGGCGCAAGCTGAAACTGGCCCCGCCACGGTTATCATCAGCGGGCTTGGGCTGGGCATGGTAAGCACCGTAGTGCCCGCGCTGGTCGTGGTCATCGCCATGTGGATAGCCAACGACCTCGCCGACACCTACGGAGTCGCGCTGGCCGCGGTGGGGATGCTCTCCACGCTCGGAATCACGCTCGCCACCGACGCATACGGTCCGGTAGCGGACAACGCCGGCGGCATAGCCGAGCAGGCGGGGCTCGACCCGTCAGTGCGCGAGCGCACCGACGCGCTGGACTCGCTCGGCAACACGACAGCCGCGACAGGCAAGGGATTCGCCATCGGATCAGCGGTTCTTACGGCGCTGGCGCTGATGGCCGCCTATTCGGAGGTGACTGGGGTCGAGATATTCAATCTGACCGAGACCAACGTTCTGATGGGACTGCTTCTGGGCGCTCTAATGCCCTTCCTGTTCGGCGCGCTCACGATGCAGGCGGTTGGTCGCGCCGCCAACGCGATGGTGCAAGAGGTCAGGCGGCAGTTCCGCGAAATAGCGGGGCTGCTGGAAGGAACCGCGCCCGCTGACTACACTCGCGCGGTTGACATCAGCACGCGAGGCGCAATGCGAGAAATGGTGCTGCCCGGCGTCATCGCGGTGCTGGCTCCGGTCGTAGTGGGGGTCGTGCTCGGCCCTGAGGCTCTCGGCGGCCTGCTGATCGGCTCTATCGCGTCCGGCTTCCTGCTGGCGATAATGATGGCGAACGCGGGCGGCGCGTGGGACAACGCCAAGAAGTACATCGAGGCGGGAAACATGGGCGGCAAGGGTTCCGACCCTCACGCCGCGGCGGTGGTTGGCGACACTGTCGGCGACCCGTTCAAAGACACGTCCGGCCCCGCGCTCAACATACTGATAAAGCTGATGAGCATAGTCGCGCTCGTGTTCGCCCCGCTCTTCTTATAAACCTCCAAACGCTATCGGTTTATAGTAGCGCGCAAAACCGCGTTGCTGTAAACTGATAGTTATAGTCTGAGCGCCCAGGTGGCGAAATGGCAGACGCGGTGGACTTAAAATCCGCTACCCTTACGGGTGTGGGGGTTCGAATCCCTTCCTGGGCACCATCTCATTATCATTCCCAAGAGCTATCTTGGAACTCCTCCTGAACATCGGAGCGCCGCTCCATGCGTTTCCCATGGGCAAACCTGTTGCTGCTCATATTCCTGGCCATCGAACTGGTTTCAGGGTTCCTGGGACTTACTTCTGGATCGGAAAACCGCGCCATCCACATGCAACTGCACCGTGTCGCCGGGTACGGAATCCTGATAACGCTCGCATGGAAGACCGCCAACGTTCTGCGCTCGATGAAATGGCCTCGACCCGCGACGGCCCGGTCCGCCTCTATCGCGCTATCCGTTCTGCTAGTCGTATGCCTCGCCACCGGGGTGGCTTGGTCACTAATCGGCCCCTACGGGTGGTGGATATTCAGCGGAGTTAGCTGGCACATCTACGTTGGCGCGCTCATCGTCCCGCTGCTTGTATGGCATATCTGGCACATGACGCGAGGCTTTCCGATTGGATTCTGGGCCGAAAGGCGGCTGTTCATACAGACCGCCGGCGCTTTCGTCGTCGGACTGGCGGCATGGCAGGTCTCCGAGGGCGTCGCGCGCGCCGCAAATCTCAACGGTCAGAATCGGCGATTCACCGGCTCGTACAAGGCGAGAGACTTCTCGGGGAACGACTTTCCGCGCGTATCCTGGCTCAACGACAGTCCTGAGCCGATAGACGGGGACAAATGGCGATTGAGGATATTCGGAGCGGTGAGCGAAGACTTGGAACTCAGCTACTCGGATCTGGCGCGCGACGCGGCGAGGACCGCCACTCTGGATTGCACGGGCGGGTGGCATTCCACCCAGAACTGGAGCGGCGTCCAGTTAGCGGTTCTGATGACGGAAGCGAGGCCGCTGGACAGCGCGCGCAGCGTCATAGCGCGTTCGATCACCGGCTATTACAGGAAGTTCTCGATGGACGCCGCGCGCGAATTTCTGCTGGCGACCCACGTAACGGGCGAGACACTATCGCATGGACATGGCTACCCTGTCAGGCTGGTGGCGCAGGGAAGGCGTGGATATGAGTGGGTGAAATGGGTGACCGAGATAGAGTTCAGCGAAACGCCCCACTGGTGGCAGCCGCCGCTACCGACACAGTGAGAATGGTGAATTTGGAATTATCTGAGGTGTGAGGGCGGCGGCGGCGGCAGATTCATCGCGCCTCTGCTCTGTGTCGCTCGAAACTACTCTCTATCCAGCTATCCGGCGGCTCTCCGCGATTTCCTCTGCGGCGGCTTGGCCATGAACACCAACGCCATCGAAAGCAGAGCGGCGGCCGAAAATCCTATGAATGCGTTCGAGTAGCTTCCGGTGGTGTCGAAGACGTACCCGCTGATTATAGGCCCCGCGATTATCCCCAGCATCTGGATGCTGGAACGGAACCCCTGAATCGTCGCGTATGCCCGCCTTCCAAAATAGTCTGCCACCAGCGACTGCGGAATTACAGATATGCCGCCCTGAGCGGCGGAAAACGCTATCAGCACAGGGATGACGGCATTTACGCTCGGCGCTCGCGCCATGAAGATTATCGCCACCGACATGACCGCCAGCGACGCCACCATCACGTAGCGCTTGTTCACGTAATCGCCCAGCGCGCTCAAACCGAATCGGCCCGGAATGCTCATTAGCCCAACCGACCCCGCCAACGCCGCGGCGGTCACGTTCGACGCGCCCAAATCAACGAAGAACGGCACCAGGTGCAGACCGATTCCCCCGCTCACCAGCGACCTGGCCATGATGGAAAGCGCCAGAAACCAGAAACTGGATGTTCTCAACGCCTCGCTCGCCGTGAAATCGTTGGACATATCCACCCTTATCGGCCTCGCGCGACCCTGCGAGTCCCGCGCTCCGACCGGCTCGATGCCGTCTGGATAGTAACCGTACTGCTCCGGCCTGTGGCGCATCACCGACGCCACCGGCGGCCCTATCACCACGATGAACACCCCAATGGCGAGCGCGGCGGTCCGCCAGCCATAGCTCTCTATCAGCCAGCCAACCGCGGGAACGAACAGTCCGCCCAACCCCACTCCCGACCACATGATGCCAAAGGCGAGTCCGCGACGCTTGTTGAACCAGTTGGCGGCGGCGGCGGTGATTGGAACGCTCATGCCCAGGCTGTTGCCCAGCGCTATCATGAATACGAACACGAAGAAAAATGCCAGCAGTCCGTTGATGAAACCAAGCGCGATATACCCAAGCCCCATCAGCGGGATGCCTATCAGTATCAGCCTGCGCGGACCGAATCGGTCAACCGCCCACCCCTCTATCGGCCCCAGCAGACCCGATTCCAGCCGCGCCGCGCTGAATATCACCGATATAGTCGTCCTGCTCCACCCAAATTCGCGCCCCAGCGGTATGATGAAATTCCCGAACCCGTGAAAGTTGATGCCGGACGCGATGGACATGACAAGTCCGCCGGCAAGCACAATCCACCAGCCGAAGAAGAAGCGTCTTTTGTTGGGTTCGTCGGTTTTCAGTGGTTAATTCTTAGCTTTCAAGTTTTGGGACGCGCAGAAGTCGCCAGACATCTGACTATCCGACATGGTTGCAGTCGCTCGCGCTTCCAGCGCGGGACCGTTGACACTCCACCGGTTCTGACATCAGCGCGTCGCGTCGTTCTATTGGCGCTTCCAGTATGAAGCTCTCTACCGCCGCCCGCGCCTATGGCGACGTCCGCTTCCACTGTTCGACATCCTGGTGAGCAGCCCCAAGAACTTGCCCATCCACCTCAATATACCCAGAGTTACGTCGAACCAGTCAACGTCGTCTCTCTTTCTCTTTCGCGCCTGTCCACCCTGTCCGCCCCTCATGCGGCGGCGATAGTCCGCCGGATGCTCCAGGTCATGCGCCCACAAACCCGCGCGCTCGACTCGCGCATAAGCCTCCGCCTCCGAGCCGCCGGGAAGCGCGCCGTATCGGTCATAGTGATACGCCACTCCACCCCGCACCATCTGTACGTTCAGAGAGTTTTGGATATCTTCCCCATCGTAAAATACGCCAACCACCCGACCATACCTATCCGTATCTTGAACGCGCAACATCCAATCGCTGCCGTTCACCGAATTTAGAACGTCGGTCGCCCAGTTACCGTATGGCTGGCTTCTCTCAGGCGCGTCTATCGCATAGAGACGAACGCGAATCGTGTCCCCCCATTTGTCCTCTACATCCACCGTATCGCCATCAACGACTCTGGTTATCCTGACAACGATGTCATCTCCCTTTCGCATCTCGCTCCCCTACCATCCAATCGCCACCCCGTCGCGACGCGGATCCGCCCCGCCCTGGAACGTCCCCGACTCCTGGTCAATCATAATTCCCTGCGCGCCTCCCACCGTCGTCGAGAACGGATCCGCCAATTCTATGTCGTGCCCTTTGGCGGCGAGCGCGGCGCGGACGTGATACGGGAATCTCTCCTCCATCACCACACGACGCTCCTCGAACACGCGCAGGCGCGGCGCTTCTATCGCTTCCTGCACGTTCATGCCAAAGTCCAGGAAGTTCATCACGAACTGCGGCGTCGTCTGGAGAATCCCCCAACTTCCCGGCGTACCCAGGCTTACGTAGAAGCGTCCGTCCTTGAACGTCTGGGTCGGCGCTACGCAGAAATCAACGCGCTTGCCCCCCTCCAGACGATTCGGAGCGCCCTCTTCCAGATCGAACCAGTGCGCCATGTTGTTCAAGAACAGTCCCGTGTCGCCGGGCGCGACGGCGGAACCGAATCCGCCGCCCAGCGTCTGCGTAACAGAGACGACGTTGCCGTCGCTGTCCGCCACCGCGAAGTGGGTCGTCATGCCGCCGTCGAACTCGTCCGCGCTGCCCGCCTTGATAGAGCCGGACGGTATGAACCGACTGAACTGCTCGCCGGACACGGTCGCCACGCTGTTTCGGTCAATGCGCGCGCGCTGACTTTCAGCATATCCGCTAGACAACAGACCGCGTATCGGCGCGTTCACGTGATCGGGGTCTCCGCCCCACTTGATCCGGTCCGCCACCGCCAGTTTCACCCCCTCGATATACAGATGAAGCGTTTCCGGGTGCTGGAATACGAGGTCCGCTCCCTCGAATCCCTCCATTATCTTCAACGTTTCAAGCAACTGGAATCCTGTCGAGTTCGGCGGAACCGAGAAAATTTCATAGTCGCGGTATCCTATGCTTATCGGCTCACACCACTCGGCGTCGTATGTGGCCAGATCTTCCTCTGTAAACTGTCCCCCAAGTTCTTGCGCTCCCCTGACGATTCTGGAAGCCAGTTCGCCGCGATAGAATTCCTCTTTGCCGCCGCGCGCTATCGCCTTCAGAGACTCGGCCAGTTGCGGCTGCTTCACCCTCTCGCCCGGGCTGGGCGTCTTCCCGTTCTTGATGAATATGCCGGCAGACGGGAAACGTGCCAGTCGCGGCGCGGAGCCAGCTATGGAACTGGCGTTGAAGCGAGTGACCGCAGTTCCATCTCGCGCGTATCCGATAGCGGGCGCGAACACTTGCTCGCGGTCGAGCTTGCCGTATGTCTCATGCAGCGTAAGCCAGCCAGCGGCGTTTCCCGGCACCAGCGCCGACTTGATGCCCACGTCCTTGTCCGCCTCAGTATATTCCTCCGGGTCCGCGGCCTGGGGCATTCGCCCCGAAAAGTTCAGCGCTCTCACGCGATCTTCGGACGCTACATACGCCAGCGCGACGCCCACTCCCGCCGCCCCGGACATGAACGGCTCGCACACGTTCAGGGTCGAAGCCACCGCCACCGCGGCGTCGAATGCGTTTCCGCCCGCTGTCATCATTCGCACCCCTGCCAGTGAAGCGAGCGGATGCGCCGACGCCGCCATGCCATTAACGCCCACCGCCGCGGGCCTGTTTGCTTGAGGAATCACTGAAAGACCGGACATAATACACTCTCCTGAACTCTGGATTTCGATGCAGTATATCAGGGATTCTCAACCGATTCAGGACTTATGAATAGAGCTGAGCGCAAAGGCGTCGGGCACATATAAGCCTGTATCAGTTTGGGCGGAGGATTGGATCACCCCCATCCGTTGAATTGTGAATGGTGAATTTGGAATTATCTGACGACTGATTGGGGTTGAGCCTTCCCCTATCAAGGTCTGAAAGGGGTAGATATTGAGGCTGATCACGCCCATACTAGCCTTCCCCTATCAAGGTGGAAGGGACTTTTTGAGCGGTTAGAGCGTTTACCTACCCCTGTGAGCCCATCAAGGGGGAATGGATTTTTGCGCGAGATGGAGCGCCGACTTGTATCTTGAGATTATGGTAGAACAGAGAGTCAGGAAGGGCGTGACAGA
>CAZXFX010000037.1:0-29947 GCA_964640295.1 uncultured Dehalococcoidia bacterium | reverse complement strand
ATGCGTCCCTCCACACCTCCTATGCGCTCATTCATCTCCACCCGAAGCCCCTCTACGCGGCCTTCCACACCTCCTATGCGGCGCTCCACACCTCCTATACGGCGCTCCACCCCATCTATGCGACTGTTCACATCCGACCGCATATCCCTAATCTCATCCCCGATGCGACCCAACCGCCGGTCAACCTGCTCATAGGCGCCCTCCAGCCTGGATACCCTCTCTTCCATCGCCACCATAGCGTCCATCTCAGGAGATTATACCCTCAATCCCCCCAACGTCAAAACGCCAATCCCGCCAAGAACCCCCTAACCGCTACATCCCACTACATCAGCGCCCCCGACTCATCCCCCCACTCTCGGGTCGCCCACGCGCCCTGCTCCACCGCAGTCAGAAAGTCCAGGACTATTCTGTTGAACATATCGGGGTCCTCCAGGTTGATGGCGTGTCCCGCCTGCGGCATCACCACCAGCCCCGACTTGGGAATGGATCTCTTCATGAAGACACTCGGCTCGATGCACGGCTCATCCTCATCCCCCGTCATTATCAGCGTCGGGACATCCATCGCGCGCATTCGCTCTTCCAAGTCGAATATCGGCGGCCTGCGTCCCTGCACGCCCGAGAACGTCAGCGCGGAGCCAATCGGCGAGTGTTCCAGAAAGCCGCTCCTGAATTCCTCGTATCCGACCGGGTCCTTGCGAAGAAGCTGAACTCGCGTGGGACTGTTCGAGTAGTCGCCCATCGCCTCCATGCCGCCCGCTCTCATCATCTCCGCCCGCGCGTTGACGTTCTGACGGAACGGCTCCGGGTCGGTGGAGCCTGAACCGGTACCCGCCACGATTAGCGACCGCGCCCTTTCGGGATACGTCAGTCCGAAATTCAGAGCCACGTTCCCGCCCATCGAAAGCCCGCCGATATGCGCTTGTTCGATATTCAGATGATCGAGCAGTCCGAGCAGGTCGTCAACCGACTGTTCCTGCGTGTAGTCGTCCAGGCTCTGCGGCACGTCCGAGGGCGGATACCCGCGCGCGTTGTACGTGATCACCCTGTATCGCCGGCTGAAGAACTGAACCTGCGGCTTCCAGGAGCGATAATCGCCCGCAAACTCATGACTCCACACCAACGGATACCCGTCGCCGCGCTCTTCGTAATACAATCTGATCCCATTCACATTCGCGTAAGGCATTCCCTCTTCTCCGTTCGTTCACTTCATAGCCACGACTTTCACCCCAGCCAGCGCATAATCGCATATTATCCGTCTCCACGCTACAATCCGCGCGCGCTGGAAGTGTCGCAAAGGCAGCGCCGAGTTGGGACAGCGCCACTGATATGACGCTTCTGGTATATAATCGTTTGCGAAAGAAAGACTGACTTGTAATTTGAAGGAGGAGCAAATTGACAAGCGGCGTAACATTGGGGAGCGGACAGTTCGCGTATGAGGTTGTGGCTAACTGGGAAAAATTGCCGGCCGGCGTCGGCTGGCGGGAGACTGCCGGCGTCATCACCGACGCCGACGACAACGTTTACGTGTTCAGCCGGGGCGACCACCCTATGGTCGTATTCGACAAGGACGGCAATTTCATCAAGACATGGGGAGAGGGAATCTTCTCTCGCGCGCACGGCGTGAGCGTCGGCCCCGATAATACCCTGTACTGCACCGACGACGGCGATCACACGGTCCGTCAATGCACACTGGACGGCGAAGTGCTAATGACCATCGGGGTTCCGAACCAGCCCGCCGAGGCGCACAGCGGCAAGCCGTTCAACCGGTGCACCCACGTAGCGACCGATCCCGCCAACGGCGATCTGTTCATCTCGGACGGATACGGCAACGGCAGCGTCCACAAGTTCAGCGCGGACGGGGAGCATATCAAGACGTGGGGAAGCCCGGGAACGGATCCCGGACAGTTCAACATCGTGCATAACATCGCCACCGACCGCGACGGCTACGTGTATGTATGCGACCGGGAGAACCATCGCGTCCAGGTATTCGACCGCGACGGCAATCTGGAAGACGTCTGGCACAACCTGCATCGCCCGTGCGCAATATACATAAGCGACGACCAGCGCGTTTACGTGGGCGAACTGGGATTCGGGATGTCGGTCAACCGAAACACGCCGAACATAGGCCCGCGCGTCGCCATCATGACCACGTCCGGCAAGGTTCTGGAACGGCTGGGCAACGGCTTCGGACTGGAGACAGGGCAGTTCATCGCGCCGCACGGCATCTGCCTCGACTCGGATGAGAGCATCTACGTGGCGGAAGTCGCGCACACCAACATAAGCCACACCGAAACGCCGCCGCCCAACGTGCGGGCGTTCCAGAAGCTGGCGAAGAGCGGATAGAAGGCAGTTCCATCTGGAATAAGGCAAAGAGGTTCATAAAGAGCAGGGCCGTTCTGTTTCGGACTGCCCTGTTCTTTTTGAGGCTGTTCAGGGCCCTGCGTCTTTGGCTTGGATATGGATCCCTGTTGATGAAATGGCTTGCGCGTTCAAATGAGCATACGAACTACACATACCATCTGACCGATCTAAATGTGCGAAGCCTGGCGCACTTCATAAGCGGCGCCCTCGACGCGGATCACATTGAGGTGAGAAAGTATGTTGATGAGATTCTAAACGATTCAGCATTGAGCGAGCATATCTCAAGTAGAACGCTTGCCAGCGAACGTAGATTCGAGGCTGATCCAGAGGCGCGGTACGGTCGTCGCATCGGATGGTATGCGATGGTTAGAATTCTGAAACCGAAAGTGGTAGTCGAAACAGGAACCGACAAGGGACTTGGGAGTTGCGCGCTGGCGGCGGCTTTGCTGCGCAATGAGCGAGATGGGTTTCCGGGCGAACTCTATACGATTGATGCTGATCCGGCTTCGGGATGGCTCTTGGGACAGCCGTATAGTCGGGCGATCAAGGTGATAGTTGATGATTCTCATGCGGCGCTGAGCGAATTCGATCTTCCGATAGACGTATTCATCCATGACAGCTTTCACGACTATATCCATGAATCTCAGGAATACATCCTGATCAGAGACAAGCTCACCGACAAATCAGTAGCGCTATCTGACAACGCTCATGCTGGAAGCGCATTGATGGACTTTGCTGAGAGTCAGGGTTTCGACTTCTATTTCTGGGGCGAACGTCCAGATGGACACTTCTACCCGGGAGGCGGGATCGGCTTGGCGGTTCGCCAGAAGAGCCGTATTGGGTGAGCGCGAGTCTGTGTTAGTTCGGTAGGGGATCGCACTCGCGCCAGCCCCCATCTCTATCGAGACGGGGATTTAGCGAGATATGGAATTTTGACAACGCTCCGCGCGTGAACCCCGATTCCAAATTACACCAAATCATGCTATCCTCAAACCATTGAATATGAAGGAGGTTATCCAATGACCACTGCGCACAAGCACGCTTCCGCCGAAGGCATGGCCAAGGCGGCAAAGAGGTTCGTCGAGAGCCTCAGCGGCGACCAGCGAGACAAGACTATCTACGAGTACATGGACGGCGAGCGCATCTTCTGGTACTACCCGCCCGTCAACAGACATGGACTCCCGCTCCGAGACATGGACGACGACCAGCGCCAACTCGCCTACTCGCTCATGGAGACTGGACTCACCGACAGGTCTTTCGATCAGGCCAAGCTGATCATCGAGCACGAGTCGGTGCTCGGTCCATTGGAAAAAGACTCTGGCATAACCAGTTTCGTGCGCGACCCGGACCTCTACTACTGGACAGTGTTCGGCGATCCGGGCAGCGACAAGGAGCCATGGGGCTGGCGCGTCGAGGGACATCACATCTCCCTGAACTTCAGCCTGTGGGGAGATAAGTTCATTTCGATGACACCCTTCTTCTTTGGCGCTAACCCGGCCGAGGTTCGCAAAGGCCCCAAGAAGGGACTACGCATCCTGGACCAGCGCGAAGACCTCGGATTCGAGCTAATGAACAGCCTGGACAAGGGCCAGACAAGCAAGGCGGTAATCTATGGCGAGGCGCCGTATGACATTCTGACGTACAACGCCTCCCGCGTATCGCTTCCGCCCGAAGAGGGACTGCCCGCGTCCAAGATGAACGACACCCAGAAGGACATCCTGCGAAACCTGGTCAACGTCTATGTCAACCAGGTACGAACCGACATGGCTCAGGAAAAACTCGAAAGGCTCGAGGAAGAAGGGTTCGACGGGCTGCACTGGGCTTGGGGCGGAGCCGTCGAGGAAGGCAAGGAACACTACTACCGCATCCACGGCGGCAACTTCGTCGTCGAATTCGACAACAGGCAGAACGGCGCCAATCACATCCACTCAGTCTGGCGCGACGTCGAAAACGACTTCGCCAACGACGTGCTGCGCGAGCATCTGCTCCTCTATCACGTCCTCTAGCTCCAACAACCTATGGAGTTGTCAGGTCTCTGACAGTCCCATATACAGATACGCCGCCGGAAGAAAATCCGGCGGCGTATCTGCTTTGGCGCGACAGCCGCGCCAAGCATGAGACTGGTAAAGCTACTACTCTATCCCCATACTCGCCAGATGGTCATGCAGCGCCTGAAGCGTCTCGCTGTTCTCCTCGACTGTAAAGCCGTCCACCTTGTACTCCTGCTTGGAGCTCATGCCGTCCACCGCTCCCAGGTCAACGGTGTCCCGCAGCAGTTGCGCATCTTCTTCGATGGAAGGAAGCAGATTGCGTCCTGAGAGAGCGGAGAGCGCGGCCGCCAGCCCGTAACCGCCCCAGTTGGAGACGCTGGCGAGCATCAACTTGGTGGTCTTGGTTACACACGGCAGCTTGACCAAGGACTCGACCGCGGTCACCTCTTTGGCCAGATTGCCCATGCCTATCTCGTTGCCGCCGTCCCCAATTCCAACCGACGGCACATGGGAGTGAAACAGGTGATCAATCCGAGCGTTGAAGTCGGTAATATCCCGTCCGCGCATATTGCGGTACTTGCCCTCGTCGGTGAAGCCGCACCGCTCTATGGCGATTAGTACCGACGGGTTGAGTTCGGATAGCAAGTTGCGCGCGAACTCGGCGCTGGAATCGTCGTCCGTTATCGGGAACTCTACCACGGTGGAGTAATCGCCGCCCGTCTTGTCCATTATCTCGGCGGCGTAGCGGTCGGTGACATGAACGACCTTGTATCCCAACTGGTTTAGCGCGCGACCAATGGCGACCGCGCCGGGAGGACCGTCTGTCTCGGCGAAGCCGGCGTCCAGTATGTAGAAACCCGTCACTATGATTGCGGTTCCCGGGTTGTCCAGTATTAGCTGAGCGGCCTCGGTCGCGTAGTCGGCGGGAAGATGAGGTCGCAGATGGGAGATTCCGCGCCGGTCTCTGTCCAGTATGATGTCTTCAATAGTCAAGGTACGCTCCTTAGTCAGGTTGGCGCGATTCGCATGTGTCCGGCAGTCCGCTAGATAACAGCCAGATCCTCATCTTTCTTGTCGGTGATGAACATATATCCGGGCGCGTGTGTAATTATCATGGGAGGCTTGGACGCCATCGCCGCCGCCTGCGGGGTTACTCCACACGCCCAGAAGACGGGCACTTCGCCGTCCTCGAACTCGGATGGTTCGCCAAAGTCGGGATTCATCACGTCGCTTATGCCAATGGCGGACGGATCCCCGATGTGGACGGGCGCGCCATGCACCGCGGGGAAGCGGGACGTCACCTGCACCGCTCTCACAACCTGCTCCCGCTTGACCGGCCTCATGGATACCACCATCGGACCCGAGAACGCCCCGGCGGGCGTGGTGGGTATGTTCGTTATGAACATGGGGACAGTGGATCCTTGGTCCATGTGCCGTATGGGAATGTCAGCGTTGAGCAGAGCGTTTTCAAACGAAAAGCTGCATCCGAGCAGGAACGACACCAGATCGTCGCGCCAAAATTCCGATATATCTTCCACCTCGGCGGTCAGTTCTCCATACTCGTACACCCTGTAAAGCGGCGTGTCGGTTCGAAGATCGGATCCTGGCGCGAAATCGGAGGGTTCGACCTCGCCCGCCTCTACCACTTCCAAGAGGGGACACGGCTTGGGATTGCGCTGGCAGAACAGCAAAAAGTCGAACGCCAAATCTTTCGGCAAGATCGCCAGGTTTGCCTGAACGCGCCCGGGCGCCATCCCGCTTGTCGTCTGGACCAAACGTCCCTCTCTTATAAGGTCTCTTACTTCCGACGGCGCGGTTGGCATAGCTAGTGTGGTCATTATTCGTGGCCTCTCTTTGTTAGAATAGAACTGCTTCAGCAGGCTTAGAATAGTACGCGCGGATTGAGGCGTCAAGGAAGGCGACGCGAACTCCGTCTAATTTCCAGGTGTTCTCAGCGCGTATGGGTATTCGAGCTTTCATAAACCAGCTCGTACTGAGAATGCCAATTTCCAAGACTCTTCACAATGCGGCTCTACTTGCCGTAGCCAGCGAAGATTGCGCGTCGGTAAATATGGAGTGGAGAGAACTGTGGCTGGACATTGAATCCTACGCCATAGACGAATCAGAGGCGAGAAGGCGAAGACGAAAGCTTCTGGATAAGGCGAACGCCATCGCAGGAAGGGTTGATGTAGGACTGGATGAAAAGCTGAACGATTCATGCGCGGAAGAAGCGACCAGAACGCTGGTGGAAAAGTATGCCTGACGGAAGGGCGATCAATGACGATAGGGGGGACTCCCGCCTAGACCTGTAAATCCACCACTTCACCGCCCAGGCCCAAACCTCCGCCCGCTCCCTACAAGTAACCCGCCAATATAAGTGGTGGACGACGCGCAAGTACGTCGCCTCAGCCATCCGAGGCGCTCTTCTGAAGCTCGTACAGCTTGTTTATGGCCTCTATCGGAGTCATAGACGATATGTCCAGGCCCTTCAGTTCATCCAATGCGGGCGAGGACATGGGCAGCAGAGCCAGTTGCGCCGGGTGCGCGGACTTCACTTCCAGTTTTCCATTTCCATCGTCCTGAGACTCCAGATCGCGAAGAACTTCCCACGCTCGGTTCACAACAGCGTTGGGCATACCCGCGAGTTGCGCCACATGGATGCCGTAGCTCTTGTCGGCGCGACCGGGCGCTATGCGCCGCAGGAATACGATGTCGCCGTTCTCCTCGGACACCGCGACGTTGTAGTTGCGTACTCTCGGCAAATGCTCGGATAGCTGAGTAAGCTCGTGATAGTGGGTCGCGAACAGAGTATTGCATCCCAGATTGGGGTGGTTGTGGATATACTCCGCGACCGCTCTCGCTATGGCCAGTCCATCGAACGTGCTGGTGCCTCTGCCTATCTCGTCCAGTATTATCAGCGAACGCGGCGTGGCGTGATTGAGTATGGATGCCGTCTCTATCATCTCCACCATGAAAGTGGACTGTCCGAGAGCGAGGTCGTCCTGCAGGCCCACCCTGCTGAATATCCTGTCCACCAGCCCAATAGATGCCGATTCCGCCGGCACGAAACTCCCTATCTGCGCCATCAGAACCAGAACGGCAACCTGCCTGATATAGGTGGACTTACCAGCCATGTTCGGACCGGTTATCATGGCGAGGCGCCCATCCTCTCCCGACATGACTGTATCGTTCGGAACGAAGCTGCCGGCGTCCAGCATCAACTCCACTACTGGATGGCGTCCCTGTCTGATCTCTATCCTGGTCGAGTCATTCAACTCCGGCCTGACATATCCATTGCGCGACGCCACGTCGCCAAGTGAGCAGAACACGTCTATGAGCGCTATCGCCTCGGCTGTGGCGGCGATGTCCGCCGCGTACCCCGCCGCTTGCGCGCAAACCTGGTTGAACAGATCGCTTTCGAGATCCGCCATCCGATCCTGCGCGTTCAGAATGCGCGACTCATACTCCTTCATCTCAGGAGTTATGAAACGCTCGCCGCCCACAAGCGTCTGACGCCGAACATAGTCATCAGGCACAAGACCAAGATTGGCGTTGCTCACCTCTATATAGTAGCCAAACACTTTATTGTATCCGACTTTGATGGATTTGATGCCCGTGCGTTCGCGTTCGCGCGCCTCCAGACGCGCTATATACTGCTGCGCGTTTGTGGCGGCGTCGCGTATATCGTCCATTTCGGGCGAGAATCCCGGCCTTATCACCCTGCCGTCGCCCACCGAGACGGGCGGGTCGTCAGTGATCGCCGACCTCAGTAGAGCGACCACGTCGGAGTTGTCGCGCATGCCGTCCGCAAGCGCGCCTACCTGCCACGCGTCTTCATCTTCGGACAATATCTCTTTCAGGTATGGCGCCGCTTCCAGACTGGCCGCGAGAGCGACCAGGTCCCGCGGCGTCGCTCCAAATCCCCTGATACGATTCAGCAGTCTCTGTATGTCGGACACCGAGTCCAGCAGCGCGATGATCCGCTCTCTTCGCAGCGCGCTGCGGTGAAACCACTCGACCGACTCCTGTCTTTGCTTCAACGCATCTAGGTCTAGCAGCGGCTGACCCACCCACGACCTGAGAACCCGTCCGCCCATAGCCGTGCGCGAGCGGTCTAGTGCGGACAGCAGGGACGCGGACCTGTCCGCCCAGCGTCCGCCCTCGAACAGTTCCAGATTGCGGCGCGTTTGCGGATCCAGCGCCATGTGTCCGCTGGTAGTGTAGGTGCGAAGCGTGGTCAGTTGGTCGGCGGCGGCGGACTGATTCCGAGAAAGATAATCGAGAATGGCTCCCGCGGCCCTTATAGCGAGCGGAAGGCTTTCACACCCAAACGCCTCCAGGCTGCCCACTTTGAAATGGCGTTGAAGCGATTCGGTACACCACTCCAGATCGAAATACTCAGCCGATACGCGCTCCGCGGACGTAGATTCGTCCACATCAGCCAAATCAGCGTCCTCCGTCATCAGCAGTTCAGCGGGTCGCAGTCTGAAAAGCTCGACCGGAACCTCCGAAGCGGCGATTTGGGTGGTGGCGTATTCGCTGGTAGTAATGTCCACGTAGGCGAGGCCGGCCTGCTCTCCATCCACTATGACGGCCGCCAAATAGTTGTTCGCCTTTCCTTCCAGCAACGATTCCTCTATGACAGTCCCCGGAGTCACTACGCGAGTCACCTCGCGGTCCACGATGCGCTTGGACTTGGACGGCGTGGATGTCTGCTCACATATCGCCACCTTGTAGCCCTTCTTGACCAGTCGGGCCAGGTACGAGTCGAGCGCGTGATAGGGTATGCCGGCCAGCGGAATGTTCTTGTCCGAACCGAACTCGCGCGAAGTGAGAGCTATCTCGAGTTCGCGCGATATGACGCGCGCGTCATCGTCGAACGTCTCGTAGAAGTCGCCCATGCGAAACAGCAGGATAGCGTCCTGATGTTCGCTCTTTATGCGAAGATACTGTCTGCGGGCGGGCGTCGGCATAGCGACTCTATTTTAACGCGCTCGTCACGCATCCGAAAGCGAGTTGCGCGCTCGTAATGGGGCAACTCAATACAGTATTTCTCCTCTATCAGGCGCTTAGGCGTTCGACAGCCACTCCCTGAGCGCCCGGATGTGGTCGGGGCCTGTGCCGCAGCAGCCGCCAATTATCCGCGCCCCCTGATCTCGCCAGCCCTTGGCGTATGCCAGATATCGCTCTGGATCCATGGCGCTGACCTTAGTTGGATCAGCGTGGCGTGGGAAATGGGCGTATGCGCCAACAGTTCCAGACCAGTTCTTCCTGACTATCTCCAGACCTGGCCCCGTGTCATCCACCGGAGTGTGCATTATGAATACCGCTGCAATGTCCTTATCCTTAATGGCGTCCATAGCGTCCTGAAGAGTCTCGCCCCCATGTCTACCTTGGATGCCCAGATAGAGTTCGTCTCCATCTGGAACCAGCGAGAGCCCAACCCACACGGGAAGATCCAACTCCTCCACCGCTTCTATCACCGCCAGCGTGTCCGATATGCGGATCAACATCTCGCCCACCGCCACGTCCGGCTCGCCTTTGGACAGTTCTTCTAGCTGCTCCCGGTAGGTCTCGAGCGCTTTCTCATAGGGTACAGGAATTTCCGCGCGCGCCTTGGGGTCCATGGTGGATACGGAAGCCGCGATGACGACCGAATCTTCTGTCCCTGAATCTCTTCTTGCTTGTACAGCCGCTTCGATTCCCAGCTTATTGGCCTCGGCCACCTTGCGCTCAAGACCGCCCTGCTCCAACATATCTCTACCTGTGCCGAATGTGTTCGTAATGATGACCTCGGCGCCCGCTCCTATGTATTCCCTGTGAATATCTCTCACGATCTCCGGATGGGTAAGCATCGGACCGCCCGACCACGTAGTGGGGCTTGCCAGTCCACGCTTCTCGATCTCCGATCCCATTCCCCCATCCATCAATACCGTCTCACCCGCTATCAAACGACGCCGCAATTTCTCAAAATTACTCATGTTTCCCTCCCAATGAAATCAGAGTTCGAGCAGCGCGCCACAGCGCGATATGAGAGAAGAATTCATAAAGACAAACATAACAGTAGGGCCGACTCTGTTCGAGACGGCCCTTCGATCAACAAGATTTCAATCTTGGAACTCAGTCGTCTTCTTTCCAGAAGCGCTCTTCACGAACATCGTACCCTTTGGGGATCATTCGGTCTTTCACGTCCTCTATCATGCCCGGGTGCCCGCAAGCGTACACGATGGTGTCCTGAGGAGTAAGTTCCCACTTTTCGGCGTACTTTTCGACTATGTTGTTGACGCGCCCCGTCTCGCCCGTCCATCCTGTATTCGGCGCCTCATCCGGTCGGCTAATCGTCGGGACGAATGTAATCAAACCGGGATGGTCCGCCGCCAATTTCTCAAGCTCGGCGTCATACGCGAATTCATCATGATAGCTCGCGCCCATCAATATGTAGAATCGGTGTCCGGTCTGTCCGTCCTCGATGTATTGCCTGATGATGCTGACATACGGAACCACTCCTGTTACGGTGGCCACGAATAGCTGATTAGGCAGGGACGGGTCGAATACGAAGATTCCCTTCGCTCTGGGGCGTATAGTGACGCTGTCCCCCTCTTTCAGATCATATAGCAGCGGAGTCAGATTGCCGTCCGGAGGCGGCACCAGTTCTACGAATAGTTCAAGGTCGTTCTCATACGGCGCCGACACTATGGAATACGCTCGCTCGATTCCTTCTGAGCCAATCGTACAATACTGGCCAGGCTTGAACGAGAAGCCTTCCGGCTTTTCCAGCCACACAGCCCACAGGTCTTCTGTAAAATCTTTCCTCCTCAGTATGGTTGTATCTACTAATTTCGGACGCCGAACTCTTCTTCTGGCTTGGGTGGTCAAGTCTGGGTTGCTCCTTTTATTCGGATGATTTGTTCAATCCGCGGCGGCCTGCGCGGTCAATTTGACGATCCGCGCAGGAATCAGCGGCAGAGTGGGTACGTTCAACATCGGGTCTGGGTCTTCGCTTTGGACAAGGGCGGTTATCAGATCTCCGAACAGCATGGTCATTGACGCCACGCCGCGCTGAGAGCCGACAAGGTCCGCTATCCCGGCCGCCCTGCCCTCTCTGGATATTGCCTCCACCCAGTCGCCCTGCGCAACGCCAAGCTCGGCGGCGTCTTCAGGATGCAGTTCAATGGTTTCGTCGCGTCGTATTGCGTTCTTGCCATCTATCTGGATGATCTCTATATCCTCTTCCGGCTGATTCAGAACGCGGCCGCGCGCCAACATCAAAGGATATTCGGCGTCTCTATGTTCAGGAACTTCGCTCACTGACATATCAATAAGCTTCAGGTCGTGCGATTCCTCATACAATATGGCGACATCCGTCATATCCGTGGCCAGGCATGGCCAGTGGACGCCTCCGCCCTCGATCCTGTCATAAGTGATTCCGCCATATATGGAAATCAGGTTGTTCAGTTCATCGAATATCTCGGATTCGTCTTTATAGTCGAAACCTTGGGCGTCCATACGCCTCGCTATCTGAGCGATGATTCGCCAATCCGCGTCCTCATCCCCCTTCGGACCAAGCGCCGGACGCAGCAACTGCACCCTGCGCTCCAAATTCGTAAACGTGCCGCTTCGCTCCGCGAATGTCTGTGAAGGAAGAACCACGTCCGCAATCTCGGTTACGGCGTTCCGGAACGTGGCGTGAGCGACTACAAACTCGGCTTCGGAAAGCGCGGACTCGAAGTCCCCCAGTTCGCCATTCGTAAAGTTCGGGCTGTCGCCTACTACATGAACACTCTTTACCGAACCTGAACTCACCGCTTCCGCAAGCTCTCTTACGCCTACGCCCGGCAATGAGGGGATTTCCGAATTCCACGAACGGGACAGCCTCTCTCTACGCCGGTCGTCATCCAGGCGTCTATATCCAGGGAGAAGGTCGGGGACGCATCCAACGTCCCGAGCGCCCTGTTCGTTGGCGCCGGTAAACAGCGGATACAGCCCGGATGACCGTCTTCCAAGATTTCCGGTTATGAGCGCGAGGTTGACGAGCGAGCGAGAACATTCCTCGTACATTCGCCTGGGCAGGGTTTCCAGCGCGTACAGAATCGCGCCCGGTCTTCGCTCGGCGAAGAGACGCGCCGCGGCCTGTATATCTTCACGAGATATGCCGGTCACCCGCTCGACGGTCACCAAGTCGAACTCTCGCATAATGGAATTTCTAAATCCCTGTATATCGCCCACGTGGTCGTTCAGAAATTCATGGTCTTCAAGCGATTCATCCCATATAACGCGAATCATGCCGCCAACCAGAATGGCTTCGCTGCCAATCTTCGGCCTGAGCCAGAGAGCGGCGTGTCGCGCCAATTCGGTCTCGCGCTGATCAATCACTATAAGCGACGCGCTGCCCTGGCGAACCGCTTTCTTGATTGGCACCGCCAGAACGTTCTGCTCCTCGGTCATATTGGATGACACAACCAGGAACCTTTCCGAATCCTCCAAGTCCCATATAGGATTTGTCGCCGCGGCGTATCCAAGCTGCTCTTGCAGAGGCTTGAGTATCTCGGGACGCGTGTTGGAAGCGACATCCACATTGTTCGATCCCATGACGGCGCGCGCAAACTTCTGGGCAATGTAAGCGTCTTCGTTAGTTGCGCGCGGCGACGCGACAAGCGCGTATCCCCCGTCCTTATATTCAGCCAACTTCTCGGCAACGAAGTCAATCGCCTCCGGCCAAGACACCTCCCGCGTCTGCCCGTCTCTGCGAATCATCGGCGACTTGATTCGGTCGCGCCGATTGACGAACTCCATCCCAAACTTTCCTTTGAAACAGGCCTGTCCATGGTTGACGGCGGCGTGACGGTCAGGTATAGAGCGAATGAGACGATTGCGCTTGTTTACCTCCAGTTTCATCTCGCAGCCCACAGGACAATGGGGACAGATGGAATTCACTTCCTCGACAGCCTTGTCCCACTTGTAATCATGCTCGACGAGCGCGCCTGTTGGACACACGTCTATGCACGCGCCGCAGAATTCGCATCCCGACTCAAGCAAACTGGTGCCCTGAGACGTGCCTATCAGGCTCCGGCCAGAACGCATCTGGAGCGTGAGCGCGGAATCGCCCCGCACCTCGTCGCACACTCGCACGCAGCGCGCGCACACGATGCACAAATTCATGTCCATATCCCAATAAGGGTCTTGGGTGGCGAGGGGCAGATGACGATTGTTGTAAGTAAGCGGAGTGTCCATCTCCATTTCGAGATAGCGCACCGTATCTTTAAGTTCACAGCGCTCGTTCTTGGGGCAGGTAACGCAGCGGTCGTTGACCGACACGTGGCGCAAGCAAATGTCCGCCGGCCCGCACAACTCGATTCGATGGCAGGTCAGGCACCCGTGCGGATGCTCGGACAAAAGCAACTCCATTATGCCGCGCCGCAGCCCTTGTAGTTCAGCGCCCTGAGTAGTAACCCTCATGCCCGGAGATATGGGAGTAGTGCAGGACGCCGGAGAGCCGGGCAAAGCGCGATACGTCCCGTCCGGAGTGGGCGCTTCCGCCGTTACAACGCACATCCGACACGCGCCAAACGGCTTCATCCCCGGATAGTAGCACAGGTAGGGTATATACAAGCCCGCGTCCATAGCCGCCTGAATAATCATCTGTCCAGGCTTTGCCGGAATCTCCTGGCCATCAATAGTAATCGTAATGTCGTCAGCCATTATCCTGCTCCGGGTACGAAATCATGAGCGTATGGTCTTGTATTCTTGGGCGCGATATGCGGACCGAGACAACTGCCTGTCGGACACCGCCGCTCTTCAATATGCGCCATGAAGTCCGACTCGAAATGCGTAAGCGCCGAGCGTATAGGCCCAAATCCAAGCTGGCCATGTCCGCACAGAGAACTCGCCTCCATCGTGTTGCCCACAGAGCGCATGAGTTCGAGGTCGCCCGGCCTGCTCTCACACCTTGCGATGCGTTCCGTTATCTCCAGAAGATGCTCCATGCCCAGTCTGCACGGGAAACACTTGCCGCACGACTCGAACTGGCAGAACGCCACCAGCACGCGAGTCAGGTCAACCGCGCACACGTCC
Organism: uncultured Dehalococcoidia bacterium; assembly: GCA_964640295.1. GTDB lineage: Bacteria > Chloroflexota > Dehalococcoidia > Lucifugimonadales > UBA1123 > VXRN01. The sequence continues at coordinate 15,524 of CAZXFX010000037.1, read as the reverse complement.
TCGTCTCCAACGATAATGCCGCCCGAACCCAGAATCGCTCCCGCTTCGCGCATCTCGTCGAAGTCTATGTGTATAGACATACTCTCCGCGCTCAGAACGCCGCCGAGAGGTCCGCCCGTCTGAAGCAGCTTGAGCTTCTTGCCGTCCGGAACTCCGCCCCCTATATCGTTCACCACCTCGCCAAGCGTAAGTCCCATCGGAACTTCGTACAGGCCCGGATAATCCACATTCCCGTTGAGGCATATAATCGCGGTGCCCGTACTGCGGTTCACCCCTATCGAGCTAAACCACTCGGCGCCGCGCGAGATTATCTCCGGCGCGTATGAATATGTCTTGACGTTATTTATCGTGGATGGATACCCCCAGACTCCGAAGGCGGCAGGGAAGGGAGGACGAAATCTGGGCTGCGACCGTTTGCCCTCGATTGCCTCCATCAGCGCCGTCTCTTCGCCCGCCACGTATGACTCCCCGGTCAGAGCCACCTCAATATCGAAACTGAATCCCGTTCCAAATATATTCTTCCCCAAGACTCCAACTTCGTATGCCTGCCTTATCGCCTCTTCAGTGCGCTCGATTGGCCCATCGTGCCCGTGCCTGATGAACACTATCCCGTTGGAGGCGCGTGTGGCGTACCCGCCTATCATCAACCCTTCCAAAAGCGTATGCGGATCGCTCTCCAGTATCCCCTTATCGTTGTACGCGCCCGGGTCACCCTCCTCGCAGTTGCACAGCATATACTTGGTGGGGCCGGGGGAGCGCACCATGAAACTCCACTTGATGCCGGTCGGAAACGCCGCCCCGCCTCTTCCACGCAGTCCCGAGTCGGTCATCTCCTTTATGACGTCGTCCGGTTCCATCTGCGTAAGAGCCTTGTGTATTCCCGCATAACCGCCATTGGCAATATACTGGTATATATCGCCCGGCGCGGTGTTTCCCGCGTTTCTCAAAGCTATGCGCTGCTGCCTCGCAATCCCGGGAACCTCCGCCAGGTTCGGCGCGCCCGCGACAGGCTCTTCCCCAAGGTAGCCAAATACCTTGTCTGCCGGCAATTCGCCGGACGCCAGATACGAGTCCACCATCGCCGGAACATCCTCGGGCGCGACATTCCGGAAGAAGAGGCGCGAAGCGGTTCCAGGACGCAAAATGTCAACCAGCGGTTCGGCGTAGCACACGCCCAGACACCCTACCTCGTCTATTCGCGCCGATATATTTCGGGATTCGAGCGCGCTCCTGAGCGCGTCAATCACTTCATACGCGCCGGAGGAGTGACCACACATCGCGGTTCCGACCCGAATCCACGGCTCAGAGCCTTCAGTCAGGTTCTTCCAACGTTCGTCTGCGGTTTGTCTAATATCTTCGTATGTGGGCATGGCTCACGAATGGGGATGCTATTGGCTATTTCTGCGATTTACGAGCGGCTTATCTAATATCTTTCGTATGTGGGCATGGCTCACGAAATGGGATGCTATTTATTGGCTATTTCGGCAATTTACGAATTACTAAGAAGGCGTTCGACTCGCTCAGACGCCGATTCAGGAGTCAGTCGTCCCGCCAAACGATGGTCTATGCTCATTACAGGCGCGGTCGAACACGCTCCAAGACATGTGTTGAACTTGAACGACACTCTGTTGTCCTCAGTCTCGCCTTCATCTTCCAGGCCAAGTTGCTCCATTACCCGCTTCAGGATATGGGAGGCTCCCTTCAGATGACACGTAGGACCCCAGCAGATTTCCACGTTGTGTTTGCCAGGTGGGGTAAAGCGGAAGTTGGTGTAAAACGACGCCACCCCCCAGACTTCGTTGATTGTCGTATCGTTGAGAGACGCCACTTCTTCGATGGCTTCGTCAGGGATATACCCCAACTCGTCCTGCACCGCTAGTAAAGATGACAAGACGGTCACAGTAGGACGACGCTGATGATTTATCGCATATATAATCCGCTCTCTATCCTGTGCGCTTATAGGATGCAAAGGCAGACCCTCTCAATCATAGAAATCCCTCACAATGATACCATATTGGAAGGTCGGGTGTTAGACGCCGGTTCCCCTTTCTAACAATCAGCGTCGCCTACGGCTCCGACTTGCGCTTCTCAGTCCAAAGATGACCCCCAGCGGAGCTATTAGCAACAAAGAATTGGCCGCTCCTGTCAGCGGCGACACGTTCGCCGCCGCGAAACAGCCTCCCGATTCCTCCTCATTTGGAGCAGAGGAAGTTGTCGGCTCGACCTGAGGCGGCTCAGGGCTAGGGCTGGGGGCGGACACGGGAACGATTACCGGCGGAACAGGCGTGTTCGTCGGAATTGGTGTAGCCGTCGGCGCGGGCGGCTGCGTTGGCATTGGAACAGGCGTATTCGTCGGCGGGACCGCCGTCGCGGTTGGAACCGGCGTATTCGTCGGAATCGGCGTAGCCGTATCCACAGGAACCGCCGTATGTGTGGGAAGCGGCGTAGGATAATCCGTGAAGAGAATATCAAAAGAGCGTTCCAGCCTGCCGCTTTCATAGACGGCGGTAGTGCGTGAAACAATTCCATCCAGAATAAACCGTATCTCGGCGCCCTCGAAACTCGTATCACCCGGATCAACCACCAACCCGCCATATATGCCTTCAGCAGAGATCGCGGCGGCGGGTTCCGACTGGTATCTCTCGCCTATGCGAGCGACTAGTACCGAGTCAGCGGGTACGTGGTGTCTCCCTCTTATGAAAACCAGCCCCGAAACGAACACCATCGGCTCGGCGATTTCAGGAGTCGGCGGAACGACCTCAGTTGGGACAGGTACCGGAGTCGGCGTAGCCGGCTGAGGGGTAGCCGTCGGACCCGGCGTCGGTTCGGGAAGCGCAGAGAATGTCAGATCGAACCCAGTCTTTATGAAAGGGATTTGATACGGCTGATATATATCCGTCTGGTCGGCCTGAACGTCTTCAAGATGAAATGTAACCGTCCGCCCGGCGTGACCCGAATTTGCCGACGATACCGACAGCGATTCGTATTTCCCGTCCTCTACCGTAACCGGACTCGATTCATAGTCGCCCACCCTGGCGACGATAGTATGCCCGTCCGGGATCGGCTCTCCGTTCGCGGTCGCGCTCCCATAGTAGATTATTCCGCCCGGCGGAAGCCCACCCTGAGCGAAAATTCCAACCGGGAAGACGGTCGCCGCCATAATAAGGGTCAATGCCAGAAATACGCTCAGCGCCATAATGCGTGACGCGGCGCCGGCGTTAAAGGGTATGCTATCCGATGTTTTTTTCATAACTCCCAACATATTCGGGCTAGCCCAAACCGCCCGCTATTGTAACAGAATGCGATAGAATCGACGCTAGGGATTGGCGCGCGCCGAACAAAGCGTCCGCCATTCTCAGGACACAAGATTACGATGCGCGATTATTCGTTTACTGAAACGGAGGCGGCTCATCAAACGGAACGCCCTTCTGGTCAGCTTCCACCCGAAGACGGTTCCACTCTTGCCACTTGCGATTCGCTTCGTCTATACCTTCTGCCCTGCCCTGCTCCAGACCCTGTTCAAGACCCTGCTCCAGACCCTGTTCAAGACCCTGCTCAAGCCCCTGCTCCAGACCCTGCTCCAGACCCTGTTCAAGCCCCTGCTCCAAGCCTTCCGCCAAACCCTCCTTTCTATGTCGTTCTCTGAGCGGTTCCACCAATTTTTCGGTCAAGTATCTAGCGGTGACCATTATGATTCCTCCCAATATGTCCAATGTGTATGTTATCGAGATCGCGTACAGCACGATCAGCGTGGAGGCTTTCGATGTCTCGTTCACAACCGCAATGACCACATCCCTCGCGCCGTAGTATTTACCTGACTCCGCTACCTGATCGTATATCATCCATGTCCAGGCGAATGTCAACGCCACTACCAAGCCCGCGCAGAACGGAAGCCATTTCCGGCCGACCGACAGCAGCGTTTCCCTCGGTTCCGCAGGCGGACGCCCCAACCATAGCAGCAGTCGCAGCCATAACGATTCTGATTTGCTCGTTTCGTCTGTCACGTTCCTGTCCTCATTCTATCAAATCCAGTCCGATTTCAGAATAAACAACATCCCTCCCCAAATTGGGGAGGGATGTTTTGCTAACTAGCTATTGCCGATTATCAGACAGGTTACGGAGCGAGTACGTCGTCGTCGTCCGCATGGACCCAGTAGCCATAGCCAACCATCAGGTTCTCACTGCCCACTTCTACGACATCCCACATACCCATCAGGGTGTCGAATGTATAGACGCGATTTACGTCCACGCCGCTGAAGTATGCGGATGCGGATACTGAATCGCCGTGGCTCAGTTCGCCGCTCACGTCAATGACTGGGACGAAGTTCCAGCCGGCCGACAGAGCGATGGTCGGAGGCACCGACGTGCCTGCGCTGATCCTGGGTATATCCACCTTGATGGACTCGAAGGAGTCAGTCTGTATCCAGTAGGCGCGGGTGGCGTCAACTGTCGTCAGCGTGCCGAGCCATGTGCCGTCTTCACTGCGGATAGCGGTCATCCAGCCGTCCTGGGCGTCATACGTCAGTATGGTGTTTGCCGGGTGATCGGCAGGCACAACTGCGTTGATGCTGGCGTTGGTCGGAGCGCCGGGCAGCGAAACCAGGTTCCAGCCAGGCTTGAGCATAAGCTCAAATGGCTGACGCTCGGATACTTCAACCGTCAGTTCGTGGTCTTCCAACTCGTTTCCTGCGGTGTCAGTCGCCGAAACCGTTATCACGTGGTCGCCCTTGGCAAGGTCGGAAGCCTTGTACAGGAACACCACATTGTCGGTCGTAACCAGCATGTCGGTGATGTCCATGGCGTCCATCTCCGGCGACTCTAGCGTCGCGGACGTAACCATCACATCGCCGTGAGAGTCCAGATCCACACCGTTAACGTCCGTGTACTCTTTGCCCTCTGCCGCGAAGTCAATCGCTATGAACGGGGCCGAGTTGTCCGTCTCCTCAGGGGAGACAGTGGGCTTGGCAACGGCATTGTCGAACTCGAACAGAATCGCGCTGGTGTCGTCGCTCAGATCAATCGGGCCTCTATTCACGCCAGACTTGCCAGTGTTGGAACTGGTGGCGTCGTTGGCCGTTACATATACGTTGTAGAGTCCAGGCTCGGGCGCCTCGTAGGACACCTCGTAGCTGCGCTGAGACTTGAGGACAGCGTCTTTCACGTCCTCTTCCTCGAGAGCGTACATTCTCTCGTCTTCACTGGTGTCAGCGTCGTCCTTCACGTCGCCAGAATCCACGACCTTCGAGAAGACCACCCTGGGAGTGCCGACGTCTTCGTTGGACATGATTGTCACTGTGACGTCACCGTCAGTGACCGAGCGATTGCCGCCGCTAACTTCCACAGTCAGCGTAGGCGCAATGCCATCTCCTGCGACATCTTCACCGGATGTCTGGCGGTTTCCTGCAACGTCTCGCACAGACCCTACCAGTTCCACGTCGGGCTCTTCGTCAGGCCCCAGTTCCGACGAAACCGTCAGGAACACATTGGCGCCTTCAACCTGCACACCCGTAACGGATGTTCCTTCAACCGTGAAGTCGGCGTCCTCAACCGTATCGGCATCCAAGTCTTCGCTGAATACCACCAGAATGCTGTTGGGGTCATTCGCGCCCATGTCAACTTCGTCGTCATCAGAGTCCCAGGTCGGGCCTGTTGTCGCGCTTTCCAACGAAGGCTCTTGGTTGTCTATGCGAACCGCATAAGGCTGACAGCCAGCGATCTCGGCCCTGGACGCAGCGTCCTTCACATTTTGCCCCACGAGCGACCCATCAGGGAAATCGCTGGGTGAACATGGGTCATCCACATCATCGCCATTGACGTCAACGGTGGACTGGCGGTCGGTGACTGCCAAGTTGCCGGCCAGGTCCTGAGCTAGCGCCCACCAGTAAACGGTGGCGTTGTTGTCAATGTCAACTTCGCTCGGAAGACCCTGCTTCGAGCTGAATACGCCATCTTCTTCGTCAACATCGCCGCGAGGGGCTTCATTGACTTGATACTTATGCTCTCGGTCAACAGTGCCGTCTTCATTATCGTCAACGCCGAATATGACCCAGATGTCATCTTCATCCGCTATGCCAGAGTCCGCGTCAGTAACGTCAAACTCAATGTCAGGGTCTGCCCTGTCCGCCGAATTGTGCGCCGGAGCAGTATTGGAGATGACCGGAGCGGTAGTTTCTACCTTAAGCGTCTTCGACGTGTTGCGGTCTGGGTCGGCATCATTATATGTGGCCGTAATTACGTCGTTCTTGCCGACTTTCAGCATATCCGCGGAATCGTCAGAGTCATCGGCGCTGGTCATCACCATGCCCCTGAAGACGCCGCTGTCTGCACTAGTTTCAGTCAAGACAACCTCAATCCCGGTTGGGTCGGCTTGGGACTTGACCGCCACCATAGTGGTGTTCTTAGTTGCGCCCTCATAACTGACGAGAACGTCGCCAGTGTATGGCTCCAGGAGATCGACACGACCATCCACGGCAGCCCTATCCACATTGATGGACATGGCAGTATTGTCGGCGCTCACCACAGAAACATCCTGAGCGTTGACGAACCCGTCACCGTTTTCATCCGCGACAGGCTTGTTCATCAAGTAGAATGTCCTCTGATTTGAGAGGGTGTGCATCTCCGCATTGGATCCAGACAAATCAGCATTCACATCAAGGTCTTCATCTTCAACCTCGATATAGGCCATGCCGCCCTGCCGCGCCCATTCCTGGTCTTCGTCTGTGTCTTCCATATCGTAGAAACGCACCACCCCGGTGGCAGAGAACGCCGGAACGATGACAAGAAGGGACAGAATTATCGCCCCCAAGAATACTAATGGTATAAACCGCCTCTTGCTTTTCACTTACTACCCCCTTAGGTCTCAGCGATTACAAATTGAATATGACCGAACGTCTATTAGACATAATAAATCTCCCTGAACAGCATAAGCCGCTCGGTGGGAGACCCCCGTTTTGCTTGTAGATGCCGCTTGTGCCAGCATCTGAGCCTCACTTTATTATTTCAAACCGTTAGATTTGTACACCCAACGGAGTTTATCTGTCAAGGTCTGAGCGAGCATAACTTTATGGCGCAAACACCATTATACACGCCAAAGTATCAGACTTGTATTAAATTGCCATTGAACTATATAAGAGGCGCTGAATGTCTGTCAATGAGTTGTGCGATTTTGAATCCACGAATATAAGCCTGCTCGCGCTCGCGGGAAGGCAGGACTCAGTCCAGCCCCATGCGCCGAAGCCGCTCTCGCAGCCTCACGATCTCGGCCCTGTCCGCGTCGCGCTCCGACTCCACCTGCTCACGCTGAGTCCGTTCCGCGTCAAGTTCTGCCTCCAAACGCTGAGATCGCGCGAGTTGCCCTATGTCGGTCAGCATATACTCCCCGCTCTCAGGGTACTGCGCCAGCAACTGAACCGCGTTGTAGTCGTCTCTCAAAAACAGATCCCGCTGAACCCCCTCCAGTTCCGAAATCCGCTCCCGCTCCAGAGAACACAGCCGCAGCCTCAAAACCTCGCTGTAACCGCTCTCAAGACCATGTTCATTCGGTACTATCTCTATAGGCGCGTATATCCCGTTCGACAGGCGATATCCCGTCAGCGCGCGGCCATACAGTTCGCCGCCAGTCGGATCGAACAGCCAATACTCCCCAATCCCTATGCGCTCATATACGCCGCGCTTTTCATACAAGTCATTCCGATACGTAGAAGGCGACGCCACCTCCAACGCGAAATCGGGCGGCTTTCCCGCCTCCCATATATTGTACGATGTCCGCTCGCGAATCATCGCCGCGTCCACGTCAAACGCTATGTATATGTCCGGCGCCACGAACAGGCGACGATTCAGCGGATCGTAGCGAATCGGAATGTTGGAGAGCTGGATCATGACCGAAACGTCTTCCACCACCACCCCAAGATGCAGTTTCAGAAAGTAAGTGAGTTGCTCGATTGTCGAAAGTTGTCTCATCTCTATTGGTATGCGATCCGGCAGGTCGTCCGGATCTATCGGAACCGGCGATATGCCGTATATCTCCTCTTTCGCGGTCGTAACCTTCGTCGCCATTTCATATTCCATCCAATCTGCGTCACTCGCCTCCGCGAATGATTATCCTCAGTCCAGCCCCATGCGCCGAAGCCGCTCCCGCAGCCTCACGATCTCGGCCCTGTCCGCGTCGCGTTCCGACTCCACCTGCTCACGCTGAGACCGTTCATCATCGCGCTCCGACTCCACCTGCTCACGCTGAGTCCGTTCCGCGTCAAGTTCTGCCTCCAAACGCTGAGATCGCGCGAGTTGCCCTATGTCGGTCAGCATATACTCCCCGCTCTCAGGGTACTGCGCCAGCAACTGAACCGCGTTGTAGTCGTCTCTCAAAAACAGATCCCGCTGAACCCCCTCCAGTTCCGAAATCCGCTCCCGCTCCAGAGAACACAGCCGCAGCCTCAAAACCTCGCTGTAACCGCTCTCAAGACCATGTTCATTCGGTACTATCTCTATAGGCGCGTATATCCCGTTCGACAGGCGATATCCCGTCAGCGCGCGGCCATACAGTTCGCCGCCAGTCGGATCGAACAGCCAATACTCCCCAATCCCTATGCGCTCATATACGCCGCGCTTTTCATACAAGTCATTCCGATACGTAGAAGGCGACGCCACCTCCAACGCGAAATCGGGCGGCTTTCCCGCCTCCCATATATTGTACGATGTCCGCTCGCGAATCATCGCCGCGTCCACGTCAAACGCTATGTATATGTCCGGCGCCACGAACAGGCGACGATTCAGCGGATCGTAGCGAATCGGAATGTTGGAGAGCTGGATCATGACCGAAACGTCTTCCACCACCACCCCAAGATGCAGTTTCAGAAAGTAAGTGAGTTGCTCGATTGTCGAAAGTTGTCTCATCTCTATTGGTATGCGATCCGGCAGGTCGTCCGGATCTATCGGAACCGGCGATATGCCGTATATCTCCTCTTTTATGGTCGTAGTCTTGGTTACCATTTCAGATCCCGTCCATGACAAAATTTCGGAGTAAGCTGCGCTGGCGCAACTATGATATAAATATACTAGCACATTCAAATCCGACTTGTTAGCGAGGAAACGCTGTTCTTGTCCAATGTCGTGCGGCTATAATTTGGTGGTAGGTCGGAATAATAAGACAATGGGAATGGATAGGCAAAGACATTCAGGCGGTTCTTTCACTCGCTGGCGATGTTGACACAAATAAAAGGATGGTATCTTGCTCAAGACCACAAGCTGCGGAAGCCTGAGAGCCAAAGACGCGGGGCGAAAGGTGACGCTCGCCGGATGGGTACACCGGCGACGCGACCACGGATCGCTCATATTCATTGACCTGAGAGATCGGGACGGACTGACTCAAGTCGTGTTCAACCCGGAAGTGGCTCCGGACGCTCACGCCATAGCAGAGAGCTTTCGAGGCGAATGGGTCGTTCAGGTCACTGGGGAGACGATAGAGCGGCCAGAAAGCGCTCGGAATCCCAACATGGCGACCGGCGATATAGAGGTCGCGGCATCCGAAGCGGCGGTATTGAACGAGTCTCTCACCCCGCCGTTCTACATAAATGAAGAGAACGAAGTGGACGAACTCCTGAGAATGCGCTACAGATACCTGGACCTGAGACGCGCCTCTATGCGCGACACAATGATTCTGCGACACAGAGCCATCAAATTCATGCGCGACTTCCTCGATGAACGCGGCTTCCTCGAAATAGAAACTCCCATCCTCATAAAGAGCACCCCCGAAGGCGCGAGAGATTATCTGGTCCCAAGCCGACTGTACCCCGGCAGTTTCTACGCCCTTCCCCAGTCGCCGCAGCAGCTAAAGCAGCTTCTCATGGTCGCCGGCGTAGAGAAGTATTTCCAGATAGCGCGCTGCTTCAGAGACGAAGACCCCCGCGCCGACCGCCAGCCTGAGTTCACTCAACTGGACTTGGAGATGAGCTTTGTCGAACAAGAGGATATTCTCAGCCTGACCGAGCGGCTGTACACCGATCTGGTAGAAACGCTGACGCCCGAAAAGAAGCTGACGAAACCATTCCCCAGGCTCACATACAAGGAAGCCATGGACAGATATGGCAGCGACAAGCCGGATTTGCGCTACGGCATGGAACTGGCCAACCTGAACGACATCGCCCAAACGACCGATTTCAGAGTGTTCACCTCGACCGTGGAAAGCGGCGGAGTCGTGAAAGGGTTCGCCGCGCCCGGAATAGCGACCTACTCGCGGCGCCAAACAGACGCGCTAATAGATTTCGCGCGCTCCCGCGGAGCGGCCGGACTGGTTACCATCTCTCTTCAGGGCGAATCCGCCCCTCTAACCAAACTGGCAGAAGATAACATAAGGTCCGCCGCCTCACGCTTCCTCACTGTCGAACAAGTAAAGGAAATAGGCAAGCGCTTAAACGCCCAAATCGGCGACTTGATACTAATCGTCGCTGGCCCCGAAAAGATGGCGAACGACGTTCTGGGCGCTCTCCGACATGAATTGGGACAACGACTGGAACTGGCAGACCCCAACGAGATAAAACTCGCTTTCGTGGTGGACTTTCCGCTATTCGAGTATAGCGAAGAACGCCAAGCGTGGGACGCCAGCCATCATGCGTTCACTTCCCCCAAGCCCGGGTATGAACGCTACATAGAGTCCGACCCAGGCAAGGTTCTCGCAAACTGCTATGACCTGATAGGCAACGGCGAAGAACTGGGAAGCGGCAGCATAAGAGTGCACAACCGCGCCCTTCAGGAGCGCATCTTCAATGTACTCGGATACGACCAAGAGCAGGTTGAAGAACGCTTCGGCCAGCTTGTCAACGCCTTCGAGTACGGCGCGCCTCCGCACGGCGGAATCGCGCCCGGCATTGACCGACTCATCATGATACTGGCCAACCGCGACAATATCAGAGACGTGATAGCCTTTCCCAAGACTCAAAACGGAATAGACCCGCTCTTCGGAGCGCCCGGAAGCATTGATCCCGACCAGTTGGAAGAACTGGGGCTAAATCTGGACTCTGATAAACAGGGATAAGGCGAAGGCAAGCCAACTGCCAACTATGGAGCGCCCTGCGACAGAACGAGATGGGTCTCGGTGCGCTGTACCCCAGGTATCACGCCAATGGTCTTGGTGATAAGCCTGCCCAGCGTTTCCGCGCTCTCTGCCTCAGCCCACAGGAGAATATCGTACCTGCCGGTCGTCACGCACGCGAACGTTACGCCATCCAGCCCCAGCGCTTCCGACAGAACATCGTCTATCCTGTGCGGCTCCACGTACAAGCCCACAACCGTGCGCGCTTTTCTGCCCAGATTGAGTATCACCCGCACTTCGATGAGATTATCGTCAATCATCCGTTTGAGACGGCGGCGCACTGTGCCTTCGCTCACTCCCGCCGACCGCGCTATTCCCGCGTTGGATACGCGACCGTCATGCCGTAGAATATCTATTATCGCCAAGTCGAGATCGTCCATCGAGGGGTATGTCCTAAAATATCACAGAAGTAACGCTGTCTGATTTTCAGAATTTGCTGATCGCCAGGTAGAACCCTACGGCGCCGGCTATCAAGTTGATCGGCGCGAGGGTTACCCCGGTCGCCCAGGTAATCGCAGTAAATCCTACCAGCATACACAACCCTGATACCAGTTTCAGGCGCGTTCCACGCTTCCGATTTGTCACAAGGCTAATAGTTTCGCCTATTCCAAACCCCAGCGCGCCTATCAATATGGTGGATATATAGGGTAATGGAAAGAACCAGACCACCCCGGTTATGACTCCCGCGCCAAGTATGGATACCGCCAGACCCGCTCCGATAGCCCGAAAGAGAAAGGAAGTGGAAACATCGAATGTCGGCAGCGGCCTCGCGCGGGCGCAATCCAGACAGCGCACCCCCACCGGCGCATGAACCATGCAGCTCGGACATATAGAGTCGCCGCAGCGCGCGCACGATACGCTCGTCTCCACATCCTTATGCCGCTTGCAATACGCCATCGCCAATAATCCTCAAATCGGTCTCCGCCCAGTCCATTCTACCTTGCGAGGAACGTCCCTGTCCCACAGCAGCCTGTACATCATCACCCTCACAAAGCCATATTCCTTCGATGGACTCTCCCAGTTGGCTGTCAGGCGCTTTAATAACAGAACCGCGCTGACACACACTGACCCCAGTATGAACTCTTGCGGCTTATCCACCAAACCGCCCGCAAACGAAAAACTGTCAGGCGACGCGGAAGCGGCGGTCGCCAGGGCCACCGCTATTATCGGAAACGCCAATATGGATACGAAAGTCCAGAAACCTGTGTCGCGCGCGATGAACAGGATTCCAACCGCCGAAACCACGCCCATTGCGAACATCTCTATCCAGAAGTCGAGCGCCAGCGTAACCGCCATGGATGTGGCCACTCCGCGCCCGCCCGTGAATCCTATGAATGGCGACCAGTTGTGCCCCAAAATCGCGGCGATTCCCACCGCGCACTGCGCCCAAAGATCAACCTCCAGCGCGTGTCGGCCCAGCATTATTGGCGCGTAACCCTTCAAAATGCCGTCGAATAGAAGCCCCTGAGCTATGCCCGTCATTCTGCCCACGTGAGCGATTACGTTGGACGCGCCCACATTGCCAGAGCCATATTCCCTTATATCTATCCCGGCCCGCAACTTTCCTATTATGTAACCGCTGGGAATGGAACCCAGCAGGTACGCTCCGAGAATGAGGATAGCCGTCTCTAGCATGGCGCCCGCCGCTGCTTGGACTCGCTAGTCGCCGAGCGCGAGAACGTCTCGCGCGGCGCGGCGCGCTTCTCTTATGCGCTCCACCGTCTGCATCGGAGGCCCCACGCTCCCCGGTTCCGGCTCTCCCGGATTTCCCGAGCCGTGATAGTCGCTGCCTCCGCAAGGAATCAACCCCAGATTGTCCGCAATGCCCTTGAGATACTCTACTTGCTCCGGCGTGTAGTCCCCGTAGAAAACCTCGACGCCCATAAGCCCTCGCGCCTGGAGAAGCGCAAGTGTCTCTTCCAGGCTCTGGACATCCCCCCTGTCAGACTTGACAGCCGAGTATGTGGGATGCGCCATTACCGGAACCGCTCCGTTGTCGCGCAGCATTCCTATCGCGTCCTCCGGAGTCAGCTTGGCCCGCTCTACGTATGCGAGACCGTTCCTGCCTATCAGTGAATCGAATACTTCCCTGGGGTATTTGAAATGCCCTGCCTCCACCATCGCCGCCGCTATGTGCGGCCTGCCTATCGCCGCGTCATCACCAATCTCACGCACGCGCTCCCACGTTATCGAGTACCCCAGCTCGACCAGCTTTTCCACCATCAGCCTGCCGCGTTCATAGCGTCCATCTCTAAACCTCTTCAAAATACGCTGAAACGAGACGTCGCCGACGTCAATGAAATATCCCAGTATGTGTATCTCCGAACCCGGCACGTCAGTGCTCAGTTCGATAGCGGGAATTATCTCGAGGTTCGGATACTCCCTGGCTGTCTCGTGAGCCTCTGCCAGTCCCTCAGTGGTGTCATGGTCGCTTATGGCAATAATCTTCAGGCCCCGCTCCGCGCACAGGCGGGTGAGGTCCGCCGGCGACAAAACGCCGTCCGACGCTCGCGTGTGAAGATGCAAATCCACTTCGACTGACATAGGTTTTCATTCCTCTATATCAAAGATAAGCAGCGGCACGGTAACCCGTTGCCGCTGCTTAAAATTTCGATTCGGTACGATCCGGAAATCCACTCTCTATCTGGCGTATTCTACCTGTCTGCTCTCGCGAATGACCATCACCTTGATCTGGCCAGGATAAGCCAGGTTCTTCTCGATGCTCTTCACAATGTCGCGCGCCATCTTCCCCGCCATAACGTCATCTATGGAATCGGGCTTGACCATGACGCGAACTTCGCGGCCCGCCTGTATGGCGAAGCAGCGCTCGACCCCGTCGAAGTCGCCCGCGACCCGCTCGAGGTCTCTGAGACGCTTCATATAGTTCTCTACCGTATCTCGACGCGCGCCCGGGCGAGCCGCGCTAATGGCGTCCGCCGCCGCGACGATGAACGCCTCCGGGGAACTCATCATGTCGTCGTGATGCTCAGCGATGCAGGCGCATATTCGATGCGAAACATTGTACTTGTTGGCAATCTCAGCGCCTATTTCCGCGTGAGGCCCCTCGACTTCGTGGGACAACGCCTTGCCAATATCGTGAAGCAACCCGCCAATCTTGGCCACTTTCACATTAGCGCCAATTTCCGACGCAATCATCGCGGAGATGTGCGCCACCTCAAGAGAGTGTTGCAGCACGTTCTCCCCATAGCTGTACCTGAACTTGAGTTGCCCCAGCAGCTTGATGATTTCCGGGTTCAGCCCTCGGACGCCCACGTCGAAAACCGCCTCCTCGCCCGCCTTCCAAATTGTCGTCTGCACATCTTTTTCCGCCCGTTTCACCATGTCCTCTATACGCGCAGGGTGAATTCTCCCGTCCGCGATCAACTTGGACACAGCCAAACGAGCCACTTCGCGCCTGACAGGATCGAAGCACGACAGAGTGACCGACTCTGGCGTGTCGTCAATTATCAGGTCAACGCCCGTACTCTTTTCTATCGCTCTTATATTCCGTCCTTCGCGGCCTATCAGACGACCTTTCATGTCGTCGCTGGGAAGTGGAACGGATGTAACGGTCATCTCAGATACGACATCCGCCGACATCCGCTGAATCGAGGTAGCCAAGATTCTCACAGACACCGCGTGGGCGTCCTCCTGAGCCTGTATTTCAAAATCTCTGTAACGTTTGGCTATCTCGTGCTGTATCTCCTCTTCGGCGTGACGCATAAGCGTCGTCTCCGCCTCAGACTGAGTCATCTCAGCAATCTCTTCGATCCTGGCCAATTCCTGCTGCTTGAGATCTTCAAGCTCCGCCTGAACCTCCTCCGCCCGTCTCTCATTCTTGGAAATTCTACGCTCACGGCGGTCTAGGTTATTAGACCGTTTTTCGAGATTTTCTTCCCGATTGCCAAGCCTGCGCTCCGTTCTCTTCAGCTCGGAACGCTGCTCTCGCAACTCGGATTCCCACTCCGAACGCAGCCTCAGAGACTCTTCCTTAGCCTCTATTATGGTCGTTCGGTTCTGCTCCCGCGCCTCTTCCAATATACGCTCGGCTTCTTCGCGAGCGCTGTCAATTCGTTTCGCGGACACCAGCCTGCGGCCATAGTAGCCGGCTCCGCTTCCTACCGATAGGCCAATCAAGACGGCGAGAAGCGTAATTACGAATTCCATGCGACTCACCTTCCTTGAAATTTTTAATCCAAGCCAACAAAACGGCTTGGGAATGGCCTCATAGTATATAGAGAAGCGCTGACTGTCAAGATATATGAAAACGTCGGAACCTGTAACGATTCTGTCGGCGCTTCATCTCGCGCAAAAACCCCCTCCACCTTGACGGGCTCACAGGGGTAGGCAAACGCTCTAACCAACCGAAAAAATCCCTTCCACCTTCGATGGGGGAAGGCTAGGATGGGGGTGATTGTCCTCAATACCTACCCCTCTC
>CAZXFX010000036.1:0-30029 GCA_964640295.1 uncultured Dehalococcoidia bacterium | reverse complement strand
ATGCGCTTTCCAAGTTCTCATACCCTTTTTAGACTTTACCTACCCCTCTCAGCCCATCGAGGTGGAAGGGATTTTTTGACCGAGATGGAGCGCCGTTACAGGTTCGCGACGCGGTTTGGATTTGTCCACTCGTCGTTCCTCGTACTATAATCAATGTGAGACTTCAAGGAGGCGTGGAATACGATGCGGTTACTATTGTCCCTGCTTTCGATGACCGGGATACCGCGCTTGATAATGCGCCTTATGATGGATAGCCGCGTTCCGTTCAGGTTAAAGCTTCTCATACCCGCCGCCATCGTCTATACCATTGTGCCGCTGGATTTGGATTTTCTGGGTCTGTGGGGCAGAATAGACGACCTGCTGGTCCTTATCATATCCGGCCTTCTCTTCATTCTGCTCTCCCCGCGCGACGTTCTCATGGAGGTCGCGGGACGCCAGGGAGATTCAAAGGGGCGTTACAAGCCGGAGGATGGGGCGACTGTGATAGACGGCGAGTCTCGCAGGCTGGACGACTGATCGCTAATAGCTGATGGATGGAAAACGACCGCTAATATGGAAATAGCTATAATTGGGCTGCCCTTCAGCGGCAAGACGACTATCTTCAACGCCGCGACGAGAGGGACGGCGCAAGTCGCGGGCTACTCGTCGTCGGCAAGACCGAATATCGGCGTCGCCAAAGTGCCAGACCCCAGGCTCTACAAGCTTGGCTCGCTGTTTCGCCCGCAAAAGACCACCCACGCCGAGGTTATATATGTTGACCTGCCGGCGGCTCCCGACGGTCTTGGGCAGACGAGGGGGATTTCGGGCGAATACCTGAATCGCATACAGTCCGCGGACGCGCTCGTAATTGTCGCCAGGGCATTCGAGGACCCGTCGGTGCCGGATGGCGGCGACGGCGTTGACGCATTTCGAGACATCGAGACGATGCTCTACGAACTTACCTTCGCCGACCTCGAAATACTCGAGCGCAGATTGCAGCGAATAGACAAGAACTTCAAGGGAGCCAGGGGCGGGGATAGAGACGTAATGCTGCGCGAGCAAGCGCTCATCGCCAGACTGAAAGAGCGCTTGGAAGATGGCTCGCCAATCAGGAATCAGTCGCTGAACGGCGAAGAGGCGCGGCGCGTAAATGAATTCCAGTTTCTTACCGCGAAACCCGTAATAGCGGTTGTCAACGCGATGGAAGACCAGGCGGACGAAGCGGGCGAGATTCTGGCGCGACTGGAAAGCGAGGTCGCCTCGGAGGGCGTCTTATACTCGGCGCTGTTCGGCAAGCTGGAGATGGAATTGGCGCAGATGGAGCCTGAGGACGAAGAAGAGTTCAGAGAATCGCTCGGTGCGGGCGAATCAGGGCTCGACAGGATGGTGCGCCTGTCATACGCAGCTTTGGATCAACTTACGTTCTTTACGTGCGGACCCAAAGAGGTGCGGGCGTGGACGGTGACGCGCGGCGACGACGCTGTGGAGGCGGCAGGCAAGATTCATACAGACATGGCGCGCGGATTCATCAGGGCTGAAGTGATAGCCTATCCGGACATGGTGAAGTGCGGCAGCGAGGCGGAGGCGCGCAGACAGGGAGCGCTCAGGCAGGAAGGCAAGACATATATTGTCGAGGACGGAGACGTCATGCACTTTCTGTTCAACGTGTAGTATGCTGTCCGAACCAAAGTGGAGGAGCAAGCGCGATGTTTGCCAGGCGCGCGGTCTTGGCCGCGAAAGAAATCCCCGAGTTCGAAATCATCTATCCCGAAGCGGACGGTATGCCATTGCCTGACGGGTTATATCAACTAAAGTACTTCATGGAGATAATTTCAATCCTGCAGTTGTTCTTCAAGGACGACCCCCGCGTGGCGGTGAGCGGCGATACGTTCATCTATTACGTGGAAGGCGACCCCTATAGCTGGATATCTCCAGACTGCTATGTCGCCTTGGATATTAGTATGGATTCGATAGAGAGATTCAACACTTATCGCGTGTGGGAAGTGGGCAAGGCTCCCGACTTCGTACTGGAAATAGGCTCTCCCAGCACGGCCTCGAATGACTTGGGAGAAAAGCGAGACCTGTACGCTCGTCTTGGAGTTGGTGAATACTGGCTGTTCGATCCGAGCGGCGGCGACCACTATGGCGAGCCGCTGGCTGGACTGTATCTGGACGGGGGAGAGTACAGCCGCTTTGAGATGAAATCGGAGCGGGACGGAAGGGTGTGGGCGCACAGCCCCGCGCTGAACCTGGATCTGCATTGGGACGGCGGACGGCTGCGCTTCTACGATCCTGCTTCCGGCGTGTGGCTTCAGAGCATGGAGGAGATGGCGGCGCGGGCAGAGACGGCGGAATATCGCGCGGAGTATGCGGAAGCGCGTATGGCGGAGATGGCGGCGGAGATGCGCCGCCTGCGAGGCGAATAGAGGGCAGGAGAGGCGTTCAGATGGCAGAAGCGGTAATCATTGGCGGCGGCGTGATGGGTTGCGGAATCTTGTATAACCTTGCCGAACGCGGAGTCACGGACACGGTTCTGTTGGAGCGGGACGTTCTTGG
The DNA here is from genome assembly GCA_964640295.1 of uncultured Dehalococcoidia bacterium. Taxonomy (GTDB): domain Bacteria; phylum Chloroflexota; class Dehalococcoidia; order Lucifugimonadales; family UBA1123; genus VXRN01. The sequence continues at coordinate 27,494 of CAZXFX010000036.1, read as the reverse complement.
GTCAGGCTCGACCGGAAGGTCGCAGGCGATACTCAGGATGCACTATTCCAATGAAGTGACGACCCGTCTCGCCTGGGACAGCCTCGCCATCTTCAGAGATTTTCAGGAGCTGACCGGAATGCCGTCCGGATACACCAAGACAGGCTACTTCGTGATAGTCGGTCCTGAAGACCGAGCCGCGATGCTCGAGAATGTCGCCATGCAGCGCGCGGCGGGCGTGGACACGTCCGCGGTGACCGCCGAGGATGTCCAGGAAATAGCTCCGATGGTGCGCGTTTACGACGGCGAGTCTTTTGCTTACGAGCCTGAATCCGGCTACGCCGACCCGTATTCTGTCACCACCGGCTACGCCAATGCCGCTCGGGACAAGGGGGCGCGGATACTGTCCGAGTCGCCTGCTGTCGGAATCGAGATAACCGCGAACCGGGTGACCGCCGTTCTAACCGAGGGTGGACGCATAGAGACGCCAATAGCGGTGGTGGCGGCCGGCCCCTGGTCGGGCCCCCTGCTTGCCTCGATTGGGGTGGATGTACCGCTGCGTCCGATTCGGCACCAGGTGATCATGCTGCGCAGGCCGCAGGACTTGGTGCCTGAACACCCGATAATCGGGGACGTGGTAAATGACATGTCGCCGCGCCCGGACGCGGGAAATCTGACGCTGATAGGCGTTGGCGAAGACGAGGAGGCGTCGCCCGACACATTCAACCAAGGCGTTGACATGCCGATGGTCGAGGCGACGTTCGAGAAGCTGACAATGCGAATGCCCGACATGGCCCAGGCGCTGTTCAGAGGGGGCTGGAGCGGGTTGTTCACCACGACCCCCGACTGGCACCCGGTTCTGGACGAGGTGGATGGGATAGACGGGCTTTACATTGCAGTGGGTTTCAGCGGTCATGGGTTCAAACTGTCGCCCATGATAGGCGTGGTCATGTCCGAGCTCATCACCCAAGGAGAGGCGACGAGCCTGGACATATCCGAGATGAACCTGAATCGCTTCGCGCAAGGGAGCTTGATGCGCTCGCGCTATTCGATGCAGGTGCTCGCGTAGCTACTCGAACACTTCGATGACGACCTCTATCTCAACCGGGATGTCGTTGGGGAGAGACGCCATTCCCACAGCTGAGCGAGCGTGGCGTCCGGCGTCTCCGAACACTTCCACGAACAGGTCGGAGCAGCCATTCACGACAGCGGGCTGCTGGTTGAATTCAGGGTCGCAGTTTACCATTCCCAGCAGTTTGACCACCTGCTTGACGTTGTCCAGGCCGCCCGCTTCGCCTCTCATGCGAGCCAGTATGTTTATGCCTGTCAGCCGCGCCGCTTCGTACCCTTCTTCCTGAGTCAGATCGCGTCCCACCTTGCCGGTCGGCGCCGAGCCGTCCGCTCGCTCGGCGGGTCCGAGACCGGACAGGAATATCAGGTTTCCGACGCGGACGCCGGGAACGTAGTTGGCTATGGGCGGCGGCGCGCCGTCCGGCAGTTTGACGCCCAGTTCTTCAAGTCTCGCTTCTATTTTGGACATTCGACTTCCTTTCGCGGCTCGTTGAAATTCAAGCTTATTGAGATTTGGACTTGTAAGCGACATGATTTTACTGTCGCGCGGATATAATGGCAATCGGGGAAAGCGCTCGGATATAATCAGGCTATCGTGAGGTGACCCGCGCAGGAGTAGTAAGTTGACTGGTATGACGCCCATTTCCGATGAAACGCTGGAAATCCTCAAGGGAATTCCGACCCAGACTTTGATTGACGCGCTCTGGGTGAAGAACTGGCCGCAGAGCTACATAGAAGGGGCGCGCCCGCTTAGCTTGGGGCAGAAGATGGCTGGACGCGCGGTTACTCTGAGATTCGTGCCGCACCGTCCCGATCTGGCCGCCGACAAGCCGAAGGGCGATCAGTCCGCCGAGTACGTAGCAATCGAACTGTGCGGGCCGGGCGAGGCGCTGGTGGTTGACGCGATGGGATGGACATACAGTTCTATTGGCGGAGACATCAAGTTCTTTCGCCTCATGCAGAGAGGCGTTGGCGGGCTGGTCACGGACGGCTCCGTTCGAGACAGCGTCGCGCTGAAGGAGTACGGCTTCCCCGTGTTCTCGGCCTCCACCACCGCCAAGCAGGGGCCTGCCGAGTTCTGGCCCTGGCAGGTCAACGACGCCATTCAGTGCGGCGGCGTCCTGGTCAGGCCGGGCGACGCGGTGGTTGGAGACGACGATGGCGTTGTGATAGTGCCGCGCTCAGAAGTTGATGAGGTGATTCGCATCGCGCGTCAGCGCGAAGAAGTCGAGGACATAGTGAAGGAGCAACTGGAGATAGAGAATATCTCGCCCGGCAAATACTATCCGTTCAACGACAACACGTGGGAGTTGTATGAGCGCAAGACGGGCAAAAAGCGGCCCGACTGACATCCCGGAAGGTCAGTCCATTCGGGAGCCTCCGTTTACATTGAGGTGTTCTTAGCGCGTATGGGTATTCGAGCTTTCATAAATCAGCGCTTACTGAGAATACTCACATTGATGGACTGGCCAGCGATGTTCATAGACGTGTTAGAATGAAGTCGCCAAATTATTCCCTAAAGAGATAGCCATGAATGAATTGAGCGTAGAAGGCGTACAGGTATTGGGCAAGATCGTAGGATTGAAAATCGAGAAAACCAGGGCAAAAACCATCGCGTCGAGGCTCTCCGGGATAATCGCTGAACTGGACGATATACCGGAAGAGGATCTAATGTCGGTTGAGCCGGCTCATATATTTTCTGTCGAGGAGGAGGGGTAACCGATGAGCGACCAGAACCTTCATCTGCTCACAATCGCCGAGGCCTCCCAACTCATCGAGTCCCGCAGCCTGTCTCCGCTGGAACTAACCCGCGCTTACCTCGACAGGATAGACCGGTTGAACCGCCGACTGGGCGCGTACATAAGCGTGATGGCCGACTCTGCGCTCGCGCAAGCGGCCAGGGCCGAATCGGACATCGCAAACGGAGACTACCGAGGCAAACTGCACGGAATCCCGGTCGCCGTCAAGGACATCATCTATACCAAGGGCGTTCTGACCAGCGCGGGGTCGCGCGTTCTCGCCGACCACGTTCCCGATTACGATTCCACCATCGTCGAGCGCTTGGCCGCGGCAGGGTCTGTCCTGCTCGGAAAGCTGAACCTGAGCGAGTTCGCAATTGGCGGCACTATCGGGCATCCATACGGAACGCCGCGCAATCCATGGAACACCGACAATTCGGCGGGCGGGTCGAGCAGCGGGTCCGCGGTAGCGGTCGCAGGCGGCCTGTGCGCCGGCTCTCTTGGTTCCGACACGGGCGGTTCCATCAGGGGGCCAAGCGCGTTCTGTGGGATAGTTGGGCTTCGCCCGACATACGGCAGGGTCACTCGGCACGGAGTGATACCTATGAGTTGGAGCCTGGACACCGTGGGGCCGATGACTCATACCGTCGAGGACTGCGCCATCATGTTGCAGGCCATCGCCGGCCATGATGAAAGAGACGCTTCTTCCGTGTCCGAACCCGTGCCTGACTACTCAGCCTCGTTGGGGGATTGGCCCGCCGGCGCGCGAGTCGCGCTGCCGCGCGAGGCGATGGATTTCGACGGACTGAATAGCGAGGTCAGAGAATCTGTCTCGTCCGCCGCGGACCATCTGGCGGAGATTGGGGCGGACGTCGAATACGCCGACATGCCTATGCTGGCGCGGAGCGGAGCTGTGTTTCTGGCGACCGCCGACGTGGATTCGGCGACGTTCCACATGGACTGGCTGAAGTCTCGCGCTCACCTGTATGACTGGAATACACGGACGAGACTCGAGTCCGCCGCCATTACCCCGTCGCATGTATATCTCAGGGGTTTGCGCGGAAGAACGCTGGTCAGGGAAGAGATGATGAGGGCGCTGGAAGAGAGCGACTTCATCGTACTGCCTTCCAGCCCGACGCCCGCGCCGCCGATAGCGCGCTCTACCGGCTCGCCCGGCGGCTACTATCAGGGGAAACTGGATCTGACGCGGCGGCGATATACCAGCCCTGCCGCGCTCGCGGGTCTGCCCGCTATATCCATTCCGTGCGGATTTACCCAGTCCGGACTGCCGATTGGATTGCAGATAATAGGTCGTCCATTCTCAGAGGCCGACCTGTTCCGAGTCGCCCACGCCTACGAGCAGTCTTCCGGGTGGCGCGCTCAACGCGCTCCCAGCATGGCTTGACCTTTACCCGCAACTCGCAAAACCTGTAATCTTTAGTCACGCGGTTAGAATCGGGGTGTGGCGCAGCGGTAGCGCGCCTGTTTTGGGAACAGGAGGTCGGCGGTTCGATCCCGCCCACCCCGACCACGTTTCATAGCTAATTTAGCTTTTTTGGCTTGTCCACTCTAACGAACTCAAGCCCTGGCGTAAGAAGGAGTGGCGCATACCGAAGATGAGCGGCGAGTTCGTTGCCAGAATGGTGGATCTGCTGGACTTAGTGGAAGCCGACGCCTGTACCCCATGAGAGCGCCGGCGCGAGAGGTCTATCCCCGCGTGTACGGGGAAGCCATCCCTGTGTGTGGTCGTACACGGCATGTGGGGAATAACACCTGAATTCTGGCGCATCAAACTCTACTCTCGCACGGGGAAGACCAGGATGGTCAGATCGCTGAACTCAGCCTCTTCGGCAGCCAAGGACGAGAGTGTCCACTCGCTGATCATCTCTCCCGGCAATGACAGTCGCTGCATCGCGTACAGCGGCGTTTCGGGGGCTATGCCACGCTCTTTTAGAAACCCGGCGATGGCAGCGGGCATCAGGTCGAAGGGTCTCGGCAAGACGATGAGATTGCGCTTGTGGACCTTGAGCGCATCCGCAAGTTCCGCCAGGCCCTCTTCGTGCCCGTCTCGGGCGTGAAGCGTGATGAACATGGAAGTCTCCATGGACAATCCCAGCCGCGCGCGCGCTACCTGTACGGAACTTATCCCGGGGATAAGCTCGACGTCGGCGCGTCGCCGCACACGATCCAGCAGCTCTCTGGCAGAGAAATTCAGGTCGCCCCAGGCGCACACGACACATCGCTTGCCCGCTTCTGCGTGTGTCGTGAGCCGTTCCAGCGCCTCTTCCTGGTCGCGGTAGCGCATGGGCAGCGCTTCCCCGCGTATCCAGCGACGCACAGGACCGAGCACAGTCTCAAACCCGGCTACGTAGTCAGCGTCCCGAATTGCGTCCCTTGCTTTCAGCGTGAGCAGGTCGGGATCCCCGGGTCCGATGCCTACGATGGTTATGGTCGCCACTATTGGCTCTCCTCGATGTTCGATGATGCCTCTCCTGGCAGGATGCCCCCATCCACTATGCGCCGGTCGTAGGCATATCGGAGACCGGGCAGGTCGCGCCAAGCCCGTGAGGCCGCGAGTCGTGTGCGTTCCGGGTCGTCGCCGAACAGCATTCCGAGGACAGCGCCGCTATGCGCGACATTGACTCCGAGCGCGCCCACGTCGTCCGAGAGGCTAAGGACCGCGTCCAACTGCGGCTTGTAAAGAAACTTCTGATTAGAGACCGTGCTGAGTGTCGCGCCCGACGCTATTTCGTCAGCGCGTCCACTCTCGATGCCGTGGGTTATGAGCGCCAGCGCCTCCTCGAATGTTGATTGAAGATGTCGGAGCGCATCTCCCCTGTTCACGCTGTTGAACTCAAGAGTATCAACCGATCCGCCGAAGTCGAGGGCCACGACTCGCATGGGTGGAATCAGGCCAAGGGTTTCCGCCACTTTGCCCTGTCTGTGGTCGAACCTGGCTATGCCCGGCAGCATTACACCGTCGCTGGGCTCTATGAGCAAAGCTGTTCGAGCTATTTCACTCGAAGACATGGCCGACTCTTCACCCAGGGCAGCTGTCGTGGCGGCGATGGACGCGGATATATCGGCGGTGCTGCTTGCCATGCCCTTGCCGCGCGGCAGCGGACTGGACAGTGTGAGACTAACATCCACGTCGAAACGTCCTAAGCGCTCCAGTGTTAGTTGGACCGCGCGTCGTGATTTCGGCGCGTCCCGCGGAGCGTCCACTCTGCCGCGGCCGTGAGAGAGGCAGACGGTCGCCGTCGAGTATATATCCACCGGGCAACTGACGAGGAAGTAGTCGCCGTCTATCATGCCCTGCGCGAATTCTCCGCAGCTTCCGGGAACACGCGCCGACGCCTGCGCGATTATTCTTGCCGTCTCCGCCGTCGCCATGCCGAAACTCAGAACTCCAGCCCGGGCTGCGCCTTGATGCCCCGCTCCTTGTACGGATGCTTTATCTCTCGCATCTCGGTAACTAGGTCGGCGAACTCCACCAGTTCTTCGGGGGCGTATCTGCCGGTGATTATTACGTGCAGCATCTGAGGCTTCCGCCTTAGCGTCTCGATAGCATCCTCGACCGGCACCCAGCCGTAGTGCAGCGGATAGGTAAACTCGTCCAGAATGATGATGTCGTGTTCGTCGGACAGGATGGCCTGCTTGCATATCTCCCACTGCTCTCGCGCCAAGTCCTCGGTGCGCTGCATGTCCTTGCTGCGCCAGGTGAACCCGTCGCCCAGAGCGTCGATCGCTATGTCCAGTTTCTCCGCGGCGCGCTTTTCGCCGAAGCGCGCGCCCGTATGTTTCAGGAACTGGAACATCTTCACGCGCATGTCGCGGCCCCAGGCGCGGAACAGCACGCCCAGCGCGGCGGTGGTCTTCCCCTTGCCGTTGCCGGTGTTGACGACGACCAGCCCTTTCCTGACGCGCGGTCCTTTGACGGGTTGGTGTTCTCTCTTCGTATCGGTCGCCATTTTCCCTCCTGCGTTTCGGTGTCACTCTTGCTCCGACAACCGGTCCTTCCTGAGCAGGTGGGCGAACCCAACCGCCATGAGCCCCCAGATCAGCAGGTGCCCGATGAGAGACACGTTGTTGAACTCCAGAAGAAGGTCGGCGGGCACGGGAACCGGATCCGGGTTGCCCGGCACCAGCCAGAAGATCAGCAGCAGGAATGCGACGTATCCCATCCCCGCGAGGACGTACAGACGCTGGCGGTTCGACTCCGACTGAACGCTCTCTCTGATCTCGTAGAGGGCCAGTATCAGTCCCGCCACGCCCAGCGCGGACAGCGCGTAGAACAGCAGGTGAAACCCCTGCCTGAAAACCAGCGTCTCTTCAGCTCCGACTCCGGGAGGCACGAACGGGTATTTCACCGAGACCAGGAACGAGATTGCCCAGAATCCGAGCAGGCCGGCCGTAATTGCCATCGCTGCCGGTTTGGACTCAGGCAGCGTGAGCCTCAGCAGTCCGTAAGCCGCGGCGAACACCAGGCCGAAGACGGCCCCGATAATGCCCATTCCGATTGCCATGCCCACGCGCTGCATCCCCAGAGAGACTAACGGCGGCTCATCCTCTGGCTGCGCGCCGGCGGGCAGAGCGGCCGCGGCGCGCTCCTCTTCTATAACTATGGCTCGCTCTATGATGGGCACGGTGAAGATGTTGTGATACAGGCCCGCCGCGAGTCCCACCAGCGCGGCTCGTAGAATTATTCTCTGCATGATCCGTTCTGCCTCCTTGATAACGCTCAGGCCCTCAGGTGTAGAGAGGCGCTCGGATTCTTCCGCCGGTACATGGACTAGTGACACATCAGCGCAACGTGCCGGGCGTGGTGGAAGAACTCGTGGACATAGTTCATCGCGGCGCCCTTGTCCCCTACGAAAGCGGCGGCGTGGACGCTCCCGTCAACGTAGCCCATCGCGTACAGCAGGACCACCGCGCCGCCGACCCACGGAGCGACGCTCGCAGCCTTGCGCGCCAGATCGCCGGTATCTCTTGCCAATGTAGTCATCGCATGACCTCCCTTGCTTTTGGTTTTCAGATTTTAGTTGTCATGACTTTATTAGTCCGGGCGTGAGTCGAGAAGTTGAGCGCGCCGGACGGCGGCGCTGATAGTGGTGGCGCGGAGTTCGTCGAGCGGTATGTATTCGCCGCCGAGCGCGTCCGCAATACGCTGCGCCAGTCCGAAACGGTTGGAGCGCGGCGCGGGATCGAGCGTTATGGACTGCACCTCGTCCTGTCTCAGGCTCTCGCAGATGCGCAGCGCCTGCTCGAACGGGTCGAAGTCCTTCATTCCGTTTTGCATACCGATGTTGGCCCGGCAGTCGGACACCACGACAAGCAGGGGAGGGGTATCAGGACTCCGTTGTCGCTGCTGCCTGATGAGCGTATGCGCATCCGCGAGGGCCCGCGCCATCGGTGTCCTGCCGCCTGTGGGCAGGTTGTCCAGTCGCTGCTGAGCGAGCTTGGGACTGTCGGTTGGCGGCAATACAACCTCCGATGCCGTGCCTCGGAACGCGATCATAGCCACGCGGTCGCGCCGCTGGTATGCGTCCATCAACAGCGAGAGCGCCGCGCCCTTCGCGGCCACCATGCGCTGACGCGCTCCCATCGAACCGCTGGAGTCCACGAGGAATATCACGAGATTGCCCACGCGCGATTCGCGTATCTTCTCTCGCAGGTCCCAGGGTTCCAGCTTCAGCGCCAGGTTGTTGTTCGTGTAGGCTCTTCGTCTCACCTGGAACGGGGATGCCGCGCTCAGCGTCGCGTCCAGCGCGAGGTCCGAAATTCCGTTCCGCGGTATCTCCGCTCCTACGTGCCTGCCGCGACGGTCACTTGTCCGGCTTGCGCTGCGCCGACCGTGGCTCGCGCGCCGTTTGCCGTCCAGCGCGTCCAAATTCAGCGCGCGCACCTTGAAGGGATCGCCGGCGCCGAATACATCCTCATCTATGCCGTTCTGGGGTTGTTCATCTGACTGTGGCGGCTCGGGTGGCGTAGCGTCTCCCAGGTACGGTTCGGAAGTCCACTGCTGCTGCGATTCCATTATCTGCCGCCCCATTTCCCTGAGCCGCTCGCTGTCGAATTCGGGATCGTCGAAGGGCTGGCGGCGCATACGATGCAAGAGGGCCATCTCCGCCACCTTCAGCACGTCCTCCGGCGTGACAGTCGTCCTCTCCTCGTAGGCGGCAAGTGTCTGGGCCGCCTTGTATATCACGATGTCGGCGCGAAGGCCGTCAACTTCGCGCTCGGCGCACAGCCGCGCGATAAAGGTGAGAACGCCGTCGTCCAGCGTCACGGAGGGCAGCAGCGCCATTGCGTTGGTGATTCGACGTCGTTCCGTTTCCTCCTCGCGCGCCCAAGCCTCGCGGAACCTGCCTGGGTCGCTTTCGTATGCCATGCGGCGCCGAACGACCTCGGCGCGCCGTTCGGCGTCCCGGATATGTTCGATCTCCACGGCCAGCCCGAAGCGATCAATGAACTGGGGGCGGAGGTCGCCCTCTTCCGGGTTCATGGTGCCAATCAGCAGGAAACGGGCGGGATGAGCAAAAGATATGCCCTCCCGCTCCACGAAGTTGCGCCCCATGGCCGCCGAATCGAGCAGCACGTCAACGACGTGATCGTTGAGCAGGTTCACCTCGTCTATGTACAGGATGCCGCGATGGGCGGAGGCGAGAAGGCCGGGATCGAAGCTGCGGCGTCCCTCGCGTATCGCCACTTCGATGTCGAGCTTGCCGACTACGGCCTCTTCGGTCGCGCTCACGGGCAGTTCCACTAGTCGAGCCTGACGCTGGGAAACTCGGCCCCGGCCCGTGGCGCAGAAGTCGCAGTCCTCGAATGGCGCGGAGGATTCGCAGCTAAACGGGCATCCGGCAACTACCTCTATCTCGGGCAGCAGCGCAGCGAGCGACCTGGCAGCCGTGGACTTGGCGGTGCCCTTCTCACCTCGGATAAGCACGCCTCCGATAGCAGGATTGATGGCGTTCAGTATAAGCGCGAGCTTCATACGCTCCTGCCCGACAATCGCGCTGAACGGGAATATCGTGTCCTGTGCATTGTTGGAAAGATTGGTCGTCATCCGGCGCTCTGCTCCTGCCGCTCCTCGAGCAGCGCTTCCGTCCTGAGATATACGCGCCGCAGTTCGTCCAGAATCTCTTCGGGAGGGTCTTCCCACATCTGCCTGTCGGCTGCCTCCATGAGACGCTCCGCAATGGCGCGCAGCGCCCAGGGGTTGCTCTGCTCGAAGAACCGCTGCATATCCGCGTCCAGGGCATACTTCTCGGTAACTTCCTGGTACATCCAGTCGTCTATGATCTGTGCCGTCGCGTCGTATCCGAATATATAGTCCACGGTCGCCGCGAGCTCGAACGCGCCCTTGTAGCCGTGCCGCTTCATCGAGTCCATCCACTTGGGGTTCACGACGCGCGATCTGAACACGCGACGCGCCTCCTCACTGAGGTCGCGCGTTCTCAGCAGGCTGGGATCGGACGAGTCTCCGAAGAACTGCCGCGGGTTCTCCCCGGCCAGCGCGCGAACAGTGGCTATCATCCCGCCGTGGAACTGCATATAGTCATCGGAGTCGAAGATGTCGTGCTCGCGGTTGTCCTGGTTCTTCGTCGCCACGTCAATCGCGGCGAAGCGGCGCCTGAATTCACGCGCTGCGCTCACGCCGTGGTGTCGCCTGCCGTAAGCGTATGACCCCCAGGCGGTATAGACGCTGGCCAGGTCCTCGTCCGACTGCCAGCTTCCGTCGTCTATCGCCTGCAATATGCCAGCGCCGTAGCTGCCCGGTCTGCTGCCGAATATCCTGAACAGCGATTCGGCCTCCGCCTCCTCGGAATTGACTCCGTCCGATACTTTCTCAGCCACTTCAGCCAGGTAGTGCTTGCGGACGAAATTCCGGTCTTCCGGTTCATCCAGGGACGCGACTTTGTGGAAGGCGTCGTCCATCATCAGAATCAGGTTCTGGAAGGCGTCTCGGAAGAAACCGCTGATGCGCACCGTAACGTCTATTCTCGGGCGTCCCAGTTCCGAGAGTGGTATCACCTCCAGCCCGGTCACTCGACGGCTCTCCTCCTGCCAGGTCGGTCGGGCGCCTATCAGCGCGAGAATCTGCGCGATGTCGTCACCATGGGTGCGCATCGCCGAGGTTCCCCACACGCTGATGCCCACAGACTCGGGATACTCGCCCTCGTCGGTCGTGTAGCGTTCGACCAGTGAGTCCGCCAACTGCTTGCCTATCTGCCACGAGGTCTCGGACGGGATGCTGCGCGGGTCCATGGAATAGAAGTTGCGTCCTGTCGGGAGCACACCCGCCATGCCGCGCGTCGGGGCGCCCGCGGGCCCGGGCGATATAAAGCGACCGTCGAAGCCCCGCAGCAGCGCGTCTATCTCTTCCGTCGTCCGTGTCAGAGCCGGGTAGATGCTGTCGCAGACGTAGCGCAGGACGCTGGACACTTCTCCAACATCTCCAAGCAACTCCGAGGCGACGCTCTCCGCTCCCGCGCTGTCGAATTGATTCTCAAACAGCCTCTCGTACATCGCATGGGATATTTCTTCCAGACGCTCAATGACGTCACCCGCGCTGCGTATCGGCGAATGCCTGTTCACGGAACGAAGCGGGGCTGGCAGAGACGCGGCGTCCACCGGCGCGCCCCTGTCTCTGAGCAGGGCAGGATAGTCCAGTCCCAGGGCGTCGCCTATTGAGTGTCGAATACCGGGGACGCTCCCGTTGTTCAGCCTTGTGAGCGCGAGCAGAAGCCCTATCAACATCTCCGACTGCGGGGCCTCTCCGAGAGTGTGCAGCCCGTCCCGTATCTGCGCGTCCTTCAGTTCGCAGATGTAGCCGTCTATGTGTAGGATGAAGTCGTCGAAGTCGTCCGGAATTTCGTCAACTCCCAGGTCTTCATTGAGCCTGGCCTTCTGGACGACCTCCCATATCTGCTGTCGGAGCATGGGCAGCTTCTGAGGGTCCATGCCCTGCGCGCGGGCGTACTCGTCCATCAGTTGCTCGCACCTGGTTATGTCTCCGTAGCTATCGGCAGTCGTCATCGCGGGCACCAGGTGATCCACGATGACCGCGTGACTGCGCCGTTTCGCCTGGGTTCCCTCGCCCGGATTGTTGATGATGAACGGGTAGAAGTGGGGCATATCAGGCAGACACACCTCCGGCAGGCACGAACGTGACAGCCCGACCCCCTTGCCGGGTGTCCACTCCAGAGTGCCATGTTTGCCCAGATGCACTATGGCGTCCGCGCCGAAGCCGTCCCGCAGCCAGCGGTAAAACGCGACGTAATGGTGTGTGGGCATGAGTTCGGGACTGTGGTATATGGCGATGGGGTTCTCTCCGAATCCGCGCGGCGGCTGTATCCCAATGAACACATTGCCCATTCGCAGACCTGCCATAAACAGGTGGCCGTCGTCCACGTAAACACCGCCGGGCGGGTCGCCCCAGTCTGATTTCATCGAGTCTTGCACGTCCGTCGGGATGGCGGCGAACTGTTCGGCGTACTCGCTCGCGCTCACCCGTCCCTCCGCATTTCGCATCTGCTCCGGCGTGAGAAAGTCGGCGTCGTATGTGCAGCGCCCGATGAGCCTCCGCATCAGTTCATCGCCGTCCTCCGGGACATCCTCCACGCGGTACCCAGAGTCTCGCATCGCGTTCAGCAGGTTGATCGCAGACGCGGGCGTGTCCAGCCCCACCGCGTTGCCCAGCCTGGCCGTCTTCGTGGGGTAGTTGCTGAGGACGATGGCGACTTTGCGCTCGGAGACGATGGTATGGGAAAGCCGCGCGTACCAGGCCGCGAGCGAGGCTACGGACTCGGTCTGCTCTATGTTTGGAACGTAGCGCCTGAGATCACCGCCGGCCGCGCCATTCTTCGTAGCCTCCTTGAACGAGACCGGCACCGTGATGATGCGACCGTCGAGTTCGGGCAGCGCAACGTTCATCGCTATGTCCAGGGGGCTGAGGCCGATGTCGCGCTCCTCCCACATCGCCTGCGGCTCGGTGGATACTATCGCCTGAAGAATCGGTACGTCGAGACGTTCCAGGATGCGCGCGTCCCAGTTCACGTCCGCGTCGTCTATGATCGTCGGGCCTCTGTTGCGACTCATTGCAAAGCTCTGGGTACATATAACCACGTCCACCGCTGAACTTCCGCCATCGTCGGTCAGGTACTTTCGGAAAACCGCGCCGTCGTCGTCTCGGAGACTGGAGCAGAACACAGGCAGAGCGTTGCAGCCCCGCCGCTCAAGCGCATCTATCATCGCGTCCACGAACTCGATGTTCCCGCTCACCCAGTGGGCGCGGTAGAACAGAACCGCCACGGTGGGCCTATCGCCGTTGCAGTAGAGGCGCCGGTATTCATCAAGAGGCGCTGCGTCCAGCCTGCCCGGACGGTACACGCCGTCCTGCGGAAGGGAGGCGGGCGGCTCGTAGCCGTGGTGGGTACCGAGTACCTCGTCACTCAGAAACCTGAACAGGCTGCAGGTGTTCACGACTCCGCCGTGGTTCAGGTACTCGAATGCGGTCTGCGCCACGACGGCGGGGGTGGTGGAACGACGTTCGAACATCGCGTCGCGTGTCGGCTCGCCGGAACATGCCACCAGTGGGATTCCGAGTCTCCGACACACTGCCTCCAGACGCGGGAAGTTATCACCCAGCGCCTTGTCGCCGCCGAGCAGACGCGCCACAACGAGAGTACTGCCAGTCAGGGATTCATTGAGAAAATGCCCAAAGGCGCCGTCGTCTGCTGCAAGCGAGCGCGGGTTGAAGGCGAGGACGTCATCCAGCCCGGAGGGCAGTTCGGATCTGGCGCGCTCGACGGTCAGGATGTCGGTGTCCGACGTGGTAAGAAATACGATCAATTGCCTGCCTTCTATCCTGCTATCGAGTGTTGTGTGTCCGGTTTTTCGACAAAATAAAAACGCCCCGACTTTTCGTTGTCGGAGCGTATCGAGTCATCGCTGCCTGCAAATCCGGTGATTGGCCGGATGACTTGCGGGCGTGGAAGCGCTCCCATCAGCGAGAAGCCAACTTCCAACACGCGGGACAGGTATCCTGACTTACGGGTCGTCGCGTTTGCGACGCCTTCCCAGTCCTCAGACCAGTGGCGAATGTCGCATAGCTACCCGATTACAGTGGCGCATCCGTGGGAGAATCTCACTCCCTTCCCTGCGTTCCTGCGCGTTAGATATTGAGAAACTATTAAAGTGCGTCTGAACCTGAGCTCAATCTACCATTGGGCGCCGAGCGTGTCAAGAATTCACAGGATGCAGAGTCTGTATCAGTTTGGTCGGAGGATTGGATCACCCCCATCCTAGCCTTCCCCCATCAAGGTGGAAGGGACTTTTACGCAAGGTGGCGCGCCGACTAACTTGATACAGGTTCCAGGATGCACTCAGATATTGGAAGCCCGAGGGCCTTTGCATCCAGGGCAAACCCGGCTACTGTCATATAGACTCTGTCGGCGCGGACAGCCAGGGCTTGATTGACTCTTCCGAGAATGTCTCTGTATGTCCGTCCAAGCGAATACGGCGGCACGATGCCGAGTCCCACTTCGTTGCTGACGACTATCCATGTCGCTGATGACTTTTCGTAAACTTCGATCAGTTCATCGAGAGCTGCCAATATCATCGTTTCGCAGTCAGGCTCTTTTTCCATTGTGAGCAGTAGGTTGCTGACCCAGACGGTGAGACAGTCCAGCAAGCATACGTCGTAATCCTGCGTGGTTGATGCGATCGCCGAGGCGAGGTGAATTGGCTCTTCCAGCGTTCTCCAGTGCGATGGGCGCTGACTGCGGTGCGCTGCGATGCGTCGCTCCATATCGGCGTCAAGAGCTTCGGCGGTCGCCACGAACAGCGCGCTTTCTCGCTGGCTGGCGAGTCGTTCAGCCAGCGCGCTCTTGCCGGAACGCGCTCCACCGAGAATTAGTATCATCTCTTTGTCCATTTGATTCTCCCATCTGATTCGCTTCGTCGAGTCTGGAGAACCTGTCTCAGGGCTTCCACTAGCTTGTGATTATCGTCCATACTCCTTATCCCGACCCTGATGTATTCGGGCAAGCCGAATGAGGCACAGTCCCGTACACATATCTTGTGTCGTTTCAGGAGCGATAGGCGCAGTTCGGATGCCTGCCCAACGCGGACCAGTAGGAAGTTGGCGGCGGAGGGAAGGCATTCGAGCCCCAGAGAGACGAGCGCGTCCGACAGGAACTGTTTGCCTGCCTGGACTGCCTCACGTCCCTTTTCGACGTGTTCGATGTCGGACAATGCGGCGATGCCGGCGGCCTGAGCGGCCGCGTTGACGCTCCAACTGTATTGGAAACGCTTCACTCGTTTGATCACGTCTTCGGCGGCAATCATATATCCGAGCCGCAGCCCAGTAATGGCGTAGTCCTTGGTCATGGAGCGCAGTAGGACCACATTGGGCATGGTAAGCAGACTCAGCGAGTCCCAGCGTTCCTCGACGAAAGGCAGGTAAGCTTCGTCAAGCGCCAGCAGGATGTCTTCCCGCAGGGCCTCGACAATTCCCGCTACCTCCCGCTCTTGGAGATAAATTCCGGTTGGGTTGTTTGGATTACAAAGAAATACGACCGACGGACGGAGACCGGTGATTCGGCGAATGGCGGCCTGAACGTCCCAGTGGAATCCACTGCTGCTGGGAGAGAGAGCAACCGGGGCAACTCCCTGGAGACGACAGGCCGCCTCGTATTCACCAAAAGTGGGCGAGAACACGCCAGCGGTGTCCCCGCTTTCGAGAAACGCCCGCGCTATCAGATGGATAAGCTCTGTCGAGCCGTTACCGACGAGTATGCGATTCGGGTCCACGCCAAAGGATTCACCGACGGCGTCTCTGAGCTTGACGCAGTCTGTATCGGGATAGGCGCCGATGTCCGCGTTGCGGGCAGCTTCGACAGCGCGCAGTGACGGGCCGATAGGATTCACGCTAGAGCTAAAGTCAATAATTTCGTCATGGCGCAGACCGAGGGAGTCCAGCTCCGAGATGTTGAGTCCGCCGTGCACGGGTCTTTCTTGTGCGCCGCTTTCGTTCATCGTCTCAACCCACTGCCAAACCGCGAAGCGCGAGCGCGCCCAAAGACACCACCATTCCAACTGCGGCGACAGCGTAGGCGACACGGGTGGAAGCTCCTATGTGAGACGCGCTTGGGCCGGCCATTCCTTCTCCGATGCGATAGTGTCCCGGCTTCTCCAGAGTCACCCCGAGAAGGCCTGACATAGCGCCAATCGTCCATCCGGCGTTTGGGCTTTCGGTTAAGCGGCGGCCAGCCCACGCCCATATCCATCCACGACGACGGGGAAGTCCGAAGAGTGTCCCTGACACGACTATCATCATCGCGCTAAGACGAGCGGGAATCAGGTTGACGGCATCGTCGAGCCTCGCTGACGCCTTCCCAAGATATTCGTACTTTCCCCTGTATCCGATCATGCTGTCGAGTGTGTTCACAGCGCGGTAGGCGAATGCGCCCGGTAGTCCGAAGGCAGCGAACGCTAGCCATGGGCCGATATAGCTGTCGGTCGTGTTCTCGGCCACCGACTCTATTGCCGCAGCCGCTATAAGGGGTTGGCTGAGCGAGGCGGCATCGCGGCTCACAAGGCTTCTCAAGCCATCCCTGGCTTCGGCCATCCTTCCCAGATTCATAGAGTATTCGACTCCCCTGGCGGCGCGCGCCAGACCGCCGACCGCAAACGTCGTACTCAGCAGCGCGCCAACCCCAACCAGGTAAGGCAACGCTCCCAGATTACTCAGAATGTTGGCCATCGCCCAAGCGAGAGTTGCAAACAGTCCTGGAACGATCAGAGCCAAGCAGGCGCCCCAGACGAACTCCCCCGCTTGTCCGCCGCCGGAAGGGCCGACCTCTTCCAGCCAGGACACCAGTTTGCCCGTCCAGACCACTGGATGGACTGACGCGGGAACTTCTCTGAGGGCCAGGTCGAGCGCGAGCGCTATCAGCAGCGCTCCCGCGTCGAGATACCATTCTCCTGGCCAGATATGCCACTCCATTTGCGGTAACCTCACGAATCAGTCAAGAAGCCAGATGAGCGGCGGTCGGTCCGAAATCAGTAATGCATGCGCGAGAAAGACGCTTACCAGAAGTATCGTCGTCTCAGAAATTTCGACGATGGCGCCATAGACATCGCCAGTGACACCGCCGAGCAGTCTGGAGGCCCATGCGGCAACCATCCATGCGGTCAGGCTGACAGTGGCAAAGAGGATAAGACCGGCTAACCCCGCCAGAGTGAATGCTGCGGCCAGCGTCACAAACAGGGCAAAGAGTATCTGCCACTTACGCATATCCTCCAGGAACGATGTTCCAATCCCCCGACTCCTCACATACGGGAACAGTTCCATTACCAGCGTCACGGACCAGCGTGAGAGGCAGGGAAAGACAAGCACGATCCACACTCTCACGGATTGTGCGAGGGAAGTGATTGCGGCGACCTTGAGAAGAAGAAGGCAGACCACGCCCGTGACTGCAAACGCGCCGACGTGTGGATCGCGCAGAATCCGGAGTCTCCGCTCCCTGTCGAAGCCACCAAATAAAGCGTCGCAGCAGTCCATGAAGCCGTCTATGTGCAGCGCTCGCGTCATAACCACAAGCGTAACGGTCAGCGCGACCGCAGGAAGCAAAGATGACATCGCGCCGTTACTTGGCCCGACTATCGAAGACACTGAACTCACCATCAGGTCGACAGCAGCGAGGATGCCTCCCAGGATCAGCCCAACAACCGGAAACCATGCGCGGGCGGACGCCATCTTTCCCGTCGCATCGCTTGGCGCGACCGGCAGAATTGTCAGGAAAGCAATGGCGGATCGTAAACTCTTCACAGGCTTTTCTACCAAACTATCCGACGTCGCGTTCCCGGTCAGACACACCCGCTTCTCCGAAGGTCGCCATATCTGATAAGCACGCGGCCGCAACTTCTATGATTGGCATCGCCAGAACGGCCCCGGCGCCTTCTCCAAGACGCATTCCGAGGTCCAGTAATGGGGATAGTTCCAGGTGAGCAAGCGCCAGGCGATGGCCCCGCTCCGCTGATACGTGCGAGGCAATCATGTAATCGCGGGAAGCAGGGCAGAGCGCGTGAGCCGTAAGTGCGGCGGCTCCGGAGATGAATCCGTCGAGAACGACTGCCCTGCGCATCATAGCGGCGCCGAGTATCACACCAGCCAGCGTTCCTATTTCGAAACCTCCCACCTTGGACAGGAGATCGAGACCGTTACTGGGGTCAGGTTGATTGACCCGAAGCGCGGTACGCACGACTTCTATCTTGCTGCGAAGCTCATCGGGGGAGCGCCCTGTTCCCTCTCCGGTGGTCTCATCCGGCGGCCTCCCCGTGACTGAGGCTGTGATCGCGCTGGACGCTGTCGTGTTCCCTATACCCATGTCTCCTGTGGCGACGAGGTCGGACCCGGACTCTATTGCCTCAACAGCAAGGTCTATGCCGACCTCGACACACCGCTCAGCCTGATCGAGAGACATGGCGGGACCACGGCTGATGTCGTCGGTGCCATGTCCGATATTCAGAGGCCGGAGTTCGTCATGTGAGGGGAGCTCTGCAGCGACACCCGCATCCACGATGATCTGGCGGACCCCGAGTCTTTCGCTCATTACGCTGACGGCGGCTCCTTTGCTGAGAAAGTTCATGACCATTTGAGCGGTTACTTCCTGCGGGTACCCGGTTACTCCCTGCGCTACGACACCGTGGTCGGCAGCGGCCACAATGACCGCCTTGCCGCGAATGCGAGGCAGTTCCGTGCCGAAAATTCCGGCCATCCTGACCGAAACTTCCTCTAGTCTGCCCAGGCTTCCCGGCGGCTTGGTCAGGGTGAGTTGTCTTGCCTCGGCGCGCCTCATGGCGGCGGAATCGGACGGGCGAATGCTGTCTATGGCCTGGTCCATTGTGATCGGTTCTTTACTCATCTGTCTTACACTCCAAATCCTGTCGCGCGCCCTTCCCGCTCCAACCGGCTCTTTCACACACAATTGAGATCAATGAGAGGGGCCTATAAGCCATACCTGCGGACAGCCGGTAAGTGGATCCAGATTTACCGACGCCTCGACGCCGAATACGCATCTCAGATGCTCTGGAGTGAGCACCTCGATGGGACTGCCTTCCACTACCATCGCGCCTTCAGAGAGCAGCGCCATTCTGTCGCAGTAGCGTCCGGCCAGCGATATATCGTGCAGCGCCGCCACCACCGCCACTCCTCGCGCCTCTATTTCACATCGCAGAGTTTCCATCATGGAGAGTCGGCGCCTTAGATCCAAGCTTGAGGATGGCTCGTCCAGCAGAATGACTTCGGCCTGCTGGGCCAGCGCGCGGGCGAGAACGACACGCTGTCTCTCCCCTCCGGAAAGTCTGTCCAACTGTCGATTCTCGAACATGGATGTTTCCGTCCTTCCCATTGCTTCACGCGCAATACGGCGGTCTCGCTGCCCTTCCAGTTCGAAGCGGCCCAGGTGAGCGTACCTGCCCATGAGCGCCATTTCGAGTGCAGTGAACGGATGCGCCTGATCGCGCTGCGGCATGAACGCGACCCGACGCGCCCGCTCTCCCACATTCATCCGTTCAATCAGAGTATCCCCGAGGAACACAGACCCGGCATCGGGCTGGAGAAGTCCGGCCAGAACCCGCAGAAGCGTACTCTTGCCGGCACCGTTCGGTCCGATCAGCCCGACGAGTTCTCCCGGGCGAGTTTCGAAGGATACGGAGTCCAGCGCCAGGGTCTCACCCAGTCTGACCGAGACGCTCTTTGCGGCAATCGAGACACCGGTCGCTTCTGCGACAGTCATGCTTTACTCTCCGGCGTATGGCTCGAAGTCGGTAAACTCGACATCGGCGAATTCATCAGGGTATAGCAGGAGCGCGGTCTCCTCTATGCCGCGCACGTTCCAGTGCGAAAGCGTTGTGTACTGGCGCGAGTCAACCACCGCCACCGCGCCATCCACCACAGCCTGTATGTCGGCCAGCGCTGGATGAGCGAGCAAGTCGTCGCGAAGTTCTCCGGCCCCGAAATCTACCGGCTGAGTAATCAGGATTACCTCTGGGTCCATCGCGGCGATGGATTCGACGCTCACCTTCTGGTGCCCGGAAAGGCCATCTCTCGCTCCCGCGTTCACACCGCCGGCCGTCTCGATTATGCCGCTTTCGGTCGTACCTTCCCCGGCGACGTACATAGAATCCGAGTACCGCGTCACGGCAATCACGACGGGTCTCTCGGGACTTCCTGCGGACGGCACTCTATCTTCAACCAGGGCCAGCCTGTCCTCTATCTCCGCCACCAGTTCGAGGGCCCTGTCCTCCACGCCCAGCATGTAACCCATCAGCAGGATGTTGGGAATGTTGCCCTCGGCGGAGCTCTCAAGGGCAGGACGGACGACGGGAACGCCCGCTTCCTTGATAAGGCTGACAATGTCCGCATCCGTGTACTTGGACACGATCACCAGATCGGGAGCGGCTGCCAGCACATTTTCCACGCCCTTCTCGTAGGTCGGCATACCCACAACGAAGTCGTACACGTTGGAGTAGGCGGGGTTGCCTGTGAACGGGCCAACCGCGGCGAATCGTCCTCTCTCGACGAGGGCGAGTAGAATCTCGTCGTGTCCAAGTGAATACGAGAGTATGCGCTGCGGAGGCTCCTCCAGACGCACAAGGCCGTCCGACGTCTCGATCTCCCTCGGCCAGCCCTTGTTGGAGACGTCCACGATACCTGAAACGGCCGGATACGGAATAGCCGTCGGCGTCGGTACGGGGGTTGCTGTCGGTTCCGGCGTCGCCGTAGGGACAACTGTTGGAGGTGGCTCTGCCGTCGCCGTCGGGGGAACTGGAACGGGTGTTGGAGGTGGAGCGGCAGTCGGGACGCTGGTTGGCGACTCGGTCGGAGTCGGCTCCGGGCCACAGCCGACGAACGCCGCGCCCGCGGCTACGGCGAGCAGCGCGACTATGAGAATATGGTTCAGTCTCATGTTCATTTCCAATCCTTTAGTCTGATGGTCGGCAACTACAACATCGAGGCGCGGGCCTTGTTTCGCGCGAGGAGCAGCACGAAGAACGGGGCCCCTACCAGGGCGGTAACCACGCCTACCGGTATCTCTGCGGGATCTATGACGGTCCTTGAGAGCGTGTCGGCGGCCAGAAGAAATACGCCGCCGCCCACGGCGCTCAGAGGCACAAGCGCCCGGTGGTCGGCGCCTATGATGAGTCGGAGGGTATGAGGCACGATCAGACCCACAAAGGCAATGGTTCCGGAGAACGCCACCGCCGCGCCCGTTATCAGTGAGGTGGCTAGAAGAAGCGTGTTCCTCGTCAGGCCGACGCGCACTCCCAGGGACCGCGCCTCTTCCTCACTGACCATGAGCAGGTTGAGATCGCGGGCCAGTACAATCGTGGTCGCTACTCCGAACAGGACTATAGGAAGGGCAATTCGGACGTCGGTCCATGTTGACGCGTCCAGACCCCCGGCCAGCCAGAACAGCATCTCCCTCTGAGCCTGGAGGTTGCTGGTAAACAGAATGATCGCGGAGATTATGGCTGCGATGAATGCGCTGATAGCAACGCCGGCAAGTAGAAGAGCGGCCATTGAGAAGCGCCCGCCTATAGAGGCTACAAAGTAAACCAGCACGAGCGTCGCAGTGGCGCCGGCGAATGACATGGCGGGCAGCGCGAGCGCGATTACGGCCTGGGCTCCAGTCGCAATTGCGATAACCGCGCCGAGCGCGCCGCCGGTGGAGACGCCGATTATGCCGGGGTCGGCCATCGGGTTCCTAAACAGCCCCTGCATTACCGCTCCGGCGACACCGAGCGCCGCTCCAACTGTCATAGCCAGGACTATTCGGGGCAGTCTGATTGTACCCACTATGGCGCGCTCTGTATCGGATGCGGAGGACTCACCGGCGCCCAGCCACTCAGCCAGGATATCCATGATGTGGGATGGCGGAATCGTGTAGGGGCCGACCGCGGCGGCGACCATTGCCAGCGCCAAGGTTATCGCTAATAGAAATGCAAGCCCAATGCCAAGCCTGACGAGGACAGGAGAGTTCACGAGACCCGGTGATGCCCATAGCCTCATCAGGCGACGACTCAGAGCCGGTCCGCCCGATGCCAGGCTGTCTCTGTTGGGACGCAGGTTCGTCGCCCCGGAATCCGCTGTACGCAACAGAAAAATCCCCGCCGCTTTCGCGTAGCAGGGATCGCATCGTCTCTGGCCTAACTCCTCTTCTGAGGAGAATCGGCGCAAAACTGAGGCGCTCCCTAAGACGAAGAGCGGCTACTCAGCCCTACCCGGCAGGTCTCCTGGCTCTCGGATCGTCGCCTGTCCCGCGCCTTCCCATCCTAGTTGGACAGTGGCTACAGCGGGGCGGCTACCCGATTACAGTGGCGCCTCCGCAGCGGATTCTCACCGCTTTCCCTATTCGCGCTGGACTTTCCAGCGCACCGAGTTGGGTTGGCCTAAATAACTGGCGCGATGTTACCAGCAGCCGCGAGAGGTGTCAAATATACCACTGGTCGGGTCGGTAACCGTTTGCCCACACTCTGGGCCACTTTCATATGATAAGGTATGTACAGGAACCTGTAACGATTTAGTCGGTGGCCCACTTCGGGCAAAAGTCCCTTCCACCTTGATGGAGGAAGGTTAGGATATATGTACAGTTCTGTTGAGATTCGACCAACCACAGCCGCCTGACGCCTGTAACATCGGGTGAGCGATTCGGAGAGACGCCGATGGCAATAGACCGGCTAACTGACAAGATATATGGCTGCCTTCTTGGGGGTCTCATCGGCGACGCGATGGGCGCGCCCACTGAAGGAATGCACTACGAGCGCATCATCGAAGAGTTTGGGCCTGACGGCGTTACTGATTTCGAAGGAGTCGGCACCGACGATACCGCCATCAGGGGCCAGTTGATTGACGCCATATTCAAGAGCGACGGTCACCCGACGGTGGATCACTTCGCTCAGTCTTTCATAGACTTCAGGGAGCGGAACAGGCATCTCTGGTTCATCCCTGTGCGGAACGCTGTCCATAAATTCGAGCAGGGGCTGGAGTTGCCTGCATACGCGGGATGGGGCAACATGCAGAGCTCCTCGACGGCTATGGCCATATCTCCGATGGGCATCCTGAACGCCTGCGACCCGCGCCAGGCGGTTCTGGAGACAATGGACGTGGCGTCGTTCATACATAATGGCTCATCTGGGTACTGTCGCGACGCCGCCTGCGCTATCGCGGCGTCGGTTGCGGAAGCCTTTCAGCCGGGCGCGACTGTCGAAACCGCGGTGGACGCGGCCACTCGCTATCTTCTGCCGGTAAGCGCGACCGAACTCAAGCGGGCAATCGCCGCCGCTTTGGATTTGGCTGCCGAGTCGGGCTCATACGAACTATTCCGCGAGAGTTACTACGCGCGGTTTCAGAGAACCGTGCTGGCGGACGCGATGGAAACTATTCCCGCCACTCTGGCCATACTGAACCTGTCCGGGGGAGACCCTGAACGGGCGATAATATGGAGCGCGAATTTTGGAAGAGACGCCGACACGATTGCCACGATGGTTGGAAGCGTGGTCGGCGCGCTGCATGGCGCGTCTGGACTGCCGTCCGCGTGGGTTACCAAGGTGGAGCGAAACCCGGATGTCGCCTACGAAGACGATTCCAGGCGACTGGCGCGAATAGCGCGCGCGCGGGTGGAAGAGTCGCGGAAGAGGCTGGCGGCTTTGGAATCTTTGGGGTAGTCTCTATTCGCTTTTGGCGCTTCAATCTGGTTCTCAGATAAGCGCCCCTGCTATGGAATTCTGAATCTGGAGAATCCGGCGGCCATTTTCACATGAATTCATACGATGTCCACGACTGGTGGAAGCGGCCATTCGATCTGCTGGTCCTCACGCTCGTTCACATTGCTCTGGCGCCTGTTTGGGTAGCGCTCTGGACTATTGCGCCACTGGCGATATGGCTGAGCGACCGCGGCCCCGTCTTCTACACTCAGGAGCGGGTAGGGAAAGGGGGCAGAGTATTTCGCGCCTACAAGTTTCGGTCCATGATTCCAGACGCCGAGAAGTACACGGGGGCGGTATGGGCGGAGGAGGATGACCCCAGAATAACGCGAGTGGGGCGTTTCCTTAGAAACCGGGCGCTCGACGAACTTCCGCAGGTAATCAATATGTGGAAGGGAGACATCAGCCTGGTGGGGCCGAGGCCGGAGCGTCCTGAACTGGTTGAGGAATTCACCAGAGAATGGCCTGAGTTCGGGAGGCGTCTGGCGGTCAGGCCGGGGCTTACCGGAATCGCGCAGGTATATGGTCGCTATTCCACGCGCCCGCGCGACAAACTGCGCTACGACACGATCTACATCAGGCGAATGTCTCCCTGGCTGGACGTAAAGCTGCTTGTCATGTCCGTTCTGATCACGCTGCGCGCGAGGTGGCAGGGCGACGATAGATAGCCGGCCCGCCACTTCTGGATCAAGGCGTCGCGCCGGCTCCTTCCAAGCTGTCCTGCGCTTCGAGGAGAGTTCGCGTGTCGGGAAGGTTGGGAGCGATTGCCGCCATCTTTTCGAGCCCTTCTCGCGCTTTCGCCAGGTAAGCGTCGTCTCGCTCGCTCGCATTCTGATGGAAGTGAATCATCAATGAGATGATTCTCCAGTTGTCCGGTTCTACGTCGAGCGCATCATCGCCAACGCTCTCCACCAGCGTCACCATCTCCGAGAACTCTTCATCCGAAAGCGGTGATGACAGCCTCTCGATGCCCTCATTGATGACATACCTGCGTGAGTAGTTCGCCAGCCCCGGGAACGAGTCAACTGACGATTCGGCGTATGTCAGGCGCTCTTCCCATGCAAGGTCGTTTATTGTGCCGCTAAATATCACAATGTCGTTGGCCGCGTTGTATGCGCGCAGGTTGATCGCGTATAGAGACGCTATGACCGCTACGGATACAAGCGCCATCAAGCCGACCGCTCCCCAAGATGTACTCAGCGCCGCCGATACGGGCCTCAGGCTGAATTTGCCGCTCAAGGCATTGGGCATCTTTGGCGCCCAAGACTGCGTCTTCTCATCGTCGCGCTCGCCTGCCCAGTACTCCTGCGCTACCGCGAACGCGGCCAAAAGCGCGAACTGCATGATAGTCACCGGCGTGTCGAACAGGAACAGGTTCTGAACGAAATACGCGAGCATCGCGGCCGCGATTATCAGGACGGCGAGTTGTTCGTAGCCCTGTCGTCTGCGGACAGATCTGAACATCGCCCACGCCATCGCCGCCCACACGAGCATATAGCTTACGAAGCCGAGCGTTCCCTTGGTCGTCAACTCCTCTACCAGCTTGTTGTGCGCCTGGTCGAAGCGGTCGCGCTCGGCTGCTTCCGCGTCAACGTGTTTCCCCCACGCTATCAGGAAATTCTCAGGTCCCCAGCCCAGTATCGGCTTCTCCGCGAATGCCAGAATTCCCGCCTGGGCGCCCGCCAGGCGACCGCTTATGCTGGCGTCTCCCAGTCCTATCGAAGATATTCTGTTCAGCATGGTGTTCGACTCTACGACAGGGTCCAGAACGTCGGACGTTCTGACCACGCCGAACAGCGCGAAGGCGGCAATCGCAGCGGCTATCAGCGCGTAGGAGAGGATGCGAGCCGCGCTAACCCTGCCCCATATCGCGTATCCAATCGAGAACACCAGCGCGGCGGCGCCCAGTCCGATTACCGCGCCGCGCGTTCCTGTGAGCCAGAGCGCCCACAGGTTGAGCATGAATGACAGTACCCATACGGACTGGAGCCACGGAAGATAATCGAAAGACGCCCTGGCGGGGGCGGACTGCCGCTCTCTTTCTTGCCGCCGCCTAGCCGTTCTGCTTTGCGGGGTTGGTCGCTCTGGCTCTCGCTCTCCGCCCCTGTTTCCGGTCTGGCCTCTTAGCGAGTTGAATATCAGGCTGAGCGCTATCAGCGCGTTCACCATCGTATATGCGCCCACGTATGTCGCGTTGCCGAGCGTTGATTCGATGCGGTCCGCTGTCTGCACGTTGAAGCTCGTCGTGTCGAATATGCCGTAGTGCTGATTTATTCCCAGGAATGACACTATCATGCAGATGATGAGGTTGACGGTGAACAGCGTTCGCCAGTCGGACAGGCTGCGAAAGACGGAACCCGTCATCGCTATGAATACGAACCAGTGGGCGAGGTCAACTACACCCTGCATCCGCTCGTAGGTTGACCACAGGCTTCTCACCGCGCTCACGCCTGTCAGCCCGGCTATCAGCGAGACGAGCAGCCAAATGCCCAGCGACGCCACTATCAGCGACCGTCCTGGCCTGTATCGCGGGTAGAAGAAGATGAGCAGCAGCCATATTGCGAAGGTGACCTCTATCACCGATCTGGCGTATATCGCCTTGCCGACTATGAACGGAAACAGCGTGTCGTTCGATATGATGAGCGGCATCGCCATGACCAGCAAAATGCCCACTCGAACCGTCCACAGCAGCAGGTGTCCGGTATCGAATTCGTCGCCTGAGGCGGTCTGTCTCTGTGTCACGTCGTCGCCTTAATCGCAGCTTCTCATCGGGTCGCTACTCTTCCGCGGCTTCTTCAGACTCTTCGCCCTCGGCGCCTTCTTCGCCCTCTTCACCTTCTTCCATATCCTCTTCGAACTCTACTTCGAGCCTCGGCGGGGCTACGCGGACTATTACATCTTCGGGGTTGTTCAAGACCGTTACGTTGCCCGGCGTCTCCACGTCGCTTACTGATAGAACGACATCGAAATCAATTATGCCGGAAATATCCACAGTTAGTTCCGACGGCATATCCATCGGCAGCGCTTCAATTGAAAGGGACTGCATGTTTTGGAGGAGCGTGCCTGCCATTTGCGACACGGCGGGTGAAGTTCCTTCGAGCGTTACGGGAACTTCGGCTGCGATTGTCTGGGTCACATCAACTCGAAGAAAGTCCACGTGGATGATATTTTCGGTTACCGGATGCCTTTGAACCTCGCGGACGAAGCAGATATTCTCTTCGTCCCGATCCTCGTATTCGACCGAAATGGGTATATTAGAACCGACTTGAGGAAGCAGCCTGTTGAGAGTGCGGTCGTCCACTTGCAGGTTAGCGGGCTCGATTCCCGCTCCATATACATGGACGGGTATTATGCCCTGTCTTCGCAGACGGCGGACTTTCTTTCCGGTCAGCGTTCTCTGGTCCAGTTTCAGGGTAGGTACATCCATCTGATTTCTCCTGTTATGACGACGAGCGGGGCTGCCTCTATCTGCTGGCCCGTGTTTGTCAAGCGTCTGCGCGACTCTCAGGCCACGAATGGCAATTCTAGCATAGCGCGCGCGGGTGTTGGTAGAAATCTACAACCTATGACGGTGAATGGTGAATTTAGAGTTGTCTGGCGACCGACTGGGTTCGAGCATGAGGACTGGCATTCGCTATTTGGGGGTCTCGAGTTCGACCCGTTCTAGCTCGTCTTGAAGGGAGCCGGCGCCGTGGCATTGGGGCGTGGATAGCGTGTGTCAGGAAGGGGGGCGCTCGTCGTCGTCTTGCTCACGCTCTTCCATCAGCCTGCGGAGTTCGGCCTCCAATTTCAGTCGCGCTTGTCGTTCGCTCTCAGCGCGTTCTTCAGCTAGTTCGGCGCGGGTTCGCTCGCTGTCGGCAAGTTCTTCGGCAAGTTCGGCGCGAGTTCGTTCACTCTCGGCAAGTTCTTCGGCAAGTTCGGCGCGAG
>CAZXFX010000035.1:0-32043 GCA_964640295.1 uncultured Dehalococcoidia bacterium | reverse complement strand
TCAAAAGAAGCTATGGCTTTCAGAGCGTCTATTTCAATAATGTTGAACCACTAGCTTGGGGTGGATGCAGGAAAGCCTCCGGTTCATCAAGGAGCAAGACCGAGGGGGTAGTAGGAGCTAATAAGTGCAGGATTACACTTGCAAAGCTCCGCATTCCATCGCCCTGATTCTCTAGTTGCAAGGTAGAGTTAATCAACCGCTTACTGTAAGTGCTCGAGACACGATCTTCTCCTGGAGCGGGCTTTATCTTTTCTCCAACTAAGAGCGGTAATCTGTTGCCACCAGTGCGATAGAGAATCAGATCTTTGCCAAAGGCACGTCGAAAGTACCCACCTATCCTATCCTCGATTTTGTCGTCTAGATAAAGCGTGTGCATAGGGTGTGAAGCCATTTCATTTACAGGATCAAATGAATTGACTGAGTTGCTATCAAATATTCTCTGTTCGGTCATAATCCGTACACAGAACAGGCTACTAAACACATTAATTTGATCTGGCCAGAAATCTTCTACTCTCTGAGCACTGGTAGAGAAGTTGTAACCTGAGATTGACAGAGAGTTCCCTTGAGGTCGTATCTGAATATGCGGAGTTACGAACTCTCTAAATCCTTCTGCCGTACCGTTACGCCGCAACTGGGCAGACGAAGTTACAATCCTTTCTCCGACAGTACCAAAGTAGGCCTCGAGTTCTCGTAATGCCACACTCTTACCCGCATTGTTCGGCCCGACTAGAACCACAACATCATCCGGTTCCAAGTGGATAGCAGTTCCGTCTGAAAATATGATGTTCTCAAATGTCACCGATGGATGACTATGACCCTTACATAGTTCAGAAACCTGAGAGTCTCCTGACACGGGATTATTTTCAAGCAACTCAGTATTAACCACTTCTATCTCCAAGAATGTACTCACACAGAAGTTTAATAACAGTATCTGATTCCTTGGCCTAGCTATATACCATTAAAATGTCAGCGCACGACCTGATCTATATAGTTAATATCTCACCCCACCTCCTCCACCCCCTCATACAACTCAGCCAACCTATTCCGCCGCAACCGGAACTTAGTCCCATGGTTATGCCCCGTCCGCGCGTCGAAATCTATCAGCACATCCCCGCGAGCGATTGCGCCTACGAAGCGCTCAATCCGAAACCCTTCAAGTATCAGGAACCGTGAGTAGTGAAAATACTCAATCCCACCTTCCCGCTTCCTGTCCGCCAATGCGAAGAACGTATTGTGTAGCTTCGTTCCCGCCTTATGAAACAGGTCGTCAAACCCCCAATAAGGTCTTGGGTCCAGGTCCGCAAGACCAACCCGTTCCCCCACAGACTCCAGCCAACCGCCGTGCCGGGAGTCAACAGCCCCCGAATCGAACGACACCTCGACCTTCCTCTCTTCCTGATTGACCTGAACCATGAATCCCCGATCACTCGGATTCATCCCGTGTATCGTCTGCCGGAAACTCATTTCGCCTTCTGGATACCTGCTACCCGCTTGTGCATGAGGCCACCCGTACTTAGGCAAAAGAATCTGCGGAACTATCCTCATTCCCCGAGGCGACGGTTCCATGTGAAACAGCGTTTGCAGAGAGGAAGTATTCGCCCTCTGGCACTTGAGCTCCCACTCGGCGGCATTCGGCAGAGGCAGATTGTTCTCCTCTATCCCAAGCAGGCCTTCAAGCGTATTCCCCACCCCGCCGTCGTTACCCGGCCTCTGATTCGGAATCCAGCCGAGCTCTCGTATATCGAGCAAAGCCTGTTTCAACGACTCTTTCGTGTACGTCTGCATCACTCCTCCGCTCTCACTTAGGCGGTCGCCAGAAATCGAGCAGATACTCGAAAGTCGTTCCCATCGTTATGTAGTTGCTCGGCCAGCCGAATATCCCGATCCGATTCACGATGTTCGTTCGATCCCAGATTATCGTATTTCCTCACTCAACCCCCTTATGGGTTGGAGTAGCATGAATATTTCTCGAAGTTCCTGCTGGGTGAAGGCTTTCGACAAGCGATCAGAAGGTTGCAGAACATCATCTGTCGTACTGTCGAGAATTGTCTGAAGTCCCTGATTGAGTTTTTCAATTTCGTAGTCGGCTGCCTTCGCATTCGATATAGTCACAGCCAGTGGCGACAAGTCAAAACCAGTTGCGTATAATCCTCTCTGGCGGGCAGTAAGCAGAGTTGTTCCAGATCCAACGAAATTATCAGCTATCATACTCCCTTCTGGGATATCCCAAAAATCAAGAATGTCATTGACCAACCGATGCGAATAGCTGTGGGGAAAGTAAAACCACCGATGTCGTGACGCATATTTCAATTCCTGAGCCGTAGCGGCCCGAGCCAATTCCGGACAATGTTTGAAGCCGTAAGGTAAGATTGGTACGTCATCTTTTTTCGAAACTGTCATGCCCCAGTTCCTGATACCAATAGAAAATATCTGACCATGCTACTGTATTGGATATTCAGACCTCCATCGGATCCAGAGAGTTCTAGTTTAGAGCTATACTATTTGTCTAGTACACCTTTATGGTTTCGACCCTATCTCTCAGGGGCTGGTACCAACAAGTGTATTCCATATGTCTCCAAGCTCCAAAGCCATTTTGGAATCTTACTCGATCTCCTATCATCCTGAAGCTCTGCGCTCCGCCAGCGGCAACGGTATGGAATTTGGAAGACGGCCATGAGTTCGTCCACTCGTAGTCCCACGGAGCCTGCCGCTCCACTGCTTCGGCGCAAGCCCTCTCTGCACTTCGGATCCACTCCCGGTTGTTCGCCAAGCAATCGAAATCCATCAAGCATCCAAGATTATTTTGATCGCTAGTGTCATCCGGCCTTGTTACTTCTCCAATTACACCAAATATAATTACGATGACCACTATGAGAACCAGACATCCAATACATCCAGTCTTCTTAGTACTGCTATCCGCCATCCACGTATTGACTCCTCAGTGACCGACATCAACTCCAAGACGGGATAACCTATCCTCGAACCTCAAAGTTTTTGGCATTATACACCAACGCATTGTGAGTAGTACGTTGAGCAACCCCTGATGCATCATCATAAGAGGCGCATCGCACACCCCTTCCCCCCAGCACCACCGGTCCGCTACAATATCCCCCATGCAGAACAACCAATCTAAAATCGGACACATAAACCACAAGCTATGACCAACCACAATCAGGAGCGAAGAAAAAATTTCTCCGTAGCTAAAACAGGTAAAATGCAGGTCAATGCAGGTGACGATACCCACCACCAGCCACTTGCAGCCCACCTGCGCGGCTCATCAGCAATCGCCAGCAGACCACCAGCGCAACCATAAAACAGACATTATGAAGACCAAACCAAAAGGGGCGCGTCCCACAAGACGCGCCCCTCATCATTGGACTCGATATATAAGAAAGGAGACTACCGACCCTGTACCTGCCTCAGATACGCCACCACGTCCCACCGCTCCTGCGCCGTCAGCAGCTTGCGAAACTCCGGCATCGGACACGCCGCCTGCCCCACGCACCTGTCATTGTCGTATGTCGGGTCGTCCAGCTTCGGCACTCGCACGCTAAAGCCAGTGTTGCCCCCAAAGCTGATGATCCCATACAGTTCCCCGTCCGAACGGTCCGCCGTCGGGGGAACCGCCAGATTCGCCGGAGCCATGTTCGGCCCGTACGTCATCACCTTGCCCTGTCCGCCCAGATCCTCGCCGTGGCACACCACGCAATTGATCGCGTACAGCGCCGCTCCGTTGCTCGCGTCTCCGCCAGGACTCTCCAGCGCCTGATACTCCTCCACCGACCTCAGCAACACCTCTCTGCCCGTAATCGGCACAGCGTCGCCCGGCGCGTCAATCCGCGGCCCCTCCTGCGAGCGGTACGACGGCTGATAGTGCATCTCCGTAAACACCTGCACCTTATTCGAGCCAGTCTCCGGGAACGCCGGCAGCTTGAAATGGATATCCTGCGTGATAACCGTCTCGCCCGTATTATTGTTATAGCAGCCCACCGCCGACACCAGCGCCAGCAAGCCAAGCGCGACGACCGCAAGTCGGACGCGGCTCATTCGTATCCTGTCAGTAAGAAGATGCAACGCTCAGGACTCCCAGCCGCGCTTTACTTCCTCGGCTCCAACCTCTTTCAATACCTCTTCGGCGCGTTCCACCCGATCCTCATCCGTCGTCACCGTAACGCCGATGTACCCCTCGGTAATGCGCTCGTCATACGCCCCCATGAACAGGCGCGGCAAGCGCGACTCGATGACAATCCCTATCACCGTGAAGATGATAGCCCCAAGCATCGTGCCTTCATACATGATGATGGACATCGGCGGAATGGACAGCACCGGCTTGCCGCCCGTAACCAGCGGGTAGGCAAGCTGCGTGCCGCTCGTCAGCACCAGTCCCACGATGAACCCGCACGCCGCGCCCATCAGCGGCCACCGAAACAGCGTATGCTTCGGCTCTTCCTCCCCGAAGGTCCCCTCCGGGTAGGGCGTGCCAGTCAATATCTCATACTCCGAATGCGTATAACCCGCCTCTCGGAGAGCGTCCAGCGCGTCGGCGGCCTTATCCTCTTCGCCCTCGGCGAACAGCCCCAAAACGCTTCTTTTGCCAAGCATCTGCATATCCCGTCAACCTCACTCCCGGACCGTCGCCGGAATCGTGCGACGCCCGATCTTGAACTCACGTCTATTCGTCATGCCTTCCTTGATGTCGAACAGCGGTATCAGCGGGAAGAACTTGCTAAACAAGAGCATCCCCAGCGCCACGAAGGCAAACGTCTCCGCCACAATCAATATCTCCACCAGGCTCGGATGATAAGTGCCCCAGTCAAACGTGAAATGCTGGCGCCGCACCAAGCTTGGAATGATGATGATGAACCGCTCCAGCCACATGCCGATATTCACCAATATAGTCGTTATCAGCATCCAGAACGCCGACCGCCTCACACTCTTGAACAGCCACATCGGCACCGGTATGAAGAACGACGTAATCAGGAACACCAAGAACAGCGCCGAATACGGCCAGTTGAACACTTGCAACTCCCGCAACACGATGTCGGGCGATTCCAGAGTGTACAGCGCGAACACCCACTCCAGGAAGAAGAAGAAGAACCACGTAGTCGCCACCACTATCAGCAGACGCGCTATCGCGTCAAAGTGATCCGGGCGTATGTACTTGTCCAGCTTCCACATCCACACCCCGAGCGCCATCAGCATCGCAACCGCCGACACCCCCGAGTGGATAGCCCCAATGATGAAGTACGGCGCGAAGATGGTCGAGTGCCATCCCTCCACGCCGATCAGCACCGCGAAGTCCCACGACACTATCGAGTGCACCGATACGAACACCGGCAGCACCAGCGCCGACAGCAATATGCCCGCCACCGCCTGCAGTTTCCACTGTCTGGGAGTGCCGCGCCACCCAAGGCTCAGACTCGCGTATATGCGCTTCGCCCAGACATTCTGCGCCCTGTCCCTTATGACCGCCAGGTCCGGAATAAGCGCGATGAACACAAACAGCGAACTGCCGATCAGATACGTCATAACCGCGCTCGGGTCCCACACGAACGGCGAGCGCACATTCGGCCAGACGCCGCGCGCGAAGTCGTATGGGAATACCCAGAAATCGCGCCACGGCCTGCCCACGTGGAACAGCGGCGTGTGCAGAGCCGCCATCAGCGAAAAGACAGTCATCACCTCGGCGGCGCGCGTTACCGGACGTCGCCACTCCGCCTGAGTCAGCCTCAAAATCGCCGAGATCATAATCCCCGCGTGGCTGATTCCAATCCAGAATACGAAATTGACCAGGAAGAAGCCCCAGAGCGCAGGCCTGTTGAGTCCGGTTACGCCCAGACCCTTGTTCATCATGTAGCCGAACGCGGCCAACCCTGTGAACACGACAATCGTCAGGAATATCACGGTAGGCAGCCACCACTTGGGGGTGCCCAACACTCCGTCCAGCAGGTCGTCGTTGATCGTCTTCTGATCTAGCTGTATGTGCTCTAGCATATCGCCTTTCTCAGGCCGCCTATTCTCTGATTATCGCTACTCGGACTTGCCCATCACGCGCACAAAGCCGCGATGATTGGGCACGTGTCCCTTGTCATACAATTGGAGTTCGCGCTGCTCCCAGATATTCATTATCGGGAACAACCTCGTCGCCAGCATATACATCAATATCATGCCGCCGATAGCGCCCAGCACAATGAACACATCCCATACCTCGGGCAGAACCGTCCCAGGCACGTTGCCCGGTTCCATCGCGTGCTTGTCGTAGCTCGAATTTCCGATGCCCGGCACCGAATACGCCGCCACATACAATCTTATCCTGTCCAAGAGCGTTCCCAGCAGTACCGATACCGCGATGATGGGCGGCCCCCAGGTGCTGTGCCTTACCGGGTTCCATACCAGCGTCCAGAGCGGTATCACGAAATTGAGCATGAACACTGCCATGAACGCCCACACATACGGTCCATGAATCAGCAGTTCCAGCACCGCCAGCTCATTGGGCTTCTTTCCATACCAATAAACATTGAAACTCGAGAACCAGAACCAGAACCAGAGCAGTGAGAGCGCGAAGAGCAACTTCCCGACGCCCCATATCTGGTCGAGGCCAATATAATCCTCATATCCGCAGAACTTTCTCAATACCCAGGCGGTTAGCACCATAGTGGCCGCCGCCGCCTGAAGCGAGTTCGCCGCGTGAGTGACCGGGTAGAGCGCGTCTATCCAGCCGGGTATCAGCGTCATCAAAAAATCCACGCTTATCAGGAAGTGGACGAATACCAGCATCATAAAATAGAACGCGCCGAGTATCCCCAATCTGCGCTTCATCATGAACCACTGCTTGGAAGTGCCTATCCAGCCGCGCGCCATCCATGCCGCCCACCGCTGATGTCGAGAGCCTTCCGGCGCGCGCTTGGCCAGCGAGGCAAAGTCTGGCAGGCTC
Source organism: uncultured Dehalococcoidia bacterium (assembly GCA_964640295.1). GTDB lineage: Bacteria > Chloroflexota > Dehalococcoidia > Lucifugimonadales > UBA1123 > VXRN01. Next base: position 25,109 of record CAZXFX010000035.1, on the reverse strand, counting down.
GACATCCACACCAGGGCTAGCCCGGTCGCCACCAGCGCGAGTATCGCCGCCGACGCCCATATATGCGGAGAGTACGACGGCACATCGCTCGGGTGCGCCATATCGAAGAACCAGAGCGACCGGCGTCCATCGTTGAGCGGCGGCAGTATCCACAGCATGGGTATGAACCAGAGCAGGCTTAGAAGCCCGACGACGCTCCATAGCTCCGCCGCCCTGGATATCGGCCTGCGCCAGTGCGCGTTCGCCAGGCGTGGCGCAATCGCCACCATAGGCGCCGCCGACGCGGTCGTGATCATAAAGCTGAACATCGCCACGTAATATCCCCAGACGACCCTGTCGCCAACGCCGTCCATCAGTCTCATCGCGAAGCCAATCACGCCGAGTATCGCGAGAACCCCAAAAGCCGACGCCGCCCTCCAGAAATTGTCGCCAATGTTCAAATGCTTCCCAATGAGGAAATTAGTAGTCTCCTCAGGTGAAGTGGGAGGGACCGCGACTCGCGGATCTACGTGAGCGCCCGAATGAGGGGCCGCGTGAGCGCTGCTAGCCATGATGCGCCGCCCCCTGAGATTCCTTGTCAACCTTGCGAAGATATATCACTGAAGGATTTGTCCCCAACTCTTCTAGAAGGCGATACCCTCGCCCCTCTTCCAACTCTTTCTTAACTATCGCCTGCGCCTTGTTCTTGGGCTCGGGCAGCCGTTCATGCGAACGCCGCGCCGAAAGCATCTCGAACAAGTCCCCGAATACAAGCGTATCCGTAGGACAGGCGTTTACGCACGCCGGATTCAGACCTCTAGCCAGCGACTCGTCTGTGACATCCATCCCATCCTGATCCGCCTTGCGGTTAGTTCGTCGTATCCTCTGTATGCAGAAGGTGCACTTCTCCATAATGCCGCGGCTGCGGACGGTAACGTCGGGGTTAAGCTGATTGGTCAGGCTCTCCGGCCATTCAGGCTCCCAGAAATTGAAGAAGCGAGCGTGGTAAGGACAGCCGTTGGCGCAAAAGCGCGTCCCAATGCAACGGTTGTATATCTGAACGTTCAGACCCTCGCTGTTGTGATACGTGGCGTAAACCGGGCAGACCGGCTCGCATGGCGCGTCCGCGCAGTGCGAACAGAACAGCGGTATGAACCTCGCCTTTACGTCCGGGAATTCTCCCTCCCAGTATCGCTCAACGCGTATCCACTGGATAGCGCGACGCTGGTTGAAATGTTCTTCTTCGTTGATGGGGATATTATTCTCTGACTGACACGCGACCACGCAGGCTTGACAGCCAGTGCATTTGTCGAGGTCAACTATCATCCCCCAGCTTTCAGCCATTGGTCGAGTTTCTCCTAGCTATCTTCCTGAGTGACTTCAATGATGTAACCATGATCGTTGGGCGCCTCCGGAACCGTGTTCTCGAACTTCGGCACCCTGACCCATTCGTCAGTCTTCTCTATGTTGACTTTGGTTGCGGCCCACGCGAACGCTCCCGACTCGCTGTCGGTCAGCGGCGCGAGAATGGAAAACACATTCGCGCCCCTGTCTTTGGCGTACCTTCCGCCCGCGTTATGTCCCTGGCCGAATGGTATCGAGACCGTGTATGGAGGAACGCCCGGATGCGGATACGCCAGCGCTTCAATCGAGCCTCTCGGCGAAGTCACCTTGATGACATCGCCCTCTCGAATGTCCAATTCTTCCGCCAGGCGCGAGTTTATCTCTATCCATGTTCGCCATGTCGCGGTCGTGATAGGGTCGGGCGTCGCCTGCATCCAAGGCAGATGCGCCCTCTGGCCTTCTCCGATTCCCGTCTGGCTGAACGGCGTAAGATAATACTCAAACCTGTCATCGCCGTCAAATTTCGGCTCTTCGTATTCAGATAGTTTAGGCGGCGGAGTTACAGCGTCGCCAGATCGCGCGGCCGTATCCCACCATCCTCCCCTTTGCAGGGTTCCGTTCCAGAAAGAACCGAAATCGCTTGCCCTAACCGAGCCGCGGTTCATCTCGAACAACTTTCTCGCCTCGGACTGAAGCGATTCCTTGAACGTGCCGCCGCCAAGCTCCAGATCCAGATTCAATCCCTGAGCGACCGCGAGCAGCACATCCGCAAAATTCCGTGTCCCAAGCTCGGAACCTCGATTCTCAAAGAATGGCCTCACCACGGGCTGCTGGAATCCAACAACCTCGTATCCAGGCCCAAACATCGGCGAGTCCGTTCCCCAGTCCTCCAGCGGCGAATGCTGGGGCAATACCAGATCCGACATGGCGGTCGTATCGTCCATTATGTCGCTGAAACTGCAGATGAAAGGCACATCATAGGATGCGTCCCTGATGTCCAGCGAAGACGGAAGGCCATAGAACGGGTCCGCTCCACGCACGATTAGCGCGTTGACTCGCCCCGCCCGCATATCCGCTATCGTTTCCTGCCAATTGGACAACGTCGCCGCTGACGTATCTTCGATGTCGGGAAGGGGAGAGGCGGGATTGAAGATAACGCCGCCCGGCTGACCGACGCTCCCAACCAAGTGATTCAGCGAATATATGGCCGTCATATTGAGCAAGCCGTTGGTATGCGCTCCCGCCGAACCGCCTCCCATCGCTATCGAAGGACCATGTTCGGCGAACTCATGCGCTATGTCGTGAATCTTCTCAGCCGAAACGCCGACTTTTCCAGCTACCAACTCAGGCGCGAATGCTGCCAGCATTTCAGGGTCGCCGCCCGTAAGAGCCTCTGCCGCGCTTGCGTCGCCAAGCCCGTCTTCCATAATGACGTATGCGATGGACAAGGCTAGAAGTCCTTCCATGCCGGGCATGACAGGAACCCACTTGTCCGCGTTAGCGGCGGTCATCGAAAAGCGCGAATCAACATGATAGTGCGTTCCGCGCTCTCGGTCGCCTTGCCTGAAATTGCCGTATCCTCGTGAATACCGTACAGGCGACCCCCAAGTGTTTAGGAAGTCCGCCCCGAAAGATAAGATGAAACTGGAGTTTCCAATATCAAAATCTGGGATGCGGTTCTGTCCGAATACCGCGCTTACCGCCATCTTCAGGTTCGCGCTCTCAAGCGTTTCGTATGGAACATACTTGCCCCCAAACTTCTCTACGAAGCGCCTTCCCACAAGTCCCGCGTGTCCTCCGCCCGGCGCCGTCGCCAGCGCCATGCCCTGTTGACGGCGGCTTGACTGGAGGTTCTGAAGCTGGAACGTGAGACGGCCTATTGCGTCCGTCCAGCTTATTTCCTCGAACTGCGCGTCGCCGCGTTCGCCCGCGCGCACCAGCGGCCCGCCAATCCTGTCAGGATTATACAAGGCCTGGAGGCTCGCCTCGCACCGAGCGCTATGCTTGCCTGCGTTTATCGGGTAGTCAACGTTGCCCTCGATCTTCTTCGCGCGACCTTCCATCACCCTGACCACCACGCCTTCGCTCTCAGAACAAGCCCTGCACAGGGTGGCGTACCAGTTGTCGCGTCCGGATACCAAGTCTTCGGGCATTCGGACAGGCGATTCAACGAGCAACTCGTCTTCGGGCACTCCGCAGGCGGCGAATAGAACCGCCGCGGACGCCGATCCGCCTGTGAGTGTCAAGAACTGTCGTCTGGTCAAGCCCATAATATATTCGAGCCTCTAGTAATGGCAGGTGGTGCAGTCGGTGGGAGCCGCGTTGTCTCGGTGGCAGTCCACACAGTCGCTCATCTTCAAAGTTCGCACTTGTTTGACCTTCTCCATGGAACCGACATCCCCGTGGCAGGTCGAACATACAGCCGTCTCTTCAATGCCGTCTCTGGCGCTAAGAACGCGAATGTGAGTTTCATGCACAAAATGCACGTGGTCCGGAACGCGATGCACCCGCACCCACTCTATCGCGTCCCCATCATCGAACGCGTCTCGCAATTTCTTGATTTCAGTCTGCGCTTGATCCGAAGTCCCTAGAACCGCCTGGTGACATGTCATGCAGAGATTCACCGGCGGTATAGTCGCCTGGGCGGATGTAGTTACTTCGCGATGACAGAAAGTGCAGTCCAGTCCAAGGTCCTGCACGTGTGTCGTATGCGGAAAGTCTATCGGCTGGTCGGGTCCTTCGTCGGAACTGAGTATTATAGGAGTCCCAAACCATGCGGACACCATCCAAGTCAACGCCACGACCACGATGACCGCTGTTATCAGACCGCCTACTCCAAGACTAGTAAACAGGAATATCTGCTTGCCTGTCGGTTTCTTTATCTGAAAATCGCCTGGTATCAAATCCTGTTATTCCTAGAGTGTCGCTAAACCGTAGATAGTAGCCGTTCGCTTGCCGCTAAATCCAATAGTCCGGCCAGATTCTGTCAAGCGAGTCCATGGCGAACCCACTTGCGCGGAATATGAAGAATGCCGCAATCAGAAAGCACACGATAGCCAGTAGATATAAAACCGGCCGTACCCTGCTGAATTTGGCGGGAATGTGTCCCGACATGACAAAGGACGGGATCATGATATGTCCAAGTATCATATTCGAGGCGAACAAGACTACGAACAGTACCGCAAGCCAGAGGCTGGTGAGGAGGCTCCCCAATTCACTCCAGCTCTCAGGACCGATCGCAACGGGGGCTATAGTTATAGGATCCATACGTCTCGCGCCAAGTTATCCGTGTCAGTGCTTATTGATGTCGCCTTGATTCAGACCGAGAGAAATTATCACATTGGGCAGATTGTAGTGTCAAGACGCCTTTTCCCGATTGACTGGGCAATGTTGTGAAAATTATCACTTTTGACTTGCCTCAGTGTCAAGCTATTCGGTTTGCTGGGAACCTATGTCAATCTAGTCGTTGACATACAGGGCGAATATCCGCCACTCCAGACTGTTGTGAAAATTATCACGTTATCCCCAATCATGTCAATAATTCTCAAGATGAAGAACCTGTAACGATTTAGTCGGTGGCCCATTTCGGGCAAAAGTCCCTTTCTCCTTGATGAGGGAAGGTTAGGATGGGGTGATCCAATCCTCCGACCAAACTGATACAGGCTCCAAGATGAAATGCCTCAGAACGATAGTAGCCGCCCCAACCACGCGCGTATCTGCGCCCTTATCCTCCGGGCGCCGGATTCCAGCGTCTTCCATATAATGCCGAGACCTCGCGCGTGTTGTGCCTCGACCCGTAGTCTCATAGAATGCGCTCAACATCCAAATCCAAGAGCGAATATATACCCAATCTTGCGAGGTCAGGTAAAAGGAGGCGCGCCGTGGCTGATCAGATGAGAGTGAATAACGTTGTGTCCAACATGGCTCGGGGCCAGATGTCTTATGGACTTAACCTGTCGTTTCCGTCAACTACACTCATCGAACTTGGCGGCAGGGCAGGGTTCGAGTTCGTTACGTTCGACAGTGAGCACGGTCCGTTTACCATTGATATTCTGGACGACCTCTGCCGAATATCGGACATGGCCGGTCTTACCCCGATGGCCAGAGTGCCCGACATCGAACACCCCACGATTCTGAGATTCCTGGATAGGGGCATAATGGGAATAACCGGCCCGCACATCGTCAACGCCGAGAGAGCGCGGAAACTCGCCGACGCCTGTCGCTACGTCCCAAGGGGCCTGCGCAGCTTTGGCTCAGGGCGCGGCGCCTATTTCGGGGATGTAGAATCACTGCCTGGATACATGGAGCATACGAATGCCAATATACTCGTAATAGCGCAGCTTGAAGACGTACAGGTTCTGGACAACATCGCCGATATTCTCGCCGTGGATGGCATAGACCTCTACGCGTCCGGCGCCCAGGATATAGCTCAGTCGCTCGGACTGCCTGGCCAGCCCAACCATCCGCGCGTCAAGGAGTTCGAGGCGCAGGTGCGCGACGCCGTACACGCCGCGGGCAAGCGCATGGCAGACGACGTAATGACGTCCGCCCGCGCCACCAACATGTTCATGGACGGCGCCAGAGCGTTCCTGAACTCACATGGCAAAGGAGCCGACTGATGCGGCGCGCCACAAAGGACATACTCTACTTCGAGACAGGCCCCGACAACGAGCCAACCCTGTTCGTCGACCCGGGCGAAGAGTTTGAGGTCGCAACCCAGATGAACCGCGGCCCCTGGATAGATGGACACCCTGATCAGGAAAGGCTGGAATCCGTTCTGATAGGCGGCAACCCCTCCAGCGGCGCGATCTACGTCAATGGCGCGCAACCCGGCCAGGTTCTCACCGTACACATCCTGGACATACAGACCGAGCCGTTCGGCTTCACCATGTTTCGCGGAAGCACAGGCGCCATGCCCGGCTGGTTGGGCGCGACCGCCATTGGTCATCACGAGAAGATAGTCTCCATAAGCGACGGTCTCGTTCACTGGAGCGACGACCTGAAATTTCCCCTCGAACCCATGCTGGGAGTGGTGGGCGTCGCCCCGTCAAACACCCGCTGGACCAACGGATGGGCAGGGCAGTGGGGCGGCAATTTCGACATCCAGGAGATAAAGGCCGGCGCCTCAGTCCATATTCCCATTCAGGTGCCCGGCGCGCTCCTCCACATAGGCGATATGCACGCTCGCCAGGGCGACGGCGAGATCTGCGGCGCCGGCGGCATAGAAACAGGCGGGACCGCCAGAATCCGCTGCGAACTCGCCCCGCTTCCCGACAACATGACATGGCCCCGCATCGAGGACGCAACCCACATAATGACCACCGGCATCACGCGCCCCGCCGAGGACGCCTTCCGCATCGCCCTCTCCGAAATGCTGCTCTGGCTCGAGACCGACTACGGCTTCGACAGAGGCGAGGCATACCTCTTCCTCGGCCAAATTCTCGAAGCCCGTTGCACCCAGTTCGTAAACCCGACTTTTTCCTATATATGCAAGGTCAACAAGAAGTGGCTTCCAAAATAGAGCCTCTTTCGGTATAGAGCGACCATCGGGAACGCGCTCCTCCCATGGTCGCCCTAACAATTCGCTCGAAGCCGAGCGAACCTGAAACTTGCCCCCTATGTAGCCGCTCACTAAGCAAACGCTCTAACCGACCCCCAAAATCCCTTCCCCCTCTCAGCCCCTCGATGCGGGAAGGCTAGGATGGGGGTGATTAACACCTCAATGCCCATCCTTCTCAGCCTATGTAGCCGGCAGCGGAGCCGTATCATTCGTCTCATGCTGCCATATTCGTATCCGCGCCGCCATGTCCCGAATGCGATCCGCCTGGGCAGGGTCGTTGAACAGGTTATTCATCTCATGCGGGTCGCTGTTCAGATCGTATAGCTCGCACTGATCGCCCGCGCACAGATTCAGCTTCCAGCGATCCGGCGTTATAACCGACCTCCACGGCAGCGCCAGCATCCTGTTTATCTCCGCGCTCCCCAGGAACCTGTCCTCTATCTCTTCGCTTGTTCCATTCCACTGCGCGAACACGTCGTTTTCGCTCAGGTCCGCGTCTCCCTTCATCACAGGCTGAAGGCTCTTCCCCTGAAGCGCGTCCGGAATATCCTCGCCGATGAGGTCCAGCAGCGTCGGAACCAGGTCTATATGCCCCACATTGCCTTCCACCATCGTGTTCTCCCCGGACAGCCACGGGATCCGCATCAGCAGCGGAACGCGCGACGCCTCCTCGAAGAACGACCGCTTCTCCAGCATCCCGTGATCCCCCATCATATCGCCATGCTCGCTCGTGAACGCCACAACCGTATTGTCCGCAACTCCCGCCCTATCCAGAGCGGCTGTAATCTTGCCCACCATGCGGTCCACAAGAGTGATGTTCGCCATGTAGTGCGCCCTCAACGTTCTCCACCCAAGCTCACTCGACACGTCTTCTCTCGCCGCCGCGTATCGCGTCATGTAGTCGTCCTGAGTCTGATCAACCCCATCCAGCATGAATTGCAAGAAATAGTCCGCCCTCACGCGGTTGACCAGCGACGCAGTATCCGGCTTTTCCAAAAACGCCGGGCCCACAGGCAGGGTGGCGGGGTCGTACATATCCATGAACGGACCGTGATATGGTGAGTGCGGCTCGAATGTGCTGACATACAAGACAAACGGCCTGTCCTTGTTGTCCTCGATGAACTCGGCCGCCTGATCCCCGAGGAACGAAGCCATCTGAAGCTCTTCCGGCATATCGTAGTGTCTATCCGAACTGAACACCCCGACTCCGTCTCTCATCCCGTCCGGCTCATACCCATGTTCCACCAGATACTTGTTATAGTCCGACACCAGGTATCGCTGTTCCTGATTTGTGTATCTGTGGCTGTCCTCAGCCGACTTCCACACGTCGAAGCCGCGCTGGGCAACCAAATCGTTGCCCAGGTGCCACTTCCCCATATACCCCTTGATGTAATCCGGCGAAATCATCTCCGATATGACCGGCACGTCCGGCGGAAGATGAATCTGGTTGACAATTGGACCCGCGGCGTGTGGATACAGCCCAGTCATAATAGTCGCTCGCGCCGGAGTGCAGACAGGCTGCGCCACGTATGCGTTCTCGAACACGAAACTCTGCTCCGCCAGCGCGTTCAAATTCGGCACGTTCATCCAGTCCGCTCCGTAGCGCGCCAGAGTATCCTGCCGCTGCTGGTCGCTCATTATGAAAACGATATTCGGTCTGTCAGCCATTCTCTGCCCCCTAATAGTTGAACTCTCGACGAATTTATACATGAAAGAAGAAGTCTTGAACCATTCCAGGCCACCAAAGATATATCTCGATTCTCATAATACTTCACCGTCCTGTTCATTATCGGAACAGGATTGATGGCCTGGTATATCAGATTGACTATGTGGCGCGCGACGACCTCATCCAGACCATCGTCGCCGTCTTTATTGGTATAATGCAACCTGTTGTAACTCGGTTCTCTATGTGATATATTCATTTTGCCCGATTGCACGATTGGGCAAAATCGCTTTGGCGAAAGAAAGAGGTGTCAGGATACCGCCCCGAGATTATCGCGCAAATGAGAGGATAAGAGTCCCGCAAGTCCGAGTTGTGGATGAAGAAGGAAAGCAGTTAGGCGTGCTTCCCGTCAGACAGGCGCTTGAGGTCGCCTATGAGAGAGGCTTTGACCTGGTAGAGGTCGCGCCCGGCGCCGATCCGCCTGTGTGCCGACTTATGGACTTTGGAAAGTTCAAGTACGAAGCCACGCGGAAAGAGCGTGAGGCTCGCAAATCTCGGACTACGAATGAACTGCGCGAGGTTAGAATGAAGACCCGAATAGGGGAGCATGACCGCCTCGCCAAGACCAGGCTTGTAAAACGCCTTCTGAAACAGGGCGCCAAAGTCAAGGTCTCCGTTATGTTCAGAGGGCGCGAAAATGAGCATCCTGAAATTGGCATGGCGCTTCTGAAACTAGTCGCCGAGGCGCTCGTAGATGACGCCGCGCTCGAAAGCCCGCCGAATTTCGAGAGCAGAAGAATGCTCTCCATGATTCTCGCGCCAATTAGCGGCTCCTCCAATGCCAGAGAACAGAGAACTAACCAGACCAGGGAGAGAGTACGTGCCTAAACTCAAGACACACAAGGGCGCAAAGCGCAGGTTCAGAATAACGGGAACCGGCAAGCTCGTGCGCATGAAAGGCCATAGGTCTCACCTCAGACGAAAGAAGTCCAACAAGGCAAAGCGACTCTTCGCCAAGAAGCTTGAGGTCAGCCCTTCCGATGTTCGTATGCTAAAGCGCGCGCTTCCATACGGATTGGACTAACTGCTACAATTCCTGAATTGAAAATTCTATCGGCGCTGCCCCTGTTTCATAACGAGGGGCGGTTCTATGTTTAATGAACAACGAGGTGGCGCAATTGACACGGATCAAGCGCGGCGTAACCAAACGGAGACGCCATAAGAAAATTCTAAAGATGACCAAAGGGCACCAGGGCGGGCGACACACGCTCTTCAGGCAAGCCAACGAGTCCATGCTTCACGCCTACTCCTACGCATTCGCGCACCGTCGCGAACGCAAGGGCGATATGCGAAAGCTCTGGAACATCAAAATCAACGCAGCCGCCCGCGCTAACGGAATCACTTACAGCAAGCTGATTTACGGTCTCAAGCTCGCCGGCATCGAAGTCAATCGCAAGATGCTTGCCGACATAGCCATGCGAGACGCGAACGCCTTCTCCCAAATCGCCGAAACCGCCAAGCGCGAACTCGAACCCGTCTCCTAGTCAGCGCCCTCAGCCAGCAGCCTTCTTATATCCCCCGCCACCTCTTCCGGCTCCAGCGGGGGAGTGAACACTACTCGACGCTTCCCCGACTTGTCTATCAGAAACACCGGCGTCGAGTGCGCCACCAGATAGCGCTCCACTATCTCCTCGCTCAAAGAATCAATCGCGCCCCTCGGCCCAACTGTCTGACTGGCTTCTCCCGGCCCCAGCGGATCGTGATCGCTCACGTTTGGCGCCACGTAATAGTCCCCCCATACATCCTCCAGCGCCGACCTGTCTCCCACCAGGAACTGCCAACTCCCCAGAAGCCCCCACTTGTCCAGATATTCCCGCGCAGACTCGACTGAGTCTCGCTCCGGGTCCACGCTGACAACTACGAACTGAACTTCATTGAGATCCGCCCCAAGACGCTCTGAGGTTTCACGCAGTTGCGCCGTAACTATAGGGCAAACATCAGGACAGTTCGTATATAGAAAGGTCAGCGCCACCACGCGACCCCTGAACCTGTCCAATCTTACGGATTTCCCAAACTGATTTGTCAGCGTGAAGTCCGGCGCCGTTTCCGCGTTTTTCAGAATCGTCCCATTGAACGAATCTTCGGATACGCCTCCACAGACGGCGATGAGCGCTGCAGTCAAGATAACGAAAAGAGACGCTGCCCGGCGACTTGTTCTAGAATAGGGCCGCGATTGGCTGCGGCTGCCCCCGTCCACTCTCGCGGTTTTTGCTACTCGACCGATTCGTTGCGCGTAAGCAAATACGCGACAATCGGAACGCCAAACACCAGGCTCGTGCCGAGCGCTATCACTGCTATCGGCATACGCTCGCCGAACACATCCACCTTTATAGAGTTTAACAAGATGAAAGTGACTCCGAGAACGCCCCCGTAAAAAGCCACCAGCAACACGGATAGAAAGGGAAATAGCAGAGCGAATTTGAAGTTAGAGCTCATCTGGGAGTGTCCTCCAAGTCTCTTAGATAGTTTCTCTCTTGTTTGCGATTGGCCTGGCGTTCACGTTCTTCTTCACCGTACCAGCGGTAGAAGATTATTATCAACAGGCTGAGGAAGAGCGCGCCTCCGCCAACTTTCATGATGATGGCCCCGATCTGCTGGTCGGTCAGCGCGGATATCGTCAGAATCCGCGGCGCGTTCACGTAGAATGCGTAAATCGGCTCCCCCGCGAATGTCAGCGCGCCGAATACTATTATCTGGGCTACCGACAGCCCAAACAAGTACATCATCTGCATCGGATACGATACTCTCGGCAACTCCGGCATCGTGCTGGTGAGAGGCCACCACATCACCATGGCCGTGCTTATCATCATTACGTGTTCGACTATATGTATGCCGTGATTGGAGAGCGAGGCGTTGTACAACGCGGGCACGTGCCAAATCGAAAATACGATGTTGAACGCCAGAAACGCTCCTATCGGGTGAGTCAGCGCGCGCGCTATCCTGAACGACCAGTTGGGTCTGAGCAGCGGACGAATCAGCCAGTCCGGAATCCCGCGTATCATAAGAGGCGGGGCGACAAGTGTCAGAAGCACGTGTTGCAGCATGTGTACGCTGAACAGGTATCTTTCGCTGACCACGTGTATGGGCGAGGCGAGCGCAATGAAGATGACAATCACGCCCAGCGTAAAGGTCGCGATCTGTCTCGCGTCAACGTAGTCCGCCCAGTTATTTCTCTGTCTCAGCGGACCGACGCCAATCAGATACGCCGACTGTATAGCTATCAGCAGGATGACCGATTCTATATCGGCCTGCCACGCCATCCACAGCGACCCCGTTTCCAACTTCCCAACCCTCCTTCCGACCCGGGAAAGCCGCGCGCCTTCCCGTTTCGACCAACACAGCCGACAGTCGCTCTCTAGCTAATGATGAACCAACTGAATAGCGCCATAAGCGCGAATGTGACGCCCGTAGCCACGAACATACCGAAGAAGAACATCCCCGAGAATATCTTCGAGTCGAATTTCAGGTGCATGTAGTACATGACTACCAGCGCGAACTTGCCGATTGAGAGAATGGCGAGTATTGGAATGATTGCGTAGCCCAGTTGCGTGATATAGAAGATCGCCACCTCGACGGCTGTCAAAATAGACAGCGCCATCGCCACCTTGAAGTACGTTCCCGGCGTCGGGTGACCTGTATGCGCGGCATCCAAATGCTGGTCTGCAACCTGGCTCTCTTGCTGGCTCATTTGAACTCCCTGAGCGGTATCTTCTCTTGGTCGGTTTCACTCTAGCCTGTCAGTTGTCAGTGCGGCGCGCCTGAAGCGACCGTTCCGGGGAAGCCTTCGAATACGCCGAATAGATATACCACCGTGAAGATGACTATCCACACTATATCTACGAAGTGCCAATACAGCGCCGCCAGGTCCACGTCCAGATTCTTCTCAGGCGTTACGCCTCCCTCTCTGAACGAGTGGAAGAAGATGGAAAGCAGCCATACGACTCCCAGCGTTACGTGCGCGCCGTGGAACCCCGTAAGCGTAAAGAAAGTCGTGCCAAACAGATTCGTGCGCGGCGTAAGGTGTCCGTGATTTGCGAATTCGTAGAACTCGTAAACCTGGAACGCCAGGAACGTGGCGCCCATTATGGCCGTCGAACCCAGCCATATCCTGAACGCTTTCAGGTTGCCGCGCGTAAGCCAGGCGTAGGCCATCACCATGCTCATCGAGCTCATCAGCAGCACGAAGGTGCTTACTGACGTAACCGGTATGTCGAAGACATCAATGGGCAGAGGCCCTTCCAGGCTCTTGTTCTTATATACGAGATACGTAGCGATGAGCGTGCCGAAGAACATGCAGTCCGATCCCAGAAATGCCCACATGAGCAGCTTTCTGTGATCCAGACCTGTCGTCGTAGGTTCGTGCTCGCCATGAATGGCGGGGGCGTGTGCCACTTAATCAGCCTCCGTAGGTGTTAATGGGCGGCGGCGTGTTCGCCGTCCGGCTCTGGGTCATTCACCGGCTCGAACGACCAGGCATATACCGATACCATTCCAATTATCACCCCAACAACCGTGGTCGTCAGCGCGACGTAGTTGAGCGTCCGCAGTCCGGCGTCGCTCACATTTATCAGATACACCAGTCCCATGCCGCTTATGAACAAGCCCAGCGACACGAAGAATGGCCAGTACGACGGCTGCGGAAGATGTATGTCGTGAACTTCTTCCGTGTCCGAGCCGCCCGCGACCGCCGGCGTCGCTTCCGGCTCCGGCTCGCTTATGCGCCTCTTCTCTTCCCACCAGTCATCTCTGTCCCGCACATGAGGAATCTCCGCGAAGTTATACTCCGGCGGCGGAGACGGTATTGACCACTCGAGCGTGCGGCCATCCCACGGATCCGCTCCCGCGACCTCACCCTTCTTCCAGCTTCTAGCCATATTGTGGATGAAGATCAGGAACCCGACTATGAGTATGACCACGCCCGCGGTGGAGACCAGGTTCCAAAAGTCCCAGCCCATTCCGCCATAATAGGTATATATGCGTCTCGGCATGCCGTTTAGTCCCGTGAAGTGCATCGGGAAGAAGGTTATGTTCTGACCGATGAACATCAGCCAGAAATGCCACTGGCCCATGCCCTCGTGATACATCCTGCCGGTCAGCTTTGGGAACCAGTAGTACGTACCCGCCAATATGGCGAAGATAGCGCCGCCGAACAGCACATAGTGAATATGGGCCACGATGAAGTAGGTGTCCTGCTGCTGCGCGTCCGACGCGGCGACAGCGTGCATGACGCCGCTTATGCCGCCTATCACGAACATCGAAACGAAACCGATTGAGAACAGCATCGGCGTCTTTAGGCTAAGCGACCCTCCCCACATCGTCCCCATCCAGTTGAACACCTTGATGCCCGTCGGCACCGCGATCAACATCGTCGTTACCGTGAACACCGAGTTCGCCACCGGCCCCAGCCCCACCGTGAACATGTGGTGGCTCCAAACCATCCAGCCCATGAAGGCGATTATCACGCCCGCAAGCACCACGGTGGCGTAACCGAACAGCGGCTTCTTCGAGAAGACGGGCAGTATCTCCGACACTATCCCCATAGCCGGCAGTATCAGTATGTACACCTCCGGATGCCCGAATACCCAGAACAGATGCTGCCATAGCACCGGATTCGCGCCCGCGGCGACGTTGAAGAAGTTCATGCCGAACGCCCGGTCGAAGTAAAGCTCTATCAGAGCCACCGTAATTACGGGGAACGCCAGCACCAGCAGTATGGCGGTTATCATCGTCATCCACGTAAACAGCGGAAGCCGCATGAGCGACATCCCCGGCGCTCGCATATTCAGTATCGTCACAATGAAGTTGAAAGACGCCGCCAGAGACGCTATTCCCAGCACCTGCAGCGATATGATCCAGACGTCTATCCCATGCCCCAGATTGTATGTAATCCCAGTCAGGGGAGAATACCCGAACCATCCGCCGTTGGGCGCGGAATGCGTAAACCAGCTAATCTTCAGAAGCAGCGCGCCACCCAGGAACGTCCAGTAACTGAATGCGTTCAGACGCGGAAACGCTACGTCTCTCGCTCCTATCTGAAGCGGTATTACAAAGTTGAAGAAAGCCGCCGATAACGGCATCACGCCAAGGAATATCATCGTCGTGGCGTGCATCGTGAATAGCTGGTTGAATATCTCAGGCGTAATCAGATTCTGTTCCGGACGGGCAAGCTGAATCCTTATCAGAAAGGCTTCTATACCCCCCGAAAAGAACATCAAGAAAGCGGTGACTCCATACAGGACGCCTATTCGCTTATGGTCAATCGTAGTCACCCACGACCATATGCCGGTTGGGTGTACGGGCCTCGGAATCGCCAGACTAGTCATTCCGTTTCTCCAATAAGCTGCATGTCAAACGTCGCGCCGTTGTCGTTTACTTCAAACTCGATAGATAGGCTATGATCGCGGACAATTCCGCTTCGCTCAGGGCGTTCTCAGGTTCTATGTAAGGCGCCCCTTCAGATGCCATAGTATTGCCCGGCTTGACGCTCTCCGGGTCGCTGATCCACTCTCTCAGGTTGTCCTGAAGAATAGAAAGATTCACCTTGCCGCTTTCGTCCAGATTATCCAGCATGCCGCCCGCCAGATTAGTCCTGCTCGCCACGTGAGACAGATTCGGGCCTTCGCGCCCGGGTACGCCGTCATTGGCGATGGGGTCGGTCGCGTGGCAGCCTGAACAGCCCGCGCTTCGGAATACCTTGCTTCCCTCTACTACCAGCGGGTCTTGCGACTCCGCCGGCGGAGTCGCCTCCGCCATGAGCCAGGCGTCGAAATCTTCGCGGGTATGCACTATCACCTTGAAGCGCATATTCGCGTGCTGCACCCCGCAGAATTCGGCGCACTGCCCGTAATATGTCCCGGTCTGGTCCGCCTGTATCCACATCGTATTGTCGTTGTTCGGCACCATGTCAACTTTGCCCGCAAGCTTCGGTATCCAGAAACTGTGAATCACGTCAACTGAGTCCAGATTGACATTGATGACCTCGTTTACGGGAATGTGCAGATCCCCCGCGAACACTACGTCCTTGGTCGGATCTTCCGGGTGGTCGTATCTAAACTCGAACCACCACTGGTGCCCTATCACGTCCACTGTAAGCGCCCCCGGCTCCGGCGACACCTGGTTGTCGAAGATAGTGATTATAGTCGGAATGGCGACCAGCACCAGAAGGGCGGTCGGCCCCGCCGTCCACGCGAATTCAAGCGTATGATTGCCTTCCGTCTGCTCCGGCATGTCGCTTTCGCTTCGCCGGCGAAACTTGATGATGAGATATATTATCGCGCCCTCGACCGCTACGAATACAAACGCGCCGGCCGCGAATATAATCCAGAAGAGGTTTAGCTGCGATTGAGCGACCGGACCGTCCGCGTCGAACGTGGACTGCGGATCGCCGGGCGTGCACCCGAACATCAACGCCGCCAAGGCTCCCAGCAAGAATAGGCCGAGCGTCAGCCTGTGGCGCCGATACGTATTTAGCATATTCCTAGGTTCCCTCTTATATATCATATTGTCCCAGAGACACTTCTGAAACCGACAAAGAATCTATCAAAGCCCCATGTCTCAGTCAAGTTGCGAACGCTCGCGGCAAACCCATTTTCGACATCTTTACGCCCGCGCCACGCTGTCCGCCATTATTGCCAGGAATAGCAGCGCCAGGTAGGCGAGCGAATATAGATACGCCGCTTTCGCCCCCTCTATCCCATCTCTCCTGAATAGTCTCCACGCGAAATATATGAACCCGACGCCCAGAGCCAGCGAGACTCCAAAGTAGAGCCAGCCCACCGCTTGCGTAGTGAAGAACATCAGGCTCAGCGCCAGAAGCAAGAAGGTGTACAGCAAGATATGTCGCTTGGTGTCTTTGACTCCGGCTACCACAGGCAGCATGGGAATGCCCGCTCTCGAATAGTCGTCCTTGATGAGCAGAGACAGCGCCCAGAAGTGGGGAGGCGTCCAGAAGAACACGATGGCGAACATATACAGCGCGGGCAGTCCCAACGCGCCCGTAACCGCCACCCATCCCACCATCGGAGGTATCGCTCCCGCCGCCCCGCCTATGACGATGTTCTGCGGGGTAC
This sequence comes from uncultured Dehalococcoidia bacterium, assembly GCA_964640295.1. Lineage (GTDB taxonomy): Bacteria > Chloroflexota > Dehalococcoidia > Lucifugimonadales > UBA1123 > VXRN01. The sequence goes on along the minus strand of CAZXFX010000035.1, from coordinate 8,434 downwards.
TCCGCTTCAAGCTCTTCGTATATACGAATATGTAGAACAGCGTCGCCGACAGCGTCAGCAACGCGCTAAGCATGTTTACGAAGGCGCCCAGCGCCACGAACGCCACTGCGTTCAGCGCGATCCCGAACCACATAGCGTGCCTCGGAGGAATGTGCCCGCTTACGATAGGACGTCCAGCCGTTCGCCCCATCAGACCGTCAATGTCGCGGTCCAGATAGTGATTCAGAGCGTTCGCTCCGCCAGCCGCCAACGCGCCTCCGCCCAGTACGAGGACGACCAGCATCGGATCCGGCGCCCCCCGGGCGGCCAGAAACATCCCTCCAAGCGCAGTGAATATGAGCAACGAGATGATGCGCGGCTTTGTGAGGGCTATATACCCCCTTAAGGTTGAGCTTGCGCGGCTTTCCGCCGCCGTCGAGATAGTCATTCGCGTCTCGTCACATCGCTTTCTGTACCATGACTGTTTTGACCATTCCAGACGCAGGCCTGTACGAGTATATCAAACCCGCAAGCGTCGCGAGTCCCATCCACACCAAAGTGGCCAGACTCAGATGAGTCGCCTTCAAGTCCGCCGAGAATCCGCTCCACACCACCAGCGCGCCCACGACCGTCTGAACCGCGAAAGACGCCGCAACGCATGCGGCGGTCGTTCTGACTGCGCTCTGAGCCGAAGCCGAACTCCACGCCTTCCACGCAGTCCACACTATCACGACGCCTACAAGCGCCGCTACATACCGGTGCCCCATGTGAATCGCGTAAGCCATGCCCTCCGGCATGAAACTGCCTCGACATAACGGCCACGTGGCGCACGATGTTCCATATCCGCTTCCAACCATATACGAACCGGACAGGATCAGTATGAACGCGCCCGCGATTGACGCGATGATGAACGGCTTCACTTCGGAAGCCTGCTCATGTCCATTCGCGATCGCTTCAGATCCAAAGTTCCACCCCGCTATCGCCGCGAATATCAGGCACGCGATCATCGCCTCGGCTATCGCCAAATGCAAAAGTACGAATCGCGGATCGAGCTCGGTCAATACCGTTATTCCACCCAGTATCCCCGCCGCCACCACCAGAACCAGAGCGACTACGCTGGCTGTCAGCGCGACGCGGTTCGAGCGAAGGCGCATCCACACGATCGTCGCGCTCGCTATCACCAAAAGCCCCAGAACGGACCCCGAAAGGCGATGGCTGTACTCGATGAGCGTAGCCGTATCGAACGGAGGAATAACCTGCCCATGGCACAAAGGCCAGTCCGGACAGCCCAGACCCGAGTCTGTCACCCGAACTACTCCCCCAAGCGTCACCTGAAAGAATGCGGACAGGATAGCGGCGACAACAACGACGCGAAATATGATTTGTGTTCTGTCGCTCGGCAAAATTATGTCACCGCTGCGTAGCGCAAGATAGACTGTCTATCGCCTAGTATGTGCATTATTTCACGAACTCAGGCTATCACACTGTCAAGAAGCGCGTCAACGACGCTCCAATCCCCGAACCTGTAACGATTTAGCGGACGCTCCATCTCGCGCAAAAGTCCCTTCCACCTTGATGGGGGAAGGCCAGGATGGGGGCGCTCCAATCCTCCGACCAAACTGATACAGGCTCCCAATCCCCCCAATCCCCATTGCAAATTCCACTCACTCCGCCGTCCCCGTATATTCCCGCTTCACCAACTCCCAGTCTATCTCGTATCCCAGACCCGGTTCCGTCGGAGCGTGAACCACCCCTCCCGTCATATCAATGTCGTTCACCAGCCCGTACATATTATCCCCAGTACAAGGGAAGAACTCGAAGAACTCGCAGTTCGGAACCGCCATCGTGATGTGCAGATTCGCCACGTTGTTCAAAGAGTTCCCGCCGTGATGAATCTCGCACTTCATATTGAATCCCTCCGCCAGGTGACACAGCCGCACCATCGGCGTGATGCCGCCCGTCACCGCCACGTCACCGCGCAGAATATCCGTCGCGTACTGCGTAATCCACGACGTCATCCCATAGTATCTTCCCGGCGCGTACTCCGTGGACATAATCGGAATATCCAGCTTCTGATGCAGCTTCACGTAATTGTAGATATCCTCCTCCACCAGCGGATCTTCATACCAGTAGAAGTTCAGATCCTCGATAGCCCTGCCGACACGCATCGCGTCCTCATACTGATACGCCCACATCGAGTCCAGCATCAGCTTCATGTCGTCCCCCACCGCCTCGCGCACAGCGCGGCATATCTCGATGTCGTACATCGGCTCCCCGTGCGGATGTATCTTGTGCGCCGTCCACCCCATCTCCTTGAAGCGAATAGCCTCCTCGGCGTACTCCTCTTTCGTCTCCCAGTACGCCGTGCTCGAATACACCGGAACAGAATCCTTGCACGTCCCCAGCAGCCTGTGAATCGGCTGACCCGCTATCTTCCCGTTGATGTCCCACAGGCATATATCAATCGCCCCGATCACATACGTCGAGACCGACCGGTTCATCTTCCACATGTCCCACCAGATAGCCCCGATGTCCTGCGGATTCCGTCCCATTACCAGCGGCTTCATGAACTCTATCAGCCCCGGCGCAAAGTGATTCGCCCCCATCCGAGACGACCCCAGGAAAGCGTTCCCGCTCACACCCTCATCCGTCTCCACCGTAACTATCCCAAGTTGCCGCGTATCCCCAAACGTCGTCCCCACCCCCGTCTTCCATTGCTCCGACTTCCAGTTGAACATCTCCATCTTCACATTTGTTATCTTCATATCCCAAGTCCCTTTCTGTCTCGTATCTGATCTTCATATCCCACTGCGGACATCGCGCAAAACACACTCCATCCACCGCCGCGATTCTAGGATATGGACGGGGCGTTTTCAATCAATCTCAAAGAATATCGCCTTTAGGCCAAACGTCTCTCTACGTGTATCTTGTCCTAAATATACCCCGCAAACATCTAGCGCGACGCCAGTTCCGCATCCCTCCGGCAACTTCTTCTGCTGGGCGATTCACCCAAACAGCCTTCTAATCCAATCCACAAACTTCTCGCAGGGCCCGCTAGCTACTGCCAAATCCCTCGCCCGTATAGCCCGGCCCCACCCGCCTCAGCTATTCCTTGCTGCCAGCTATGCGTAAACCTCTGCTCGCCGCGTTTTCAGAATGTTCTCAAAGTCTTTAGACTGTAGTAACCTGTAATCGCTTTGGGCTATATCCGCTTCGCTCGCGAATATACCGAGGCCTCTTCATGAGCTATGAATCGTTGTTCCGTCATCGTGCGGCAATCCTGTATTAGGCGTGAAAATTGAGCTGGCGTTAGGGTAATATATCAAAATTCGCTATTAGCGATAGAGGCAATATGTACCCTCCGACGCGAAGAATTCTGAGCAATGCGCCTGTAATCGCGATTGCGCTAATCCTGGCGCTGCTATTCGCGCTGCTGCCTGAACGCGCCGAGGCGCACGCCAACATCGTGGAGTCCGACCCGGCCGCCAATTCAGTCCTCGATTCTCCGCCCGACCGCGTCACTATACGTTTCACCGAGACGCTGGAACCCGCCCTGAGCGAGATTCGCGTTCTGGACTCTTTGGGCAATCAGGTTGACTTGGAAGACAGCGCGCTCGACCCCGAAGACCGCGCCGTCATGTCCGTATCGCTTAGCGCTCTGCCCAACGGCCCCTACACCGTCATCTGGACTAACGTATCTACTGTGGACGGGCATCGCGTTCGCGGCTCGTTCCCGTTTTCAGTGGGCGAGCCGCTGCCATCCACCGCTTTAGACCAGGCGGACGATCAACCGCTCCTTCAGTCGCCATTGGAGCCGTTCGCCAGATGGCTTACGCTGACGAGCGTGCTGGCTCTGGTAGGCGGCATCGCGTTTCGGCTGCTCGTATCCACCCCCGTTCTGGCTGAAATGCAGTCCGCTTCCGTTATCGCGCTCCGCTCTCGTCTCGCGCGCAACACCATGATCCTGGCGTGGACTGCGTTGGCCGTCTTCCTCTCCGCGTCAGTAATCAGGCTCATAATACAGGCGTCAATCGTGTATGAGACGTCCGCGGTGGACGCGGCGCTAACCGGACCCGCCTGGACGCTCATGTCGGAAACAGAATGGGGACGGATATGGATGATGCGCTTGGGATTCGCCTTGGCGGCGGGCGGCGCGCTGTTCGCCATGCGCGGGCGCGTCGAAAATTCCGCGCTCGCTCTACTGCCGCTCGCTCTCGGCGTCGGGGCGTTATTCTCCATCAGCAGCTCGAGCCACGCCGCCGCGCTTGCGGAAATCGGCGGCGTATCCATGCTCAACGACCTCATACACATGATGGGCGTCGCCGTATGGGTGGGCGGACTATTCAGCCTTGCCATGGATATTCCAGCCGCCATCCGCCTCTTGGGCGAAAGCGAAAGGCGGCAAGCGCTTTCGGCGCTGATACCTCGCTTCTCCATAGTCGCCGCCATGTCGGTCGCCGTCATAGCGCTGACCGGCATCTACAGCGCGTGGACCCAGGTCACCATTCCCGAAGCCATGCGCTCTCCATACGGCGCGACTCTCATCGTCAAGATTGGTCTGATATGCGCGCTTCTGGCGGTCGCCGCCGTCAATCTGATCTGGGTAAGACCGCGACTGTCTGGCGACAGCAGAGCCGCGTACTGGCTTAGAAGGTTAGTCCTGGTCGAAGTATGTATCGCCATCCTGACGCTGCTTTCCGTCGGCTATCTGACCGCGCTCGAACCCGCCCGCCAGGCAGCCGCCCGCCTGAGCCTGGGCGTGGAGGACAGCCTGGCTTTCAGCGACGTCTCAGAAGGCGCTGACATATCTGTGGAAGTGGCGCCCGGGCGCGTGGGACTGAACACCATCAATATCCGGCTGCAAGACGGCTTCGAGGATCCGATAGCAAACGCCTCCGACGTCCGAGTCCGAATGTCGTACATGGACGCTGACCTCGGCGAAACTGAGATTTCGGCGGCGCGCGTCGGCGAGGGCGAATATATCCTGCTCGACCAGACAATAGGGATAGCGGGAGCGTGGGAGGTGGCGGTCGTAGTGCAGCGTCCGGACGCCTTTGACGCGCGAACCGCCTTCAGATTCGAGACGACGGCGCAAGGCGACGCTTCCGCTATTCCTCTGCCGCGGGACACCGCCTATATTCTGCTCGGCGGCATATTCGGCGTCTTGGGACTGATGTTCATGGTGTCCTCTCTGCGCTTCGGAGGGTTCCAGACCAGAGCGGGCGCGGCGGCAATGTCTCTGGGAGCGCTGGGAGTCATAGGCGCGGCCGCGCTTCTCGCAGCCGCCTTGGGTTCAGAAGAGGGCGTCCCCGAGCGCAATCCCATTCCGCAGACTTCCGATTCTGTCGCGGCGGGCATGTCGCTGTACGCCACTCACTGTCAGCTATGCCACGGCGAAGAAGGGTTGGGGGACGGCCCCGCTTCCGCAGGACTAAACCCGCCTGCCGCAAACTTGCTGGTACATGTTCCGCTCCATCCCGACCGCGCCCTGTTCGGCTTCATTCACGACGGCATAGAAGAATCGGCGATGCCCCCTCTGGGCGAAACCGTCACCGACGAGGAAATCTGGCACATAGTAAACTATATTCGGACGCTGGAATGAGCCCGCGCTCCAAGAGCGTAGAGACCATCCTCACGCCTCCCCAAACGGCTGATTCAATTATGGTAGAATCCTCTCACAACAATCCACGATAGCCCACTCCGGAAAATTACGAATGCAAATAACTCCTCACATCTACAATATGCACATTGACGACGGCGCCATCTCTCATCCGGGCGGCTCCAACAACTACTTTGTCGGCGACCCAGAAGAAGAGATGATTCTCATAGACACGGGCGACCACTGGCGAGAATGGACTCAGGCTATTCTCGACTATTATGACGAACTGGGCCGACCCCGCATAAGCGCGATCCTGATAACCCACGGACACGTTGACCACATAGGCGGGCTGGATCGCGTGCATGAGGCTACTGGCGCGACAGTGCGCTGCCACCCCAAGCTCACCGAAAAGCTGGGCAAGATCCTGGGAAGCGAAGACGCCATAACGCCGCTCGAACACAATGAGATTGTGGGAGTGGCGGGCGTCGAACTGCGCGCGCTGTTCACTCCGGGGCACGAGGTTGACCACGTATGCTATCACTTGGCCGAAGACAGCGTCATGTTCACCGGCGACACGGTCCTGGGCGCCTCTTCCACGTCTGTGGGCGACTTGTCCGACTACATGAAGTCGCTGGAACTGCTCATGGAGTTCCAGCATTCGACTGTATGTCCCGCGCACGGCCCCGTGGTTCTGCCGCCCAAGGGCGAGGGGCTGATCAGATGGCAGTACGATCACCGCGCGCGCCGCGAACGACAGGCTCTGGACGCGCTGCGCGAAGGACACTCTTCCGTCGAAGCGATCACAACCGCCATCTATCCGCGCGACCTGAATGAAGGTCTGCGACGATCCGCTCAGCGCAACGTCTCCACTCACCTCGCCAAGCTCAGAAAGGAAGGCGTCGTAGAGGAGACTCCCGCGACTTTCAGGCTGCGCGACTTTCAGCCCTAATTGATTGAATGAACGCGACGACTGACTCAGCGCTCTCTTCGCCCGCGAGGTATGCCGATGAGAAGCGCGACGGGGCCGGCTGCGAACAACCACATCGCAGCCCCCAGCCCCCACGTTCTAGCCGCCAGACCAACCCCAAGCGGAACAAAGCCGCTCACCAACTCCGACACGTCGCTGACTGCCATCACCGTTCCGCTCATTCCCGGCATCTCTTCGTACATCTGCGCCTTCAGTATCGAATACCAGCCAGCGTTTCCGAATCCAAGCAGCGCCACTATGAGGAACTTCATCCACAGACTCGGCGCAAGCAGCAGAGCCACGAACAGCGCAAGCTCCACAACTGCGCTGTATCGCAGATAGGCCAGCCCCCTGATTCTCTCCAGCAGCGGTATCAGAAGCAGGTCGCCCAGCAACCCCACGCCTGTCCAGAGAGCGACAGCCAGAACGGCCTGCGCCTCGTTCGCTCGCGCCACGTCCACGAAGTACAGCGCCAGGTAGCTCAGAAGCCAGTCTCCCATGAGATTGGCTAGTTCGAGCAGAATCAGCCATCTGAGGACAGGCAAGCGCCTCAACGCTCTCAGCGCCCCCCATATCCCGCTTCTCAGCTCTGCGATTGCAGGATATCGTCCTCCCCCCGAGGACGCCCCTTCGAGCGGCAATTTCCATGCGAATGACAGGGGTAACGCGGCCAATATCGCCATAGCCGCTACCAGTTCGCGCCAACCCATTCCCAGCCTGATGAAGCCGCCAAGCGCCAGAGCGCCGAGCGCGACTCCAAGCGCGCCCGCAAATGTCCAGCGCGCCATATTCTGCTCATAGCGCGACGTGTCGCGGTCCATCAGCGTCGCCTGGGACAGACTTACGAACGCCCCCGACGATGGATTGAATATCAGCAACCCCATCATCAGCGTCGCAAAGCTTGCGCTTCCAGAGACGATGAACAGCGACGCGACGAATAGAACTCCACCGCCAATGATCATCGCCTTTCTCTTCCACACGTCTCCCAGCACGCCGATGGCCACTCCGGCCACGCTTCCCCATACGCGTGGCGCGCTGAGCAGCAGGCCAATCTGCAAATAGGTAAGCGACAGGTCGTCCCGAATCAGAGGCCAGGCCGCCTCCAGCGCGCCGAAGAAGAACTCATCTATGAATTCGATGAACAGAAGCGTCAGCGCAAGCGCGCCGCCGCCGAACAGCGCGCGCCTGAGCCCTGAAATATGTCTCATGGGGCAATGCGCAATCTTGGTTTGCGCGTACAGAACTGCGGATAGCACGCCAGTTCACGCGCATACGCGCAACATTTAAGGACGCAAGAGTGTTAGTGGTGGGCGGTACTGGATTTGAACCGGTGACCTCTGCGATGTCAACGCAGCGCTCTAAACCACTGAGCTAACCGCCCTGAGATTCTACGGAAATAGAGTCTAGCAAGGACTTGCCGCAAGGTCAAGAAACCGCCAGCCTGCAAAGCTTCGGCTCAGAGCGAACCAGCCCCTCCATCCTAAGCAGTTTCTTTCCGCCAGGCCCGGGAAGTTCCGACACAAGACGCCATATCACAGCCTTGTATCTGTCCCACCCCTTTATCTCATTCAGACGCAGGAACACCTTACCAGGATTCCCCGCTTTTTTCTTACACACCGTTTACGGGACGGTTACCGACCACTATACTTGTTGACAACTATGCTGAGTGTATAGTACATTTCGCCAAGTCTTAATTAGTGTAGTGGATTTCGCTGAGTCTCACTAGCGGCGAGTTGAAAGGCAGGAAGAACGCAAATGAGAAAACTTGCATCCGAAGTGCATGATTTTCTGGCAGGGGTCGGCAGCGGCCTCGAGCGCGTAGCCGCGCGCCAGAACAAGGGGGGGGGGGGGGGGGGGGGGGGGGGGGGGGGGGGGGGGGGGGGGGGGGG
>CAZXFX010000034.1:0-33276 GCA_964640295.1 uncultured Dehalococcoidia bacterium | reverse complement strand
GAATCAGTGAAGGCATATCAACAACGGTCGTCAAGGGCGGCGATTCCGGGTAGCTCCCTGCCCTCCAGATACTCCAGGGTGGCTCCGCCCCCCGTTGAAACGTGAGAAAAGTCATGCCTGATCCCCAGAGACTGAACCGCATCGGCAGTCGAACCGCCACCTGTGACAGTATAAGCGTCGCGCAATCCCGCTATCGCATGGGCGATTCCGCGCGTTCCATGGGAGAATTGATGCCATTCGAACACTCCCATAGGGCCATTCCACACGACACTCCGCGCATTGTTCAGCCTATATGAATACGCTCGAACCGTTTCTGGGCCTATATCCATAACCAGGTGTCCGCGAGGCATAGAGTCGGCGCATGAGACGATGGGCTGAGCGGTCTCATCGAAACTTCGCGCTGCAACCACGTCGTATGGCAGAACTATCTCAACGCCATTGGCATGGGCGCGCTCCAGAACGCGACGGGCGAGTTCGACATCAGAGACATCTATGCTTGAGTTGTAGCGCATTTTGCCTTGAGCGCAGAGGAACGAAGCGGCCATGCCTCCTCCAATGAGAAATACATCGGCAATATCAGCCAGACGATCAATAACGGGAACCTTATCAGCCACCTTAGCGCCACCCATTACAATAACATAGGGGTGTTTGGGATCGTAGATAACCCTATCCAATGCGCTAACCTCCGATTCGATGAGGAATCCGGCGACTGCAGGCAGAAATTCAGCGACACCGGCTGTGGAGGCGTGGCTCCTGTGGGCGACGCCGAAACCGTCGTTGACGTAAAAGTCAGCCAGATTCGCAAGGGTCTGGGCGAACATCCTGTCGTTGCTCTCCTCACCGATATGGAAGCGGAGGTTCTCGAGCATGAGTATATGGCTGGGATTCATTTCCGAAATAGCCGACTCCACTTCGGCTCCTATACAGTCCGGCGCGAGTGAAATAGGACGTCGCAATATCTCTGAGAGTCGCAGGGCGACGGGCATGAGGCTGAATTCAGCGTCTCTTCGACCGCGGGGCCTTCCTATGTGGGAACAGAGAATCACGCGACAATCGCGTTCGAGCAGATACTCTATGGTAGGAATAGATTCGACTATCCGGGAGTCGTCTGATATCTGACCTGTGTCGCCGACGAAGGTCACATTGTAGTCCACTCTCACCAGCGCCCTACCGCCTGGCGCGATGTCGAGGTCGCGGACGCTCTTCTTGCGGAACACTAAGACTCTCCTGGAAGATGTCTCATCAACTCGCGCAGGCGGTATATGTCATCTCCATGCGCGGAAATCGCGCCAACACGCTCTACTGCCTTGGATACTCGCGAGTCAATCTCGCATCGAGCGTCGTCGGACACTCCGAGTTGGAAGATCATGTCGGACAAATTCCGGGCGTCCGAAGGATCCAGCACGCGCTTGAAGTAGTAGTCGCCCAGTCTCCTTCTTTCGGAGAGAGACGCTATTTCAAAGGCCCTCACAACGGGATAGAGCTTCTTCTTATTCATAATATCTTCTGGGGTGGAGGCGTTGTCATCCGACGCGAAGGCGAGTTGCCTCATGTCGTCCGCTATCTGAGTCGCAACGCCCAAGTCGTTGCCGGCTTCGGCAAACACATTTCTCACGCGGGGATCGCCCCCGGCGGCAAGCGCGCCAAACTCCATGGCGCAGGCGTAAAGCGCCCCGGTCTTAGCCTCCGCCATTCTCAGATACGCATTTGAAGACATATCGAGTCGCTCCTGAGCTTCGAGTTCCATAAAGCGTCCTTCGCAGGTGGCAAGACTCGCCATATCCAACAGTTTGACCGCCTCGAATACGATATCTGGACCAAAAGAGCGCCCTCCAAGTCCGAGAAGAGCGAGCCGCGCAAGGGCGTGCATGCCGTCTCCCGCGTTAATCGCCTGGGCGGGCCCCCACCTCCACCAGACCGAATCGCGTCCATTTCGAGCGATCCTTCCGGCCTGAATGTCGTCGTGTATCTCACAAAAATTGTGGACGAGTTCGATTGCGGCGGCGGCTGGAATAGCCGTGTCAGTATTTCCTCCAAGAGCCTCGCACGACGCAAGACACAAAGAACCAAGCGGCCTGCAAGTAGATTCGCCTATAAGAGAATCTTCGGATATCCAACCAAGGTGATGTTCCATCATCGAATAGAGCGGAAGGCCTCTACCCGAAACGATGCGCTTCAGTTCAGTCTCGACTAAGGAACTATAATTCCCGATGCAGTCCAATACAGCGCTCCTTACCTTACCTTGCGTCCAGATGGGATTTTACATGTCCAGAGATATGCCTGCCAGTTCACTTATGCGAAAATGAGGTACCGCGCCCTCTCTAAGAACTTTTGGCGGAACGGCATTCATGTCTATAACTGTGGAAGGCAGCGAAGGGGCGAGTCGGCCACCGTCCAAAACCAGATCGAGTCGCTCGCCGAGTTCACAGACAACGGCGGCGGCGTCTGTGAGCGCCGGCTTTCCGCTAACGTTGGCGCTCGTAGCCGTGATGGGCGCCCCAAGCCGGCTCACTATCTCTCTGGGAGCGGGATGATCTGGGATGCGCAGTCCGACGGTATCCAACCCTCCAGAAACCACTGAGGGGACCAGGTCAGACTTTTTGACCACTATGGTGAGCTTGCCGGGCCAGAAATATTCAGCGAGTAGCGCGGCGGCGTCCGGAATGTCTCTGCCATACCGGAATAGATCGGAGACATCAGAGATGAAGACCGGGAGAGGGCTGAACTCCTTGCGCCCTTTGACGTTGAACACCTTCGAAGCGGCCGCGGCGTCAAGAGCGTTTGCGGACACGCCATATAAAGTGTCGGTTGGGAGTGAGATTACTCCACCCGCTCTAAGTGTCTCGACCGCTCTGCTAATGGATGTGGTGAAGATAGTTGGGTCGCTCAACAGGCTCTCTCTCACAAAATGCGTCTCAAACAACGCGGATGGAATGTTTATAGCTTGACCCAAATATAGCACATACGCTAGCCTGAATTCAGAGACTTCCAATGTCTTCAAGCCATTCTAAAGACCCCATTCAGCCCGATTTCGCCGGTCGAGAACCGGTTGATTCTTCATACTCAAACGCGAAGTGGCGCATTGCCAGTGAATCGTCCGCGTCCCGCTCTTCGAACCACCAAGAAACCATCGTCGTCGTTGACTTCGGTTCGCAGTATTCGAGACTAATCGCAAGGCGGATCAGAGAGTGCAACGTTTACTGCGAGTTGATTCCTCATACGGCGCCATGGGAGGTCGTGAAATCTCTGAATCCCAAGGGAATTGCGCTGTCGGGCGGTCCAGCTAGCGTTTACGAAGACGACGCGCCTCTCGCCCCGGGCTGGGTCTATGAGTCCGGATTGCCAATTCTGGGCATCTGCTACGGAATGCAGGCAATGGTTCACCAACTTGGAGGCAAAGTCGCGCCTGCCTCGCGGCGCGAGTACGGGTACGCCGAACTTATTCAAGATGAACCGTCGGATCTGCTGTTCCATGACTCTTCCGACTCTATGCAAGTCTGGATGAGCCACGGTGATCAGATAGTCGAGCTTCCGCCCGGATTCAGCGCTCTGGCGCATACCGATAACTCCCCCATAGCCGCGCTGGGGGACGGAAACAGGAGAGTCGGAATCCAATTTCACCCAGAGGTTGCGCACACCCCAAGCGGCAAGAGGATCATAGAGAACTTCCTGTACAAGATTTGTGGATGTTCAGGGTCATGGACCCCGGGCAACTTCGTATCGGACACAGTGGACTCCATACGCAGACAGGTGGGAGACGGCAAAGTGATATGCGCGCTTTCAGGCGGTGTTGATTCTGCCGTGGCGGCAACGCTCATACATCGCGCGATTGGCGATCAGCTAACTTGCATCTTCGTAAACAACGGTCTCATGCGGCATCGGGAGCCGGAACGAGTGCGAGAGACCTTTGAGAAGTATATGGAGATGAATTTGAGATACGTGGACGCGTCCGAACATTTCCTGGGTGCTTTGAGAGGGGTCTCGGATCCGGAGGAGAAGCGGAGGGTCATAGGCGGGGAGTTCATCAACGTCTTCGAGGGAGAGGCGTCTAGCCTGGGGCGAGTTGACTTTCTGGCTCAGGGCACGCTCTATCCGGATGTGATCGAAAGCCAAGTTCCTGGAGATGACCTTTCCGCAAAAATCAAGACCCATCACAATGTGGGCGGGCTTCCGGAGCATATGCGAATGGAACTCGTAGAGCCGTTGCGCTATCTCTTCAAGGATGAGACGAGAGATGTCGGGCTGGAACTTGGACTGCCCCGAGAGATGGTGTTCAGACAGCCTTTTCCAGGGCCCGGGTTGGCGATCAGGATTATCGGCGAGATTGCGAACGAAAGCTTGGAAACACTGAGAGAGGCGGATCGAATCCTAATGGAAGAGATCGAAGCCAATGGACTCTATGAGGAGTTGTGGCAGAGTTTCGCAGTGCTGACGGACTCCAGGTCAGTGGGAGTGACCGGAGATTTCAGAACTTACGGAAACGTGATCGCTATACGGGCGGTGACGAGCGATGATGCCATGACAGCGGACTGGGCGCGCATCCCTTACGACGCGCTGGCGCGGATTTCCAACAGAATATGCAACGAGGTTCCTGGCGTGAACAGGGTCGTCTATGACATCACAAGCAAGCCTCCCGGCACGATAGAGTGGGAATAGGGATGCCACAAGCCATGAACGTTCTGATTGTGGGCAATGGCGCGCGCGAGCATGCGCTTGCGTGGAAGTTATCATCCAGTTCACGCAAACCGCGCATCCTGACCGCGCCAGGAAATGCGGGCACAGCCCAATTGGGAGAGAATTTCGATATTCCGGCGGAAGACGTGGAAGGACTTGTCCAACTTGCGAAAGACGAATCCGTAGATCTGACTATCGTGGGGCCTGAGGCGCCACTGGCGGCGGGAGTCGTGGACCGATTCAAGGAAGAGCGCTTGCGAGTGTTCGGCCCTACGAAGGCGGCGGCCAGAATAGAGTCGAGCAAGTCATTCGCCAAGAGCGTAATGGCGGACTCGAATACGCCCACCGCCGAAGCGGTGGCTTTCCGTGATATGGGATCCGCCATCGAATATGTGAAATTCACCCAGCCTCCATTCGTGGTCAAAGCGGATGGTTTGGCGGCCGGCAAGGGAGTGGTAATGTCCCCAACCCGCGAAGAGGCGGTAGCGGCGCTGAACTCGATTATGCTGAACAGGGATTTCGGCGACGCTGGAGATACTGTGCTTATCGAGCGTTGGCTGCGAGGCCAGGAAGTGAGCGTGTTTGCGTTCGTTGACGGGACTTATGTATCCGAGATGACGGCGGCTTGCGACTATAAGCGGGTGGGTGTCGGCGACACAGGACCAAATACGGGCGGGATGGGCAGTTACAGTCCACCACCCTTCTGGAACGAAGACCTCGATGCGAAGGTGCGAAGCGAGATTATGCAGCCGGTAGTCGCGCGACTAAATGAAATGGGATGTCCATTCCAAGGAATCCTGTACGCGGGCTTGATGATCACCGAGGATGGTCCCACGGTGATAGAGTTCAATTGCCGCATGGGCGACCCTGAGGCGCAGGTTGTGATTCCGCGTCTGAAAACTGACCTATTGGAGCTTGCGTTGAGCGCGTCGGAAGGCCGCTTATCTGAGCAAAGAGTGGAGTGGTCGGATGAATCATGGGTAGGCGTCACGCTGGCTTCGGAAGGGTATCCGGGTCAGTACGAGACCGGATTCGAGATTAGCGGCATTCCTGAGAATTCTGAAGAATGTGTTATATTTCATGCCGGAACTAGATTATATGAAGTATTAGAAACAAACCAAAACGGAAAAATCGTGTCTTCCGGCGGTAGAGTCCTGACCGTAGCGAGCCGAGGCGAGAAGATAGCCGAGGCGAGAAAGTCAGCATACGAAGTCGCTGAGCGTATTCGGTTCGACAATGTCTATTATAGACGGGACATTGCGGCAAATATCTGATATGAAAGGTAATAAGAGATGCCACTCGTAGGTGTATTGATGGGCAGCAGTTCGGATCGCGGGGCTATGGAGCCCACTTCCGAGGTTCTGAAGCAACTAGGTATAAGTCATGAAGTCGAGGTGATGTCCGCGCATCGAACGCCCGACAAGGTGCGTGAATACGGCATGACCGCGAGAGATAGGGGCGTCGAGGTGATAATCGCCGGAGCGGGCGGCTCAGCCGGACTTCCGGGCGTGCTGGCGTCGTGGACTACCCTGCCCATTATAGGGGTTCCAATACCGTCAAGCGATCTGGAAGGAGTTGACGCGCTGTACGCAATCGCGCAGATGCCCCCCGGAATACCAGTGGCGTGTGTGGCGGTCGGTTCGTGGGGAGCCAGAAACGCGGCGTTCCTTGCCGCGCAGATATTGGGCGGCAAGCATGAAGATATACGCAAAGCATATGATGATTACCGCGATGGACTCAGAAATCGGTAACGGAGATACGCGGAAATGATAGAGCGATACGCCAGACCGCGTATGAAGCGGGTCTGGTCGGATGAAAACAAGTACGATAAGTGGCTGCTGATAGAGTTGGCTGTGTGCGACGCTTGGACTCAGACGGGCGTGATACCCCCTGAGGACATGGAAAAACTGAGGAACGCCACCTACGACATCGAGCGGCTAAACGAGATCCTTCGCGTGACCAGGCATGATATGACAGCGTTTCTGGGGTCGGTCACCGAAAATCTGGGTCCGGAAGGTCGGTGGCTTCATCTAGGCCTTACGACGAGCGACGTGTGGGACACGGCCACCAGCCTACAGATGCTTGACGCTGCGGACGCATTGAACGACGAAATCAATGTCTGTATAGATGCGCTTGCCAATCGAGCGCGAGAACACAAAGACACTCTGATGATGGGAAGGACGCACGGGGTGCATGCCGAACCAGTCACATTGGGGCTGAAGCTGGCGCTTTGGTGGGACGAGATGCGTCGAAACAAGATACGACTCTCCCGTGCTAGGGCTGAGATAGCGGTAGGCAAGATATCGGGGCCGGTCGGCACGCACGCGACAGTATCGCCGCAGATAGAGAAGATGGTTTGCGAAGGACTCGGCTTGGCGGTGGCTCCAGTATCCAATCAAGTCGTTCAGCGCGATAGGCACGCCAACTTCGTGACCACGCTTGCGGTAATAGCCGCTTCCCTGGAAAAATTCGCCACCGAGATACGCGGACTCCAGAGGACCGAGGTTCGGGAGTTAGAGGAGCCGTTCTCAGAAGGACAGACAGGTTCTTCCTCAATGCCCCACAAGCGCAATCCAGAGCTTACTGAGCGGGTATGCGGCTTGGCTAGACTGATCCGAGGACACTCGGTGACTGCGCTCGAAAATGTTGCTCTTTGGGGAGAGAGGGATATAAGCCATTCATCGGCGGAGAGAATCATATTGCCGGATTCTTGCATGGCTCTGGATTACATCCTGAACCTGTTCACAGGCGTTGTGGCGGGAATGAGGGTATATCCGCTTCGGATGCGCGAGAACATGGAACTCACGCGAGGATTGCTATTCTCGCAAAGGCTCATGCTTGAACTCATCGAAAAGGGAATGAGCAGAGACGACGCCTATAAGACGATGCAGAAAAACGCGGCCCTGACTTGGGATGAAGACCAGGACTTCAGGGAACTGATAAGAAGAGACTCCACAGTCAGAGAGCGACTAAAACCAGAAGAGTTAGACAATATCTTCGATTATGGATACTACGTCCGATTCGTTGATGATATATTTGAGCGCGTTGGACTAAACTGACACATAAAACACTCTGGGAATATAGCAATGACACTTACGACTGTTCACGAAACTAATCTGCCCAACCTTCTCTACCGAGGCAAGGTGAGGGATACTTATCCGGTTGATGACGAAACACTGTTGATGGTGGCGACGGATCGAATTTCTGCATTCGACGTGGTGCTGCCGACAGGCATTCCCAACAAGGGAGCCGCTCTGAATCAAATTTCAGCGT
Source organism: uncultured Dehalococcoidia bacterium (assembly GCA_964640295.1). Lineage (GTDB taxonomy): Bacteria > Chloroflexota > Dehalococcoidia > Lucifugimonadales > UBA1123 > VXRN01. The sequence goes on along the minus strand of CAZXFX010000034.1, from coordinate 25,329 downwards.
TCTGGTTCGATAAGACCTCTCATTTGGTTCCAAATCACTTGATCGAAATGGCGGCGGACCGCTCTGACTTGGACATCCCCAATGAGATAGCGAAGCGAGCTATGGTGGTGAAAAAGGCGGACAGAATAGATGTCGAGTGCGTCGTCAGAGGATTCATAACCGGGTCTGCGTGGTCGGAATACCGACGGTCCGGCACAGTCCAGGGGAATCCGATGCCCGACGGCCTCAGAGAGGGAGATCCGTTTCCTGAGATACTGTTCACTCCGACTACCAAAGCGGAAGTCGGGCACGACGAGAACATGAGTTTCGAGGAAGTCGTGGATATGGTGGGCCAGGAAATGGCGGAGCGTCTCCGCGATACGACGATAGAAGTTTATTCATACGCCAGGGACTTCGCTAAAGAATGCGGAATCATCATTGCCGATACTAAGATGGAGTTCGGGACCATAGACGGCGAACTCATCTTGATTGATGAACTACTTACGCCAGACTCAAGCCGATTCTGGGACGCCGAGGGCTATGAGCCAGGAAAGTCGCAGCCGAATTACGACAAGCAGTTCGTCAGGGATTGGCTGGACGCAGCCGGGTGGGACCATGAGCCCCCGGCCCCTGAGTTGCCCGAAGATGTGGTCGCAAAGACGATCGAACGCTATGCCGAAGCATATCGGAAATTGACCGGACAGGAACTTAAATAGCATAATTGAACTTCGGCCTAAGTTACGCTAACGGAAAAAGACGGATTGCGGCAGGACGAACCGCTCCCCTGACGCCCCTCCATATATATGTATGAGCGATAATGGGTTCAAGCGTTTAAGCGCATATCCAAAATAGAACAATCGGCTAAGGCGAATATGTCAACAGCATCCAATCGGTCAAGTGGAAGAATGACGCCGACGCAGGCGCGTGCGGCGCGACGGCAGCGACGGCAGCGACGCAGGCGCGTGTTGAGGTATGCCGGCGGGACGGCGGTAGCGCTTGTAGCGGGGGCATTGATTCTATCTCTGTTTCTGCCCGGCCTGCCGTTGGACACCTTGTTTAGAGGCAGCTCCCCAGACGGCCCGGGGATCCGGATGGAAGACCAGGGCCGCGCGCACGTCGCCCCGGGCGAGGAGCATCCCGCATACAACTCTCAGCCCCCCACGTCAGGCTGGCACTACAATGTGCCGCTCGCGCCCGCGAGATGGGGTATCTACGATGAGCAGTTAGAGGATGAAATACTCCTACATAACTTAGAACACGGGTATGTGAACATACATTACAACTGCCCTGACGGCTGCGAAGAGCTTTTGGCTCAGTTGACTGACTTGGTTCAGGAAGGCGTGGACCAGGGCGGCAAATTGTTGATGAGTCCCTATGACGGCATGGACAGCCGCATATCGCTGACTGCATGGAACTTCATTGATCAGTTCGACGAGTTCGACGAGGATCGGATAAGAGAGTTCGTCAACGCGCATGAGAGTTCGCCGAACGCGCCAGAGTTCAACCTTCCGAGGTAGGGAATGTTTCTCGCAAAGGTATATATTAGCCTGAAGCCTAGCGTGAACGACCCGCAGGGATTGACGATCCAGAGCGGGTTGCGCCGACTGGGTTTTGACTCGACTATGGATGTGAGGGCGGGAAAGTATGTAGAGATAACGCTAGACGAAGATGAAGAATCGGAGGCTCGCGAGCGAGTTTCTGAAATGTGCCGTCAGCTACTGGCGAACCCTGTCATCGAGGAATTCAGGTTCGATTTGGAACCGGCGAAGTAATGCCCCCCTACCCGCTGATGATACCTTTGGTGCTGGGAATCCGCCCAACTCTGCGGGGGTCGCGCTCCAGCGCGGACCTGAGCGATCTAGCGAGGCTCTTGAATATCGCTTCCGCCTTGTGGTGGTTATTGACCCCGGATAGAAGCCGAACGTGCAGGTTGAACCTCCCCTCTCGCGCGAACGATTCCAGAAAATGGCGAACCAAGTCCCCTGGAAGCCCTCCCAGGTCGCTGTCCCCGATCTCCGCGTCAATCACGGCGTAGCCGCGACCGCCGAAGTCCACAACGGTAAACGCCAGGGTTTCGTCCAGAGGCATATATGTATGGGCAGCGCGATATATGCCCGCTCCATCTCCAACAGAGTCTGCCACAGCTCTTCCCAGAGCGATACCCAGGTCCTCGACCAAGTGATGGAGTCCGACATCAGTGTCGCCACGCGCGGTGACCTTGAGATCAATGAGTCCATGCCTGGACAATTGCGCGAGCAGGTGCATAAGCATCCCGTTCACGGCGTCCAGTTCGTACTCGCCCGTTCCGTCGAGATCGAGTTCGACAGAAATCTGGGTCTCGGCGGTATTCCTCTCAACCTTCGCTGTCCTCGACGAACTCATCACCCGGCTATCTCCTTGACTGCGTTCAGGAAAGCGTCATTTTCATCAGGCGCGCCGATTGCTACTCTGAAGCAGTCGCGTAGCCTGTCAGAGCTGAACTTCCTGACGAATATGCCTCTCTCCGCAAGTCGGTCGTACATATTCTGGGCCGAGTCAGGATTGTCCATCTGGCAGAGAATATAGTTGCCTTGCGACGGCCACGGTTTGAGACCGTCAATTTCCTCCAGGTTCGCGAAGAGGGTTTCTCGGGCGTCCACTATCTTCTTGACATTGGAGAGTAGATAATCTCTATCTTCCAGGGAGGCTATGGCGGCGGCCTCTGCGGCGACGTTCACGTTATAGGGCGACTTTATATCTATGATATGCTCTACGAGCGTTTCGCTCATTATGCCATATCCGATGCGAAGACCCGCGAGCCCAGCCCATTTGCTCATAGTGCGTAGCACCACCAGATTATCGTACCGCTCGATGAGATTCGCCGCCGTTTCGTTGCTGAATTCGTAGTATGCTTCGTCAACGACGACTATAAGGCCTGTGTCGAGCAGCGCGCGAACCTGTTCCTCCGACGCCATGTTGCCGGTGGGGTTGTTCGGGGAACTTATGAATATGATCTTGGTATTGTCATCAATCTCATCGCGCGCCGCCTGAACGTCTATCTCAAAAAGTTCGTCACGCTGCGCCAACTTTAATTCGCCGCCAGCTATCCGAGCGCAAAATGCGTACATGGCAAAGGTAGGTTCGCAGTCGAGAATAGTGTCCCCTGGCTCGATGAATAATCTGAAGAGCAGATCTATAAGCTCGTCGCTTCCGGCCCCGGCGATGATATTCTCGGTTGGGAATCCGGTGTAGTCTGACAGCGAAGCGCGCAGGCTGCGCTGAAATGGGTCGGGATAGATATGCACCGGAGTCCGCGCCATGGCCTCGGACGCCTTTGGAGAGGGGCCGTATGGATTCTCATTGCCGTTGAGCTTGACGATGGCGTCAGGAGAGATTCCCGCCCTTTCCGCCAGGACTTCAGGAGGATCTACTGGCTGGTAGGTCTGTATAGAGGATAGGTGCGGCCTTATGAGCTTTTCTATTCGATCTTCAGACATTCCTGAACTCCTGAGATGTTGCTTTGAATTTCTTGAGATATGTTAGGTCAGGCAAGTTCCTGCCTGATTTCGGCGGCTTCGGCGTGGGCTGTCAGACCCTCGGCGCGCGCTATTACTGCGGCGGCTTTTGATAGATTCACAGACTCTGCGTCTTCGAGCGCGATTACCGGGATTGTCTTCAGAAACTTGTGAACGCCCACGCCGGAGTTGAACCTGGCCGTGCCAGAAGTGGGCATCACGTGGCTGGGCCCGGCCACATAATCGCCGAGTACCTCGTGAGAAAATTCACCCAGGAAGACGGCTCCCGCGTTCTTTATCCTACCCAGCCATTTCCATGGATCTCGCACAGCAAGACACATGTGCTCAGGCGCGAACGCGTTCGCAAGTTCAATCGCTCGCTCCGTAGATTCGACGAGAGCGATGACGCCCTGTCCCTCGATAGCCGCCCTGGCGACCGACTCCCTGCTGAGTCTTTTCAGGCGTATCTCGATTTCGCGCTCGACCTGATATACAAGCGGCTCGGATGAACAGACCATGACAGGGCGCGCCATGGGGTCGTGCTCGGCTTGAGCGAGCATATCGGCGGCGCAGAGCGTGGAGTTGGCTGAGGAGTCGGCCACTATGAGAGTCTCGGTGGGTCCGTACAGACCATCAATCCCGACATCGCCGTAAACCATTTTCTTGGCCAGAGTAACGAACAGGTTTCCGGGTCCGCACACCATATCAACGCTTGGCGCCGATTCTGTACCGTAAGCCATGGCGGCTATGGCCTGCGCGCCGCCTATAGCGAAAACGCGATCTACGCCCGCTATTTGGGCGGCGGCCAGGACAACTGGATCTGGCAGGCCGTCCCGCTTCGCGGGGGAGCACAGAATTATCTCGTTGACCCCAGCCACGCGGGCTGGAACGGCTGTCATTATGGCGGTGGATGGCAGCGGGGCGCTTCCTCCTGGAATATATACCCCTACCCGCTCGCATGGGCGAACTATAGAGCCGTATCCAGAGGCGAAGTCCATCCAGTCACTGGGAACGGAGGCTTCATGGTATCGGCGAACCCTTTCGGCGGAGAGCGACAGCGCGTCGAAGACTTGCGGGTCCACGGATTTCGCGGCTGATTCGACGATGGCCGGATCAACTTCTATGCTATCCAGTTCCGAGCCTTCTATCTGAAGAGCGAGGCGTCTGACCGCGTCGTCGCCGTTTATTCTCACGTCCTCAATGATTCGGGCGACTATCTCCAGCGGCGTGAGACGCTCCCCAAACATCTTTTCGGAGGAATCGAGAACCGACTGCGGAACGTCGGACAGGTCCAGGCGCCTGCCGCCGGTTAGGACCGCTCTGGCTTCTTCGTATCCGTTTACGATTCTCATGAAAGATAATCCCGCAATGATTCAACAATAGTTTCGATTGCCTCTTCTCTGAAATCCTCGACGTAAGAGCGAGGCACATAGTCGTATAGAGTGTCCAGGGAGTGATCAATGGACGAAATGAATCGCTCGGCGTATTCGTATGAGGGATGATTTTCGTCCCCTGATGAGATGCGCCTCGCCATGAATCTGAGACGCTCCCACGTGAAACCGCCGGACATAACTCTGGCAACCCAATCCTTCCACATCGCAAGGTCTTCATGCGGAAGAAATCTTATGTGGACATTGGCAGGATCGGGGTCCAAGCCGTCCATGGATTGAGTGACATCGTCCCAGACCACTCTGTCGAAATCAAGTTGCAGAGCGCGGTCCCAGACCTTAGCCATCGCATCTGTCTCGAATGCGTCGGGATTGCCGAAATAGGGCCTGAACATCTTGACGATATAGGACTCGTCCGCCAAGAGGTGAGCTATATATCCGGCCATGAAAGCGCGCATCGGCCCGTCATGCTCGCTTGCCTCCATAAGCTCTGGGTAAGCGGCGAACATGGCCTCCACCCCGGTTCCGATAGTCTGAAAATCCAGTTCTACGAAGTGGTATTCAGAGCGTGAGCGCTTGGTGAGCGCTCGTATGTCGGGGGAGGTAGATCCGAGATAGAAGTAACCCAGATTGGCGTCCAGGTCTCGGTGGCGCATCCGTTCGGCGGCGGTAATGGCTAACTGTATGTGCATGGGTAGATTCGGCATGAGATATTTGATCGTAGCCTCACATCAAGCGCGCGTAAGACTTGCATTCCGATTGGAATAAGTAGTGCGGCTTGGACACTCTAACACTGCTGCCCCCGATCTCGCGAAGCCGCGCTACGGCGGGCAGAAGCCTGTTCTCCTCTACCATTACCGTAACCGCGAACCAACTCTCGCCTTCTGAGTTGAAGACAGTCGAAATCGTAGGCCCTCTGAGTCCGGAAGTGTCAGAGCGCTTCATAACGTATTCGGCGACTTCGGCGTCAGTTTCGCCCTTCATATTGGCTGTCACCTCAAAATATCCTCTGGCGTGGAGGTGCGCCTCCATCATCTCCAGCAAAAGGCGCGCCGTCTCGAGAACCTCTCCTTCTTCATTCGGATACATCTTGCGCGATATTACGCATGCTTCCGATCTGATCACCGTGCCGCCGTCAATCTCTTTCAGCCTGTTCTCCCTGATAGTCGTTCCACTCTCAGTAATGTCTCCTATGATGTCTGCAAAGCCCATGGCGGGAGCTACTTCCAGCGTACCGCTGGAGGGTATCACGCTGAAGTAATTTACGCCATTGGTCAGCAGATGGCGTCCGAGCAGGCGCGGATACTTGGTGGCGATTCTCAAATCCTGGCCTCGCGAGCGAAATTCTACCGAAATATCGGCGAGGTCGGAGATAGAATCAACATCCACCCATGCGTCCGGAACGGCGACGACGAGTCTGCTTTTCCCGAAGCCTAGCGTCTCTACCACAATCCTGCTGTCGCCATCTTCTCGCCTGTTTTCGAGGAACTGGTCTTTTCCGACGATTCCGATGTCAACGCTGCCCTCGTCAATCTTGCCGGCAATGTCGGAACTTCTCTGAAACATCACAGTGACGTTGGGCAGCGAGGGGATGCGAGCGATGTAGCGCCGGTCGTTAGGGCGCGATACCGCCAGTCCGCAGGAACGCATGAATGACATGGTGGGGTCTTGGAGAGCCCCGCTGCTGGGAAGGGCTAATCGGAGTGGGTTGGTCATGGCGATTTCCCGCGCTCCTGTCGGCGCATAGTCCTGACTACCTCATCTACGTACAGCGCGAAACCGCAAGACGGAACCTGGTCGCCTCCAAACGCGCCAACAAGATAATCGTATCTTCCGCCGCCGCCAATCGGGTAGTCGTCCGTTCCTTCTCCTCCCAGAAATTCGAATACGATTCCGGTGTAATAGGTCATGCCGCGCACGAAGGAGAGGTCTAGCTGGATATTGGACTCGCCTATGTCGTCGGCGAGTTTCAGCAGGGTAGCTCGAAGTCGGCGCGCGCCGTCGAGAGCGGCGCGATTCGATTTCAGAATGCGTTCCGCGTCTTCTATCACTTGCATTGAGGTTCCCCCCAGAGAGACCAGGCTGGACACTTTTTCGAGAGCGACGACGAAGTCGGCGCGCGAACACGCGCGTTTCGTTCTTCTGGCGAGACGCGAAAGTATCTGACCGGGGCTGCGGCGTCCCGTCGGACCTGAGATAGATCGCCGCACTATCTCCAGTTCGGGCATCGCTTCGTCTAGCCCGGCGGCGAAAGGAGCGGTCCTCGCTTCTTCGATTACGAGTCCGGCTGAAATCGCGTTTTCAGTGAGCCGCTCGATGCAGTCAGGCCCCGCTCCTATCCTGTCAAGATTGGAAATGATGAACATCTCCACTTGATCGGATAGTCCTTGAGATTGAACCATGTCGTGTACTATGCCGATGTGGCCCAGCCTGAGAGTAAACCGCTCGACGCCGGCTGCGCGCAGGCACTTAACAGCAGTAGTGATTATCTCAACGTCGCCATTCGTATCCGGAACGCCAATAATCTCCGCTCCGACCTGTTGGAACTGCCTGAACCTCCCTTTCCGCGCGCCGGCGTATCTAAATACTGGGCCGGAATAGCGATACCGGTGAGGCGGGTCTGTTTCCTGCGAGTTCTCGATATGCCAGCGAATAATCGAGGGGGTGAATTCGGGCCTGAGACTGACGCTCATACCACCGGGATCCTTGAAGGAGTAGAGGCTGTTGGATACCTCGCCTCCCGACTTTCTGACGAAGAGGTCCGTCGGTTCTATGACAGGGGTGTCGAGTCGCTGAAATCCGCTAAATCCAAGTACATCCATCATTCTGTTGGAGGCTGCGACGTTCGCTTCGGCCTCGCTGGGGCCGAGGTCGCGCATGTGGGTTAGCCGAGTAATAATATCTGTCCTCAAACTAGACTGCCTTTCACTTGGTGAATTTTACATTACAGCCGCAATGTCGTTCAATCGGGAAGGCGGATGAATGATGAATAGTGAATTTAGAATGGTGAATGGCGGGATTCCAGCGGTGTCTATGGTCGCTCAACATTATTTCATCCGCTAAACCGACGCAAGTTCTTCAGCGAGCCTGGCGTGGCAGAGAGCGTCAAATTGGATGTAGCATGGCTGGCGGAGCGATGCGAACGCGGCAATTCTGAGTTAGCTTGGAGGAAACGGGTGGACTTGAGAATAAGCGATAATAATGCGCCTGTGGCGGTGATAGTGGACAGCGCGGCCTCGGTTCCTGATGAGTTCAGAGCGAGTCCGCTGACATTCGTTGTCCCAATGCGTCTTCACATTGGCGACAGGACGTACAGGGATGGGGTGGATATTTCGACGGACGAGTTCTACCGGATACAGAAGCGAAGAGCGGACATTGCAACAACTTCCGCGCCTGCGCCCGCAGACTTTTTGGAAGCGTATGAAGCGGCTTCGCAAGTCGCGGAACAGGCCCTGACAGTTGTCGTGTCGGGAACGTTCAGCGCGTCGAAGAGATCGGCAGACGCGGCGCTGGAGCGTTTCAGAGAGGCGCGCCCGACATTCGAGGCGCGCAGCCTGGATTCTTGGAGCGCGGCCGGCGGCCAGGGGCTGGTGGCGTGGGAGGCTCTCAAGGAATCGCTTGGCGGGGCTAGTCTGGGCATAGTCGAAGCGCGCGCGCTGGAGATTCGGGAGCGAGTCCGCCTTCTGGCGTATGTGGATACGCTGTATTATCTGTGGAAGAGCGGGCGGGCGCCGGGCATCGCTCGCGCGGGAGCTTCGTTGCTCAAGTTGAAGCCGATTTTCGAGCTGAGCCAGTCTCAGGTTCGCGGCGTTGCGAAGCCGAGAACTAACAGACGCGCGTTGGAGAGGCTGGTTGCATTGGTGGCGGAGCGGGTCGGCGAGGCGACGGCGAGCGGCATCGTAATGCACGCGGAGGCAGAGGAGATGGCGGAACGGCTGCGGGATTCGCTGAGGGCGCGCTTGGATTGCGCCGAACTGTTTCTTGCTGAGTTCACGCCGGTGATGGGGGCGCACATAGGGCCGGGCATGGTGGGAGTGGCGTTTTGGTCGGAAGAGCGATGATGGAAATGGCGCGCCCGGCAGGATTCGAACCCGCGACATCTGGTTCCGAAGACCAGCGCTCTGTCCCACTGAGCTACGGGCGCGTGATAGTCAATTCTTCCAGTTGAAGGAAGGCGTCTATTCTATTCTACCAATCTTTCGCAGAATTGGCGAAATTCCATCGAGCCTGTGTGGCGTATCATCGAGTCCTCGGTGAACTCGACATCTCCCAGGTCTTCCAGAAGCTCGATGTGGGCGACGATCTCGGACAGGGCCATGAACAGGTTTCCGCCGAGCAGTTTTCGTCGTTCGAAGATGCCTCTGGTCATGTCCTCCAGCCCAGTGGGCCGGTCGTCAATTCTCTGCACTATTTGAGAGAGTCGCTTGCCATGGTGGTCTATGACCTCTGCCGCGCGCTTGACTGATACGAAATTGAAGTTGCCGCGGTTAAAGAGCCTGTGAGCGGGCAATACCGAGTAAGTATCGCCTAGGTCCAGGACAGTCTTAAGAGACTGCATATAGGTCTTGAGGCCATAGGACTTGGCGGGGTCGCTGAATCTGGCGGGAATATCCTGAGCGACATGATCTGAATATCCGGCCCTGGTTGTCGGATGAGGAGTAATCTCGGGGAGTACGTGGTCGCCGGTGAACACTACATCGTCGAAGGTTAGGCATATTTCGTCCGGGGAGTGTCCGGGGGCGTAAATGAACTCTACGTCGGCCATTCTGTCCCCGTGGTCTATCTCACGATCAATGGTAAGGCCTTTTCTGGAGTCAACATATCTTTGGTTGCGGGCGGCGTAAGACGAACTGCGCCTGTCGAGGTTGCCGGACACGACTCTGTTCATTTCAGCGTGTATCGGAGAGGCGTCGCGGTTCTGCACTTCCCACGGGTTGTAGTTGATGAGCGCGGCGTACATCTGGTGCGCCCATAGATCGGAGTCGGAGGCCTCCACTAGCTCGGCGATGGAGCCGTCGTGGTCGGAGTGACCGTGCGTAATGACCACTTTGTCTATGTCTTTGACGGAGTAGCCGACAAAGTTGAGGCTGTCTTCGAGTTCCGAGAACGAACCGTGAGCGCCCGGATCTATCAGCGTAATTCCGTCGTTGTCGAAGACGTAGCACCAAGTAGGCCCGGTGCGCGAGGGCCAATCCTGCGGAACTCCCAAGGCGTGTATCTCGCGGCCGGACTGGGTCGTGAGACGAAGCGCCATACGATTGCCCTGCGTATCTCCTTCGCGCAGAATGTCCACAGAGGCGAAACCGTTTGGCATCAAAGCACGCTCCTCAGCAGAGACGAATCAGAGTTATCAGAAGAAAAGACAGAATCGGGTTTGGGGTGAGCGAGGGGATTCGAACCCCCGATCTCCAGGGCCACAACCTGGCGCCTTACCGCTTGGCCACGCCCACCACAACTGGTGAATAATTCTACCATTTGACTCTGAAATCAGTCAACGCGATATTTAGATGTGAGCCTGCATCAAATGAATGGGGAATAGTGAATGGGGAATTTAGAATTAACTGGCGACCGACTGAGTTTGATTTGAGATCTGAGATCGGCAGGCATTGAGGTTAATCACCCCCATCCCAGCTTTTTCCCATATTTTGCATGATGTGGAGCGCTTGCCGAGTTGAGTTATATTTACGAAGAATAGCTACACCGCAATAGCTTCGTCGTCGTCCGTCGCCGACGCTTCAGGGGATTCCATGATGCCTTGGAAATTCCGGCTTGTAAGAGACTCAAGCAGGTCGGAAACCATGATATCTTTTTTGGTGTGATGTCGCAGGGGCAGGTTCGGGTCAACGCTATATGCATTTCGCCGTCCCGCCTTTCTCTTGGTTATGTATCCGGCTTGATCGAGGTCTGAGATTATCTTGTGGACAGTCCTCTCGGTTACCTTTATCTGTTCGGCTATCTCACGAGCGGTACTCGTGGGATGGTGGTATATATAGCTTAGGACGAGACCGTGATTGGTGATGAAAGTCCACCGTGAAACACTCTTCAAAACGCTGCGCCTTTATTGACTTAATCGGGATTGCTATTCCATAAAATAGTAGCAGATAGCGGAAATGGATTTCCAATTTGGAGTCTGCGCCAAACGGGGCTGCCGCGCTACCGGCAGCCCTCTGGGTTGGTTCGAGTCAGCGACGCTCTCCAGACGCGACGCGCTTTCTAAATGACGCCGAGCCCCTATTCCGACGCCAGCGACGTCGCCAGTTCGACGAGCGTCCTCACCGGCACGCCGGTCGAGCCTTTGGGATTTATTCCCTTGTCGGACGTGGTTCTGGTGGTGGCCGCGATATCGAGGTGCGCCCATTTAGAGTCGCCCGCGAACTCGCCGATTATGAGCGCGCCAGTTATAGCGCCCGCGCCTCGACCGCCGGTGTTCTTTATATCGGCGATGTCGCTGCTGTATTCGGACTTGTACGAGTCGTATGTTGGGAGTTGCCACATTCGTTCGCCGACCGAATTTCCGGCCTGCGCCACACTATCCACCCAGTTCTGGTCGTTTCCGAAGACCCCGGTGGCGCCGTCGCCGAGCGCGACTACAACCGCGCCGGTCAAGGTGGCGACGTCCACTATGCGATTGACGCCATTCCGGGTGGCGTAGCAGAGCGCGTCGGCCAGAACCAGCCTCCCTTCGGCGTCGGTGTTGCCTATCTCGATAGTCTTGCCGTTCATGGCGGTTACCACGTCGCCGGGTCTTTGCGCGCGGCGACCCGGCATATTCTCGGTAGCGGGCACGATGCCCCACACGTTTATCTTGGGGTTGAAGGCGGCTATTGCCTTCATCGCGGCGATTACGCAGGCGCCGCCTGACATATCGCTCTTCATCGTCAGCATACCCGCGGCGGACTTGATGTCCAAGCCGCCGCTGTCGAAGGTAATGCCCTTGCCGAGCAGTCCCAGATTGTTGTCGGGATTATCAGGGTCGCCATCGTGTCGCATTACAATGAACTTGGGGGGTTCCTCGCTGCCTTGAGCGACGCCCGCGAAGGATCCCATGCCCAGTTCGACTATCTGGTCGCGATCCAGAACCGTGAGCGACATGCCGGCGTCACTGGTTACATCGAGAGCTATTTCGGCCATTCTGGTGGGGGTCATGACGTTGGCGGGCTCGTTTCCCATGTCGCGCGCGAGGTTTACCGCTTCGGCTATGGTCGCGCCGCGTTCGACTCCGCTTTGGACGGCGGGGATTTTGGCGTTGTCGAATTCGACGACGTTGACCGATTCTATGGATTTGGTTCCGGGGTCGGACTTGTACTTGTCGAAAGAGTAGAGACCCAGGGCAATGCCTTCGGCGGCGGCCTGAGCGGCCACGTCGTCATCGAGTCCGCCGACGCCCGCGCCATGAAGAATGGTCGAATAACTCTTCACGCCTTTGGAGCGGAGGAATCGGGCCACTCCGGCGTGAACTTCCCTTGCGGCGTTCGCGTCGAAGTCTTCCTTCTTGCCCAGTCCCGCCACGACTACTCGTTTCGCGTTCATCTTGCCAAGAGAGTAGATGAGAACGTTGTCTCCCCTCTTGCCAGTAATATCGCCCTGCGCCAATAGATCGCTTATCGCGCCGTCGAGGGCGGCGTCCACCGCTCCGGTCGCTCCTCCCGGGTGGGTTGCCCCTACCTCAAAGCGGTTGACTACAATCGCGGGGTCGTCCCGTTCCGCTATATTTCCGCCTACAACATTGATTCGCATATTCGCCTCCTGATTCAAAGAACGCCGACATTATAGACGAATCTGATATAATTCACGCTGGTTATGGATATACACTCAGGTACTTTCGGTTATTCTACAAGATGACTACGAACTGACTGACAACATCCTTCAGCAGGCGTCCTTCGACAAGCTCAGGACGAACGGTTCTCGGATAATCGAATGACCCTGGATATACACACCCCACTGCAAATTACATTTAGGAGAACGAGCATGACCCGATCACAGTCTGACAGAGAACGCCGGCTAGCGGAGCGCGCCCACGCGGTTTTGCCGGGCGGAAGCCTGGGCAACGTGGCAAAAGACATCGTGATAGAGAGGGGCGAGGGCAGCCATATATGGGACGCGAGCGGAAACGAATACATTGACTACCTGCTGGGTTCAGGTCCGATGCTCATAGGGCACAGCCACCCTGAAGTGCTGGAAGTGGTATATGAGCAGTTGGCGAAGGGGACTACATTCTTCGCCAACAACGAGTTCGCCATCGAGTTGGCGGAGGAAATCGTCAACGCGGTGCCGTGCGCCGAGAAGGTTAGATTTAGCTCTACGGGGACTGAGGCTACACTGTACGCGATGCGAGCGGCGCGGGCGTACAGGCGCAAGGACAAGATACTGAAGTTCGAGGGCGGCTATCACGGCATGAACGACTATTCGCTCATGAGCATTTGGCCATCCAGGCTCGAAGAGTTTCCACAATCTGTCCCAGGTTCGGCGGGAATCCCGCGTTCCGTGCAGAGCGAGATGCTGATAGCGCCGTTCAACGATATAGAGACGACTCGGGCGATAGTGGAGCGACATCACAATGAGATGGCGGGCATCATCGCAGAGCCGTTCCAGCGGCTAATCCCGCCGAAGCCGGGGTTTCTCGAAGGTCTGCGGCAATTGGCGGACGAATTCGAAATTCCGCTGATATTCGACGAAGTGGTGACCGGATTCAGGTTCTCCTATGGCGGAGCGCAGGAATTCTATGGGGTAACACCCGACATTTGCACGCTTGGCAAAGCGGTCGCGGGCGGATTCCCGCTCACAGCGATAGCGGGCCGAGACGACATCATGGCGCACATGGACGGAGGCAGGACGCAGAGCGAGGACTTCATGCCGCAAGTTGGGACTTTGAGCGGCAACCCTATCGCGGCTGTCGCCGGTCTCAAGACGCTGGAAATCCTAAGGCGTCCCGGAACATACGAAGCGATGAGGGCGACGGGCGCGACTTTGAGGGAAGGTCTTCAGAGAATGCTGGACGAAGCCGAAATTCCGGCGCGCGTAACGGGCGAGGATGTCCTCTTCGACGTGTATTTCACGGACACCGAGATAAGCGATTACAGGTCCACCCTGACCGCTGACTCGGCGACGATGGGACGATTCAACGAGGGCGTCATGGATAGAGGCGTCTTCAAGGGAGACTCGAAGTTCTACGTATCCACCGCGCACAGCGCGGACGATGTGGACCAGACACTGAACGCCTTCAAGGAAACGATAGAAGATATGCGATAACGAAATAGAAAATAAATCACACAGATAAGCGTAGGGGATGTCGCATTTTCGACATCCCTTATTTCTGAGCGCATAAGAAATCACTTGCGCGCCAAGTATAATGCGGTTACGAAATTCGTAGCGATTAGTATAATGTATTCTCATAATTAACAGTTACTCATGCATATAAATTATTTTTCAATATCTTTCTAAAAATATAAATTGATTCACGCTTGACAACAAACCAGCCTGAGCATAGCATCATAGTTGCTGGTTGCGGGACGAATAAGCCTCGTAAGGCTCCCCGCAGCGGGATATGGGAATCGCTTTCAGGCATCCGCCAGCTAATTCAGGCGGACTGCCTTAAGAACATCAACTTCGCTCATCGAGCGGCGCTTCGTCAAACGCTCAAGCCCCGGAAGACGGGGCCTGAAAATGCATTCTTTATCTATCCTTGGATTACCTGTGCCACTTAAAGACTATCTCAAAAACTGCTGATAGGGAGTTTTCACATTCTCGTCAAAGACAGACAGGGGCAGGCATTGAGCCTGGTTACCCCTATTCCGACCTTCCTCAGTTGAGGGAGTAAGGGGCTTTTGAGATAGTCTAATAATAGTTCAAGGTTCGATGCGGCCAGAAGTACGATATGCGCTTCCCCTCGCCCGCCAGCGTCAGGGCGGTTCATTTATTCAACACAGATTGGGGGGCTTAGTGATTGAGAATTGGCAATACAAGCATTGATCTTCTGAAAGACGGCACATTTAGGATGGACGGCGGCGTCTTATTTGGACAAGTGGTCAAGAGCGAATGGGAGCGATTCATCAAGCCTGATAGAAGAAACAGGGTGACACTGGGGCTCAACGCGGTCTTGATTGACACGCCGAAACTGAAAATACTCATTGACACCGGAGCCGGCAACAAGAGAATCTCCGAGATGAAGGACGATTACAATCTGAACGGCAACAAACTGCTTAAGAGTTTGAAGGAGCGCGGGCTGAGCGCGCGCGACATCGACATCGTGGTTCTCAGCAATCTGCATTTCGATCATAGCGGAGGCTGCACCAAACTGGACAGGACTGGGACGGCCATCCCGATGTTTCCGAACGCGGTCTATATGATGCAGAGGAGTTCATGGGAGGCTGCCCAGGACCCGAACGAGCGATATATGGATTCGTTTTACGAAGAGGACTACGAGCCGCTCGCCGAACGCGACATGATCAAGTTCTTGGACGACGGGGATGAGATAATACCCGGCGTAACAGTCAAGCTCGCTCCTGGGCCATCCCAGGGGAATCAGGTCGTATTCATCGAATACGGCAGCGAGAGAATAGTGTATGCGGGGGACTTGATTCCCACGCCCTTCCATCTGCCGCTGCACCACATACCGGCGACCGCTGAGTTCCCGAACGACACGCTTGTGCAGAAGCGGGAACTCTTGGAGACCGCTGTGGAGGGAGGCTGGCTGATAGTATTCGGACACGGCAACGAATTCAATTCCGCTTATGTCAGAGACAGGGGCGGCGTTTCGCAGATGGTGCCTGTGGAGATTTAGAATCTTTTCGCTGGACTGAAAGCGAAAGCGGCCTCGATGTGGTGGGTAAACTACTCCATCGAGGCCGCTTTTTACAGGACGAATCGCCATGGTCTTGGTTCAGAATCGAACCGCTCGGGAATTGCGCGTCGCTGGCCGAATCTAGCCCGACAGAACGCGCGCGTTCACGACGTCTCCGTCAAGACTATCGAGCGTGACGCTAGTTATCCGGTTGGCGAGATCGGACTCACAGCGCGCGCTTACCCTGAGATAGTTGTCGGTTAGGCCGGACCAGACGGTTGCGTCGCCTGAGACGCGGGATCTCTCCCAGAGAACCTCTCTGGTTTGTCCTATCGAGGCTTCCCTGAATTGGCGAGCGAGCGCGTTCACGACGGAAGTGAGTTCCTTTACGCGTCTGGATTTCTCCGCGGGATTGACCTGATCTCTGAAATAAGCCGCGCTGGTTCCCTGTCTGATCGAGTAGGGAAACACGTGCGTGGAAGCGAGTTCGGCTTCCTCGCAGGCATACAGGCTGTCCTGAAAATCGCTTTCGGTCTCTCCGGGGAAGCCGACTATCACATCTGCGGTTACGGCGGATCCGGGGACTGATTCTCTGATTCGGCGAACCGAGTCTTGAAACTCGGCGGACGTATAGCGGCGGCGCATTGCCTTGAGAATAGCGTCGCTGCCGCTTTGCAGGGGAACATGGAAGTGGGGGCAGAGGCGCGGGTCGTCCCACAATTCCAGAAGTTCGTCGGATATATCCTGCGGCTGAAGCGATGAGATTCTGATGCGCGGCACTTCGGTTCTGTCCAGCAGACTCCTCACCAGTCCGACGATATTCATATCTTCCAAGTCGAAGCCGTAGGAGCCAAGTTGCGTTCCGGTTAGAACGACCTCATTGCATCCCATTTCCGCGTAGGCATTGGCGGTGGCGACTATCTCGTTTACCGGGACGCTGCGCTCTCTGCCTCTAACGGTGGGAACTATGCAGTAAGCGCAAACCTGGTCGCAGCCCTCCTGGATTTTCACCATCGCGCGGGACCTCACCCTGAGCGTCTGGCTTACGGCTTCATCGTCTCCAACGGCGCAGGCGGAATCCGGGATTGACGACAGATTTCCGATCATCTTGACCAGTGTCGGCTTATCCACATTGCCGGCGACCAGATCTATCTCAGGCATCGAGCGGAGGTCGCTGGGCGCGCGCTGAGCGTAGCAGCCGGTCACCACGACGATGGAATCGGGATTGCGTCTCTTGGCCGCCCTGACCGCCTGCCGCGCCTTGCGGTCCGCCACGTGGGTCACCGTGCAGGTATTCAGCACATACACGTCATGCCGGCCGGCGTCTCGCTCGACGCTATAGCCCGCGCCGATGAGCTCCCGCGCAAGAGACTGGGTATCGGCCTGGTTGAGTTTACAACCGTGCGTCTCGATCATTACGGATGGACTATCTGGCAATCTTATATACTCCCTCGGACACTCCCGGCGACGGATAGCGCCCAATTTTGATTTCACGTTTCTGAAATGACGTCTGTCAACGCGCGGTTTTCAGAATTATATATAACCGTTCGTACCCTGTGCTACAATTTTCGCGCGCGGCGCAGGGCTTGGACAAAGCTCCTCACGCAAATTCTTCCTATAGAGTGTCTGGCCTTCGACAGGACCAGGATGGGTGGAGCGCTACGGCCCTCACTGACATGCCGTGGACAACACGTGGATAACTCGCCATGACCTTGCGCGGACTCCAACAGGAAATCCACGCGCCGTGGATAACATGGGGGTAACTTGTGGATAACTCATCAGCCATCATTTACTCTGAGCGGATACTAATAGACTGCCGCGATGACGATTATGGACGAACATTCAGCAAGACGGACTATCACGGACTATGGGACTATGATGGAGCGCAATGGGAACCTAAAAGAGTGGATAGATCGAACGCGACGGATGATCGGTTACCGCGACGAAGCGTTGGATTTCCTGAGGCGCGCGTCTAATATGACGCCTGTTTTCGAGTCGGACGTGGGACTGGTCTGCCGCTTGTGGGCCATCGCCGATGAGCTAGACGAAGTTATATGCAATGCTCTAACCGAATTCGAGTCCGCGCTGTTCGAGTCGGCGGGTGAATTGGACATAACGCGAGGCGTCGAAACCCGTCCGGCGCCCGAGAATGATTCGCGCGTAGTGTTTCTGTGCGCCTGGTCCGCGGCGCGTTCCGAGAGACTAAGCGTGAGTTGCGCTCTGTATGCGGAGCAGCTAAGCGGAGAGATTGGCCTTGAGGTACGCGACAGCGGCGGGGCAAGCCGAGCTATTCCCTACCCTCTAAGCGATACATCGGCGCTTTATGAGACGCTGAGCGACAGTTTTTTCCATCTCGCCGCGGGAATATAGGGCTTGGCTGCTATAAAACGGGTCTTCCCAACACGTTGTATTCCTACCCGACTCATCGCCATTAGAAAGTCGCCTGCCGAGTTAGTATGTCGTCCCGATACTACACAGGTGTCGAGTAGATTATCCGATAATAGAACCGGATAAACGCAAGTTGTCGAATAGTCCTAAAACTATTACTATTTGCGCGAATACTTTTAATCGAGGCGAATCTAATGCGGGTTTTCCAAGGCTTGACTGTCGGCGGCGATGAAGAAATTCTGATCAATGCCACCAGAAATGTGGCGTCGGAGTTGTATAGGATTCCCTCGCTACGCTCTCTCTGCGAGATCCAGATTGATGAGGAAGACTACCAATGGCTTAGGCAATGGGCTAGAAGACTGACCGGTCGGCGAGTTCAGGGATGGTTGGATGGAGTATCTTCCAAGCGTATAGCCTTGAATATAAGCGGGCGGAACCTAACATATGCAGAAGCCTTCGGATGTATGTTTCTTCTGCTGGCTTCCGAGTCTGCCCGACGCGAAGCGAGCGAAGGGCGAGTTTGGTCGGTGGTATATCACCAATTCCCTGAATCTATCAGAAGGATATTGTTCCAGCAGGGACAGCCCAGAGAATCGCTTAAGGACGCTATGGAGGCGTCCGCTCGCAAGATGAATCTCCGGCACGTCTATGGACAGGAGGGTACACAGGAGTATTACATCGGAGTTTATCTCCAGTTTGGTTTCACTCGCAAGGGAATAGCTCGACTACCGCATTGGCTTGCAGGACAAGGGATGCCGGAATCTGTTCAATACCTCACAGACGGTTCTATCAGAAGCAAGTCTTTTGTTGAACTCTGGGACGCATTGAAGAACTTCCGCAAGAACAATATAACAGAAAGCAGCGCTCGGGGAACGCTCGACAAGAATCCATGGATACTCCTTGACTGGACCGACGAACTTATCATACGAGCAAGGGAACGCCTCGATCTCGGAACGTCAGAGTCTGGACAAGCGGTTGAGTCCGAACAAACTCCACCGGAGTTCATCAGCACCCCTCGATTACGATGGGATAATGCATCAAAGCCGGTTTTCGTGAGCCATGTTGAGAATCTTGCAGACCTCGAACTCACCGCTGACCGTTACCTAATACAGTCGGGCTCGGCAAGACTGGCTATGCTGTTCAGGAGCGATGACGGCAGTTATCGTGTCAATCCCGAAGAAATAATACTGTCCGCGGACAGTCCTGAACTCATGGCTGTCATTCTGGATGACTCCGGTCACTCGCCAGTCAGTCAACTGATTACGCTTTGGGACCCCACAGAGGAAGTGCAACTATTCGACTTATCTACTGGATTCGTCTCAAGGGGCGGCCAATTGTCGGCAGGCAAGGGATACGCCCTCTTGGTGAGCGATGGTCTGGACATAGTGCCTGCCGACCTACCATTCCATCACATCGGTGGAAACTCCCACTCCAAGAGATTGTACAGGATTGAGGGATCCCCCAATAGTCAGGTAAGCGTCAACCTAGGAGGCGAATCTGTCTGGCAGCCTGAGTCTACTCCAAGACCCAGTGGGGTAGTCGAACAACCCAATTGGGCGGAGGATATAAATGTCCATCTCATACCGTCTAATCGGATTGAGTTGGCTAACGCTACACCGGTGAGTTTGTCAATATCAGGACTCGATGATGAAACACAGGTGACGTATGTACGCGCAGGCGCGCGACCATTGGACTTTGAGAAGACGAGCGCTTACGAGTACGCTTCAGCACAGTTCGATGTCCTCGCTTATCTGTCTCCCAAGACAGCGTCACCTGAATTCACCGTTAGAATCGGACTGCGACGAGATGGTCAACAAACAAATGTTGCGCGATCATTTGTGCTATCAGTCGAGGGCGTGTTGAGAATGACCGATACCGGATGGCAGGTCGTCAATCCGTCCGAGTCGCTTTCAGCATCTGATGCAAAGCAGTACGCTTGTAGGCTACTTCATACTCGGCTAGGGAGCAAAAACGACCTTGCCTTAATGGAGGGCTCTGTATTCCTGAGCAGGCCATGGATAGTCCCTAGACCAATTCACTCCATAGGCGGCTATGGCGCTCCACTCGGTATTCGCTCTCCATACAATCAGATATATGACAACGACCTCCTAGCGGTTGCAGACGAAGTGCACGACCGTGGCGTGGTGGAGACCGCATTAGCAGGCCAAGACGGAACGTTCAGAATATATCTCAGCCAGCCGCTTGAACCCGGCGAACTCCACAGCCTGGTCTTCTGGACTTCTGGGAAGCCTTCTACGATCCTACCTGCTCAAGAATTGGTTACCTATCCAGAAGGTGAGTTTGATGTTTGGGATGTTCGCTGCCCCGATTCGGTTATGTCTAACGAGGGACTCATTGCCATATCATACGATGGCGCGAGAATAGGCGCATGGTGGAGTGCCGCTCCTTATTTGGGAACGGTAGAACAGGGGGATGCCCAGGAAACAGCCGCCATGCTCAGGTGGATGCGCGCGCCAATTTTGTCGCAAGCCTGGCTTGAGGAAGTTCGCGCCTTCGCCCATAGATACCCTGCCTATACGCTTAAATCCTGGCTTGAAGAAGAGGGACTGTCTGGTGGACTGGTCCACGGTGCGGAGGGCGAGGTATGGAGGGCGGCGGTCCGTCAGATTTTCTCGGGATGGACGCCAGATGCCAGGTCAGCGAAGTCCGTTCTGGGGGAATTTGGACAGAGAGGCGGTGATATAACTGCCTTCCTAAGCGCGGCCCTTCTGAAATTGCTGCGACTAGACCCACTCCTGATGGGAACGGTGGCCCGCGCACTCATAAAAGCTCCCGAGATAATTGACACTATTCGCTTGACGCGCTGTCTGGTCGCCGAACTTCCTCCCAATGCTACACATTATGACTTCGACCAGCGCGAAAAGGAACTGCTGGATGAAGTTGCTTCCCAGATGGGGATACACGACAGATTCATTGACGGCGTCGTTCGCAAAGTCCTAATCCGCCTTGATTACTCCGATCTCAACAAGGTGGATAGAAACAATGCTGAAGTCGCATTGAACGTCGCGCCGTTCCGCGAATACCTCGGCCTGAGAGTACTTTCGCGATTACTCAATTAGGAGAATTACTTATATGGCACAACTTGACGCTCTGAGACTGTCGGAAAGCCTGCGGCAGCGCATGGTGGACTTTGCGCTAGACGACAACTTCGTAAAAGACTCCAAGTTGTTGGAGATATGCCGCTCGATATGGGGTGGCGCGCCTAGTGAGGGTGGTCTGATAAGCGACCTGTGGGTTGAGGGCGCGTTTCCCAGCAAGTCGTCTCCGCACAGCCTTGACAACTTAGTCGCGGAGGGGAAGTTTGACTCACGCCTACGCGACATCCTGAACAAACCGGAGTCCATGCCCAGGGAACGAAAGCTATACACCCACCAGTATGAAGCTATTGATAGAGCACAGTCTCAGACTGGCAAAGAACGGCCTTCCATCGTTGTGACAGCGGGAACTGGCGCGGGAAAAACCGAGGCGTTTTTACTGCCGATACTGGACGACCTCTACCGAAACCCGCCGAAAGACAAGCATGGAGCGAAGTGCCTCATACTCTACCCGATGAATGCGCTGGTCAATGACCAGGTTGACCGCCTGTACGAGTGGCTCAAAGGCCAGGATCAGGTGACTTTGTTCCACTTCACCAGCGAGACTCCTGAAAATAAGAGCATCGCAGATGCACAAGGCGTCCCCGAATGGGAACCTTGCAGAATGCGTACACGCCAACAGGCGCGCGGGCTTGAAGACCGACACGGCAAATCCATTGACCCAGAAGTGCCAGGCCCGACACCGGACATCGTGATTACCAACTACTCCATGCTGGAATATATGCTGTGTCGTCCACAGGATGCGGTATTCTTCGGCCCGTCCCTGAGAACCATCGTGCTTGACGAAGCTCACCTGTACACAGGAACCCTGGCCGCCGAAATTACGCTTCTGCTCCGTAGGCTCATGCTTAGATGTGGAGTGAATTCTAAGGATGTTCTACAGTTCGCCACGTCCGCAACTCTTGGAACCGGAAATCTGGATGAACTGCGAGGCTTTGCCTCACAAGTGTTCAGCAAACCCCTGAATCTGGTCCACGTCATAGAGGGTGAGTTGACCAAAGCGGAAATGACTGACCCGGAACCGCCGGAATCTGACCCCGCGCCCAAAACCATCGTCCAATCGGAGTGGCCTGACAACCCCTCAGTGGTTGAAAACAGCGATGGTGTCCAAGAACTGGCGACTATGGATGAAGTCTCCTGTGAAAAATTGAAAGCGAGCCTTGATTCACTGGTGTCGGGCGAGTATCTGGCCAACCTGGACCCGGATGAGATCCGGACCGCCAGGATATTGCACGATGCGCTATCAGCGTCGCCGATGATTCATAAACTCCAAGATGCTCTCTGGAACAGGAAGCATATACCTCTGGACGAACTCGGCTCAGATTTGTTTGGAAACCACTCCGAAGACTCGATCAGCGCCGCCGCTATACTTCTGCGGCTTGCGGCGTCTGCCAGACTTACTCCCGTTTCATACCCACTCGTGCCTCATCGTCTCCATATCCTAACAAGACCAACGGACGGGTTAGTCGTGTGCCTCAACCAGAACTGCTCAGGTCCCGAGCACCTGCAATTGGAACAGCTTGGAGCGGTTTCCGCAGGACATCACGAAGTATGCGGATATTGCGAATGCGCGACGCTTTCCCTATACCGCTGCAATAACTGCGGTGAATGGATATTGGCAGGCCGGGAAAGAGACTGGACGACGCTTATTCCGGAGGCTCGCAAGACTCCCGAGACCAAACTGTTGTCGCTAGTCCATTCCTCCAACTCTAGGGGCACCAAGTATATAGACCCGGCTACTGGCGAAATTCGGGGGAGCTCAGCAGCCTACATTCCTCTTGTAAAGACATCCCAATGCCTAAACTGTGACGCAGGCCGTGAGAGTATAAGGCCATTCTCTTCGGGAACGCCCCTCCCCCTCTCTTTGGCAACGGAAACCATCCTTTCGGAAATGCCTGAATTTCCCGCGTCTGGCAATGGTAGTTCATCTTGGCTTCCAGCAGGCGGGCGACGCTTGCTTGCATTCAGTGACAGCCGCAGGGAAGCGGCCCGCTTGGGCATTCTGCTCACCAATCAGCATGAGCAACAACTCGTTCGGTCTGCAATCCTCAATGTGATTGAAACTTCTCCAATGGGGGATAGCACTACGTTGGATTACTGGCAAGGTGAGATCGAGCGATTGACCAGTAGCTTGGATAGCCCCACCCTGCCCCCTGGCATACGACGATCACAAGAATCCCAGCTAAAACAGTCCATCGAGCAGCGGACTCAGCTTACCGCAGGAGGCTCCATTAAAGATTGGGCCACAGAGCTTAAGAAACATGGATCTATCTCCCAACTTCTTGACCGTCCGGGCTCTGCGGGACATACCGCGCGTGGCTGGAAACAACTCAAGTGGGAAGACAATGCAAAAGCCGTCAAGGAGCAGTCAGCCCAACTGCTTAGCAAAGAGTTCGCTAGAGTCATGGGACGGGATACTACGCTGGAAGCACTTGGACTGGTTGAGGTAACTTATCCTGGTATCGAAAGTCTGCGATGCCCGCCTCAATTCGTCGGTACACTGCCAACCGAGTCTATGAGAACGCCGATACGCGAGAACTGGACGAACATTCTGGCATCCCTGTGTGACACCCTCCGTGCGAACGGCGCAATAACCCTCGGCGAAGAATTGGACACAGAGCACGATTTCGACGGAGGACCTGTCGGTTTTTGGGCTTCGGCTACCAACACGGACGGCCCTCGTCTGGTTCGCTTCGTTGGCGCTGCAAACAGGCAACGCAAACAACGCAGGCTGCGTTTCGCAGAGGAAATTCTGAGACGTTGCGGTTTCACCGACGAATCACTGATAGAGCTTAAGTCGCAAGAATTTCTGCAAGCCTGCTTCGATCAACTTTGGGCAGCCTCGCAAAGCGGGCGTTTGTCTTGGATTGAATCGGACAATCGCCAGGTGGGACGCGCTGGCTCGGTTCCAGCAATAAGACTGATATTCGACAAACTTGGCCTTCGCCGCCCTCCGAATCTGTACAGATGTAAAGTGACAGGTCGAGTATGGCCCAGGAGTGTACTCGGATGCGCGCCCAACACCGGGTCTTTCGGAACCTTGGAATCGGTGACTCATGAACAGCTTGACAATGACCCAAGACTTGGCAGACGCCGCAGGGAGTACCGAGATTCGCCTATTTTCAAGATGGGGCTGTGGTCAGAGGAACACAGCGCACAGCTTGATCCCAAAGAGAATCGTAGGCTGCAAGACCTGTTCAAATCCGGTGTCAGGAACATACTCAGCGCGACAACCACGCTCGAACTGGGCATAGACATTGGCGGTCTCAACGGCGTCCTTATGAGCAACGTTCCTCCCGGGAAAGCTAACTATCTCCAAAGAGCCGGACGCGCGGGGCGACGCGCGGACGGTTCGTCCATTGTGGCGACCTTCGCGCGGCCCAGGCCGTTTGACCGCGAGGTGTTCGGGAGAGTTGGGGACTACTTGAGTCAACCTCTACGAAAGCCGGTGGTGTTTCTAGACCGTGAACGGGTTGTTCTTCGCCACTTGAACTCCTTCCTACTCAACGAGTTCTTCAGCCCCGCGACTTCACAGAGCCGCACGGGCGCTATGGATGCTTTTGGGACCATGGGCGAAGTCTGCGGAGTTCAGCGGGTTCCCCGTTGGGAACAAGGTACTCCTAAGCCGCAGCCGGAGCCCGGCAGCCAGCATCCAATCAGTGAAAAATTCCTGGAGTTCCTCGACCGTGTAAAGTCGCTTGAAGATGAATACAGGCCCAGAGTTGTGACGCTACTGCGTGAAACCGCAATCGAAGACAAGCCTCTTGATAGTTGGGAGAACCTGATTCAGAACATGGCTGATCATTTCACTAAGGCTGTGGACGAATGGAATAGCGAATATGATCCGATTCTCTCCGCCTGGGTAGAGACACAAGACCGTAGGCAGGCGGCGGCCCTGCGATACCAGTTGAGAGCGCTCTACGAACTGACAGTCATCGAAGCGCTGGCGGACCGTCAGTTCTTGCCCCACTATGGATTTCCAATAGGCGTACAGAAGTTGAGAGTCATTTCCCCAGACGAGCGACAACCCAACAAACTAAGAGAAGAAGATCAGTATAGGCTGGAACGCAGCAGCTTGCTTGCTCTGAGAGAGTATGTCCCCGGCTCACAGCTTCTCGTGGGAGGCAAGCTAGTGGTTCAACACTTTTGCAATGAAGGGTATAGCGACTTCAGGCGTATGCGCG
>CAZXFX010000033.1:4552-33917 GCA_964640295.1 uncultured Dehalococcoidia bacterium | reverse complement strand
GGGTGAACTGATCGCGGCATAGTCAAACATTGTCTACCTTCCAATGGCTTGACTCCATTATCCAGCTCCAAATTCACCCACCGACTATGGGACGGTTACGATTCTTAGCTCAGAGCATTTCGATTATCGGAGAATCGTTCGTCCTGAGCTTGTCGAAGGGCGCGCCTGCTGAAAAGAGCTGCCAGCCCATAGGTATATTATGGAATAACCGAAAACCCTGACTGCGTCAACCTCGCCGGCGCAACTCGGCTTCCAACTGACGAACGCGCCTCTCCGCCTGTCGGCGTAGTTGTTGTTCCTGCCGGCGCAACTGTTGTTCCTGCCGACGTAGTTGGATCTCGGACTCCAGGCTGGGGATGTAATCTTCGGCGATGGAGTCGTACCAGTCCAACTCACCTTCACGCCAGCAGATATACAGTCCCAGCGCTTCGCTGTATCCCCTGATCTCTCCATCCGGAAGTTCATGCACGGCGATTGGACGATACTGTCCGTTCACCAGAAGGTCGCCGGCCAGCCGAGTTCCATGAAACTCTCCCGTCTCGTCGAAGCGCCAGTACTCACCAACTCCCAGACCCGCGTAGAAATCCACCTTCTCGCCAACGTCTATATGTCCTGTATGCTTGGATGCGATCTCCAACACGAAATCAGGCGGCTTACCTTGTAGCGATACCACGTAGCCGTTGTTCGCCTCATACAGATCAGGGTCGGCGTCGAAAGCCACCAGCAGGTCGGGGTAGCGTATGGGATCGCCCTGAGTGGATTGGATGTAGCGCTCCCCGGACACAATGGTGGCTTCAGGAGAACCTAGGTGTCGCTTGACTCGACTTACATTGCCTGTCTCGGCCAAGTGTCTGAAGCTAGTCATGTCGTCTGGGTGCTTCTCCGGAATGTCGGGCAGACGGTATGTCTGAGGATTGAGCGTAGCCGTCTGAGCGATGCGCGTAATGGTCATAAGAGTCCCTCCTCAGTGGGTTTGTGGTTGTCAAAAGATAGGCGCTCCATCAATGGACTTGCGTGAACTTTGCGCAAGATTACGCTTCAGGTGGAAGATGGCGGCGTCAACCTCGCCGGCGCAACTCGGCTTCCAATTGGCGAATGCGCCTCTCCGCCTGACGGATACGCCTTTCTGCCTGCCGACGCAGTTGGATCTCGGACTCCAGGCTGGGGATGTAGTCTTCGGCGATGGAGTCGTACCAGTCCAACTCACCTTCACGCCAGCAGATATACAGTCCCAGCGCTTCGCTGTATCCCCTGATCTCTCCATCCGGAAGTTCATGCACGGCGATTGGACGATACTGTCCGTTCACCAGAAGGTCGCCGGCCAGCCGAGTTCCATGAAACTCTCCCGTCTCGTCGAAGCGCCAGTACTCACCAACTCCCAGACCCGCGTAGAAATCCACCTTCTCGCCAACGTCTATATGTCCTGTATGCTTGGATGCGATCTCCAACACGAAATCAGGCGGCTTACCTTGTAGCGATACCACGTAGCCGTTGTTCGCCTCATACAGATCAGGGTCGGCGTCGAAAGCCACCAGCAGGTCGGGGTAGCGTATGGGATCGCCCTGAGTGGATTGGATGTAGCGCTCCCCGGACACAATGGTGGCTTCAGGAGAACCTAGGTGTCGCTTGACTCGACTTACATTGCCTGTCTCGGCCAAGTGTCTGAAGCTAGTCATGTCGTCTGGGTGCTTCTCCGGAATGTCGGGCAGACGGTATGTCTGAGGATTGAGCGTAGCCGTCTGAGCGATGCGCGTAATGGTCATAAGAGTCCCTCCTCAGTGGGTTTGCGAATGTCGAGCGTAGAGGCGTGTTCGGCCTCACACAGCGAACTGTATTCTCCGATCTTCAGGCTGGAAGGCGCGCCGAGTCCGAATGGGCGTAGAATCAGGGAGAGTCGCCACACGCTTCTGAATATGGCGTTCAGCATAGCTCGCGCTCCCAGACCACCTCCGTAAACCGGATAACCGAATGAAGCCTCAGAACGATGGGCAGAATCTCCCACGCAGTCTTGGGCGGCGCTTGTACAGCCTGTACCATGACGGATGCCCTACCCTATCTCTGAAAGGAACTCGGTGACCGCTCGCTCGAACCCGGACGGATTGTCGCCCATGACCAGATGTCCCGCGTCCTCCACGGTCGCCAGACGCCCGTTGGGAATGCGCTCGTGCATATTGCCGGCTGTATCCAGCGCGATGATGTCGCTCTGAACCCCGCGCACGACCAGAGTCGGACACGCCAGGCTCTCGAGATAACCCCACAGGCGAGCCGTCATTTCCGGGTCGCTCCCAAAATTGCGACCTCCGGGCTGCCTGAACCGCTTGTCATACTTCCACGTCCACTTGCCGCTTGGAAGCTGTTTCAGGTTGTGCATGATAGAGCCGCGCACCTGAACCGGATCGCGCCTCGGATTGAATCTGAGAACGCGCTGAACGAAGTCGTCAACCGAGTCGAGCTCGTCTTCCTGCTGAACGAAATTGCGTATGTTCTGCGATCCCGAGCGCATATTCTGCGGACCCGCGTCAACTATCACGAGCGCGCGTATGCTATCGGGATTGTTCGCGGCGTATGTGAACGAGTTGCGCCCGCCCATCGAAAGGCCCATCAGCACGAAGTCGTCCAGGCCAATGGCTTCCACCACGGCCGCGATGTCCTTCTGCTGAGTCTCTGGAGAGTAGTCCCCCTCCTCCGACCAGTCGCTGTCGCCATGTCCGCGCTGGTCGAGAGAGACGACGTGAAAGCGGTCGCAGAACGCCAGCGCCACAAAATCCCACGAGTGGCACGTCTGCGCGAAGCCGTGCAGCAAAAGCATATCGGGCGCGTCCGGATTGCCCCAGTCCAGGTAGTGGAATCTCATGCCGTTCGCCTCGACGAACTTATCCTCCGGCGTCGCTTCGCGCTCGAAAGTCACGCCCTGCGCCCTGGCCGCGTCGTGCAGGGAAAGTCCTCGGTTCTCTGAAGTAGTCGTCACGTTCACATCTCCGTTCAGCTACATACATTCATCATTATTCCAGTATATCAAGATTAGGTAATCGCACAAACCGCTCGAAAGGCCCCTTCCGCCTCGATTGGGGAAGGCTAGGATGGAGGGTGATTGTCCTCAATGCCTACCCCTCTCAGTCCTCAGACTCGCGCCCATTCGCTCGCCCAATAATTCCAAAATTCCCCATTCACTACCCCACATCCGGCCTGCGCGTATGCCAGTCGGTGGCGCTCTCATAAGCGTGAGCCGCCCTCAATACGGTCGCCTCCTCCCAGCGCCTCCCCGCAAGCTGCATCCCGATGGGCATTCCGTCCGAGGTGAATCCGCACGGAACGGAAATCGTCGGCTGCCCTGTCAGGTTGAAAGGACGAGTCAGCCGCGACATCAGCGAGAGCGCATTCTCTTGCCTGCCGGCCACTTCCACGAACTCCTGCTCTATCCCGGTCGCGCCGACCGCCACCGATGGCGCCAAAAGCAGATCGTAGCGCCGCATCGCCTCGTCCAGTTGAGCGTTATACGCGCTCCGAGCCCGCTGCGCCTTGATATAGTCGACCGCGGGCGTGACCGCCCCGAGCCGCAGACGCGCTCGCACGTCCGCGCCAATGTCCTGCGGCCTGTCTCTCAGCTTGTCGAACACCGTCTCGGCGGCTTCCGTAACCAGTATCGCGCTGGATATACCGAGCGCGTGGTCCAGCGCGGGAATGGCGCATCTCTCCACCTCCGCTCCCAAATCCGACAGAACCCCGGCCGCGTCGCATACCGCCTGCGCCACCTCGGGCGATATGACGTCGTAGAAGAAGTCGTCCGGCGCCCCGATACGGAGCCCGGCCACGCCCGACTCGATGTCGCGCGTGAAGTCCTCGGTCGGAACATTCGCCGACGACGGATCGCGCGGGTCGTGTCCCGCAATCGCGTTCAGCGCAATCGCCGAGTCGCGGACAGAGCGCGTCATCGGCCCCACCGTGTCCAGGCTCCACGAGAGCGGATACACCCCGTGTCTGGAAACCCTGCCGAACGTCGGCTTGAGTCCAACGATTCCGCATAGCGCTCCCGGTATCCTGATAGAGCCACCCGTATCGCTGCCAAGCGCCGCCATGCAAAGTCCCGCGGCGACCGCGGCTCCGGACCCGCCGCTCGACCCGCCCGTAATCCTGTCGGTATTCCACGGGTTGCGCGCGGCGCCGTCGTGCGGATTGACGCTGGTCGCTCCGAGCGCGAATTCGTGCATCTGCAACTTGCCCATCAGAACCGCGCCCGCGTCCGCGAACTTCCTGGTTACCGCCGCGTCGTAATCCGGGACGAAATCTCGCAGTATCCTGGAGCCGACAGTGGTCGCGACGCCCTTGGTGAAGTATAGATCCTTGAGTCCGATGGGAATGCCGTGCAGCGCGCCGCGATAGCCGCCGCCGGCAATCTCGCGCTCGGCGGAGCGAGCGCTCTGCAGCGCCTCTTCGGATAGAAGCGTGATGAAGGCGTTCAGAGACGGCTCCGCGCGCTCGATTCGCTCCAGGTGCGCTTCGGTCAGCTCGACCGGCGAAAGCTGGCGCGACTCTATCAGCGGCGCGGCGTCTGAAACTGACATGAAGCATAGTTCGTCGGCGTTCATTGGCTGCCGCCTTTCCTGTGTGGTTGTCCGAACGAGACTGCCGGTTCGTATGGCGCCAGGTCGAGTTCGTCCAGCGCGTCTATGTCGTCCAGCGCCGCCCTGGCTCGCTCGACCAGGCTGTCAAGCTCAGTTCCTTCTATGCGCAGCCCAATTGCGCGCGCCTGCGACCTCAGCGTATCGCGGGATATATCTCGAGATGGCATGGACGTCCCCTTTCATATCGCCAGCCTGAAAAATCTGGACGATATTGTACACGGTACATCCATAAAAGTCCCAACAGAGCGTTTCAGGGACAAGGGCTTTCGATTATCCGAGAACTGTTCGTCCTAAGCCTGCCGGAGGGCAGCCCCTCCACCAAAGAATTCGCGCAAATCTTGCGCTATGCTGCGGCGCTTTAATTCTCATTGCATGGGGGGATTAAGGATTGATACTATAACTTTAGTCATATTATGAGTAGAAACAGTGATTGAAAATATAGTGAATATCGGTCCTATCAGCCACAATAAATAGAATGATATAAACGTAAATTGAAATGGGAAATCATCTCTTCGTATTCTTTTGAACAAAATCAACCAAGGTATGAAAACAGCAGAGAATAGCCTATCCCAATAGAACCATATCGAAAATGCTGAAGATAGTCCATTTTAATACAAAAAATAGTACAATAATAGTGTTAAAAAACAATCCGGCAGAGGGTACTACAAGGGCATATTCAGATTTTAATCTGCCTTGAGAATCAAATCCCGTTTTCAATTTGATTGTCCATATGAATGTCGCCAACAAATGCAATGCCATTATGATTGAGAAACCAATGGTGAATTCTTTGCTCAACCAGTACATGGAACTACTATCAAGAATAAACGCAATATTCAAAATACCGAAAGGCCCGACTATCCATGCCGTGTATACACCAATCAGAATAATAGTAGCGTAGGATCTTCGAAAGCGTGAAGGAAGCACGAATGACAACCAAGGCAGGAAAAATAATGCAGAACATATAGCCCCTACAAATCCAAAATGCGCTGGCGGTCTCCCGGCTCTACTCATAATTCTATATGCAATACTAATCACCAAAAGAGACCAAATACAGCCTAAGACTGCAAGATAAAACAGTATTATGACCACAAATATCGGGCCAAATAAGGTTATAGCGCCAAATAATACCATTTTAGTTTGACCATGGCATGAAGTCTCCAGAGCGCTGTTCACTTTTAGGTATGCTCAATGAATTTCCGTCAACGGAATATACGGCTACATCACTTGAAAATGGTATTACCCTGAATTGGTATTATCGAGTGTGAGGCATTCTCCTTTCATGCCATCGGGAAGGCGCTTCAAGTCCGTTCCCTTGGTCGTCCCCGCGTAGTTCGCAAGCACATCGGCGAACGAGGCGTATCTGTCAGAGGTAGCTCGTCCCACATTCACGCATTTCAATAGCGAGATCTGAGCGGTTTCTCAACACTCGCTGAGCGCCAGCAAGTTTAGCCCATCGCTCCATATATTTCCATTCAATTATATGTATATGAGACCCGTTCGTCCTGAGCCTGTCGAAGGACGAGCTCCGTACCAGCTTGCCTACCCCTCTCATCATCTCGACGGGGGAAGGCTAGGATCACCCCCATCCTACGACCAAACCGATACAGCCTCCATTCCCAATTCACTATTCCCAACTCCCTCCAACCCATGCTACAATGCACAAAACCAAGAACATAAGTGCGCGAGCGATTCAGGGCCTTTCGATTATCCGAGAACCGTTCGTCCTGAGCTTGTCGAAGGGCGCTGTCAGTCAGTTCGCAGGCATCTTGTAGAATAACCGAAATACCATGGGCGGCTATTATTTATTGAACTTTATCAACCAACTTCCAGCCGGCGAAAAAAACTTTCGTGAACTGGTGAATACAGGTCTTTGCAGGTGAAGCGCAGGTCTAAACCCCGCCTGAATGCCACCAGAACGCTACCTGAACACCACCTGCAACCCACCTGCGCGCCCATCAGCATTACTTCGATGTCCATAAACTAACGCAAATACAACTCGGCGGCGCGCCCAACGCCTGGCAGAGGCGCCCCCTGAGATATTAGATTCAGATACTGCCTCAGCCCAGTCAGCCAATAGACAATTCCACATTCACTATTCAACATTCCAAATTCACTATTCCATGCCGATACAGGCTCCTTCGGCCAGCGCTTGCTTGAAATGGGGAAATCAGCCGATTATAATTGTCATGGCTTTAGACGCGCCCTGCGCTCTAACGACAAATGATTCCCTCTACAGGAGGATTGCAAGGAAATGACTTATATCATCGCCGAGCCGTGCGTGGACGTAAAAGACGGGGCCTGCGTGGATGTATGCCCGGTGGACTGCATTTACGGACTGGACGAAGAGGACGACAACCAGCTTTTCATCCATCCTGAAGAGTGCATAGACTGCGCCGCGTGCGAGCCGGTCTGCCCGGTTACCGCCATCTTCGCAGAAGATGACGTTCCACCCGAATGGGACAACTTCATAGACATCAATTACGAGTATTTCGGAATGTCCCGCTAAATCGGACGCCGGCGTAACATGAATCGAATGATACCCTGCCTTCCGTTCCAGGATTTCGGGAATGGACTGGGCAGGGTATTTTTGGCAGAATCAGGTTCGCTCTCCGCGGTCGCGCCTCGTATATTCGATCCCCGCGGCCCGCGTGAAGCGCGTATTCTTCGACAATGGGAGGACAGCTAAATGGTTACCATCGAGTCAACACAGGAATTCGCGGCTCAGACCTACCAAAAGATGGCCGAGAGGCTCGAAGTGGTGAGAAGTCGCTTGAACCGACCTCTCAGCCTTGCCGAAAAGGTTCTGCTGTCCCACCTCGACGATCCCCAAAACCAGGAGATAGCGCCCGGCGAAGCCTACATCCGGGCGCGACCCGACAGAGTCATACTCCAGGACGTTCTGGGCCAGACCGCAATGCTCCAGTTCATGCAGACGCTGCGAGACACAGTAGCGGTTCCGACCACCATCCACTGCGACCATCTGATACAGGCGCGCGCCGAGGGCGTCCAGGACTTGCGCGAATCGCTCGCCGAAAACGGTGAAGTCTATGGCTTCCTGAGGTCCGCCGCCGCTCGCTACGGCGTCGGCTTCTGGGAACCGGGCGCCGGTATCATCCACCAGGTAAACCTCGAAAACTACGCCTTCCCCGGCCAATTGATCATCGGCACCGATTCCCACACTCCCAACGCGGGCGGACTCGGCGCCTGCTCGGTCGGAGTCGGCGGCGCGGATGCGGTGGAAGTCATGGCCGGTCTGCCGTGGGACGTGCTGATGCCCAAGAGAATCGGCGTAGTCCTCACCGGAGAGATGGGCGGCTGGACCGCCCCAAAGGATGTAATACTCAGACTGGCGGGGCTTCTCACTGTCTCAGGCGGCACCAATCACATCATAGAGTACCTCGGACCCGGCTCCGCCAGCATTAGCTGCACCGGCAAAGCCACCATCACGAATATGGGCGCCGAACTGGGCGCCACAACCTCGATGTTCCCCTACGATGAGAGCATGGCGAGATACTTGAGGGCAACGAACCGCCCGTGGCTCGCCGACGCGGCGGACGAGTACGCCGACATGCTTCGCGCCGATCCTGAAGTGGAAGCGGACCCCGAAAGCTACTTCGACCAGGTAGTCCGCATTGACCTCTCGACGCTCGAGCCGCACGTGGTCGGGCCGCATTCGCCGGACAGGGCGCGCCCAATTTCGGAAATGGCGTCCGAGGTGGCGGACGATGACAACGGGTTCATGGACTCCATATCCGCCGCGCTCATCGGGTCTTGCACCAACTCGTCGTATGAAGACATGAGCCGCGCCGCGGACGTTGCCGAACAGGCGGCGGCGCGCGGATTGAAGTCCGCCGTTCCATTCATGGTCACGCCCGGATCCGAACAGGTAAGGGCCACCATAGAACGCGACGGACAGATGGACTCTCTTCACAAAATCGAATCCACGGTTCTGGCGAACGCCTGCGGCCCCTGCATCGGACAGTGGCGCAGGGCGCGCGAGGCGACCACCGAAGCGAATACGATAGTCACCTCCTATAACCGCAATTTCCCGCGCCGAAACGACGGTCAGCCCACTACGATGAATTTCATCGCCAGCCCAGAGATAGTGACCGCCTACGCGATAGCGGGCAGCCTGTCTTTCAATCCGATTACGGACGAACTGTCCGCCCCAAACGGCGAAAGATTCACGCTGGAGCCGCCCGCGATCGCGCCGGACGTCCCTGAGCAGAACTTCGACCGAGGCTCGAGCAACTACGTCGCTCCCCCGGAGAACGGCGGTGACGTCATCGTCGAAGTGGCGCACGACTCGCAGCGACTCCAGATCATGCAGCCGTGGCCCGCATGGGACGGCGAAGACTTCGAGAATATCCCTGTCCTGCTCAAAGTGGCGGGCAAATGCACGACCGACCACATATCCCCCGCCGGCCCATGGCTGTCTCTGCGCGGACATCTCGACAAGTTCAGCGACAATATGTTCATGGGCGCGACGAACGCCTACACCGGCGAGGCGGGCAAGACGCGCAACCTGGAAACGAGCGAGGAAGGCGCGGCGGTCTCCAAAGTGGCGCGAGACTACAAGGCGAACGGCCTGAAATGGGTCGTGATCGGCGACGACAACTATGGCGAAGGTAGCTCGCGCGAACACGCCGCCCTGTCCCCAAGACTGCTCAACGGCGCGGCGGTGATCTCGCGCAGTTTCGCGCGCATACACGAAACGAATCTCAAGAAGCAGGGCTTGCTGGCGCTCACTTTCAGCGACCCGGCAGACTATGACAAGGTTCGGGAAGACGACCGCGTCAGCATCGTGAATCTAAGCGAACTCGCGCCCGGCAAGCCTGTCAAGGCCATACTCCATCACTCGGACGGCTCGGAGGAAGAACTCAGCCTCAATCACTCCTTCGCCGAAGAGCAAATCGAGTGGTTCCACGTAGGCTCCGCCCTAAACCTGTTCCACAAGTAGAGAAATGGACCCAGCGAATGGGAAATTCCCGCCAACGTGCGATAGACTGCAAGTATGGAAGGTAGGCCGTGGTCAATGGAATTAATAAAGGCAACCAAGCAAAACGTCGAGAAGAGAGGTTGCCGACAGTTCGCGTA
Source organism: uncultured Dehalococcoidia bacterium (assembly GCA_964640295.1). Lineage (GTDB taxonomy): Bacteria > Chloroflexota > Dehalococcoidia > Lucifugimonadales > UBA1123 > VXRN01. The sequence continues at coordinate 24,198 of CAZXFX010000033.1, read as the reverse complement.
CAATACTGGGCTGATACCGATATTCTGCAAATTCACACTGGCGAAATCAAAGGTGACTGGGAAACGCTGGGACAGGGACTGGTAGCTTGCTACGACTCTGAAGGAGAGGTATCCGGATTTTGGATAGACGGCGCCTCTTCCATATTGAAACCTGTCTTGGATGCGCTAAGCGGCAGTTGTGAAACCAGAGTCGCCCACAACAATATGGATTCAGCGGATTAGGATGCAAGTATTCGACATAGATGAAGCGCTGGAACGTCGGCGAGAATCGGGAAACCTGTATCTGGAGTTCCTGAACGTCCCCGCTATGAGCGCGGGAGTGTATGAACTGGCCGCCGGTTCGGCAGACCCGCAGAATCCGCATACGGAGGACGAGATATACTACGTCCTCGCGGGCAGTGGCCGAATACGTGTCGGCGACGACGACGCGGACGTGAAACCGGGAAGCGTCATATTCGTCCCTGCCGGAGTGGATCACCGGTTTCATTCATTCAACGAGGACTTGCGGCTCCTCGTAGTCTTCGCGCCGGCCAGAGGGTCGAAAAGCGCCCCGCCGAGCTAGTTGAGAAACCCCGCGGAACTGGGGCAGCCTAAAAGTCTGCCCCACTAGTTTCACAGCCGTCAGTCGCCGCCCGTCCCTACCCATCCGGACTGGGATATGTCTATCATTATCCCCTCTGGGCCTGCGTACTTGGTCTCGACGTTTTGTCCGCCGTGTCCGCTGCCCATCGCCGAATGAAGCGTCCTGTTGATCTCGTCTCTCGGATCAGAGCCGATTCGCTTCAGCCTGGACTCGGTCGCCTCGGCGTCCTCCACCTGAAAGCCTATGTGATGCAGCCCTGCATAGTCTTGTCCGAACTCTTCGCCCGCGATCGTATCGTTCAGAAAGTTCAGGATAGCCAAATTCACGTTTCCGTCGCTCAGGTAGTATCCGACGGCGTTCGCGCTCTCCACTTTGCCAACCTCTTCGAGGTCGAACACCGATTTGAAGAACTCCGCCGTCTTATCCGGGTCCTGACTCGCTATCGCAATATGCTTTATCTTCGCCATAATGTCTCCCGCGCAGCCGCTCGATTCGCCAACCATGGGCGCGTCGAGCGAAAAATAGTCTTGCTCAACGCTCAATATAGATATTGACACAACGAGTGTCAAACGGAACTCGCAAGAAATTAGCTGAGCTCGCCGGGAAGCGTGGATTCATACTCTTCGAGACGTTTGGCCAGCGCGCGATGCTCTTCCCGTTCCAACGCGGGGTCCATCAAAAGCGCGCGTTCCGCTTCTCGCCGAGCGAGCCGCAGCGTTTCATAGTCTGTGACCTCGGCGATTCTAAGCGTGGGCAGACCGCTCTGGCGCGTTCCGAGATAGTCGCCCGGCCCGCGCAGCTTCAGGTCTTCCTCCGCCAGCTTGAATCCATCCGAGACGCGCTCCAGCAACTTAAGGCGCCTAACCGCCTCGACGCCGGGAGACTCCGATAGAAGCAGACAGCGCCCCTGATGCTCTCCGCGCCCTACCCTGCCCCTCAACTGGTGAAGCTGAGACAGCCCGAATCTCTCGGCGCCGTCAATCAGCATCACAGTGGCGTTCGGTACGTCAATGCCGACTTCCACCACCGTCGTGGATACGAGTATGTCTATCTCGCGCTCCTTGAATCTGTCCATCACTTCTTCTTTCTCTTGCAGGGACATACGCCCATGCAGAAGCCCGACCGAGAGGTCGGGATAGACACGCTCGGAGAGGCGCGCGTACTCCTCCTGCGCCGCTTTCGTCTGGATAGCTTCCGACTCTTCGATCAGCGGGCACACTACGAACGCCTGCCGTCCCAGCGCAACCTCATTCCGTATGTGAGCATAAGCGGAATCGCGCCTCTCGTTCTCTACGAAGTGCGTCTGCGCGGTCTGGCGGCCGGGCGGCATTTCGTCTATGACGGAAACATCGAGGTCGCCATAGACCGTCAGAGCCAGGGAACGTGGAATGGGGGTCGCGCTCATCGCCAACAGATGCGGCCTTTCGCCTTTTTCGCGCAGCGCGGCTCGCTGTCTGACGCCGAACCTGTGCTGTTCGTCAATGACGGCAAGCGCCAGGTTGGGTATGTCCACTCCCTCCTGGATGAGGGCGTGAGTGCCAATCGCAATGTCTATCATCCCGGCGGACATGAGGCTATAGATATCGTCCCGAACTCGCTTGCGATGCGCGCCCAGAAGTAGCGCGACGGTCAGCTTGCGATCAATGCCTTTGACGTCCAGTCGCTGTATATATCCGCCCAACGGGTCGTGTCTCGATCCGCTAAGCAGCCCGCATATAGTGAGGAAATGCTGTTCCGCCAATATCTCGGTCGGCGCCATGAGCGCGGCTTGCTTGCCGTCCTGGACAGCCGCAAGCATCGCGGCGGCGGCCACCACGGTCTTGCCGCTCCCCACGTCGCCCTGAAGCAGCCGACTCATCGCCCTGTCTGAACTCATGTCCCCCAGCGCTTCCCGAAGAGACCTGTTCTGCGCTCCCGTCAGATCGAACGGCAGAGAGGCAAGAAACGACTCGACAACTTCCATGTCCACCGCGACCCGCACTCCCCTGTTGTCCTCGCGCCAATCGTTCCTGCGTCGTATCATTGACATTTGGACGAGAAAGAGTTCGTCGAACGCCAGCCTGCGCTTCGCGGCTTTCTCGGCGTCTCTGTTGTCCGGATAGTGAATCTGGCGCATCGCTTCTCGGATGCCTATCAGCCCGACACGATGGCGCAGGTCGTCGGGCAGGAACTCCTCGAAGCGCTCTATCGTAGCGTCCAGAGCGCGCTTGACGTGCGAGCGGAGGACGCGCTGAGACAGTCCCTGAGTAGATGGATAGACGGGCACGATTCTGCCTGTGTGAACCAGTTCGTCGTCACCTTGCAATATCTCGTATTCCGGCGACTCGAAGACCAAGGTTCCCCTGAAGGCGTTCACCTTGCCGCTCAGCGCCACCTTGACTCCATGCTTGAGTTGGCCGGCGACCCACGGATTGTTGAACCATGTAGCCTTGATATTGCCGGTCTCGTCGCCCAGAACCGCCTGCGTGGATTTCTGTCTGCCCAGCATCGTCTGCCTGGCTTCCCATACCGTGAGGATGGCGGTCTGATTGTCTCCCGAGACAAGCCGCGATACGGTTCTGCGCTCCGAAAAGTCGTTGTACTTATTTGGGAATAGTCGAACCAGATCGCCCACAGTCTTGACGTCGAGCTTATGCAGCCGCGGGAGCAGTTTCTTCCATACTCCCTTCAGCAGAGTGACGTCATCGCCCAGTTCGAGCGGACGGCGCGGAGTCGGCGGCTTTCTGGGCGCGGATTGGGGCTTGGAAGCGACGCTCTTGGGCGCGACTTCGGGCGGCGACGAACTTCTTCTGATGGATACGCCCGCCTCCCGCATCCGACTCACAACCCGCGCCGCCCAGTCCGACCTCTGGCCGGGGGACATATCCGCGTATCGAGTAGAATCTTGGATATAGGGCGCAAGCTCATCTGAGAAGCGTTCGAGAAGAGCGTCCAGTCCGCCGATGACCGCGCGATCGTCAAAACCGCTGGAACGCTCCTTCCGCAGGATGCGATACAAACGAATGGCTGTCTCTTGTTCCGACACTCTGACTCCGCCATATAGATGCCCGACTTGACTGATAATACGTCAGAGTATAGTGGTAACGCATCAGCGTCCTCGATTCAAGGCGTTTGCCCTACAATCGCAGGCATGAGAAAGCAAAATTGCGCTCGGACAACTGGCGAAATGGCTTGTAGAAGAATCAAGTCGGGCGTCGCGCGCGCTGCAGTCAGGGCAGTGTCAGATGGCCGTCATCATCTCTTAAGCGACCATCCTCAACAAGTCTATCGGCAACCAACCCTATCTCCGCCCCGATCTTCCTGGAAACACTCCCGAACCCCAACAGTTTCCCAGCTCCCGACACGGCGTCTAACCGGTCTATGCCGTAAGAATTCTCTACGACCATCCTGATAGCTTCCGCAATCTCTTCCGGCGCGATGCGTTTGATATTTCTGACCTGAGAAACAGCCCTCCTGTCTCGGACGACAGCACGCTTCATAGTCGGGGACCACAGAAAATCGCCCTTTCTGACTATGCTCTCGCTTCTTACGGCAGCATTTATCGCTCCATCGAGGTTCTCTTGGATCTTAGAGCCGACTGTCTTTCCCACCGCTTTCGCAATTCTGCGACGCACATCTATGACATGAACAGGCCCCTCGACCCGGACTATCTCGATGATAGGGTCGCGCAAGTAATCTTCTGGAACATATCGGAGCTCATACCACCCTATATCTACATGCGGCTTTGCCAACTCGTATGGCGGAACAACCAATTCCCTGCGTTCTTCGACAGACTCGGTTCGCTCGATCTCGGCATTGCCAGTTCCTTTTGCCGAGACTTCAACTGGCAGAGCAGTCTTGGCCAGTTCTATGGCTTCCACTGCGCGTCTGAGTTCACCTTCCTCGTCCTTGAACCAGTCCGTGCTCCATATACGGTGCAACTTCCAGCCAAGCCTTCTCAGAACCTCGTCACGGATTCTGTCGCGGTCCCTGGCGGAGCGCGAACTGTGGTACGAAGCGCCATCGCACTCGATTCCGATGAGATACCTGCCCGGACGCTCAGCGTCCACTATGCCTATATCAATGAACTTGCCTCCCGAAGCCACCTCCTCATGCGCTTCGTATCCCAAAGAGCGCAGTTTGGACGCCACCGCTCTCTGGAAAGGCGAATCCATATCTCGACCGGACACTGCGGGCATGTCGCCGGGCAGTACCCCTGATTCGGCGTATGCCAAAAATGTCTTGAAAGCGCGAAGGCCGGCGGAATGACCGCTTCCCAGATTGATGTCGTCGGCGCGCAGGTTCGTGAATACGTGACAGCGTTGTCTTGCGCGGGTGATGATCACGTTAAGGCGTCTTTCACCACCATCCTTGTTCAAAGGCCCAAAGTTCATATAGACTTTTCCGCTGGATTCGCGTCCATAACCAACACTCATGAAGATTACGTCCCGCTCGTCCCCCTGAACATTCTCCAGATTCTTCACGAAGAAAGGCTCTTCAGGATGTGAATTGAAGAACGCCTCGCATGAATTGTCGTTGCGTCTCAGAATTTCCAGTTCATCCAGAACAGCTTGCATCTGCCCGGAACTGAACGCCGCCACGCCCAGAGTGAGGTCTGGCGATTGGCGAGCGTGCTTCATCACGGCGTCGGCGACTTCTTTGGCTTCAAGGCGATTCGTTCTGCTTCCGCCCCGGTCATATTTGGTATTTGGCATATAGTGATACTGCAATCCAACATCTCGCTTGCCGGCGTCGGGACTGGGAAATACCAAGAGGTTGTTTTCGTAAAACTCTCGATTAGACACGGCAATCAACGACTCATGACGACTCCGATAGTGCCATCGAAGCATCTTCGATGGGCATCCTTTGGCGTTCATCAGTCCCAGAATGCTCTCTATATCCGAGGTGACGCTTTCTTCTTCATCTTTGTCGTCGGAGTGGGTTACCGCGTCAAAGAAACTGGTCGGAGGAAGTTGCCTGTCGTCGCCCACGACCACCGCCTGGTCAGCGCGCATCAGAGCGCCCAAGGCATCTACCGGCTTCACCTGGCTCGCCTCATCGAATATCACAAGATCGAACTTGACGCTTCCCGGCGCAATGTATGTCGCTACCGACAAAGGACTCATCATGAACACAGGCTTGATGGCCTGAATGGCATTCCCCGCCCTCGCCATGAGCTGACGAATAGGCAGATGTCCCTTCTTCTTCTCGAACTGCTGCATCAATAATCCTAGCTGGCCCGCTCCGCTATGCGCGGGAAGATTCTTCCAGTGAGCGTAAGCGACCCTGGCGCGGTTATGATCGAGCGCGAGGCTGTCCATCTTCCCGAAATTCTCGATAGCGTACTCATGGCTAAGACGATTGAAACCAGGGAGAGCGGGGCGTTCCTTGAATGCTCGATACAGAACGCCTTCATAGCGTCTCTGCTCAAAACAGAGAGTCAGCAGTTCAGACGCTCCACTCCATTCCTCCACTAGTTTCACAATTGAGTCAAGTCCCGCCATTTCAACAGCGCTCAAAGCGATGTTGACAGTGGCGATGTCCTGAATCTTGACAGTATCCTGCGCCCAATCCGCAAGGACTTCTTTCTGTTCGTCGAAGGCTAATGACGCCAAGCCATCTTTATTTTTGAATCTCTTTTCAACATCCATTTCCAAAGACTGTTGAACACTCTTAGAGCAGGTCGAATGCGATTCCATCGCTTCATACGTCTGGTCCAAGAGCTTTGAGACGCTGCTGATATCTATCCCGTCATTCAAAGAGCGAATTATGGACGGATCGGCTTTTCCGCCGTCAATATCGCCGAACAACTTCAGCGACCATGCAACTACGCTTCTGAGAGTCTCCCAATCTGTCAGTTCCGCCCCTCGCCACTGACGTCCAAGCGCGGCGGACGCAATCGGAGACAACCGCTCAATGGTTTCGCGAAGTCGTTGGTCTTCTATGATTGCGTCGGCAAGCGCAATCTGCTGTTCGAGACCCTTCGGCGGCGTGTTTATGCACAAGGATGATATACGCTTCTTGGCTCGACCATATTCAGGGCGCAAAAATTTGAAAAACTTCCTTCCAGTGATTGACAGAACGCGCCTTATATCCCATACATCTTCTATGTTCCATGCATTCGGAGTAAGGACGGCTTCGTACTCGGCGCGCAGTATCTCCCATCTAGCGCCTGAATCCAGTAGCGATTCTATCTCCGCCCTGTTCTCTCTCCATTCAGGAGCGGCTATGTTGATTCCTCTAATATCCGGCGCGTCGGTTATGCATTCAGCGGTAGTCAAAAGTTTTCGGAGTTGAACCCTATCTTCAGGCGCGCTCAATCCCATAGCGTCAGCGAGCGAACGAGTCGCGCTTATCATGATTTCCAAAGCTTGAATGGCTGAGTCAGTCTGCTCCTGCAGCGAAGATATGTCGAACGGAAGAACCACTTTGCGTTGACTTCCCCAGAATGGATGTTCCTTCAGGATTCCGACAAGACTCAGGCTATTTTGCAAGCTCGAGACGATGTTGAGCTTTTCGTTGAAGAGCGAGGGCGGCCACGAATCAATGCCCGTGATGTCTGGACGCGGCAGTGAAGATTCGCGTTGTCCTTCAAGAGTGTTCTGAATCCTCATGAGCTCGCCATACGCTCTGAAAGGAGTGACGCCCGTGTCCCCTATAGGGGCATTCACTGCTTCTGAGTATGCGTTCAGGTCATTCCTGATAAGCGCAAGAGCGTCAAAATCGTCTTCTACCCCCTCGATACTGGGACTGCCCAGTGTCCATGCCCTCTTTAGTTCATCCAGAACAGCCCTCTTGTTAGTCTTGTGGCTGTGCAGTTCCAAGCAGGCGTCGCCGAGATGGAGTTCATCCATCCTGCGTTTGACGACCTCCAGCGCGGCCATCTTCTCTGAGACGAACAGCGCTTTCTTGTCTTGGCTAATGGCGTCGGCGATAATGTTGATGATGGTCTGAGACTTGCCAGTTCCGGGCGGACCCTGAACGATCAGGTTTCTGCCGTTGTTCACGTCGAGTATAGCCAGCGCTTGCGACGAATCGGCGTCAACGACATGGTGTACGTCCTCGGGCCGTAGATGCTCGTCGAGATGGTCTTCATCGCTTATCCTGGATTCGGGTTCTGTGAATCCCCTCTCGCCAAATATCGAGCGAATGATTTCGCTTTCGCGCGGCCCCGATCCTGAAGGCCAATTCTCAGGATCCAAGTCACGGTACATGAGGAGCTTGTTGAAAGAGAAGAAACCAAGAACCACGCTTGTAGCGTCAACTGACCATCGGTTCATCTCGCCTATGCTGCGCTCGACCTTAGCGAAGTAGCCTTTCAAGTCTATATCCTCATCGTCCTCATCGTCGCTATCATGCAAGCTCGGCAATTTCACCGCGAAGTCCTTCCACGCCTTTTCCATGAAGGATATGTTGGCGCCCAATTCTTCACCCGTGTACCTCACGCTGAAGAGCGCATTGACACTCGCCCTTTCCAAGCTAACAGGAACGAGAACGAGAGGAGAACGACGCTCGATGTCGCAGGGATCAGATTCACGACGCCACACTATCATGCCTAGAGCCATAAAAAGGGTGTTGACGCCCTGTTCCTGTATAGAGGTATTGGCGATGCGAGAAGTATTCAGAAGTCGTCGCCGCAACTCCTCTGGGGGATGCTTGGTTTGGAGGCGATTGTTCGCGCGCGCCGACGCGGACGCGCTCTTATCATCCGTACCGAGAAAAGACATACCCTGATTCCGGCGCACAAGAACGTCAAAGACGCTCACAGGATCAGCGTCTATCGTCTCGACTCCTCTCGCGCGCAAGGTACGATAACTTATCAGTGGATTTCGGAGACCCAAGTCGAGAAGCTCTTCTCTGGAAATCTTGATTTGAGAGAGGATCGAATCCGTCGTCATACTTGCGCGCCTCACAAGCTAAGTGAGCGTACCCCCGCCTCACTCGCTCAGCAGCGAGATTCCCAAAGCATTGGGGCCGACGTATGTCCCGAGCGCAGGGCCGAAACGCGCCATTATGGTGTCGCCGGAGACGGCGGGGCGCAGGGTTTCGGCGAGACGTTCGGCTTCGTCGCGTGAGGTGCTGTACATGACGGCTAGGGACTGGACGGAGCCGAATTCGCCCGCGGCGCGCTGAAGGCGGGAGAGCGCCTTTCTTCGGGTGCGCTCTTTGGCGAAATTGTCCACCTCGCCGTCGCGCAAGATTATCATGGGCTTTATCTTGAGCAAGCCCCCTATCATGCCCTGCGCCTTGCCGATGCGTCCCCCTTTGACGAGATATTCGAGGGTGTCGAGCAAGCAGATGCACTGGCAGCGAGACATTGCGCCTTTCGCGGCGTCGGTCACCTCTTGCAGCGACCCGCCGTCTCGCGCCGCCTTGGCGGCCTCGATAGCGACCAACCCAGAACCCATGGAGGCTTGAAACGTGTCCACGACTTCTATGGGGCAGCCGACATCGGCTACCGTCGCGCCCTGCTGAGCGGAGTTCACAGTTCCGCTAACCTTGCTCGATACATGGACGGACACGATTCCATCCGCCCCGTCCGCCACCCGGGCGTATGTCTCTGAGAAGTCGCCTATCGCGGGCTGCGAAGTAGCGGGAAAGTCAATTCCTCTCAGCAGTCTGTCGAAGAACTCGTCCGTAGAGAGTTCAACGCCGTCTTTATAGACATCGTTGCCGAATCGAACGTAGGCGGGAACGACTGTTATATCGAGTTCTTCAATAATATCGGCGGGAATGTCGGATACGCTGTCGGTTACAACCCTTATGGCCATTTTTGCCTCCGCTCTACTCGATGGAAATGAAGAAGTGATAGTGTGGCTGCCCGCCATAGACAGTCTCGAATTCGATTTCCCAGTCCTGATATTTCCGTTCGACAACTTGCGCCAACTCCAACGCATCTGACTCGGATATGGGCTCTCCCCAGTAGAGAGAAACCAGTTCGGTTTCGTCGGATATCGCCTTGTCGAGCAAACCGGTCAGCGTCTCGGATATGGAGTCGCCGGCGTACACCAACTGGCGGTCGAGCATCGCAATGACCTGATCTTCGCCGACAGAGACATCGCCGAGGTCTGCCGCTCTGGACGCCAGACATATTTCGCCGGTGCGAACATCGTCGAGCCTGCCTTCCATCGAGTCCGCCAGCGCGTCGAGCGTCAGCCCTTCTGGCGCATACTCCAAGGCGGCGGCTATTCCCTGCATTACCGTGCGACTCGGAACGACGCGCACTCTCTTCGATGACAGTCCCGCCGCCTGCTGGGCTGCCAACGCGACATTGGGGTTGTTCGGGAGCATGACAACAGCGTCTTTGGGCGCGTCCTCTATCGCCCGAAGAAGGTCGGCGACACTGGGATTCATCGTATCGCCGCCGCTCACGAAGTTTTCGATTCCGTTATCTCTAAATATCCACTCCAGCCCATCGCCCTGAACCACGGCGACGACGCTGGAATCGTCCCCTTCAAGCTCCGACCTGCGGTCTGCGGAATACCTCTGTCGCTGTTCATCCATATCCTGGATATTCTCATGCGACACGCTGCCGAGAGACGCGGCGTACTCGACGACTTCATCCGGGCTATATGTGTGAACATGAATTCTGAGCATCTCTTCAGAGCCGATTACGACTGGCGAACTTCCGAGTTCGAGAAGTTTCGCCATCAAGTCGTCCTTGCTCAGCCCTTCGCCCTGAAGCAAGAACTGCGTGCAAAAACCGAACTCTTCCTCCTCTATCTCGTCGAGGAAATCGGGAGATATATTGCCATCGCCCATATCGGGCTGAGGCGGGACAAGCGCCTCATCGAGGTCCGCGTCCCGCAGAATATGGCGACGCATCCCTTCCAGCATCAGGTACACGCCGTACCCGCCCGCGTCCACGAGACCCGCCCTGTACAGCACTGGAAGCAGTGTCGGAGTTCGCGCGACAGAGCCTAGAGCGGCAGAGGAGGCGGCGCCGAGTATCTGGCCCAAATCCTCAGTCTCGCGCCCCTCAACAGAATCGGCTGTCTCGCGCATGACCGTCAGCATCGTCCCCTCGCGCGGGTGTCCAACGCCGCCATAGGCGTGGACTGACGCGGACGCGAGAGAACGCGCCATGTCCCGCGCGCCAAAGTCGGCTCGGCCTTCCAACGCCTCGGCCATGCCGATGAAGAAGTGCGACAGAATCACGCCGCTGTTGCCCCTGCCTCCCATAAGCGCTTCTCGCGCCATCGCCTTGGATGTGTCCGCTACGGATTCCGATACCTGCGGTCCCGACTTGGCGACTATATCTCTCAGCGTGAGATACATATTGGTTCCAGTATCGCCGTCCGGAACGGGAAAGACGTTGAGCCGATTGAGTTCGGCGACGTTCGCCTCTATGAGAAGAAGGGCGGACTCGAACATTGCGAGCAGGCCGGGTCCGTCGTATTTTGGTGAGGCGGTCATTGCGGAACAGTTTATCCGTATGGTATTGTCTAAAGGTTAATTCGCTCGTATTTTCGCAGTATAGATAAATCCCAGTAGGTGGTCAACATGGCTCGATGCCAGATTTGTTCAAAAGCGGGACAGTCGGGAAATAATGTGAGTCACTCTAACCGACACACGAAAACTCGTTGGTTCGCCAACGTCCAGCGGATGACCATCATGCGAGACGGCAAGCCCAAGAAGGTGTACGCCTGCACGCGATGCCTCAGAAACGAAACCAAGGCATTGATGAAAGGCTGATTCGGAACTTTTCGACAGTCTCCGCCGGCCTATATAGACGATAACTCGCCGCCCGCGAATTATGAGCGCGGCAATCGTCCGTCCCCTCACATTGAATTCGCTTCCTTCGCTACCAGAATCAGCGCTCCCTTTTGTGACGTCGGTATTCATTGACACCGCATACCGCCATAGCTAAGATAATCCTGTCGGATTTGCTGACAGTTTCGCTTAGCGAGACCGTCCGAGTTTTGAGTTGCGGAGCGACCTATGGCCGAGTACACGAAGACCGAAGCAATGGACTGGGCGCGAGAGAATATACGCGGTCAATGGTCCACATTGATGACACCTTTCACTCCCGACGATGAGCTTGACGAAGAGGGACTGCGGCGAAATATCGCCCACGTCCGTTCGCTTGGAACTCACGGCGCGGGCTGCACTTGGGGGATGGGGGAGTTCTGGAGCCTCAATAGAGAAGAGCGTCTGAGGGTTTACGACATCGTGGCCGAAGAGTCCGGCGGCGAATGGCCTATCGGCGCGCACGTATCTCATACGTCCGCTAAGGAGATGGTAACTCTGGCACAGCACGCCGAGGGAGTGGGGTTCGACCTGCTGATAGTCGGAGCTCCCTATTTCGTTACCAACACGGAAGACCAGGTAGTGGAGTGGGTCAAGATACTTGCGGACAACACGAACCTGGCGCTCATGTATTACAACTCTCCTCAGTTCGGCACGGTGGTAAGCGCCGAAGGGCTCCAGCGCATTTGCAAAATACCCAGCGTAGTTGGAGTGAAGGAAGCGAGTTTCAACCAGGAACTGTCCATCAAGACGCATCAACTGGTGGGGCAGGACGCAATAATCAGCACACCGGACGAATGGATACTCTTCAAAGGGCGCGAACTGGGCTTCGAACAGCAGGTGATGTTCGCAAACACGTCCGACTGGCGTTTCGACACGCCAAGCAAGAACTACTATGTGCAGTTCATAGACAAGGCGATGCGAGGCGATCTGGACGATGGTTTCTATGAATCCCGCATAAAGCCCATCAAGCAGGTTTCCGATAAGTGGTGGGGCTATACTGTCCAGAAGTTCGGAGGAGCGCTTCCCGCCTCTATGTGCAAATACTGGGGCGAACTCATGGGGTTGTCCGGCGGGCACGTGAGGCCTCCGCTCGCAGACCTGTCAGATGATGAGAAGGCGAGTCTGAAGTCAGACGTAGAAGGAGCGCTGTCACAGATGCCGTAGCGCAAGAGCGAAGTTTCGACAACCAACACAACAGCCCTGGAATGACAACTCGCATCGAGGTACTACACATGCTACTAATGGTAAGCGTTCAGAATTTGGAAGAGGCCATCGAGGCGCTTCATGGCGGCGCGGACATCGTTGATGTCAAGAATCTGCAAGAGGCGCTTGTAGGCTCCGCCCACCCCCTCACCGTAAAGGCGGTAAGAGATTCTATCCCCATGGACCGCCATGCCAGCGTAACGCTGGGAGTAGTCCCTAACCAGGCAGGCACAGTGGCTATGGCGGTTTACGCCGCGGGCATTCTGGACGCAACTTCCGTCAAGGTCGGGTTCATGAATGCAGAATACAACCAGGCAGTTGAGGTGCTGCTGGAGTGCAGAGAGGCTCTGAACGGATTCGACACCAAATTGATCGGTTCGCTGTTCGCCGACAATCCTCTCTATGGCGGACTGGACGCGAGCCACATGGTAGATCTGGCACAAGACAGCAAGTGCGACGGCTGGCTTATTGACACGCTGACCAAAGACGGCAGAAATCTATTCGATTTCATACCGGAGTCCGAGCTGAGGGACATGACAATGTCCGGCAAGAAGAGCGGCATGTCAACCGCGCTATCGGGCCACCTGAAGATGTCCGATCTGGATGAACTGGCTCGCATAAACCCGGATATCGTAGGGGTGCGTGGAGCCGTCTGCCAGAAGGGGGAGAGGGATTCGGCTGTTCACAGAGACGCGGTCGCCGAATTCACCAGGCAGCTCCGTTTGCGCGAGACAGGAAAGATCAGCGTCAGAGAAGCTCAGATAATGGCTGGCAACGGCGCGGACGCCGGGGTGAACGGCGCGAATGGGTGGATAGTGATTGATGGCACAGGCAAGACGTGCGCGGGGATTCTCGCCGCGCTTACCGATCAGATAGCGCATGATTCAGAATCGTTCATCGAGGTGATCATACCCGACGCGCTCAATACTTACGATGTAGTGGTGTGGGCCGAGGAGTCCAGCCATAGCGTACTGACTCAGCGCAAGGACGAGTCCGGCACGACGAGAATGCTGATAAAACCCTGACCGGCGACTGAAGTTCAAAAACGATTCGCCATAGCAAATTAGTTTCTTCAATGAGAAATCCGCGCGCTCGGCAAGCGCGGATTTCCTCTGTTTGAGGCTATAGATTGCGTTGCGGGCTATATTTTGTACATGATACGATTGAACTATATTTTGCAAGGATAGCAAGGATAAAAGGTAGTTAATTGGAAACCGTAAACGACATCGCAACTGTGGTTGGACTTATTCGGGATGTCGTGCTGCTACTATTGCTGACTGTCGCGCTTATTGCGCTTCTGGTCATCTTTGGGGCTGTAAAGCGTCTGCTGGACTCCGCTAAAGCCACCGCGGAATCTGTCCATGACACAGTAAACACGATTTCCGAGAAGGTGGTTGATCCTGTGGCCTCTAATGCGAACGCCATGCGTGGGGTCGGCGGAATCTTAGGTATAATCATGGGAATGCGCGGCGGTAAACGGGGCAAGAACTAATAGATGAAATTGTAAGGTCATGCAAGGAGACCGGATATGAGCGACAATAATAGCGGCGGCGGATTTTTGATAGGGTTGCTTGTAGGCGGGATAATAGGAGGGTTGGTGGGGCTTCTGCTCGCGCCTAAATCGGGAGCGGAAACCAGGGCTGAATTGCTGAAGAAAGGCGAAGTGTGGCGGTCCCAGGCCGACACGATGGCCGCCGACGTATGGAAGCGCGGCATGGCGCAAGTTGGAGAGATGACCCAAAAGTTCGGGCCTGCCTCGGAATCTATACGCGAGAGAGGCGCCGCGACTCGGGAGACTGTTCGTGAAACGGGAGTTGCCGCTGTCGCGGCAGCCAGGCAAAGGATTGTGCCTGACCGCTCGAATAACCAGTCTCCGGCAGGCGAGAACGATCCCAACAACGGATAGGATATAGATAAGATAAGCGCAGATGAAACTAACGGCGCGCATAGTAAGAAGCGGGAAGGGGTTGCCCCTTCCCGCTTCTTACTATGCAGAACGATTCTATCCGACTTCCCGCGCCTTGGGATAAGAGCCGAGAATCTTGAAGAGGGAAGCGCGCTCTTCCATCGCGTGGAGCGCTTCCGCTACCAATGGATCTTCTCTGTGTCCATCCAGATCAATGAGAAACACGTACTTGCCCAAGCTTCTTCTATCGGGACGCGACTCTATTTTGATCATATTGATCTCTCGATGCGCTAGTTCGCCAAGCGTCCCGTACAGGGTGCCGGGCGCATCCTGAGAGAAGTCAAAGCACACGGAAGTCTTGTCCCTGCCGGTTCTTTCTCCGTCCTCAGTCCCAAGCGCCACAAATCGAGTCAGGTTGTTGCGCACATCTTCCACGTTGGAGCGCGCTATTCTGGCCTTGAATAGTTCAGCGGCCCTGCGACTGGATATGGCTGCGGCGGGATACCGGCTCGAGTTCATATCTTCCACCGCGCTGGCGGTGCTCAGCGACGCTACGTGCTCGGCGTTAGGCAGATTGCGGCTGAGGAAACCGCGACACTGCGCGATAGCCTGTGGATGAGAATATACGACGCGGACATCTTCCATCCGAGCGCCCTCAGGCATCAGCAGTTGATGGTGTATTGGAACGACGACTTCGCCCCTGATCTTCAAAGGGGAGCCTTGAATCAACAGATCTACGGTGTAGGTTACCACTCCTTCCAGGCTGTTCTCTATTGGCACGATAGCCTCTTCGACCTCTCCCATTTCAGCGGCCTTGATAACCGAAGGAATCCCGCTGTACGGCGCTCGCTCCGAGTCGGCTGAATAGTCAATCGCGGCCTGCTCGCTATAGGTGCCCTCTGGTCCAAGATACGCTAACTTCATCCCTGCCCTCTCTCATCATAGGATTCCGGATTCTTCTGTCAGAAGTTCTTCCATGCCATTCATGAAAGCGTCAACTAGCATGGAAGAAGTGTCTATGGAAACATCTACCCCAAGCCTGTTGAATAGCTCGGCGCGTTCGGACATATTGACTATTGCCATTGCGCGACCGACATTGAAGAGATGCTTGGCCATCTGGCAAATGACCAAATTCTGAGGGTCGCTCCTGCCAGTGGCTATCAGCGCTTGGGCGCGCGCCGCGCCCGCCTTGCTGAGGATATTGAATTCGGTGGCGTCGCCTCTCACCACAACACTGCCAATTTCGGACTCCAGTTCCGAGCATCGAACCGGGTCATATTCTATGACCGTAACTTCCTGCTCGGCTTCCAGAAGCCGGCGCGCCAACGCAGTCCCGACTCTTCCGGCCCCAACAATTATCACGTACATGAGCAGGGCTAACCGCCCATTCCTCCATTGCGAACAATATCGGCGACCGCATCGCGGATGAACTCTGCCTGGCTGATCGCGACTATTTCGAGACCTCTATACATATTCCTCTTTATTGGATCATCCATTCGACACACCACGGTGGGAACTCTGAAAATATGATGCGCTATCTGGGCGGCGGTGGCATTTACCGCGTCGCTGCCCGTTACGGCGATGAATATATCCACGTCTTGCGCTTGCGCCTGGCGCAGGCTGGACGCAAGCGTAATGTCCGCCAGGCGCGGTCTGGCCCTATTGCTTCTGACCAGAGCCGGCGCGAGGCGGTCGAAAGCGAAGGGAGCCGTGTCCAATACATGCACAATGCTTCCGGATTCACACAATGCGGAAGCCAGGGCGGACCCGGTTCGTCCGCAGCCTCCAATTACAACTCTCTTGGCCAAAAGTGTGACGTTGCTGGTCATATGCTTCGCTCGAATGAGGGGGCCCGCCTTGCAGAAAACGACAAGGGTTCACGCGATACGATTACCCGACAAGGGGCATACTTGAGCGTATATGCTATGTGTTCATCCATAGAATACACGCCATACACTTCTTTGTAGGACGACCCCATGACAATGACGTCCACCTGTTTGAGCGCAGCCTCGCGAACGATTGCCGCTCCGGTTTTCCGCACCTGCACGATCTCCGCTCTGGATACGCATTTATATCCACTCGCTATCTCTTCCATCTTCGCAAGCGCCTTCTCGCCCGATATATAGACAGAGTCCATCGCAGCGTCAAGCGGATATTCGCGCGCCACTTCGATCACGTACAGAATATGTAGAGTCCCCTGGCTGGACTCGAGCAATTCACACCCAAGCCGCACCACCTCCTCGTCGTATGCGACCCCAGTAACGGGAACCAGGGCGGATGGGGCCTCGGCGCCATCTTGACGCGAATCGCGCCTCAGAGATACATGTTTTATCCAATCAAACAACCAGCGCCCTCGCTTTTATAACTGCGTGAAGAAAACAAGTTACCCAGCCAGGCTGTCCAGCGGCATATTTTCCTGAATACTATCGCCTACAAGATCGAGCGATTCGTCCTGTCCCGCCAAAATCAACCAGTCGCCCGCGTTAATTACGTCATCCATGTGCGGAATAAGAGTAACATTTCGACCCCGCCTTATTGCCAACACTGTGAGTCCATATTTGTTTCTGGGTCCGGCAAAGCCCAGTTCTTTGAGGCTCATACCGTAGAACCTATCTGGAGCTCGCATCTTGCTTATGCCAAAGTTCGGCGTAATTTCAAGGTACTCTTCCACGTTGGGATTGAACATGCTATGAGCGAGACGAATTCCAGTTTCGTCCTCCGCGTGCACCACCTTATCCACGCCCAGTCGGGAGAGCGTATTCCCGTGAAGTTCATCGTGCGCCCTGGAAACCACATATTCAACGCCCATTGTCTTGAGAATCACGGATGTCATTACGCTGGCCACGATGTCGGAGCCAATCGCTACGACCACCGCGTCATAGTCGGTTATGCCGATCTCTCTCAATACGTTGTCGTTGGTGCAGTCCCCCGTAAGCGGATAAGTGGCCTTGCCTACAATGCCCTGCACGCGCGCCTCGTCTCTGTCCATAGCCAGAACGTCATGTCCCAGATTGTACAACGACCGCGCCACGCTGGACCCGAATCTTCCCAGCCCCAAAATAGCTATCTGCTTTTTCATTGAAACAGCCCCTGTTGTAAATCCGTCATCCTATTGTAACGCGTTCTTCTACGAACCGATACCTGTCAACCTCAGTCTTCTGCGCCATGGCTATTCCCACCGTGAACGGCCCCACCCTTCCTATGAACATCGCCAAAACAAGGATTAGCTGTCCCCACTGCGACAGCGTGGACGTTATGCCCGCGCTAAGCCCCACTGTTCCAAACGCCGATACGCCCTCGAAGAACAGGTGCAGAAAATCCAGCGACCCATCCGTCACGCAGAGAGACACGACGACCGCAAACACGATGGCGGTAGCTATCGCGCCTATTACCAGCGCGCTTCTAACCTGTCGAGCGGGTATCTCCCGTCCGAAAGCTGAGGCCGCGCTCTTGCCTCTCACCGTGGAGAACACGGCGATCAACACAACCGCGAGCGTATTCACTTTCATACCGCCCGCCACGGAAGCGGACGCGCCTCCCGTAAACATCAGGCCGGTCATCATGAAATTAGTTTCCTGTTCCGTCTTGGAATAGTCAAGCGTCGAGAAACCGGCGGTTCTGCCGCTAATAGATTCGAACACCGAGATGGTTATCTTCCGGTCAAGAGGCAGACTGCCGAGAGTTTCCGGATTGCGGTACTCAAATATCATGAATATCGCCGCGCCCAGAAGAATCGCCGCGGCGGTCATCGCGAGCACCAGCTTGGTCGTCAGTCCAAAAAGCCGAAACTTTCTGTGCCTCGCTACATCGTACAGGACGCTGTAACTTATCGAACCCAGAAATATCATGAACGCGGTTACGCCGATCACGACGCCGTCACTCTGAAATGAGGCAAGACCGTCTTCGCTCGGCAGAATTATGAAGCCCGCGTTATTGAACGCGGACACCGCCTGAAAAAGCGCCTGCATGAGCGCCTGATCGAGCGGGTAGAAGGACGAGAATCTTATCGCTAGAATTATGAAGGCGAATATCTGACTGACGACCGCGAACGCCACGATACCGACCACCAAGCGAACCAATCCGCCATGACCGGTTCCCATCAGTTCGCCCCCAAAGCTCTCCTGTATCAGAATGCGCTGAGACAAAGTAACCTGCTGGCCTATAAGTACGATGGCGAAAGTGGCGAGCGTCATGAACCCGAGTCCGCCAATGAATATCATCCCCGTCAGTATCAGTTGGCCGCTGGTGGTCCAGTAGGTAGCCGTATCCTGTATCACGAGTCCGGTGACTGTAACAGCCGAGGTAGCTGTGAACAGGGCGACAAAGAAATGATCCAGCCCGTTCTCTCCCGTATGAGTGAACGGGAGCGCCAACAGAAGCGTGGAAATCAGCGCCAGCGCCGCAAACGCATAGATGAGCAGCAGCGGGGTGGCGCGCGCTCTGGATGGAGTCTCTCGCTCTTCCACGACAACGGCGACAGGACTCAGATCGTCCTGCCTGGGCTGTCTGATCACTTGATCGCCCGGCTTCGGGTCCCAAGGAATTCGCAATTGACACTTTCCCGCGCCGCCACGCGCTTAACAGTAACAAAGTCGTAGGTATGTCGGGATTCTAGGATTCGGCTTGTCGCATTGTCAATGAGATGAGTTCAAGAAAACATCCCCGCAGTTCCTTGAACAGCGCGGGCGTCGCCATTACTCTGTCAGTATCCAAGATTTTGGTCAGGTTTCAACTATGTCAGATCGCCCTCCAGAACGCCCAAGGCTCTTTCATCGTCCTCATATGCCTCGCCCGCATATGCCCCATTTTCACCGTCCCGACTTCCACAGCGTCCATATACCTCATCCGCACTTCAGGCAGGCACAGACGGTGTGGTATCTGTTCGACAAGAACCTCAGACCCAGAATAAAGAATTATTTCTTCCAATGTGGGCTGGCGACCGTGTCACTGGTAGTCATCTTACTGGTTCAAACGGTCATACTAAGCGAGGCTATCGTAGTATCCATCGCCTCCACCGCTTTCACCATTTTCGTCTTGCCGAACAGCATGGCGTCCACTCCGCGCAGGGTCATTGGCGGCCAGTTGGTGGCGGTATTGTCGGGATCCATATTCTTCATCTTGCTGCACCTGCCGGCAGTCGAATCAATCGCCGCCGGCTCCCAGCTTGCGCCAAGCATTCTAGCCGCGCTCGCCGTTGGTCTCGGCATCCTGCTGATGGTCGCC
>CAZXFX010000033.1:0-4542 GCA_964640295.1 uncultured Dehalococcoidia bacterium | reverse complement strand
TACCGAACATCCTCCGGCGGCCGGCGTGGCGCTCGGACTGGTAATTGACCCGTGGCAGTGGTCGGCCATCGCGTTTGTGATAGTCAGCGCGCTTGCGCTGACCGTGATTCACGCAACGCTGCGACCAAAGATGATAAATCTGCTCTAAACTTCGCATATTCTTGGACCCTATGGATATTCGATTCTCCGTAGATCATCGTGTATTGTGAGCGCCAAGCCTTTGAATGTTTGCGTCCGCCAATCACCCCGATTATAGTATTGTCAGCAATTGGAGAATTGGATGAACGACGACATTCGACACCTGATCGAACGGATTCACTCGACCGAGTATATGGCGTCGCTGGCTATCGCGGGCGCGGGCGCGCCGGCGGTTAGCTGGATACTGGGCGTGGCTGGCGCGTCCAAAACAGTTCTGGACGTACAGATTCCATACGCGTCGTCCGCAATGGTCGAGTATGTCGGCTCAGAGCCTGAGCAGTTCGTGTCCGAGAGCGCCTCGCGCGCTCTGGCTCAAGCCGCTTACCGAAGAGCAGTTGGACTAAGGCAAGAAGACACGCCTGTCGTGGGCATTTCATGCACCGCCACAATCGCGACAGACAGGCCCAAGAGAGGCGATCACAGATGCCATGTCTCCACCTACGACGCCGCGGGATGGGGTACAGCGACCCTTACTCTCACTAAGGGATTGCGTACCAGGGATGAAGAGGACGACACTGTAAGCAGGCTGATATTGAACTCACTGGCCCAATCTTTTGGATTAGATGGAAGAGTTGATCCGGGACTGTCCAAGAGTGAGGAGATACTACGAACTGGTCATAGGTTTGAGGAGCCAATGGATGCGCTGTCAGCGGGCCATATCGGTCATATCATTGTGAACGCCGATGGAAATCAGAGCGCCGACTCTCGTTTCCGAGGCGCTATCCTATCCGGCTCGTTCAACCCACTTCACGAAGGACATACGCGATTGACGAACGTAGCGTCTCGATTGCTGAACAAACGCTCTATCTACGAACTGTCTATATCCAATGTGGATAAACCCGATCTGGAGCGCTCAGAGATAGCTCGTCGAATCGAGCAGTTCAAACGCGAGGCGGATATAGCCGTTACGCGCGTTCCTGCGTTCTATGAAAAGGCGCGCCTGTTCCCCGGCTCGACGTTCGTCATTGGATTCGACACGATGACGCGGCTAATAGACCCTGGGTACTACGGCGACAGCCGCAGCCAGATGAGCGCCGCTCTGTCCGAGCTTAGAGCGCTTGGATGCGACTTCCTGGTAGCCGGACGAGTAATTAACGGAGAATTCAAGACACTCGACCAACTTCCCATCCCATCTGAATACGCTGAGATGTTCACTCAGATACCGGAAGCCGAATTTCGTGAAGATATTTCGTCCACACAAATACGAGTAGAGACACTGACGACCGCTTCTAGCTGATACGCCGGACGGGTTAGATAGATGAGAAAGAGCGCCTGACAATATGAGATTCAAGGACCTGCGCGAGTTCGTCGCCCTCCTGGAAGATAGAGGAGAGTTGAAGCGGATCTCGGCCCCGGTAAGCGCACGTCTCGAAATTACAGAGATAGCGGACCGTATGGTGAAATCGGGCGGCCCCGCGCTGCTGTTCGAGAATGTTTCGGGGAGTTCGGCCCCAGCGCTGATAAACATCTTTGGATCGCACAAGCGCGTGGCGCTCGCGCTCGGCGTGGAAGACGTAGAAGAGTTGGCGGACAGGGTTCGCCGACTGCTGAGCATGGCGCAGGGACCCCCATCCGGTCTGGGCGGCAAGATGCGCGCGCTGGGCGACCTGATAGGGCTGGCGCGCTCCCAGCCCAACATGGTGAGGCGCGCGCCCTGCCAGGAAGTGGTCTTGACGGGCGACGACGTTGACCTGTTCACAATGCCCATAATTACTTGCTGGCCGATGGACGCCGCGCCTTTCATTACGCTGCCGCTCGTCATAACGCGCGACCCTGAATCGGGCAGACGCAATGTCGGAACGTATAGAATGCAGGTGTATGATCGCAATACCACCGGAATGCACTGGCAGACGCACAAAGTGGGAGCAAGACATGACCGTCGCGCCCAAGATAGAGGCGTGGAGAAGCTGGAGGTCGCGGTAGCGATTGGAGCGGATCCGACCACTATGTGGACAGGCTCCATGCCGCTCCCGCCAGACATGGACGAATTCGCCGTGGCGGGGATAATACGCGGGGAACCAATTGATCTGGTCAAGTGCAAGACGGTTGATCTGGAAGTTCCGGCGCAATCGGAGTACGTACTCGAAGGGTATGTCATACCGGGTGAAACGAGGGACGAGGGTCCTTTCGGCGACCACACGGGCTATTACTCTCCGGCCGAGCCGTACCCCGTCTTCCACGTTACAGCTATCACAAGTCGGCGCGACCCCATCTACGCGACGACTATGGTTGGGCGTCCGCCCTCCGAAGACTTCTTCATGGGCAAGGCGACCGAGCGAATCATGCTGCCCGCGCTACAGATGGCGCTGCCCGAGATAGCGGACATCAATATGCCGGCCGAGGGCATATTCCATAACTTGGTCATCGTCTCCATACGAAAAGAGTATCCAGGACACGCCCAGAAAGTGATGCACGCGCTATGGGGACTGGGGCTGATGATGCTCGTCAAGACCATCCTCGTGGTTGACCATTACGTGGACGTACAGAATCTGTCTGAGGTGGCATGGCGAGTAACGAACAACATCAATCCCGCGACGGATATAACATTCAGCGAAGGTCCCATTGACGATTTGGACCACGCCACGCCCACACCGAAGTACGGCAGCAAGATGGGAATTGACGCGACCGCCAAGTTCGTGGGCGAGGGCAGGACGCGAGAGTGGCCCGCGGATATAGTCATGAGCGAGGACATCAAGAAGTTGGTTGACCGACGCTGGAAGGAGTATGGATTCTGATTGCCGACGCCCACTCAAGACCGCTTTGGCGCAAGGCGCCGATGTTTCTGGACGCCATCAAGTTCCATGAGAGCGTCTTCGCGCTGCCGTTCGCGTATATCGGCATGGTACTCGCCGACGTTCATACCGGCGGAGACGGCTTCCCGGGCTGGCGCGCATTCATCTGGATTACGGTAGCCATGGTCAGCGCGAGAACGGTGGGGATGTCCGCGAACAGGGTGATAGACCGCCACATAGACGCGAAGAACCCGCGCTCCGCGGAGAGACACATCCCCAAAGGGCTTCTGAGCGCGCCTGAAATGACCGCCATGGCGCTCATCGCGTTCGCCATATTCCTGTTTGCCGCCTACCAGTTGAACACTCTCGCGTTCGTTCTTGCACCCGTGGCGGCGACATATCTTATCTTCTATCCATACACCAAGCGGTTTACATGGACCGCGAACCTGCTCCTGGGCTGGGCGCTGGCTATCTCTCCATCCGCCGCGTGGATAGGAGTGAACGGAAGCCTGTCCGGCGAGCCGGTTCTGCTATCGCTGTCGGTCGCGCTCTGGGCGGGCAGTTTCGACATTCTGTATCACACGCAGGATTACGAGTTTCAGCGCGAAAACGGGCTGCACTCGGTAGCGTCCCGGTTCGGGGTGGTCAACGCATTCCGGATAGCCCGAACGCTCGACGTTCTGGCGGTGGCGTGTCTCGTATATCTCTGGTACTGGACCGGGCTCGGCTGGCCATTCCTGCTGGCGTGCGGCGCGGCGTCCTGCATACTCTGGTACAAATACAGAATCGTCTCCCCTACCGACCTATCCAGGATGGGAGTGGCGTTCGGTCGCATCAACGCCTATGTCTCGACGACTATGCTGATTGGAACAGTGGCAGCAATACTGATATGAGCGACTCAGCGAACAGAGACATCCGCCCGATAGTGGTCGGAATCACTGGCGCGAGCGGTTCGATAATCGCGTCCCACACAATACAGGCGCTTCTCGACAACGGCGTTCCCGTCGTGGCGTCGGCTTCGTCGGCGGCTCGAATCGTCTGGAAGGGGGAGATGGAGGAGTCGTTCGGCGAGGCGCTGGAACGATGGGCGGATTCGGGTCTATTCAAGCACTACGCGCCGTCCGAGATAGCCGCGCCCATCGCAAGCGGCACATTTCCGACGCGAGGCATGATAATGGCGCCGTGCAGCATGGCGACCGTGGCCGCTGTGGCTCACGGACTGGCGGACAATCTGATTCGGCGCGCCGCCGACGTGACCATCAAGGAGCGCCGTCCTTTGGTCATCATTCCGCGAGAGTCTCCCCTGAGCGTCATCCATCTCGAGAACCTGACCCGGCTGGCCACGCTCGGCGCGACCATCATACCGCCCGAACCCGCTTTCTATCTGCCGCATCAGACGATAGGCGACGTGGCGGAATACGCCGCGCAGCGCGCGCTTATGGCGCTGGGCGTCATACGGGAACTGCCGGACGGGATGCGATACGGCGACGACTGAATCCGTCTCGCTCAGAAGCTATATGCCGGGTGGCGGCTCATCGAATGACTCGCCTCGCGCCTCGGCGTCAAGCCGTTTCTGATTCCATACACTGATCTCCTCGGCAAGAAGCGTCCT
>CAZXFX010000032.1:0-36833 GCA_964640295.1 uncultured Dehalococcoidia bacterium | reverse complement strand
GGGGGAAGGCTAGGATGGGGGTGATCCAATCCTCCGACCAAACTGATACAGGCTCAGAGGGCTGAGAATGGTGGTTCTGAGCGCTATAACCTGATCGGCGTCCGCCATGGCACACACCCTGAAGACGCGGCACAGGGCAGGCGCGCCTGAATACCAGGCGGACGACGGGCTCAGTCGTCTAATCGCGGAACAGGGTGACGCTCGGACGGCCCCCGACGCATTTCGTATGAGGCCGCCAGTCGCCGCAGTTCCGTCTTGTAGCTGTCAGTCAGTATCGAGGGGGTGGTCATTATCAGCGCGTCCTCGCGGTTATCCGTATAGTACCCTCTCCGCCGGCCGCGCTCCATAAACCCATACTTCTTGTACAGATTCTGCGCCACGTGATTCGACACCCGCACCTCCAGCGTTACCTTCCCCAACCCGCTCTCTATCGCCCGCTCTATCGCCGCGAGAAGCAGCGCCTCTCCCAGCCCCAGCCCGCGATACTCGGTCCTCACTCCAATCGAGACGATATGCGCCTCGCCCGCCGCCGCCACGTGCCACACGCCCACAAATCCGGCGATGAACTCATCCCCCGGCTTCCACGACCCGTTTCGCTGTCGCCATATATGCCGCGCCGCGCCGCGCATTACCCTGTCCAGAAGACCGCCGCCGTTGCCGAGCGCGCTTCCCTGATGAGGAAGAGGCGGAAGAGACGGATCGGCAGTCCCGCCGTCGTCACTGCGCGAAACGACCAGATAGCGCGATATCTTGTTATTCAATTCACGCCGAAACGAAGTCGAAGGAAACAGCGTCGGAAATGCGTCCTTCTCCACCTCCGACGTCTGGTTCAAGTCTCGCTCCTCCATCGGGCGAACTACGAATGGTCTCGTCAGGCTGCTGTCAATCAAACTCATCGGGCGGAGCTCATGAAGATTCGCGGGTCGCATAGCGTGGTCTCTCAGATTCCCGTCTAATCCCGAAGATGAGGATGGACGCTCAGGCGCGCCGCCTTCAGCGTATTGGAAAGCAGCATGGCGATAGTCATCGGTCCCACTCCGCCCGGAACCGGCGTAATGGCCGCCGCCTTCTCTCGAACGGCGCGATAGTCCACGTCCCCAACCAGCCGATAGCCTCGCCTTCGTTCGGGAGCGTCTATCTGGTTTATGCCGACATCTATTACCACCACTCCCTCCTTTACCATGTCCGCCTTGAGGTAGCGCGGCTGGCCTATCGCCGCGACTATTATGTCAGCCGCGCGCGTTATCTCTGCCAAATTTCGCGTTCGCGTATGGCAGACCGTCACCGTCGCGTTCGCGCCGTCCGCCCTCTGCGTCAACAGATTGGCGATAGGCTTGCCCACGATATTCGAGCGCCCGAGCACCGCCACATTCTTGCCGGACGGGTCGAACCCTGAGCGTATGAGCATCTGCTGAATCCCTGCCGGCGTCGCGGGTATGAAGCGTGGCCTTCCCGCCATCAGCAAACCCATATTGAACGGGTGCAGGCCGTCCACGTCTTTGCGCGGGTTTATCGTCTCTATGACCGTATTCTCCGAGATGTGATCAGGCAGTGGCAACTGGACGAGTATGCCGTGAATGCGCGCGTCCGCATTCAGACGCCTCACGGCGCTCAGAATCTCCTCCTCCGTCGCCGTGGACATCCTCATCACCTCGGACACCATGCCCGCGTCCGTCGCGGCGCGCTCCTTGTTGCGCACATACACCGCCGACGCCGGGTCGTCGCCCACAAGAACGACCGCCAACCCCGGAACTATCCCATGCTTCGCGCGCATTTCCGCCACGCCCTCCGCCACCTCCGCGCGTATCTCCTCGGCCATTTCGGAGCCGCGTATTATCTTCGCAGACATCTGAGAACCTCCGCCAAATGAGGAACCTGTAACGATTTAGTCGGCGCTCCATCTCGCGCAAAAGTCCCTTCCACCTTGATGGGGGAAGGCTAGGATGGGGGTGATCCAATCCTCCGACCAAACTGATACAGTCTCCCGAATGAGTTGTCACTCGCTGAATTCGTCTCGCACAACGTATTATACACAGCCGTCGGGTATATAATAGCGGCGCAATATAGCGCATTGAGGCGAAGAAGTGCTGATAGCAGGCGTTGACATCATCGAAATATCCAGAGTGCGGCGCGTTTATCAACAGTACGGAGAGCGATTCCTGCGGCGCGTATATACCGAGCGCGAAGCCGCTTACTGCCGCGGCAGAGCGCCCCAACTCGCCAGCCGATTCGCCGCCAAAGAGGCGACCATGAAAGCGCTCGGCACCGGCGTGCGCGGGGTGCGCTGGCGCGACATCGAGGTGGTTAGGGGCAGAGGACAAGCCCCCAGAATCGAGCTTCACGGCACTGCCAGAGCGCGCGCGGACAGGCTTGGCCTATCCGACATCGCGCTCTCTCTCAGCCACTCGAAGGAGTTCGCCGTCGCTTCGGTAGTTGGAGAGAGTGAAAAAGGCAATATAATACCAAGGAGATGAAATGCTGTTCGTATCCATACTGACGTCCGACCGGGCGCGCGACCCTGAACTCTGAGCGACTATATGGCAGGGCGACCGTCCGCCCAGCATAAAACTGATAGGAGCGTATAATCTCGGCAACGACAAGCGCGTGTTCATCTGGGAAGGTGAAACGGTCGCCGATACCCAGTTCATGGACCGCTTCAACGAGGTCGGCGTTCTGGAGACGTCGCCTGCGTTCGACCGCACGCTCGGGTGGCGCGCCGCGTTCGACAAAGATCTCTACACGTTCAGAAAGAATCTGACGACATGCAGGCCGTCCGCCAGTCACAGCGTCGAGTCCGCCGTTGACCTGAGGAGCCGCGGAATGCGCGCCCCGAACAGACACGCGGCTCGCGCCACCGCCCGTCGGTGGGTCGCCGAACAAGAATCAGAGAGAGGCTAGAGAATGAGAATAGGGCTTTTCATCGGAACGATGGGCGCGGCTGATACCGTACAGGGACAGGCGCGGCAGGCGGTCGAAGCCGAATCCGACGGCTTCGAAACGCTCTGGACGGCGCAGGTGGCGGGAATTGACGCCCTCACCATGCTCGCCATGTCGGGCGACAAGACGCAGCGCATAGAACTCGGCACAGCGGTAGTACCCACATATCCCAGACACCCCATGGCGCTCGCTCAGCAGGCGCTCACCACCCAGGCCGCCGCGCGCGGACGTCTGCTGCTAGGCATTGGAGTGTCTCACAAACCGAATGTCGAAGGCCGCTGGGGGCTGTCTTTTCACGCGCCCGCCCAGCACATGGAGGAATATCTCACGATACTCAACTCGCTGATGCAGACAGGCGGCGTGGATTTCCGGGGCAGACACTTCAGCGTGTCAGGCGAAATCCAGCGCATGACCGACACGCCTCCTGCTGTCTGCATAGCCGCGCTCGCCCCTAGAATGCTCAGAATCGCCGGCGAGAAGGCGGACGGAACGATAACGTGGATGGTCGGCCCAAAGACGCTCGAAGACCACATCGTCCCTCGAATTACAACTGCCGCCGAGAACGTCGGCAGACCCGCTCCTCGCGTGTGCGTCGGACTGCCCATCTGCGTAACCGACGACAAGCGCGCCGGCTTCGAGGCGGCATCCGGCTTCTTTGGACGCTACGGCAGCCTGCCCAGCTACCGCCGCATGCTGGACATGGAGGGCGTCGAAAGCCCCGCCGAGGTGGCGATAATCGGCGACGAAAGAGAAGTCGAGGCTCAACTCAGAGCGCTCTCCGAAGCCGGCGCGACCGACTACCTCGCTTCCATATTCCCCGCCGGCGACAATGCCGAAGAATCGGTCTCGCGCACGCGCGATCTGCTCAAGTCGTTGGTCGAAAAGAGGAATGGGTAGAGCAGACGCTGACAGCCGCTCCGACCAGATAGACCGCCTCCCAATTCGCTAATGCGATTGACTAGCGCTCACGGACATAGCTAAAATTTTAAGAACAGGGAGGGACGCCTTCCCCGAAACAGCATGGCGAGAGGAGGCCCGCAGTCACATGAACTCAAGCTTTATAAGGAAGGTCGAAAAGGCCAAGGATTACGCCCTCCAGAAGGAACGAGTCAACCTTACCGGCTGTACGGTTCTGTTCCAGGGCAACAACGGCGATCACACCATAACTTATGAAGCGGGCAGTTGGCGTTGCGACTGCGACTATCTAATAGGGCGCGATACTTGCACTCACATCATGGCATTGCAGATGATGCTCGAGGACTTCGTGGAGCCTGCTCCCGCGGCGCGCTAGCCGAAAAGCGACCCGAAAGACCGAAGAGGCCGCCTCTTGCAATAAGAGACGGCCTATTTGTTTTGCGATGGCGCGGCTTTCACTCCGCGTCGCTCACTCCTCGAACCTACTGAATACTACGCAGGCGTTCTGTCCGCCGAAGCCGAAGCTGTTGGACAGTACGGTGTCAACAGCAACGCGCCTGGCTTCGTTCGGGACGTAATCCAAGTCGCAATCCGGGTCCGGATTTTCGTAGTTGATCGTCGGGTGAATTATGCCCTGCTGAATGCTCTTTACGCACGCCACCGCCTCGATGGCGCCCGCGCCCCCCAGCACGTGGCCGATCATGGACTTGGTGGAACTTATCGGCACATTATAAGCGTCTTCCCCGAACGCCTTCTTGATGGCAAGCGTCTCGACGAGATCGTTCTTGGGCGTTGATGTGCCGTGCGCGTTGATGTAGCTTATCTCGGACGGCTTCAGATTGGCGTCTTCCAGCGCCCAGCGTATAGCCCTGGCCGCGCCTGAGCCATCCTCGTCCGGCTGTACCGCGTGGAAGGCGTCTGAAGACACCCCATATCCTATGACCTCCGCCAATATGTTCGCTCCCCTGCCAACCGCGTGGTCCAGGCTCTCCATTACCAGAATCGCCGCGCCCTCGCCCGGCACGAATCCGTCCCGATTCAGGTCGAACGGCCTGCTCGCTTTCTCCGGCTCTTCATTCTGCTTGCTCAACGCCTTTATGACATTGAATCCGCCGAGCCCAAGCTGGCTGATTCCCGCTTCGCAGCCGCCTCCGAGAACCACATCCGCCACGCCACGCTGTATGGCGACCGCCGCCTCGCCAATTCCTTGAGTTCCAGCCGCGCACGCGGTTATGACGGTCGAGGTATATCCCTTCAGGCCATATATGCGGCTTACGTTCGCCGCCGCCATGTTGGGGAGAATCATCGGAATGAAGAACGGGGACATCCTCATGCCGCCCCTTCTCACCAGGATACGGGCGTTGTCCTCAGTAGTTGGGAAGCCGCCGTTGCCGTTTCCCATCACCACGCCTATGCGGTCGCTGTCCTCTGCAGACAGGTTTAGACCCGCGTCCTCGATTGCCAGACCCGCCGCCGCCACCGACATCTGCGAGAAACGAGCCATTCGGCGGTGTTCTCTGCGGTCAATATAGTCTCCGGGGTCGAACCCGCTGACCTCAGCCGATATTTGGGAAGGATAGCTTGAAGAGTCGCACAGCGTCATCGTGCCTATGCCGGATACGCCGTTCAACAGGTTTCCCCAGTACTCTTCAACCGTTTCGCCGAGCGGGGTTATAGCCCCCATTCCGGTTATTACAACCCTTCTTTCAACGCTTTTCATCTGATTTCTCCTGCCGGCATTGCGTATTGAGTTCAGGCGCGCGGACGCGGGCCCACAAGATTTTCATATATTTCAGGCTCGATGCCGTGTATCTCTTCCAGCGTCTCCGCGACGACCGCCAGAGAACCCGTGCAGAGTATAAGGTCGCGCGGGCTGGCGATTTCAAGCGCGTGAGCGAATCCCTCGGCCACTGATTCCGTCTGTAATACCAGGTTCATATTCAAGCCGCGAGCCGCGTCCGCGATAGAACTCGAATGAGACGAGCGCGGATGCCTCGAGTGCGCCGCCACGACCTTCGGCTTAAGCGACGACAGCTCGGCCAGCATATCTTCCGCGCTGTGTCCTCTGGACGCTCCATATACCAGAACCACGTTGTCGAATTCCACGTATTTCCGAAGGCTTTCGACAAGTCTGCCAATAGAATATGGATTGTGAGCGCCGTCCGCGACGACCGTCTTTCCGCCAATGGTGAATATCTCGAATCGGCCTGGCCAGGACACCTTGCGCGCGCCGGCCTCGATAGCCTCCACTGGAATGTCATACCCATTTTCGACCAGCGTCTCGACTGCGGCGACGGCTGTCGCCAGGTTCTCTGCCTGGTAATCCCCAAGCAGTGGAACGCTGAGGCGATATGCCCGCTCGGCGCCGGTCAGCGCGATATCCTGTCCGTGAACGCCAGATGACATTATCTCCCAGCCGAACCTGTCCGAGACGGAAATCAGTTGCGCGCTTCGTTCCCGGGTCACTCTCTCGAACACGCGCATCGCGTCGCTTTCCTTCTGCGGCCCTACGACGCAGGGTGTCCCGTCTTTTATGATCCCCGCCTTGGCTGAGGCAATCTTCTCGATTGTGTCTCCCAGCACATTCACGTGGTCGAGGCTGATCGAGGTAATTACCGATACTTCGGGCATGACTATATTCGTAGAGTCTAGCTGCCCACCCATGCCGACTTCCAAGACCTGGAAATCGGCTCCGACATTCTTGAAGTGCGCCATCGCCAGCCCTGTCAGCATCTCAAAGAATGTCACGCCGCCGTATTCGCCGTCTTGCCCAACTGATTCTACGGCCGGCCAAATCTCTCCAACGAGCGCCGCGTATTCTGAAGTGGAAATCGGCTCCAGTCCCACCCTCACGCGCTCACATACACTATGCAGGTGCGGCGACGTAAACAGACCAACCTTGTAGCCCGCCTGGGTCAGAATGGATGTTATCAGCGCACACACACTGCCCTTCCCCTTTGTGCCCGCCACGTGAATCGCCGGCGTCGCCTTGTGCACGCCGCCGAGACGCTCCGCCAGCATCTCTACGCGCTCAAGATGGAAGAAGGAATGCCCAGGCCAGTTCGTAGAACGCTCGAAATCAACCAGGCTCATCGCCAGTTCGACTGCCTGCCCGTATGTTAAGTCTGCGTAAGTAGCTTTGGATGTCATAGGCTTCCGAAAAGAGCCTGGCGGCTCGGACTGCGATGTGGATTGGAAAATTTCAGGCTTCCGCCCAAATTATTATAGCGCAGCCTTCTATTGGCTTACAGGGCGGCGCGCGTCGGTATTCTTAACGCGTATCAATTCGGCGGGGTAGATATTCCAAACAGGCTCTTAATTGTCTCGAGCTGTCCAGTTTCGAGACACCCAGTAAAGCGCCAGGTATCCGATTATTCCAGCCAAGAGCGAAGCGCACATTATTCCGAGCTTGGCGTTCAGTATGAAATTCGGGTCTGTGAACGCCAGCTTGGATATGAAGATGGCGACAGTGAATCCGACCCCGGCCAGGAGTCCGACCCCTAGTATGTGAGTCCACGTCACGTAGTTCGGAAGTTCCACGATTCCAAGTTTGGACGCCAGCCACGGGAACAAGGTGACGCCGGTTACCTTGCCGAACAGAAGGCCGAGAGTCACGCCTATCGTAATGTCGCTGGTGATTACGCTTCCGAGGTCCACGCCTGAGAAGTGAACGCCGGCGTTGGCGAGCGCGAACACAGGCAGTATGACGTAGCTGGACCACGGATGCACCAGCCGCTGAAGCCGCTCCATGGGCGATTCGGTGCCCTGGGACAGACCTTCCATCTCGCCCAGCAATACATCCGAGCGCTCCGCGTCTCCGCCGGCGAGCGCCTGCCGGTACTGCGCTGTGAGTCGTTTCGATCTAACTGCGAACTCCTCCCTGCTGTACTGCGGACGCGCTGATGTCAGGAATCCGAATATGACCCCCGCGATTGTGGCGTGGACTCCCGATTTGAGCATCGCTACCCAGATGAGGAAGCCCAGAGCGGCGGTCACCGCTGTGTGCCTGAAGCCGATTCGATTCAGGACTATAACCAGAACTGCCAGTCCCGCCACCATTCCGAGGTGCGCAAAAGAGATAGTCTCCGTGTACGCCACCGCTATCACCAGGATGGCGCCAAGATCGTCCACGACCGCCAGTCCTAGCAGGAACACTCTGAGCGCGACAGGGATGCGGCGTCCGAGCAGCGCGAGTATTCCCAGCGCGAACGCTATGTCGGTCGCCAGCGGTATTCCCCATCCGCGCGCGCCGGGTTCTCCAAAGTTGAACGCCAGATAGATGAGGGCGGGAACCACCATTCCGCCCAAAGCGGCTATCGCGGGAAGCGCCGCGCCGCGCCATGTCGAAAAATGGCCGAAGAAGAGTTCGCGCTTTATCTCGAGGCCAACCACGAAGAAGAAGATGGCCATGAGGCCGTCGTTTATCCAATGCTGGAGCGATAGTTTAACCTCGAACAGGCCCATATCCAGCGTCAGATAATTCTCCAGAATGCTGTCGTACTGGTCTCTCCAAGGAGAATTCGCCCAGATGAGCGCGGCGATCGTAGCCGCCAACAACACGATTCCGCCAATGGATTCCGTATGAATATACTTCTGTACGGGAAGCCGAAAGGTTCGGGTTATGTAGGAACGCTCTGCTTGCGCTCTCAGGTTGCCCCTGCTGCGTGGAGGTATGTGGGCCATTTCAGATGGTTGCGACCGCCGCGGAGCGCTGGGGAGAGAGCGGTTCGGAGACTCCAATCATGCTGTCTCGCGTTACCAGTTCGGCCAACTCATCCTCGGACATGCGCTCACTCCCGTCGGGACGGCGAGGCAAGACCAGGTAGCGCAAGTCTGCGGCGCTGTCCACCACGTTTACCTGAACGTCTTCGTCCAGTTCCAGTCCAAACTCTTTCATGATCGAGCGCGGCGCTATTACAGCCCTCTGCCTGTACGCAAAACTCTTATACCAGTCGGGCGGCGGACCCAGCAGTGAGGTGGGATAGCACGAGCAGAGCGTACAAACAACGAGGTGATGGACTTCGTCGGTGTTTTCGACAACAGCCAGTTCAGCGTCATGCGTAAGAGTGTATCCCAACTCGTACACCGCCGAGCGCGCGTCGTCCAGAAGCCTCTCTTTGAACTGCGGATCCCGCCACGCCTTGGCGACGACTTTCGCGCCGTCCGCTGGCGTCCGCGAGCGGAAAGATTCAATTCGCTCTCTCGCTTCGTTTGCCTCTATCACGCCCTTTTCGACGAGCAGTTCGTGAATAGCGAGGGCGCGTCTGGCCGGCCGGCTCAGTTCAGTGTCGGGCTGGACGCCCTCGTGTTCGGATTCGTCGTGGTGATTTTCACTCATAGCGCACCATAGTCTTCGGTTTCACTATTTATTCGTCTCGACTGCGCGGAACGGGTTCGAGCCACTGCTCATAGACATCTATTATCAGGATGTCGCCGCCGTCTTCCTCGTAAGCGTCGCCCCATATATGCGTCTGTTCAAATTCTACCTGGTAGAGGAGTCGCTTGGGCAGTCCACTGCCTCCATGCGCTCTGGTCTCCGGATCGAAGAACGGACCGCTGACGGCTCGCACCCTGCCCCTTCTGCCTTTGACGAACCACGGAGTCCTGTGGTGACGACTCACAATATCTGATTTTATCAGAACATCGTCGCCGGGTAAAAACTCGCCCGGTTCAGCCGAGAAGACTAGCCCCATCTTTTCCCCAACTCTCTCGCTTTGGCGTCTATCTCTCCGGTCGTCAGTATCCCCTTTTCGACTATCAGAGTCTCCAGAGAAGCCGACCAGCGTTCATAGTAGCTGTATGACTCGTAGAGTTCGGGCGGAATGGACTCTATGCCGCGCCGCAGTTCGTCAACCGACATAATATCTCTGTATCTGAGAACCCCTACCAGAGCGTTCGTCAAATGCTCCCAGTCCGCCCACTCATGCTCAGTCCTGTCTATTGGCTCGTCAGTGGGGAGTCCGCCCCTGTCGTGTACATCGGGCATGGCGTCACTCGTGTCCTACCGAACTGAGCGGATTCACCGTCACGCGGCTCAGCGTGACGTCGCCGGTGTTTCGAAACTGGTGCTCCACGTCGGGCGGCACCAGAACGGCGTCGCCCGCCTTTATCGGGTACTCGGTTCCTTCCACCCAGAGGACGCCTTCGCCCTCTACAATGTAAGCCTGATGCTCCCAGGGGTGGACGTGCTGAGCGCTCGTTCCGCCGGGCGGGTGCTGCACCCACAGCATCACGTAATTCGGAGTTCCGTCTTCAGGACCTAGAACCGGGTTGCCGACGCCAGTCACGTTTTTGATTACTGGTTCCATTATTTCCTCATTCTAATGTTTATATTTATATACTTTCAGTCTTCTATGTCATAATCCTGCGCGACCGCCATAGGCGGTTCTCCGCTCCAGACACCCTTCATATTGCGGTACGCGAACTCCGCGCGCCTGAACCAAGTGTCCCAAGTCGTGCCAGCCGAGTGAGGCGTGACAACCACGTTGTCCATGGAAAGAAGCGGATTGTCAGGACTGACAGGCTCGTTCTCAAAGACGTCCAGCCCCGCGCCTGCGATACGCCCTTCGGACAGCGCGTCTATCAGCGCGCTTTCGTCAACCACGGGGCCGCGGCTCGTGTTGACGAGTATTGCCGTCGGCTTCATCTTGGCGATGAGTTCGCGGCTTACGATATGTCGCGTGTCGCGCGTAAGCGGGGTGTGGCAGGTAATGATGTCGGACGTCTCGAACAATTCTTCCAAACCAACTCGCGTCACATCCAGTTCGCGCTCGCGCTCAGGAGATAGCGGAAACAGATCGAAGTACTGGACCTGCGCGTCGAATCCCTGCACTCTCCTGGCGACCTGCCTACCAATGTTGCCGAGCCCCAGAACGCCGACCAGCTTGTTGGCCATCTCGAAGGTGTTGGAGCCGCTAATCGGCTGTGACCAGAGGCCCGCGCGGGTCGCGCTGTCCGCGGCCATCAATTGCTTGTAGAGCGCGAGCATGAGCAGAACGGCGTGATCGGCGACTGCCAGAGAGTTCGCGCCGCCGTTGTTGCAGCACGGTATTTCCAGTTCGCGCATCAGGCGCAAGTTCATGCTGTCGTAGCCTGCCGCCAGATTCTGGACGACTCGCGCCTTGACGGCGGCGCGCAGTACATCGTCGTGAAGGCGCGCTCGATAGACCATTATGAAGTCGGCGTCTGCGACAGCCTCCTTCTGTTCGCTCAGCGGCGCGTCTCCCCAAACGATTTCTGTCGTCCAGCCATCAGGGTTGTGTCTAACGACTACTTCGACGATCTCCTCGGGCAATCCAGTAATGAACGCTACTTTGGGACTGGGCAAATTAGTACCTCTGGGCAAGCATTTCCTTCAGGCCCTCGACTGTGAAGTCAGGCGAGTTGGAATACCCGATCATCTCCTGTTCGTTCTGTTCCACCCTCTTTACGGCGGCAGGAATCTCGCCTGCGATGTCGCGCGGCACCTTGATGACGCCGTGCTGGTCGCCCTGGATGATGTCGCCCGGGTTGACTTCCAGGCCTCCTATCTTCACTGGAACGCCCACGTCGGTTATGTGGACGTAAGCGTGGGATACCAGCACGCAGGACGCGAACGCGAAGAACCCCGCTTCCTGCATTTCATCCAAGTCTCGCACGCCGCCATTGGTAACCGTGCCGACCGCCCCCAGCGCGCGATGCAGATTCGCCTGCACCTCGCCCCAGAACGAGCCAATCGGACTCGGATAGTCTATGTCCTCGAGTACCAGCACCCTGGGGGCAGGTATCTTCATTATCTCATCCACCCACTCCGTTCTCGACACGTTCATGTGCGCTGAGGGAGGCGCGTCCGCCGCTATCTTGGCGGTGACCGCGTACCCAATCATGTGTCCCATATTCGGGAATATACTCTTTATTTCTGGCCCCATGAAACCGACGTTGCGCGGCTGTATCGAGAATGTCTCTATCGCGTTGGCGATAGAGCAGGACGGTATTTGGCGCAGTGTTTCAAGCAGGTCGGAGTCTATCGGTATGATGTCTGACAATTGAGGGTCCTCCTGGGACAATGGCGTCTGCTTCGAGCGACGAATTTCGTCACGTACATTCAACTATATCGAAATCGCTGGTGATTCGGGCGCGACCGCTAACAGTCGCTCCAATAGAACAGTATTTTTGCTCGGACAAAAAAATAGCGCGCCTGACCAGACACTCTTTCAGACCCACTCCCCTTATCGTATAACGAATCTCGATATCCTCCCAGGTCCAGGGCGGCTCGGGATTCTGGCGTCCCTTCACGCTGATTTCAATCCCCTCCACCTTCTGGCGCATCTTCGTCAGGATGCTGGCTACGTCTATGCCGCTGCACCCAGCCAGCGCGGTCAGCAGCATATCGCCCGGCATGAAACCCTCGAACGAAGCGCCGTCGGACTGCGGCGCGTCCAGGGTCAGGGTGTGCCCGTGAGTGTCGCGGGACTCGAATCTGAATCCACCCTCCCACGTAAGATTGACTGTACTGGATGGCCTTCCGTCTTCGGTCACCTGAGACACCTCACTCCGGCATTCCCGCGTCTATCCAGCGGGATATTTCATCTATCTCGGCAGGTTT
This sequence comes from uncultured Dehalococcoidia bacterium, assembly GCA_964640295.1. Classification (GTDB taxonomy): domain Bacteria; phylum Chloroflexota; class Dehalococcoidia; order Lucifugimonadales; family UBA1123; genus VXRN01. The sequence continues at coordinate 24,397 of CAZXFX010000032.1, read as the reverse complement.
GAGGAATGGGCCTCCCATAGGCATACGGGGAATGGAACCAAAACCCTTTCGCAAAGACACGATGAGGGCTGTCTCTTCCGCGGACAGCCCGGGTTCGATGAACTTCGTGCCCATTGACTCGTCGTTGGCCAACTCCTGCGGAGTGGCCCAAGAGTAGGAGTGTATTCCGGGCAGCCCTTTGCGACCCTCCTTGCGTTCCCATCTTGCCATTATATTGTCCAGCAGCTCTTTTACTCTGGACCAGTCGGCGACTTCTGAACTCATTGCCCAACTCGCTCATTTAGATATTCATGTCATCTGCATCTTAGCGCATAGGCATATTATCTATACTCGATTGATTCAGTCAATCCACCCGCAAGCGCATAAGCCTGTAACGATTTAGTCGGTGGCCCACTTCGGGCAAAAGTCCCTCCCGCCTCGATGGCTCACAAGCGTAGGCAAACGCCCAAACCAATCACAAAATCCCTTCCACCTCTCTCAGCCCCTCGACGGGGTAAAACTCAACCCCAATCACCCACCAGGCAATTCCCAATTCTCAATTCACTATTCCCCACTCCCCCCACCCTGTGCTACAATACCTACAGCTTAAGAACAAATATACGCAAATTACGCAAACCAATCCAACAACTAACTACTCATAAACCAGAACTTATCAACCAGTTTGCGCAAGCGCAGAAAAAAACCTCTGAACTGGTGAATACAGGTCTTTGCAGGTGACCTGCAGGTGGATACAGGCGACATATCCCACCTGAAACCCACCAGAAGACACCTGCAAGCCGCCTGCAGGCTCACCAGAACGCTATAAACCAGAAGATATTTCGCGCTGATTCCGCATAAGCCTGGTATCGTGTATAAGTTGCTGAACAGCGGCGATCTGGGCACGTTTCTGAGCGGATTGGCGGATGGCGGAGGCGCGACCTTCATCGTCGGACTTGTAGTAGAGGGAGAAGTTTGGATTATGGTCATGGCTCTTGGAAAACTCAGCGAAGCCCAAAAGACGCGGACGCGCGGAAGGACGTGTAGAGGGACGCGAGGTGGCGCGCCGACTAACTTGATACAGGTTCTGGGGCTTTGAGGGCACTGCCAGAAAATCGGCGATTCCGGTCTTATCTTCCCCAAACAGGGCTTTCGCCCAGGGGCGCTCCCGCTGATCGTCGAGCGCGCCGGCATCCGGTCGTTTCGTTCACCAGCGCCTATCGAAATCGCTCTGCATTACATCGCGCGTTCTGATACACTGCCCGCACTGGCGCATAGCCAAAAATCGCTATCTCAGGAGAATGGAGATATGGTGTTCGGACAGGGAGCGGATATATACCGAGGTATGGGAGTGAAGCCGGTCATAACGGCATCGGGGTCCACTACGCTGTACGGAGGCAGCAAGTTGCGACCGGAGGTAGTGGACGCGATGGAGAAGACGTCCGCGACAATGGTGAACATGGACGATCTGAACGCGGCGGCGGGCAAGGTGATCGCGGAGTTGACCGGCGCCGAAGCGGGCCTGGTTACTTCAGGGTCGGCCGGCGGGCTTGTGCTTCAGGCGGCGGCGGTAATGGCGGGAAACGATCCGGCGAAGATGTTTCGCCTGCCAAACTCTGATGGGATGAAGAACGAGATCATCATGCACCGCAGCCACCGGTTCCCGTATGACCAGTGCTACACGGCGACGGGCGCGACCATAGTTGACATTGGAGACGGACGACGCTGCCATACGTGGGAACTGGAAGCGGCTATCAATGAGAATACGGCGGCTATAGCGTATCTCTTCTCGGGATTCATCTCGCGCCGGGCGATACCATTCGAGCAAGTGGTGGAGATAGCGCGCGCGCATGAGGTGCCGGTGATAGTTGACGCGGCGTCGTACCTTCCGCCCAGAGCGAACCTCAAGCGATTCATAGAGGCGGGCGCGGACATGGTGCAGTTCTCGGGCGGCAAGGCGATACGTGGGCCGCAGGGGACCGGAGTGCTGGCGGGACGCGCCGACCTGATAGAGGCGGCTTACGCCAACGCGAGTCCGCACCAGTTCATAGGCCGCGGGATGAAGGTGGCCAAGGAAGAGATAGTCGGACTGGTGGAATCGCTCAGGATATTCGCGGATGAAGACGAGGAAGCGGAAAACAAGGCAATGGCGGAAATGTGCGGCCAGGTCGTGGACGCGCTCATAGAAATGCCGGGGCTGGAAGTGTCTGTCGAACACGACGACTGGGACTATCTGACGCCCATAGCGATTCTGAAATTCACGCGCGACTGGCGCGGCCCCTCCCGCGACGCCGTCCGAGACGCGCTCGCGGCAGGAGACCCGCCAATCTATCTGCACGATATAAATGATCCGGATGAACTGGGCGTTGACCCGTTCAACCTGGACGAGCGAGAACTGGAAGTGGTGATTGACAGGCTGAGGGAGACGCTGATCAGCGGGTAGCGCGCCTTGTATCGAATCGCGTACAATTGCGGACTCACTACGCCGAACGGGAACATCCCATGACGATGACAACCAAATCGACAATAACACACTCCACACTCGCCGACGCAGTCGGGCTCGACTTCGAACCCGACGAGCTAATTGATGGACGCTCGCCTATCGAAATGATTCAATACAACGCTATCTACTACTTCACCTACTACATTCACGAACTGATGCGGATCAGAGACAAAGCCGGAAAATTCATCCTGTCCAGCAATCACCCTGTCCGTCCACGCCCGGACAACCTTCGCATATCGCTGTCTCCTGACCTCTTCTTCGCTTACGTGGACGACCCGTCTCTCTTCCTGATGGAGACCGGCTACAATATATGGCAGGTCGGCAAACCGCCCGACGTGGTCATAGAAGTGGCGTCTCCAAGCACATACAGGAAAGATATATACGAAAAACCGGCCATCTACGCCAGTATGGGCATACCGGAGTACTGGCTGTTCGATCCGACCGGCGGGGAGCTATACGGTCAGGCGCTGATGGGGTATAGACTCATGGACGGCGAATACGTCCCGATAGAGATAGCGCCAAACGAGCATGGTCTGCCAAGCGGGTACAGCGACGTGTGGAACATGAGGCTGTGCGGCATGGCGAGGCAACAGCGAGGTGAAATACTGAAGCGTCAGCCGTTCTTCGTGTTCTACGAGGATGTCTATGCCGCAGAACTTCTGCTTCAGGATGTCGAGACCGGCTTGTATATTATAAATCCGAAGGGCATTAGAGCGGAACTGGACGCCGCGCTCGCGGACAAGGCAGAGAGGGACGCCGCAATCGCCGAGAGAGACGCCGAAATTGCCCAGAGAGACGCCCGGATACGCGAGTTGGAAGAAGAAAACCGCCGCATGAGAGGTTAACCGCAAACTGTGCTATAATGGTTTAGTCCTGACATTTCAGTCAATCAGGGAGGAATTCCTCTATCACAGTTCGAGCCGCCCGTCCCCAGCTTTCTGCCAATGTCACGGACGCTATTGCGTCGCGTCTGTCCAAGCGCGAAAGATCGCTGTCGCCATACGCGGCGCGAGCGGAGACTAGCGCTGGCAGGGAACGGCCTGAAACGCCCTCCCTCACCCGAACCGAATTTCAGCGGGACAGGGACCGCATTCTGCACTCGAAGTCATTCAGACGACTAAAGCATAAGACTCAGGTATTCATCGCTCCGCTGGGCGACCACTATGTGACAAGGCTCACTCACACGTTGGAAGTGTCTCAGATAGCGCGAACCATATCTCGCGCGCTCAACCTGAACGAAGACCTGACTGAGGCGATAGCGCTCGGACACGACTTGGGCCACACCCCGTTTGGACATGTCGGCGAATACGCGATAGACGAACTGCGCCCGGAAGGATTCAGGCACAGCCGCCAGAGCCTGAGAATCGTGGAGCAACTCGAGAAGGACGGACAGGGTCTGAACCTGATGTGGGAGACGCGCCATGGCATACTCAACCACTCGAAACCGCGCGGAGAATTCTTGGACAAATTATCTGTGGACTGCCTGTCGCTGGAAGCCCAAATCTGCCGAATATCGGACGCAGTGGCGTATCTCAACCACGACCTTGCGGATTCTTTCAGAGCCGGTATCCTCACCCCAGACGCGCTTCCTCAAGAAGTATCGGAGATTCTTGGCGAAACTCACGCGAGGCGTATCAACAACATGGTGTCCGATATAGTAGAGACGTCTTGGGACGCCAGCGGCGAAACGAATAGCGCGGGCGCGCCGCTCATTGGCATGAGCGATGAGATGAGCGGCGCCTTCTACACGCTGCGCGAGTTCATGTTCGACAATGTATATCTGCCAGAATCCAACGGAACGCTTGGCAGAACTGCGGAGGGCATAATCGAATTGCTGCACTCTCACTTCAGCGCGAATCGAAGCGAAATTCCGGCGGAATACGCGCAAAGAAGCAAATCAGAGAACATGGCCGTAGTGGACTATATCTCCGGAATGACCGACCATTATGCGATACGATTAGCGGAACGCATAAGCCCGGGAATCGCGGCTCCGTTCACGGAGCGTAGAATTATATGACATCACAAGATCGAATCCTTGCGCGAACCGTCGGAAACAAGGTGCGAATGATACGCGAGCACCTCGAGGCCATGCAGCGGGACGCGCACGGCCTCGAATATGGCCCGTGGAAGTTGGAAGTGGACGAGATCTGGAAGGATGTCTTCATCAACATCAACAACATGAATCCAGACGCGCAGCCCGCCGCGCTGGAATCTGTCAAAGACCTGTGGATGACATATATTACTCACTATAACGTCGGACTCAACTGAAAAGGACTGCGCATGTATTCAGAAGAATCGCTGGACAGACATCTGGAGCGCACTCCCGCGCTGGAGCAGGCGCGGCGCGCGTCAGCCCTGGCGCACAGCGTCGTGATAAAATTGAAGGAGATGGGCCTGCCCGACGAGATGGATGAAGAGCTTTCTCAGTTTTGCACCGACTTGGGAGACTTGTGGAGCGCGCAGACGACGCTGGTTTCGCAAGTGGAGAACTTCTTGAAGAAGCCGCATGACTCAGAGAAGGCGGGCGACGATCTGGTTGACCTGAGAGCGACTATTGACCACATGGCATGGCATCTAAACACTATTGGAGAGCCGATGGACAAGATAACGAACTGGGTGTACAACCAGTCTGAAGCGTAGAAGCGTGCAATGAGCGTAACCGACGAAATCAAGGCGAAACTGGACATCGTGGATGTCGTGTCATCGCACGTGTCCCTTCAAAAGTCGGGGCGGACATTCAAAGCCAACTGCCCGTTCCACACCGAGAAGACGCCGTCGTTCATAGTGAACCCGGAGAGGCAGAGTTGGAACTGCTTTGGGGCGTGCGCCACGGGAGGCGATATATTCACGTTCGTGATGCGCGCGGAGAATCTTCAGTTCGGCGACGCGCTGAGAGAGTTGGCGCGCCGCGCGGGCGTGGAACTTTCCGACGCGCCCAACCGGGAACGGACCAACGCCATCCACAGCGTGAACAACGCCGCCGCCGCGTACTTTCAGCAAGTTCTCGAATCTGAAGCGGGCGCGGGCGCCCGGGAGTATCTGGACAGCCGAAAAGTGGGCGGGTCGGCGAGAGAACAGTTCAAGTTGGGACTGAGCGCGAATAGCTGGAACGGACTCATCCAATACCTGAAGACTCACGGCTATAAGAGGGAGGACGCTGTTGGCGCGGGCCTGGTTAGAGAGAGCGAGAACGGACGGGTATGGGATTTCTTCAGAAACCGCCTGATGTTCCCGATCTTCGACCGCCAAGGCAATATAGTGGGATTCGGCGCGCGCGCGATGGATGATTCGCCGCCCAAATATATCAACACCGCGCAGACAGAGATGTTCGACAAGAGAAATACGCTGTACGCTCTCAACTTCGCCAACGCGGAAATACGCCAACGCGGAACGGCGGTCATCGTCGAGGGATATATGGACGCGATAGCTGCGCATGAGAACGGCTACAAGAATGTGGTGGCGTCCATGGGAACGGCGCTGACCGAGAATCAGGTGTCGCAACTTCGTTCTCTGGCGCAAGAATTCGTTCTGGCGCTCGACCCCGACGAGGCAGGACAGGAAGCGACGCTCAGAAGCCTGGAGTCGTCTTGGCATGTATTCAGGGACGCGATATCGCGTCGAAACGCTGCCAACCAGAGTGTCCTGAATCCGTGGACGCCTCCCACGCTGAAGATTGCCGCCCTGCCCCCCGGCCTGGACCCGGACGCGCTCATCCGACGCGACGCCGGAAGATGGGAGTCCATCATTTCCGAGGCCGAGCCGCTCCTGGATTTCGTAATGCCCGCGCTTGTGCGAAGATACGACCTGAATATACCGGACAGCCGCGCCAGAATAGTTTCCGAATTCGTCCGGTTCATCAACCGCCTGGACGATATGGACCAGCACAGCTACAGAATGAAACTCGCCGAAGCTCTGGGAGTTACCGACGACCAGATAACGGCGTCGCTTTCCGGGACCAGAAATCGCGGCGACGGTCGGCGACGGCGACAAAGCGACTCTCAGCCGCCTTGGGAGAATGAAGAACAGGGCCCGGACGTATCGGCGAACGCTCTGCGCTCGCGCGACGACGAACCCATAGAGGATTATGTCTTGCGGATCCTGGTTCACAATCCGGGTCTGATCGAAAACGCGAGGTTAGTAAGCCCCGAACGCTTCCTCAGAGCTGAGAACAGAGAACTGTTTACCGCTCTCATATCTTATCCTACAATAGACGAACTCAGAGAAGGAGTGGACGCGTTTCTCGCAGAGCGTCTGAACCGCCTTGAATCATCCAAATTGCCGGGAACGGGAATGGAACGAGCGCTGACGCAGTGCCTGAGAAGAATGGAACTCAGACATTCCCGCGACAGCCAGATGGCTATGCTCGATACCGATGATCTGAAATCGCCCCCGCCCAGAGAAGTGGAAGAAGAAGTGAAACGACTGAGTATGCGAATCAAAGAACTGGAAACTCTGTCTCGCAGGTAGGTTATTATTATTGCTCAGCGCGATAGAGACAATTTTTCTTATGGAAATTCAGCGCAATACCGCCACGAGGTTTGTCAATGAATAGAAGTATCGGCTCAGACAACGGCAGAGCGATGCCGGAAGCGTCAACGACAGCAGACCTGATAAGCACTACCCGAACTACCGAAGACGGATTCCAAAAGAGCGACCGCTCGGAGGATATCTTCACGGACATGGGACCTGCAGACGGTTCCATCGCCCCTAGGCTCGGTTTCAACGGTCTGAGTTCCGAAGGAGTCGTGGAGAAAGAAGTCGCCGCTCCAGAGATGATAGACGACCCTGTCCGAATGTACTTGCGGGAGATCGGAAGGGTTGACCTGCTAAAAGCCGCCGAGGAAAGAATTTTGGCGCGTCGGTTCGAAGCAGGAAGGTACCTGAAGGAGCTTGATCAGGACTGGAAATCCAGCAATGAACGACCTTTGAAAGCCGCGCAGATAGTAAACGACTTTCTAACTAACATTTGTGACAATCACGAGATCATCAGCGCGGTCGCCAGATATTACGGCATCAAGTACGGCGGAACGCTGTTCGAAGCGATGTCCAACTCTGAACTGCACGACCGGCTCGAACATCACGACGCTCACAACTCTCGCAACATCCAGGACTCCAAATTCCATAAGTTCCTGAACAATCGCCTATCCGAAGACGAATCGCTAACGTTCTTGTCGAAAGCGCTCGATCTGCCCAAAGACCATCCACAGATAAGAGAAGTGTATGAATCGCGGGACGCCCTGAGTCTCCGCAATCGCCTCGACAGCGGTCTTACTGAGGAGTTGGTAGAACACCTGTCCGAAACGCTGAATTTGGAGCAGGAAGACGCCAAGGAGCGTCTGCAGCGGTTCTCGCTCAGCAGCAGACTTCTTCCGTATCAAACTCTCATCGTCTTCTCACAGACGTACAGGGCTTCCATAGAAGCGGACCTAGGTCTGAGACAGGACATAAGAGACGCGGTGTCGCGCTACCCGGGGTCCTCGGATGACGATCCAAACGATGAAAAGCTCGTAAACTTTGTAGCCGAGATACTCAATATCGAGCCGGAAGAGGTCAGGAAAAATCTCGATTTGCCGGACCCCATGCCGTCTCCGAACCCGGATATATCTCAGTTGCGAGACCTGCTGAATCGGCCCGACATAGCCGACGGACTAAGAGAGCGCGAACTGCAATTCCGTCGGCACATGAACAACATAATCTATCTTGGAGACGACGCGCAGGAACATCTGGCAAACGCCAACCTGAGGCTGGTCGTAGCTGTGGCGAAGAAGTACATCGGACGCGGAATGTCTCTGGACGATCTCATCCAGGAAGGAAACATCGGCCTCATACGCGCCGTAGAGAAGTTCGACTATCGCAAAGGATATAAGTTCTCCACCTACGCCACTTGGTGGATAAGGCAGGCGATAACTCGCGCCATCGCGGACCAGGCGCGCACCATACGCATTCCGGTTCACATGGTCGAGACCATTCACAAGCTTCTAAGGGTCACCCGCCGCCTCATACAGGAATACGGGCGTGAACCTACCAGCGAGGAAATCGCGCGGCACATGGAAATCCCCACGGAGAAGGTGCGTGAAATACTGAAGATTTCGCAGGAACCCGTCTCGCTGAATACCCCGATAGGAGAAGAGGAAGACAGCCATCTCGGCGACTTCATCGAAGACACGACCGCGCCCGCCCCTTCGGAAGAGGCGTCGCAGCAACTTCTCAAAGACCATATCAACGACATTCTGGACAACCTGAACGAGCGAGAGGCGGAAGTTCTCAGGAAGCGATTCGGCATCGAAGACGGCCGCGCAAGAACACTCGAAGAGGTGGGACGCTGCTTCGGAGTAACGCGAGAGCGAATCAGGCAAATAGAAGCCAAGGCGCTGCGCAAGCTTCGCCACCCGAAGCGCTCCACCAAACTGAAGGATTTCCTGGAATAGCGAAAGAACGTCCCCCTTAACGAGCCAAGCGCGCTTAGAGCGATAACCATGACACTAGCTTCACCCCTTCAGACTGAAACCCGGACATCCAATCTGGCAAGACCAACCGTGGCTGTGGTATATGCCAGACCGGAAACTGTTTTGGACGATATAAGGCGCGCGATGGAACTCGCCGGGTTTAGATCCGCGCTTCCGCAAGATGTCGAGACACTGCTGAAGATCAACATATCCTGGCAGCATTACTACCCCGCCTGCTCCACCAGTCCCTGGCAGTTGGACGGCGTAATCCAGGCTCTAAAGTCGGCGGGATACGACAGGCTTACTCCGATTCACAACGGAACAGTCGTCGTTGATCCGAAAGAGGGCGCTGTCAACAACAAGCACGAAGCCGTGACCGAGCGACACGCGCTCGAGTCTGTCTTCTTGGAAGACGTCCGCTGGGTGGACTACGAACCAAGCTCGCCTCTAATCGCGCTCGACAAGGTCTATCCGGACGGGTTCCAGATACCCGAACTTATGGCGGGCAAGAACATCGTGCACCTGCCCACAGTGAAGACCCACGTGTTCACCACGATGACCGGCGCGATGAAGAACGCGTTCGGAGGACTGCTCAACTACCAGCGACACTGGACGCACTCGGTAATTCACGAAACGCTGGTTGACCTCCTGCGGATCCAGAAGGACATACACCCAGGCATATTCGCGGTAACCGACGGCACCTTCGCCGGGGACGGACCCGGCCCGCGCGCGATGCGCTGGAGCGCCAAGAACGTGATCCTCGCAGGCGCGGACCAGGTTGCCATAGACGCCATAGCCGCAAAGATGATGGGCTTCGACCCCATGAGCATTGGCTTCATTCGTCTCGCGCACGAACACGGACTGGGTACAGGCCGAATCGAAGAGATCGAGGTAGTCGGCGAAGACATCTCGGAAGTGAACTGGAGATTCAAGTCCGCCGAGAATACATTGGCGAGTCGCGGCCAGAAGCTCATATACTGGGGACCGCTAAAGCCGCTGGAGAATATGCTTCTCAGGTCGCCCATAACGCCGTGGGCATACGCCGCCTCTAATATCTACCACAACGACTACTGGCTGCGGTTCATAGGCAGGAAGCGCGTTCGGGAAGCGCTGAAGACCGAGTGGGGCAGGCTGTTCCAGTCCTACTAAGACAAGGACTGTCAGATTCTCGCTATTCTTAGCATGTATGGATATTCGCTTCGTCGTAAACCATCGCGTACTATGAATACCAACTTCTCTTCTACCTTTCCGCCAGTTCGACCGTAGCCTCGAACGCTTTGTTCGACCTGATATAGCTGACCTCCACCATGTCGCCCACTTCATAGCTCCACAGTAGCGTCAGAAACTCGCTCACCCCTCTTATCGGTATGCCGTCCAGGTCTGTAATCACATCGCCGACCTGGATCCCCGCGTCGAACGCCGACCCTCTCTGCGCGACGCGAGTTATGATCGCCCCCTCTTTCACATTGAGCCCGAGCCGATTGGCAATCGCGGGAGTGACATCCTCCACGCTCACCTCGATGGAAGGGCGCGTCACTTCGCCATGTTCGATCAGGCTTTCGATGATCGGAAGCGCCGTCTCGGAACTGACCGCGAATCCAATTCCCTGAGCCTGTCTCAGCATTGCCGTGTTTATCCCAATCAACTTCCCCTCCATGCTTACAAGCGGGCCGCCGCTGTTGCCCTTGTTAATGGCGGCGTCGGTCTGAATCATGTGATAAAGCGGGCCGCGCTCAGTGGGCACGGTGCGCCCCAGCGCGCTAATGATTCCAAGCGTGACCGTGGGACCCCCGTTCAGAGAGAGAGCGTTGCCCAGCGCCACAACCCAGTCCCCCACCCTCATGCTGTCGGAGTTGCCCCACTCCACGACCGGCAGGCTTCCCTCCGGCTCTATCTTCAGAACGGCGATATCGGTAACCACGTCCCAGCCAACTATCTCGGCGTCATAGCTTTCGCCATTGGGGAGGTCCACTTTCACGGCCATGACGTCGTGGATGACATGGTAGTTGGTGACTATGTACCCATCAGAACTGATGATGACGCCCGATCCCGCGCCTTCATCTGTGAAGTCGAAGAACAATCCCCTGTTCACAGATTCGACCGAAACCGACGCGACCACCTGCTCCACGCTGTCCACAAGGTCGGCGATGGAAGGCAACCGCGAAATCTCCACTTCTCGAACGTTCCCGATCAAGGCGCTCGGCGCGGCGGGCGCTTGCAGCGCCAGTGTTGGCGTGGGAAGAGGAGTCGGAGGGACTTCCGTCGGAATAGGCGTGGGAGCGCTAGTGGGAGCGGGCGCCGGCGAGCCGCACGCCAAAACAAAGACGGACACAACGCTCAGTAAGATGACGCGCGCCAGAAATGGTAATGACAATGATCTATACATCCTACTCACCCGCCGCCACAACCTTGAGTCTGACGCGCGTCAAGCCCGTCCACATTAACTTGTGCCCTTTCACGCCAAAGCTGACGCCCCTGGTCGCATTGGCGTATCGTGAAGTGAGAAGGGCGCCGAACAGCAATATGATAGCCGAGACATATACCCATGTCAGCAGAGCCATGACCGCGCCAACTGATCCGTACAGGAAATTGTTCATCGGGTATGTGTTTATGTAATGCAAGAATATCCACTTAGCCGCCTCGAACCCCAGACAAGAGAATAAAGATCCAATCCAAACGTCCCTAAATCTCACCTCCGTGTTGGGCAAATAGCGATACAACACCGTAAACGTAGCGAAGGATAGAATGATGGAAGCTATATGAGATACCGTTCTTGATAGAAATTCGAAGCTTACACCTGGGAATACGATAGCCAGCCCTTCATAGATTGACGAAGCGGTTGGCGTTACGAAGAGCAGAGTCACCATGAGTATTCCCGCGCCGGTGACCAGCGCCATGTCAATGAGCCGCTCCTTGATGAATGGACGGGTCTTCTGGATTCCCCACGCTATATTGATTCCTTTTCTGATGGCGCCGAAGGCGGCGGAGGAAGCCCAGATGAGACCAAGCGCGGACGCGATGCCGGTCATAACTCTTCTGGATGCCACTCCCTGAACCGTCTGGGCGACGACGTTCGACGAAACGGGTATCACCTCCGCGACATCCTCAGCCAATTCCAATTGGTTGACGTCCGGGCCAAGGAAAAATCCCCATATCAAGGTTATCGCCAATATGAGCGGGAATATCGAAAACAGGGTATAGAACGCGATGGCGCCTGCCACATAGGGGCAGTTCTTGCTCAAGAATTCGTTCACCATGTCTATGCACAGGAGCGTAAATCTGACCAGATACATTCGCTCGACTACGGAAGGCGTGTTCCGTATTCCCCTTTCTGGCAACCAGCGGATCTCTATCCATGCTAACCAACGCGGGTTTAACGGTCAAGCCGCGTGAATAGAAGGGAGCCTGTATCAGCTTAGTCGGAGGATTGGATCACCCCCATCCTAGCCTTCCCCCATCAAGGTGGAAGGGATTTTTGACCGGTTAGAGCGTTTACCTACCCCTCTGAACCCATCAAGATGGAAGGGACTTTTGACCGAAGTGGGCCACCGACTAAATCGTTACAGGTTCAATAGAATGGAGCCTGCATCAGCTTGGCCGGCGACCGCTAAACGAACATCGCCCCGCGCAGAAAACTCCGCCAGCCGCTAACTGCGCCCGCCCCAGATGACAGGCCATCCCTGGAAGCGTCATGAACGCGGATAGCGTCATCGCAATCTTTCAGCCGCGCTCAAAAGCTTGGCTTGGACGAGAATGGAGTAAGCTGGAGTTCGTGAGTCCAGCATGACTTGTCTTGAGTGTGCAGATAGTAGAAAGCCTCGGCTATGCTAACCGGATTGATGAGCGAATCGGGGTTCTGCCGCGCGCCGGGCAGCGCTCTCGTGCCCGGGGAGTCTATCGTGCCGTCAATCACCACATTGGCGACGTGCACCCCATGTTCCGAGTATTCCTCCGTCAATGCCTGCGACAGCGCGCGCATCAGGACTCTGGGGTAGTACAGCGACTGCCCGGTGTAGCGCTTCCTGCCTCGCAAAGACGATGAATTGTTGGAAATCAGAATAGACCCCTCGCCTTGTTCCCGCATAGCGGGCAGTACCTCTTTCATGACGAGGAAGGGGCCGCTGCTGGATATGTGCTGCGCCGTTTCGAATATCTCAAACGGAATGTACTCCATCAATTCCTTTTCGGGCGGAAGGTCGCGCCCCTCCAGATAGCCTGCGTTGTACACAAGCGCGCTCGGATCGCCCGCGTCCGCCCTGATCTGCGCGAATGCGCTGGATATAGAGTCGGCGGAGGAGAGGTCCAGCTCGACGGTCATGCACTCCCCGCATTGTTCGCGGATCGCCTCTTGCAGAGGCGCGGCGTTGGAAGCGTTCCGGGTAGTCAACACTACAAAGAATCCTTCTTGAGCGAACTTCTGGGAAATCGCTCCTCCGACCCCCCAGCGCGCGCCGACGGGGATATCGCTGTCGTCCAGTTCTCCGCCATGCGCCAATCGAGTGTTGCGGCCATCCGACTGCCATTTGGATGTCGCGCCAATCACGACGGCGACGGGCTTGCCATTTGAGTTCATCTTGGATTCCTTTCGCAGTTGTATCCAACTTGGTATTCTTAGCATGTATGGATATTCGCTTCGTCGTAAACCATCGCGTACTATGAATACCTTGAATTTTCATTGTCGCGCTATCCGGGCATAAGATTCATCTATAAACAATCGCCCCGTCGTCGCGGGGCGATTGTTTTTCATCCCTGCCGGCCTGCCGGATTCAGTTCTACCTCTCGATTGGAGCTCCAACTATGGAGCCGTATTCGGTCCAGGAACCGTCATAGTTGCGCACCTTCTCGTATCCCAAAATCTGGGACAGCACGAACCACGTGTGAGAACTTCTCTCGCCAATACGGCAGTAGGCGATAGTTTCGCCATTGCCGGATATGCCGGCGTCGCCATAAAGGCGTTCGAGTTCCTCGACCGACTTGAACGTTCCGTCTTCCGCCACGGCGCTCGCCCAAGGAATGTTGGCCGCGCCCGGAATATGGCCGCCGCGCTGCGACCCTTCCTGCGGCAGGTTGGGGGGAGCGAGAAGCGCGCCGCTGAACTCGTCAGGGGAGCGCACGTCCACCAGACCGGTATTGTTGCTGGTCGAAACCACGTCCAGCACATAGTCTCGCGTGGCCCGAATGGAAAGATCGGGAGCGGGAGCGTTGTATGATACGGCTTCCACTGACGTTTCGTCCGTCGTCAATTCTCTGTCTTCGTCAATCCACTTCTGCCTTCCCCCGTCCATTATCTTCAAATCGGCGTGGCCGTATATCTTCATCTGCCAGAACGCGTAGGTGGCGAACCAATTGTTGTTGTCGCCATACAGGACGACAGTGGTGTCCGGGCCAATGCCAGACTCGCCCAAAAGTTGTCCAATCTGCTCAGACGACAGAATGTCGCGCGTAAGCTTGTCGTTTAGCTGCGACGTCCAGTTCCAGCCTACCGCGCCCGGAATATGTCCCTGCTCATAGGCTTCGGTATCGACGTCCACTTCCACAAGCCTAACATTCGGATTGTTCAGATTTTCCGCCACCCATTCGGTGGTCACTATTGATTCGGGATGTGCCGCCATTTTCTATATCCTCCATTTCAGAGCGATACGCTCCGTCACTCACCGTTTCTAGCCCGTCAGCGGAGCGCCTCCGCAGAAGGCGACGTAATCTATAAGCTCGGTCACCGTAGGGTTGTCGCCACACAGGGGGCAATCCGGGTTCCTTCTCATCTTCACCGCCCGGAAGTCCATTTCCAAAGCGTCTATGAGAAGCAGCCGGCCGGATAGCGATTCTCCGATTCCAAGAATCAGCTTCACCGTCTCGGTGGCTTGGATAGTTCCAACCATTCCGGGGAGCATACCCAGCACGCCCGCTTCGGCGCAGCTAGGCACCTCGCCGGGAGGCGGAGGCGTGGGGAACAGGCAGCGATAGCAGCCTTTGCCCGGTATGAACACGGTCGCCTGGCCGTCGAAGAGCAGTATGCTGCCGTCCACGAGCGGCTTGCCGGATAGATACGCTGCGTCGTTCACCAGATACCTCGCCGGAAAGTTGTCGGCGCCGTTGATGACGACATCGTAATCCTGGATTATCTCCATGGCGTTATCTGAATTAAGCGGCGCCTCGTGGACTATCACGTTCGTCTCCGGGTTATACGCGTTCAGCGTCTCTATCGCCGACTGCACCTTGGGCTTTCCTATATCGCTGTCGTAGTGGAGCACCTGCCTCTGCAGGTTTGTCACATCCACCGTGTCGAAGTCCACTATCCCGATTGTGCCCACACCTGCAAGTGTCAGGTAGATAGAAATCGGCGAGCCGAGTCCGCCCGCGCCGACAATAAGCGCTTTGGCGTCTATCAGCTTACGCTGTCCCGCGCTTCCCACCTGCGGCATTATGATGTGCCTGCTGTATCTCCTCACCTGATAGGGAGTTAGCGGCCTAACTTGAGTAGCCAGAGTTGTCATTTAGTTCCTCCCGTTGGACTTTCCGAGCCACTGGTTTGCATTCGCCCAAACAGTTTGCGGCCAGACAATAAAAAAACTCCATCGCCGAACGCTAGGCGCTGGCATGGAGCCTTAATCCTTGGCGGCGCGCCAATCGCAATGACGCATCCTCGAGGTTGCCGTCGGTCTCCGATTACCCTACCTTCGCGCCCGCGCGCCGCAGGGTTTTACAGGAGCATCCGATGGCTGAAACCGTATTGCGCAAGATCATTGATCCCCTAATTCAAACCTTATCTTCGTATGTCGAATTATAGCACGCGCCAATAATAGCTTCAAATACGGCTCAGGCGCGGAGCCTGTATCAGTTTGGTCGGTGGATTGGATCACCCCCATCCTAGCCTTCCCTCATCAAGGTAGAAGGGACTTTTGCGCGAGATGGAGCGCCGACTAAATCGTTACAGGTTCCAAACTGACACAGGACTTACACCTCCGCTCAGTATCCTGCTACACTTTCCCCTAAAGCCAATATCGAGGAGTGAAATGACCCAAATCACCTCCGACGAAGTTCGCCATCTGGCTCTGCTCTGCCGAGTCGCCATGAGCGACGGTGAAGTGGAACTGATGCGCGAGCAGATGTCTAACATCCTCAACAACATTAGCATTCTCAACCAAGTTGACACCACGGGCGTCGAACCGACCGGTCATTCAGTTGACCTTGTATCCGTGATGCGCGACGACGTGGTCCGTCCGTCCATGCCCTTGGAGGATACGCTTGCGAACGCGCCAACCCGCGAGGGCGATTTCATACGAGTCAGAGCGGTGCTGGAGTAATGGCGGACGCAGCGCTCACCAACCTCACGATTCACGAAGCGCGCTCGCTCCTGGACAAGCGCGCAATAAGCTCTGTGGAGCTTGCGAATGCCGCGCTGGACCGCATTGCGGAAGTCGAAGATAGGGTCAAGGCATTCGTCACTATAACGCGGGAACTCGCCATAGAACAGGCAGAACGAGCGGACGAAAGAATCGCCAACGGGAAAGCGACGGCGCTCACCGGAATCCCGATGCAACTCAAGGACAACATGGCGACGCGCGGGGTGACGACAACCTGTTCTTCCAAGATTTTGGAGAACTTCGTTCCGCCATACGACGCCACTGTAACCGAGCGGCTGTATGAACAGTCGGCTGTCCTGGTGGGAAAGGGCAACCTGGACGAATTCGCTATGGGGTCTTCGACCGAGAACTCGGCGTTCTTTCCTACGCGCAACCCGTGGGACCTGGATAGAGTCCCCGGCGGCAGCAGCGGCGGGCCGGCGGCGGCAGTCGCCGCTTCCGAGTGCTTCTATTCGCTGGGTTCGGACACCGGGGGCAGCATCCGGCAGCCCGCCTCTCTTTGCGGCGTCGTGGGACTGAAACCGACATACGGTCTGGTCTCGCGGTATGGACTGGTAGCTTTCGCCAGTTCTCTCGACCAGATAGGGCCAATCACGAAGGACGTGACCGACTGCGCGCTGGTGATGAACGCTATCGCAGGCTACGACCCAAGAGACTCGACATCCCTGAATGTGGAGATCCCGGATTACTCCAAGGCCCTCGGGCAAGACCTGAAAGGACTGCGAATAGGCGTGCCGACTGAGTATTTCGTAGAGGGTATGGAGCCAGGAGTGGAGAGCGTCACCCGCAAGTCAATCGAGATTCTGGAGCAGTTGGGAGCCAATGTCGTCGAAATGTCGCTGCCCCACACTTCTTATGCGCTCGCGGTGTATTACATTCTCGCGCCATCAGAATGTTCAGCGAACCTGGCGCGGTACGATGGAGTGAAATACGGTTTCTCGGACAGAGAAGCGGACTCTATGTGGGAAGCGCTGGAGCGAACCAGGGGCGTCGGCTTTGGGCCCGAAGTCAAACGTCGCGTCACGCTCGGCGCATACGCGCTTTCAGCGGGCTACTACGACGCCTTCTACCTGAAAGCCCAGCGCGTTAGAACGATTATCAGACGCGAGTTTGAACGAGCCTTCGAAGACCTCGACGCCATCGTATCCGCTACTTCGCCTACCGTCGCGTTCGAACTCGGCGCCAAAACATCGGATCCTGTACAGATGTATCTCTCGGACGTGTTGACTCTGCCAGCCAACATCGCGGGCATACCGGGCATATCTGTCCCAGTAGGATTATCGGAAGGGCTTCCCGTCGGATTCCAGATACTCGGCAAAGCGCTCGGCGAGCGGACGATATTCAGGATTGCCAGCGCGCTGGAGCGGGCCGCCGACTGGCGCAGCCAGCGTCCCGACCTGTGAGTATGGAAATCTCATGGCTTCCCCAGATATTTCCATCCGCATCGTAGGCGTCGAACCCTGGAACCCTCCAGAGGATGAACCGGGCCGCGGCGTCACGCTCCGAACTACGAGAGGCGACGTGAACGCCATCGTCCACAATGACCCGAAAGGACGAACCTCCAAAGGCATAGTGTGGGTTTGGGGGGCGCGAGGCGGATTCGCGGGACCGGCAGGCGGGTTGTACCGAGACCTGGCGGAGGAACTCGAGGATGAAATCACGTCTGTCCGAATTGACTACAGGATGCCGAACAACCTTCAAGAGTGCGTGATGGACACGCTCGTTGGGGTCTCGTTCCTGAACGGAGTTGGGCATACTGAAATAGCTCTGGTCGGCCACTCGTTTGGCGGCGCGGTTGTGATAACGGCTGCGCCATTCAGTGAAGACGTAAAGGCGGTCGCGGCGCTGTCCAGCCAGACATTCGGGGCCAGGGGCGCGGACAAGGTGTCGCCACGTACACTGCTGCTGGCGCACGGCGGAAGCGACACTCGCCTTCCTCCATACTGCTCGGAACAAATATACTCATGGGCCAAGAAACCCAAAGAGTTGATCCTATACCCAGGAGCCGAACACGGCCTCATGGAGTGTCGGGACGAGCTCAGAGAAATGCTGAAGGGCTGGCTCAAAAGCAAGCTCGGCTCTTGACCCCCGCGTTTACACACACGGTTTGGCGCGATATACTCTTGCGCGACGAAACCAAGTTTAGTTTGATTAGCGAGGACTCCCAATGGGTGAATTTGACGGAAAGATCGCGATTGTGACCGGGGCTGGAAGACTGCGAGGCATCGGGCGCGCCGCAGCGGTCGGATTTGCGAAACAGGGCGCCAATGTGGTGATAACCGGAACCGGAAGAGACCCTTCCACCTTCCCACCAGACGAACAGGCGATCAACTGGCGGGACATTCACAGCGTCGCCGAACAGATCGAGTCGCACGGCGCGAAGGCGCTCCCGCTCGTAGCGGATGTCACCAATAAGGAACACATCCAAAACATGATTGACCAGGCTGTGCAAGAGTTCGGGCGGGTGGATATTCTGGTGAACAACGCGGCTTACGCGCGCGGGCCGGATCGCGTACCGGTGCTGGACCTGGACGACGGCATATTCCAGCGCGTCATAGACATTAAGATTGGCGGCACCTATCTCTGCACGAAGGCTTTTGTCGCTCAATTGCAGAAGCAGGGAACGGGCGGCAAGATAGTCAACATATCTTCCACCGCCGGGAAGCGAGGGAGCGCGAATACCCTAGCGTATAATGCGGCGAATTTCGCCATAGTAGGCATGACGCAATCCATGGCGCGAGAATTCGGACCAATGGGCATAAACGTCAATTGCGTATGCCCAGGCGCGGTGGACACCCACAGGATGGACGATATAGACAGGGGCACCCGCTGGGTCGAAATGGCCGAAAGCACGCCGATTGGACGCAACGGCACCGATGAGGAAACAGGCGAGTTCTGCGTATATCTATGCACGGAAGCGGCGTCGTGGATCCATGGTCAGTCCATCAACATAAATGGCGGCACAGTGATGGAACACTAAACCTGCCTACGTCCAGGAACTTCACAAGCGGGGGCGTCCCAAAGAGGACGCCCCCGCTTTGTCTTGATTTCGTCAACTCCGAAGCAAAGCGACGCTTCTACTCCCTCACAGGCAACGACACGGTCGCCTTTCCGATTACATGCGGGACGCCTTCCTCGTTCTCCATAGTAATGTCGCACTCTATCACAGGTTCACCGTCAATGAAGTCCTTGTCAGTAATCATGCCCTTCAGGGTCAGAGGGCGATTATGCAGAACAGGACTTCTGAATACGACGTCCAATTTCTTGAGATTGACCGTGGGAGACCATCCTGTAATTAGCTGCGACATTATGGCTATGTTCATTGCGCCCGGCACGATGGCCTCCGGCAATCCTTCGCCCTGAGCCTTTTCCCTACTCGTGAACCGGGTCGGGCCGGATTCGCGTCCCCATACCTCAGTGAACTCAATCACCTGATCGTCTGTGACGATTCTCTCTACCGGCCCCACCTCATCTCCAAGATCAACGTCGTCATAGTAGATTTCTTCTATCGTCACCTGGGCCTCCTATTGCGTCTGACGAACGATTCCCGCACCAGCGCCACCGTGTCGCCATCCTGATTAGCGAAACTCGTCTCCCATACCTGGAATACCATCCTGCCGGAGCGTCCGGTCTTGGCGTAAACATCCTTGAGCTTGGTCTTGGCGAACAGCGTGTCTCCCGGTCTGACGGGAAACACAGATTCTATCGCCTGACCGGCGAACAAGCTCACGTCGCCGAATTCAAGCTTGATGTCAGGGCGGGTAACGCCTGAAACGAACATGTTGCAGAATGTAGGGGGCGCGACGATGCTTCCATACTCGGACTCGCTTCCCGCCTCGTCGTCATAGTACACAGGATTTAGCTCGCCCGTCGAATGAGCGAACTTCACTATCATTTCCTTGGTTACCGGAAATTGGCCAATATCGTTTTCGACTCCCAACAAGCTGCGGTCGAATTTTATTTCCATATTCTCTGTCGTCATATAGCTGCCGCTCCTAAAGTGTGTCATCCAGTCGAACGGGACCAAATCCGCCTGTACGCAGTTCTCTCACAAGATCGCTTTCATTCAATGCCTGACCATCGAAACTGGTCAGGCATTTTCCGATGGCGCTTACCAGGTGGGCGTCGCTGCCGCCGGTGGCCGGCGTCCCCAGTCGTCGTATGAGTTCCTCGGCGCGTTCCTGCTCGCCCGGACGGTTCGATCCGTTCAGACCTTCCGCAGCCCTTATGAGACTGAAGTCCGCCCCATTGTCCACGAACTCGCAAAGTCCAATTCCGAATCGGCCCGGGTGCGCGGGAATGGCGATAGCGCCGCTATCCTCAGCCGCCCTGACCAACTCTATCGCATCCATCGCCACGTTGGAAAAGTCCACCGCGTCGGTCAGCGCCTCGGTTACTCCGTAAACGAGGAAGTGCCCCATGTTGGTGTCGAGTTCGGACCCCTTCATAATAAGGACATCGTTCTCTTCAGCAAGTTTCGAGTAGTCCTTATCGAAGTCGAACTTCCGGTGCTCGGTGAGAACGAACCCGTCTATCGTGAACCCTTTTCGCCTGAGAACGCCAATCCATTTTACGTACTGTTCCACTGTGGCGCGCGAGTCGTCAGATGAAACAGAGTGGGTGTGCAAGTCTATGAACATTGGAAGCGCCGCGTTTAGTGTATTTGGGGTTAGGTCTGAAGTATCTCTGAACCCCAAACCGAATGGTATGAGAGCGCGCCTGTCACAGTCAAGTTGCGATTGAGTTCAAGGCTAGAAATATGAAAGACGGCTCACCTCAATCGAAGAGAGAGGGAAGATTCCGTACTGCAATCCACTCCAACTAAAGCTGATACAATCTATAACCTACCAGTTTTTGATTTGTTTCAGATGCCTTGTTAGAATTTGGCGTTAAAGGACATACTCCCGCTTCTGATTTATCATACAGGCCATTATTCGACCAATAGGCGTTGGAGATGTCTCTGGTTCAGATTATGCGAAATCCCCTCAGCAGAATACCTTGGAGCAAGCCAGACTTATGGAGTATTGCGCCAGGGCAATCGCATTTTGACGGAACGCCTGCTGGATACCGACAGGTCTATCCCGCTCGGCTCATGATTCCCATGAATTTCGGAAGATCGGGCATTGTTAAAGGCACAAGCGTGCTGATTCAGGCTTGTCTTGAACAACAGAATCATCACAAAACCAAATACTGAGCTTAAATGCGATTGCCCTGAGTATTGCGCTCGCTTTGGCGAGTGTCATAGGACTCGGCGCTATGATATATATTTCTGCTAGTTGAGCGCTCACTTCACTTGAGGAAGCGCTTTTTCAGGTTTTGATACTTGGCACAGGCGTTATGGCCTCGTGGCGCATTGGTAGAGCCGCAGCAATGGATGCCGCTCAAGAGACAATGAGACTCCATGCGCGTCCAGCTTTTAGGACAGCGCTGATACTGTACGAAAGTCTGAGTAGGCTATCGCTTCAAATTCACGCATCTAATGAGGAACGCCAGGATAGTCGTTTGGAAACAGTCGAGTCTATCGTCAATGAGCAGATTGAAATTGGACGCTCTGCTCTGGAAGACTGGCGAGACATAGTTCCTGAAGACGTAGCGGAAATCGAGAGTAGATGGAGTAAGCGGAGGAATTCATAGTATGGCTACTCTGATCAAACCTATTCGCGGGAAAGTGGCGCAGATTCTGAATACTAGGGAAGTAGCCTTGAACATCGGTACAAATGACGGTGTGGAGTTGGGAATGTTATTTGATATAATGATTCCTAACGCTTATGACATTGCAGATCCTGATACAGGAACTGTCTTGGGATCTCTTGATAGGCCCAAGACTCGGGTCAAGATAATTCAGGCAAAGGATAATTTGTCTTTGGCGACTACCTACCGAACAAAGCGAGTAAATGTAGGTGGGCAGGGATTTCTATTAAGTAGTATGTTTGAAGCTCCTCGCTGGGTGACTAAATATGAAACATTAAAGATAAATGAGTCGTTAGAAAACAGCGCCTACGAATTATCAGATGCGGACAGTTATATTTCTATTGGCGATCCAGTGGTTCAGGTATTTGATGAAAACCTAGATAGCGAGATCACAGATACAGCGTAATATCTTTGCAGCCTTGCGGTTCCCTATCATACCTTGCGCGCGACCCATATCATCTCGGAGCTGCCGGCGTCGAAGTCGGATCGGTCGAAGTCTCCGAAGAGGTCCTCTATCTCGAAGCCGCACATTATCAGCAGGTGATGAATCTCCCAGCGATAGCAGTACCGCAGGCTGTAGTCGCGATACATCTTTCGAGCGACAGATCCATCAACGTCCAGTTCCTCTATCACCATGCGTATGCTGACAGTCTGGGTGTAGTAGTCATACTGACTCTGCTGATAGAGTACGTACTTCGCGCCTGTAACAGGATCTGCGACATCCTTCAGATGCCTAGGGACATCGCTCTGCTCGAACGCCATATTGGGGTCAGGAACGAATATGTTGAATACTAACTTTCCGCTAGGGCTGAGGTGGCGTCGGATGCATTGAAGCGCCCTGACCTGGTCTTCCACCGACATCAGGGCGAGAAACCCCCTGAACGGGACGGTCACTAGCGGAAACAGGCGGCTGGCGCCGTTGGCGTCCCGGAGATGGAAGTCGCGCATATCGGCTGCGAACAACTCCACCGAACCCGCGCCTCGGCTGAGGGAAGCTATCTTCTCTTCAGATTTGGAGAGCATTGCCGCCGAGGTGTCAACGCCGACCACGTCAATGCCCAACTGCGCCGTCGGTATTGCGACTCTTCCGGTGCCTACGCCAAGTTCCAATACGGGGCCGCCTGACTCGACAGCCTGCTGAATATAGAAGGGTATATCCGAGCGCACGTAAGAGTACACGGCGTCGTAGATGTCGGCCCAGGGGTCGTAGGGCGAATACTCCAACTCCATCATTCTCCCGCCAGATATTCCAGCGCGGCGCGTATTCTATCCTCCTCAGTCTGACCGTTCGACACCGTTCTCGAAAGCGCCTCCCTTGCCTCGCCGTCGCCGTATCCAAGAGCGGTCAGAGCGTCAACAAGTTCAACGCCGGGAGCGACGCCAACGCCATCTGTGAAATCCAGGTCGAGCTTGCCTTTGAGTTCCAACACTATGCGACTGGCGGTGCGCCGACCTATTCCAGGCACCGTGGAAAGCGTCTTAGTATCGCCCGCTTCCACTGTTTGAGCGATGGACTGGGGGCTGAATCGCGCCAGCATGGCCAGGGCCAGGCGCGGCCCGATTCCGCTTATGTTAATCAACGTCTCAAAAGTCTGTCGTTCGTCTTCAGTCGAAAACCCGTATAGCGTGAGGCTGTCCTCCCGCACCTGAAGAGACGTGTGTAGATTCAGCGATTCTCCTACACGTCCGACAGAACTTGCGGACGTGTCCGGCATACTGATCCGAAAGGTGACGCCGCCGACGGCGACGTCAACCCAGTCGGCTCCCACTCCGCGCAGAGTTCCATCAATGGCTGACACTACCATATTCTATTCCCACATCTCTATGTGATTAGTCTGAACGCTGTTGATATGGCATATAGCCACCGCGGCAGCGTCCGCCCGGTCCGAGGTCTCTATAGGGTCCTGCAAATCCAGCAGGAACTGCACCATATCCTGAACCTGCTCTTTGGAACTGCCCCCATTATCCGTTACCGCCTTCTTCACCTCCCTTGGAGCGTAGGTGGAGACAGGAATACCGCGCGACGCGGCTGCGACCATGGCGACCGCCTGGGACTGGCCCACCGAGATGGCCGCCTTGACATTTCGACCGACAAATGGAGATTCAATCGCCACGACATCGGGTTTAGCCTGGGCGATCAAGTCGTCGAGGCGCTGGTGAAGCCACCCGAGGCGTTCGTGCAGTTGAGCGCTTCGCGGAGGGCTAAGCGCGTCGGACAGACGCAGAAGATAGGAGTCGCCGTCTGACTCCACGAGTCCGACTCCCATCTTGTATGTGCCGGGATCAATTCCCAATACGCGCAATTGACCACTCCCGTCTGGTTCACAGAGCCTGTATCAGTTTGGTCGGAGGATTGGGGCACCCCCATCCTAACCTTCCCCCATCAAGGTGGAAGGGACTTTTGCCCGAAGTGGGCC